>CAJWBQ010000008.1 GCA_913020115.1 uncultured Cellvibrionales bacterium
GATACACCCATAACCGTATCGAATAATTCATTGCTAGAGCTTTGCAGCAGCTCATCACGAGGGAAGGTTTCCAATACCTGACGAATGACTTTCCCGTAATAACTTGTGGCGTCAATATTCGAGCGCTCTATTACATGCGCCACTTTCTGGCGAATGAGGGGTATTTTTGTAGGGCTCAGAGTGTACACAGGAGAGGTATACAGGCCAAGGAAACGACTTTCACCAATCACTTCACCTTTGGCGTTGTATTTTTTCGCGACCACATAATCGGAATAGGCCTGCCGGTGAACCCTTGAACGCACAGAAGATTTTGAGAAAGCCAAGGCATGTGGTTTTAGATGGAAGCTGGCCATACCTGGATTAAAGTCATCCATGGTAGTGGTGCTCGCCCCTTTGGCTGACTGCTTAAATAACCCTAAACGCTTACTTTCTATCTCTCGCAAAGAGCGCTCGCCCTTGCTCTCAAAAAACTCGTATTCAGAATAGCCCATCAATGTAAAATGGCCGGCGCACAACCAATCGAGAAACTCGCGGCTCTCTTTAACCGTATCAACCGACACCTCAGTCTCAGCAAACGCCAAATTTTTAGAGGCGGCCGTGAGCGCGTCAGACATGGGCTTATAATCTTCAACAACCACATCAACATCAGTGAGCACAGAGCGAAGACTTTCAGCTAATTCGGCTAATTCGGCCTCATCGGTGTGTAAATTGATTTCTAGGTACACCAGCGATTCGTTGCCCCAAGTACACCCTTTACTGGCTTTAGTTTCTGCTTCGATTGCGACAACGTTTTGCAGCTCACGCTGCTCATTGCGCAAGACATTCAAAACACGACTATTAACCGTATGGATAGCAATATTGCGACGGTTGATTTCCATGCGAATGGAATCGACTACAAATGGCATATCTTTCTGCAGTACCGCAATGACCGTATGCCCGCAAAGCCAACCGTCTTCTTCCAGATTTGGGTTGAATACTCTAACCTTAGCTGAGCCAGTCGGAAAACCCTGACAGTAATTCCACCAAGCAAAACAACTACCATACACATCACTCAGGCGCCGCCCGTCCAACTCATCCAAAGGGTAGTGCTCGTAATAAGTCTCCGCGAAGGCTTGCACCGCTTTAGCCGACTTACCGCTCAACCGATCGCCTATGACTGAATTGAGCTGTTCTCGGAAGGTGTTTTTGTTATCCGCGGTTACGAGGCTGATGTCCATAAATGTCTCCAAATGACCAGAACAGAAAGCCATGGGCTCACGTCTCTGTGCAATTATTATGCTATTTCGGGTGGCTAGCTTCTTATTGATATAAGCAGGCCTAAGCATAGACCATGCCGCTCTCAAAATAAAAGGATACTATGCACGGAACTAAGGTATTTTGTTACAGTCTTGTAAATGGTCCTTGAAGCAAAATGAAATCGCGTTAAAATCACGCCTGATCAATAACTTGTAACCCATGATTAAAATAAGTGTAAAGTAGTATTCTATGACTCAACACGCACAAATTACCGCCTTAAAAGGTTGGTTGGACTCTCAAATTGTGGGCCAGCCCCACCTCATTGAACGCCTGTTAATTGCCCTTCTAGCCGACGGTCACCTATTGGTTGAAGGGGCTCCGGGATTAGCCAAAACTAAAGCAGTTAAATCGCTCTCTGACGGTATTGAAGGCAACTTCCACAGAGTGCAATTTACCCCTGACTTACTGCCATCCGACATCACCGGCACCGACATCTACCGTCCGGAAGCCGGCACCTTCGAATTTCAGCCTGGGCCTATCTTTCACAACTTGGTGTTAGCCGATGAGATTAACCGTGCACCCGCCAAAGTGCAGTCGGCTCTGCTCGAAGCAATGGCCGAACGTCAGGTAAGTGTAGGCCGTACAAGCTACCCTTTGCCGAAGCTGTTTATGGTGTTAGCCACGCAAAATCCGATTGAGCAAGAGGGAACCTACCCATTGCCCGAAGCGCAATTAGACCGATTCTTGATGCATGTGGAAGTGGGCTACCCAGATATTGCCGCCGAGCGTAAGATTCTGCGAATTGTGCGAGATGAAGCGAGCGCCACTAAAGTTGCTGCGCCCGAAAAAATTACCGAAACCGATATCCATGAAGCTCGGCAACAGGTGCTGAGCATTCACATGGCCGACGCTGTCGAGGAATACATTGTTCAGTTGATCAATGCGACGCGCAACCCCGCGCTTTACAGTCAAGACCTAGTGAACTGGCTTGAATATGGCGCCAGCCCGCGAGGCACTATTGCACTTGACCGCTGTGCCAGAGCCATGGCTTGGCTTAATGGCAAAGACTTTGTCAGCCCTGACGACGTGCAAAGCGTAGTTCACGACGCCTTGCGCCATCGTATTATCTTGAGCTTCGAAGCTGAAGCCAATGGCATCACCGCAGACAAAGTGATTGATGAATTACTCGCTAAGGTTCCCGTCGCTTAATGTCGAACAATTTGCGCCCTTCTGGGGCCTATTGCGAGCTAAAAGCGCTACTGCAACTGCGCTTTGCTGCAAGAGGTCTACAGCTGTTCACTCGAAAGCCCAGCACGAGCACTTTGGCCGGAGGCTTGCGCACGCGGTTTCGTGGCCGCGGTATCGACTTTGAAGAGGTTAGAACCTATCAGCCCGGCGATGACATCCGAAACATAGATTGGCGCGTTACCGCCAGAACACAAATCACCCACACAAAGCTGTTTACTGAAGAGCGCGAACGACCCGTTCTCATTATCAGCGACCAGCGCTCGCCCATGTTTTTTGGTAGCCAACAGTGTTTCAAGTCCGTGAGTTCTGCCCACCTCAGCACCTTATTGGCGTGGACAGCGCTGGCACACGGTGATCGCGTGGGCGCAATGATATTTGGCAATACCAGCCAACAAGACATTCGTCCTCGAAGAAGCAAACACGCTGTATTGGAACTCATCCATCAACTGTGCGACTTCAACAAAGCATTGAGCAGCCCGGTGCCTCAGGCCGACGATATTAGCTTGCTGCAAATGATTGAAGAGGCGAGAAGAATCGCCAAACCAGGCAGCGCTGTCTTTATCAGCAGTGACTTTCACGACTGGAGCGAAGCCTGTGAAGAACCTCTGTTTCAATTACAGCGCCACACCGATGTCACTCTTTTCCATATTTACGACCACCTGGAAACCCACTTGCCAAAATCTGGACTCTTCACCATAACGGACGGTTTGCAACGGCATTCCTTGGCAGCGGGCAACCGAGCCATCAACAAGTCTTTTCAAGACCGCTTTACTCAACGCCTCTCTCGCATAACCAAGGCGTGCCAAAAAATGGGCGTCTCGCTGGTCTCATTTGCCACTCACGATGATCTCAATACCGGCATGAGAGAGTTGTATGGAAAGAAATCTCGGAAGCCGAAGGCTCGACCATGAACCAAGCCGACCCTTTAGCTGAATTGCGTGCCCTCGCGAGCCCTGATGCCATATCACTGTGGCCACCAGCGCCGGGCTGGTGGGTTTTGGCGGCGCTAGTGCTTGTCTGCATTTATTTATTAAGTCGGAAAATTCAAAAAACTCGCCGTGCTCGCGCGTACCAAAGAGAAGCTGTCAGTGAAATATCGCTTTACTGGCAGCAATATTTGGATGAACAGGATATTTCGGTGTATTTGCAGAATTTATCAAGCTTGCTGAAACGTACAGCCTTAAGCGCCTACCCCAACAGCAATGCCGCCAGTACCAGCGGTGACACTTGGTTGGCTTTTCTAGACAGCACCCTGCCAGAAACTGGCTCAAGCAATCGCTTTCAATCGGACATAGGTCAACTTCTTATCACTGGCCCCTACCGTAAACACATAGACACAAACCCTACCGAGCTCCACGCTTTGGCGGAACACTGGCTACGCTCCCACACGTCAATCACTTCTGGAGTGCGGCCCCTTGCTTGAATTTGACTTTCCCTGGTTGCTAGCTTTGCTGCCTCTACCCTTATTGTTGCGCTGGTTGCTGCCAATAAAAGAACAGCAAGACGCAGCCCTTAAGGTGCCCTTTTATCAGGATTTGGCCAGTACAAGCACCAACGCCACCAGCAGCTTGCGCAGTAGCAAGCTGAGTATTGCCCTACTGAGCTTGGTTTGGCTTGCCGCCTTAGTGGCCAGTGCCGCGCCAAAATGGATTGGCGAGCCCATCAGTTTGCCAAGTAGTGGTCGAGACTTACTCATCGCTGTCGACATCTCAGGCAGCATGGACACAGAGGACATGGTACTCAATAACACTCAAGTGAACCGACTGAGCGTTGTAAAGCAAGTAGTGGGCGATTTTGTTATCAGGCGCGAATCCGATCGCTTGGGATTAGTGTTGTTTGGCTCGCAAGCCTACCTTCAGGCCCCGCTTACCTTTGACCGAAACACCGTCAACACCTTACTTCAGGAAGCCCAGCTGGGTTTTGCAGGGGAAAAAACCGCCATCGGCGACGCCATAGGCCTTGCCGTTAAACGCCTAAGGTTACGCCCTGAGTCCAGCCGAGTGCTTATATTGCTCACCGATGGAGCCAATACTTCAGGAGAAGTAAGCCCTTTAAAGGCGGCCGAACTCGCCAAGCAAGAGCATATAAAAATTTATACCGTGGGTGTTGGCGCGAGTGAAATGACTGTGCCTGGCCTGTTTGGCAGTAACTTTGGCGCTCGCCGCATCAACCCTTCGGTCGACTTGGACGAAGACACCCTTAAGACCATTGCCGAATCTACCGGCGGACGCTATTTTCGCGCCCGCAACCCCGAGGAGCTCAACAACATTTATACCATTCTCGACACTTTAGAGCCGGTAGAACAGAACGACGAAGTTTTTCGTCCAGTGCGCAGCTTGTTTTATTGGCCCTTGGCCTTAGCCTTTGTTGGCAGTTTGTTGTTGGCTTGCCTGCATCTCTCGAGGGCGGGCCGTCGATGAATACTTTGCAAGAATTTCACTGGCTTCGCCCTGAGTGGCTACTGGGTTTACTGCCAGTGATCATTCTCCTAGGCCTTTTGTTTCGTCTACAGCGCAGTGCAAACAATTGGCAACAAGTCATTGCACCGGAACTGCTACCTCACCTTATCGAAGGGACTCTCGCACCGACCCGCCGTCGCGGTTTACTTGCCTTGCTGATGGCATGGGTCATTTGTTGTGTCGCCCTAGCCGGCCCCGTGTGGGAAAAGATTACCGTGCCCATTCACAAAAAAGAAAGTGCGTTGGTCATACTGTTTGACCTATCGCCGTCTATGTTGGCCGAGGACATCAAACCCTCTCGCTTAGTACGCGCCCGCCACAAACTTATCGATTTATTACGGTTGCGCAATGAAGGTCTGAGCGCCTTAATCGCCTATGCTGGCGAAGCGCATGTGGTGGCTCCGCTTACCGATGATACTGCGACCTTAGAGAGCTTATTACCCGCCTTACACCCCAGTATTATGCCACTGAAGGGCAATAACCCAGAGATGGCAGTGGAGAAAGCCTTGGCACTGCTGAAGGACGCAGGGCTACAACAAGGCGACATTTTAATTGTCAGCGATGAAATTCCCAGCTCCGCGGCAAGCGCTATTATCAAGAGTTTGCAGGGGCTTGCCATTCGCGTTTCAATTTTAGGCGTTGGCACAGCTGAAGGCGCCCCCATCCCCTATGGTGAAGGTGGCTTCGCGAAAGATAGCCGCGGCAATATTGTTATTGCCTCATTAAACAGACCCACCCTTCAGCATCTGAGTGCACAGAAGAACGGGCGCTACGCTGACCTGCGACCCGACAATCAAGATTTAGAATGGCTCATGGCCCTGCCTGATAGCCTGGAAGAAAAAACCCGTGAGCTTGAGCGAGAGTTTGATAATTGGCGCGAATATGGCCACTGGTTGACAATGCTACTGCTGCCCGTGATCGCCTACTTGTTTCGCCGGGGCGTGCTTATCTGCCTCGTCTTTGTGCCCTTGCTCAGTCTACCCCAGAAGAGCCACGCTTTCGGCTGGGATGACCTTTGGTACACCAAAGACCAACAAGGCCAGCGCAGTTTAGCCGATGGCAAGGCCGAACAAGCGGCTAAGGAATTTGAAAATTCCGACTGGAAAGGTACTGCGCAATATCAAGCAGGAGATTACGAATCAGCTACAAAATCGTTTGCGACAAGTTCTAGCGCCAATGCCCACTACAATCGCGGTAATGCCCTGGCGCGAGCAGGAAAACTGGACAAAGCTATCGACGCCTATACCTTGGCTCTAGAAACACAAGCTGACTTTGAAGATGCCGAGTTTAACCGTGAACTGGTCAAAAAGTTAAAGCAGGAGCAAGAGAAGCAAGAACAAGAGAATCAAGATCAAGATAAGGAAGACAAGGACCAAGAAAACCAGGGTGAAGGCGAACAAGACCCACAAGACCAAGATCAGTCAGGTGAGCAAGAACCTAGCGATGAAGAAGGTGGGAACTCGGATCCGCAAGACTCCAACGAACAGCAAGAATCCGAGAAAGACTCTGAGAAAGACTCTGAGAAAGACTCTGAGGAAGATTCTGAGAAAGACCCTGAGGAAGATTCTGAGAAAGACCCTGAAAACGGTAAACCAGAAAACCAAGAAGCTGAAGAGCCTCAACAGGAAGGCGAAAGCGAGCCGACCCCTCAGGAAGCCACTGAATCAGAACTAGATCCCGAGCAACAACAAGCTCTGGAACAATGGTTGCGACAGGTGCCTGACGACCCCGGTGGTTTACTGAGAAGAAAATTTCAGTATCAGCATCGACAGCTGCGCAAAGACTATCAGCGTGGCGATTGGTTACCCCCCGACAATGATGCTAATGAACGCTGGTAAATACCTAAGATCAAAAATCGCTTTGATTCACTGAAGCAGAACAAACACGCACAACCAAAGAGTCTAGGAACATGCTAAAGAAAGCCCTCCTCTGCCTGAGTAAAGCCACCGCGATTCTATTGCTCTGCCCAGCAATCGCGCTGGCGATTTCGTTGACAGCAAGTGTCGACCGCAGCACCATCGACCTGGAGGAAACGCTTCAACTCACCTTGAAACTCGATACTCAGGCCAATGGTAAGGGGCCTGATTTTTCTGCGCTCGATATGAATTTTGACATAATCAGCAACAATCGCAGCTCGCAATACCGAAGCGTCAATGGCAAAGCGGAATCGTTCACCGAATGGAAGCTGATACTCTCTCCCAAAAAGGTGGGTCAACTTCTCATTCCATCGGTGAACTATCAAGGGATATACAGTGAGGCCTTGGTGGTAGAAGTTAAAAAAACGGAGCCCAGTAATAATTCCAGCAAAGACATCTTCATAGAATCTAGCGTTTCAAAAAGCTCTGTGCACGTTCAAGAACAGATTATTTTTACCGTCAAACTTTTCACGTCCATCAACTTACGCAGTATTAATTCAGACGAACTCACCGTGGACGATGCCTTGCTTGTGGAGCTGTCTGAACAGCGCTACCAAAAAAGACTCAACGATAAACCCTACGCGGTAATAGAAATACGCTACGCACTTTTCCCTCAAACCAGTGGCGTACTTGAAATACCACCACTCATTTACTCGGTAGCGACTAAAGGCCGAGTTAGAGACCCATGGTCTGACCCTTTTGGCACCCAGACGGGCGAGATGAAACGCCTTAGAACCCAACCACTGACGGTTACAGTAAAACCGGCTGAAGCGTCTTTCACCGGCTCGAGCTGGTTACCTAGCAGCCAACTCAGCTTAAATGAAGAATGGAGCAGCGACCCTAGCACCTTCAAAGTCGGCGAGCCGATCACTCGCGTGATCACCCTCGCGGCCAAGGGTTTAACCGGCGCGCAGCTGCCCCCCTTGAAATTTGCCGCTGAACCAGGTGTAAAATACTATCCCGACCAAGCACAAACCCAAGATCAAAACGTGGAACAAGGGGTTACCGGCTTGCGAACTGAAACCATCGCAGTAGTACCTATGAAAAGCGGGCCACTGACACTCCCGGCAATATCTCTTAGCTGGTGGAATACCGATACCCAGCGCCAAGAAAAGACGACGCTACCGGCCATTAAGGTAGAGGTTGCTGAAGCGGCCGGCGTGGATTACGCCCAAGCCTTGCCAGCCCCACTTCCCCAAACACCCACTCAGGTCGAGGAAAATACCAAGCAGAACAGCGCTCCCCCCTTACTTTGGATGACAATTTCCGCTGTGTTGGCACTGCTGAGTCTGGCTCTATTTATCGCCTACTGGCGCTTAAAAAATAGAGTGAACAAGGGCTTGATCGATTCCAAGATTGAACATCAATCTAGCTTGCGCACGGAACATGAAGACGAACAAAAAGCGTTTCAAGCCATGACAGAGGCCTGTAAGAATGGCGATCTTGCCGCCACTAGAGAAAAGATTATCGCTTGGGGCATCAGCCGATGGCCAAACAAGCACAGTACTAATTTGACAACTGTTGGCCAGCACTTTGATAGCGAGGACGCTGATGCCCTACTGCAGGAATTAGACGCGAGCATTTATCGTGGCACTCAGAACAGTGAGCCCTGGCCTGCAGACAAGTTTTTAAATTTGGTGAAAGATTTACGCAGCAAGAAAGTAACCCGTAGAGAATCGGGCTCCAAGCTAAAAGCACTGTACCCTACAAATTAGCCTGTGCACCTAAATTAGATAGAAATAAGTCCCTAGAAAAACGGTGCTTTTGCGTCTTAAGCTGGGGACTACTAGAGGTCGACAGCTCAGGAATGCTCTAGAAAACCATAGCGGCACTACAAGTCACTAAGGTCATAATAAATACAAACCATTTTAACGTGTTTTGGCTGATTTTTATCGCCAACTTAACGGCCACCATTGCCCCCGCCATAGTTCCCACACCTAGGATCAAACCCGGCAACCACAGCACCATTCCCTCAATGGCAAACAGCGCCAACGCCACCGAGGTAAATGCCAAGCTACACAGCATCTTCAAAGCATTGCTGCGGACAAGATCGTAGCGTAAAACACCCGACAGAGCTGCAATCAAAATAAAGCCCACCCCAGCCTGAACAAAACCGCCATATATTCCAGCAATAAACAGCGCCATCCAGCCCACAATAGAATCATTCACTTTTCTAACGGGCGTGCCGTCTGGTGGCGCAATCGCCGCGGGACGAAGTAAGATAATAAGCGCTGTTAATACCATCGAGCCCAGCAGCATGGGTTTCAACACCCACACGGGTAAGAAGGCCGCGAGAATCGCCCCCAGTAAACCACCTAATAGCGTTGGCACTAACACTGGCCCCATATCGGCAGTGTCCAAGCGCCCGGCGTTATAAAAGCCGCGAGTGCCCACTAAACACTGTAAAAACACCCCTACTCGGTTTGTGGCATTAGCCACATCTGCGGGCAGCCCTAACAACAATAAAGCTGGAATGGTTAAGCTAGAACCTCCTCCAGCCAGGGTATTGATAATGCCTGCGATAAAACCTGTGGCAACCAACAGCGCAAGTAAAAGCGGGCTGTATTCCAGCATTAAACGCCTAAACTCTTACTCACAACCTCATAGACATCTTTCGACAAATCAGGCGCCCGCAAAATACGCTGAAGCTGATCTTGCATTAGGGCTTGGCGCGCAGAATTGTACTGCCGCCATTTTGTCAGCGGCGTCAGCAAACGAGACGCTATTTGTGGATTAAGGGCATTCAATACAATGATTTGATCGGCCAGAAACTCATACCCTTCACCATTTTCAGCGTGAAAGTTAACCGCGTTGCCCGCACAGAAACCGCCGATAACCGAGCGCGCTTTATTCGGGTTTTTAATATCAAAAGCTGGATGTTCCATCAAAGCCTTAACCCGCGTCAATGCACCGGGCAAAGTGCAAGTTGCCTGCACGCTCAACCACTGGTTTACCACGAGTGATTCCGATTGCCACTTATCGTAGAAATCATCTAGAGCCTTGCGGCGTTGTAAATTAGCCGCCTCATCACGGCTGTTGACCAAATTGGCCAGTGCCGCCATAACATCCGTCATGTTATTAGACGCCAGATATTGCTGATAACACTTATCAAGAACGTGAGCATCGCCACTCGACATCAAATAGCCTAAAGCAATGTTACACAAACTGCGCGCGGCAATGTCGGCAGCCGTCGGCGCGTAAGGCACACTGTGATCATAAGACTCATAAATACCAATGAATTCATTTTTGAGTGCTTTGGCTAGGGCACGTTTCACCCCATCACGAGCGTGGTGGATAGCGTCCACGTCAATCTCTGTGGCAATCTCGCTGAGATAAGCTTCTGTGGGCAAGGTCAACATCAAGGCAACCATTGCCTTGTCGAGACTGCTGTCATTCAACACTGTGCGATAGGCTTCCACCAAGAGTGGATCAACGGCTATGGGTGCTTGAGCTTTCCAGGCTTGCATGGCGTCGTGAATCACTGCAACACCTAATTGCTGGGCGGCGTTCCACCGGCTGAAACCGTCGCTGTCTGCGCGCATAAGCAAGGTTAAGTCTTCACGACTGTAGTTGTACTGTAACTTCACGGGCGCCGACAACGCTCTCAATAGTGAGGGCACCGGACGCTCGGCGACACGTTCAAAAACAAAGGTTTGTACCGCTTCTGTGATCTCTAAAACGCGATGTGTATTGTCGCTGCTCTCACCGGGAGCTTCGTCTCCGCGCAAATACAAAGGCAGTTCGCCTGCATCGCCCAATAAGCCCATAGCCACAGGAATATGGAACGGTAACTTATGCTCACTTTCAGGAGTTGGCGGGCAACTTTGGGTCGCTTTTAAAGTGAAGGTTTGTGCCTCAGCGTCATAGTGACCCTCAACATTTAACACGGGAGTTCCGGCCTGCGAATACCAGCGTCTAAATTGGGTAAGGTCTTTACCTGAGGCGTCTTCCATTGCCTGAACAAAATCGTCGGTGGTCACCGCTTGCCCATCGTGGCGATCAAAGTATAGGTCAGAACCTGCGCGGAAATTTTTGGGGCCCAACAAATTGGCAATCATCCGAACCAGCTCGGCGCCTTTTTCATAAATGGTTAGGGTATAAAAATTAGAAATTTCCATATAGGATTCGGGCCGCACAGCGTGTGCCATCGGACCACCATCTTCAGCAAACTGTGCGGTGCGCAAAAAACTTACGTCTTCAACCCGCTTTACCGTTGGAGAACCCATATAGGCAGAAAACTCGGCGTCACGATACACCGTAAAGCCCTCTTTCAAGCTTAGCTGAAACCAATCGCGGCAGGTTACGCGGTTGCCGCTCCAGTTGTGAAAATACTCGTGCGCAACAATAGCTTCTACTCGCTGATAGGCAGCGTCGGTGCTTATTTCTGGTTTCGCAAGCACACAAGAGGTATTAAAAATATTGAGGCCTTTGTTCTCCATGGCGCCCATATTGAAATCATCGACAGCCACAATCATGAAAATATCTAGGTCATATTCTCGACCGTATACCTCTTCATCCCAGCGCATAGAATGTTTCAAAGAAGTCATGGCATGATCAACTTTATCGACATCTTTGCCTTCAACAAAAATGCGCAAGCTAACTTCGCGCCCGGAGGCCGTGAGGAAATTGTCGTCTACGCGCTCCAGATCACCCGCTACTAAAGCAAAGAGATAAGCGGGTTTTTTGAAGGGGTCATGCCAAGTCGCCCAATGACGGCCGTCGTCACTTTTGCCCGCGTCGATGGGGTTACCGTTTGACAAGAGCACTGGAAAGTTGGTCTCGTCAGCCTTGATGGTGGTGACAAACTCACTCATCACATCGGGGCGATCGAGGTAGTAGGTAATTTTTCGAAAACCTTCAGCCTCACACTGAGTGCAATACATCGTGCGTGAGCGATATAAACCTTCAAGGGAAGTATTTTCTTGGGGTTTTATTCGAGTTTGGCATTCCAGAATAAAGTTCGCCGGCAACTCACACAAGGTCAGCAATTCATCGGTGAGCGCATAGCAGTCTTTGCTAAGCACTCTGCCGTCAATACGCAGCTCCATCAACTGCATTTCTAAACCGTTCAACTCGAGTTTCGGGCAAAGCTGCACGCACTCAGGGTTCCGGCGCATATGCAATGTTGACTGTACCGTTGTATATTCATTTTGTAGGTCAAAGGTCAGTTCCGTTTTATCAATCAAAAACGGCGGTACTTTGTAGTCTTTCAAGTAGATGGTGCTTGCACCCATTACGCATTCCCCTAAGGTATTAATTCGTTTTACGCGGCTGAAAATTCCAGATCGTAAGCGCTGTACTTGCGAATATTGATCACTCCGGTATCCAAGATCCAATATTGACCTTTGATACCCAACAAGGTGCCCTCTACCAAGGGTACTTTATCCAAATTGTGGGTGACGACTTTACTGGGATACTCCAATACCGGATATACCAGCTCTTGCACCTCTACACCGCTTATATGATGCAGTGCCTGTAAGCCATAACTCTCGACAAAAAATTCTAAATCTTCCTGCGACTGGTCGATCAAGCGATCGGCTAAAGCCGGTAAATCTACTTTTTCAGCATCGCCTTTTAATAAAGCACGCCAATTGGTCTTGTCCGCTATGTGTTCACGCAAAGCGTCTTCCACAAAACCCGAATGCTGCCGTGTTTTCACGCGAAAGATCGGCAGAGCTTGAATTGCCCCCTGATCAACCCAACGAGTAGGTATCTGCGAAATACGAGTGATCCCCACTTTAGGTGCTGAAGAATTCGACAAGTACACTATATGGTCACTCATACAAAATTCGTCAGCCCACTCAGGTTCTCGACATGTACCTTCGTCGTAATGGCATTTCTCAGGACTCATGATACAAAGATCACACTGAGCCAACTTGCTAAAACAAGGATAACAAAAGCCCTGACTAAAACTCTTATTGGTTTTACGGCCGCAGTGCTTGCAGTGAATTTGGCCTGCAAATTTCAACTGTACCTTCTGTCCGACATAAGGATTCAAATGAACGCGATGTTCACCTAAAGGCAGGTAATATTCAATGGGCGCACTTGCCTCAGCAGGCAAGACCGATTCCATTTTCGCAGTGTTACCGCGCGCTAAAACATCAAGCATGATCTATTGCCACTTCAAAGTTTTTTCTTCGGGCTCTGCAAGCTCACCCTCACCGCCGCAATGACTGTGTTTTTTGGGTGGAATGTAGCCGCTGCGTTCGTCTTCTGGCAAATTACTCGCTTCCCAGCTAATAACCGCCTGCAGGCACAAACCCCGTTGTTCGCGAGTAATTTTTTTACCGTCTGGCCACTTGCCCAACTCAACAGCTCGCTTTAGTGACTGGTAAGTATCTGGGTTGACAGATTCCAGCAACTCCTTGAAATCCAAGAGTATTCTCCAAAAAAAGTAATGTGGTTTTCGCCCATATCAGAGCTCAGCGGGCGATTATAGCAATGCTAGAGGCTAAGGCCTATCTCGACTTGCAGCAAAAGCTGCCAACATGCCCGCGAGTAAGCCGCCGACGTGAGCTGCATTCGCGACGCTGCCGCCTATGAACATATCCACAAAACCAGAAGCGGCCACAAGCAGCCACACTAGCATGAAGATGATCACTCCACTGGGCAGTGCAATCCGCGGGTCGGGCTGTAGCCTATTGCGAATCCATAAGTAACCTAAAAGGCCGTAGAGCACGCCGGACATACCCCCAAACAACGACGGTCCCTGCCAAAAATATTGAGTAGAATTAGACGCGATGCCTGTGAATAGCACCAAACTCAGGAAGCGTGAGCGCCCCAAAAAACCCTCCAAGCGACGACCAAACTCCCACAGCCACAAACAGTTAAACAAAATATGGAACAGGCTGAAGTGAAGAAATATAGGAGTAACCAAACGCCAATATTGTCCCTCACTGAATATTTGAGCGACCGTTCCTAGACCAAGCCGATTGCCAACAACATGAATATCTTGATAGGTCAGCCAACGCACTAGCGATAAACTAGGATTGAACTCAACCAACAAAGCCCCAAATATCGCGAGCACGAGTAAGCACAATGTGGCGGGAAAACGACCTGTCTGGGAGACCCAAGAGTTTGAGGAGGCGGGATTATTGTCGGCCGCGCTTTCGCTCACATTAAATTGCACGTCCCCACGACTCACCCCCTCCACCAGCTCCAAAACCGCGGCAGCATGCCCTCCATGTTGAACCCAAATCACTTGAGCTCCACTCTCTTCGCTGATTCTATGATTCACGCCCTGCTGATGCAGGTATGCGCTCATTGCGGCCAGGTCCAGGTCGGCCGATAAAGAGGCGGCTTTAACCCAACTCATTGGGGCCTCCCTCGTGAGGAGCTTCGTCCACGTGATGCTGATCCACATATACCCAAACAAATTTGTCGGTAGATAAAGTCGCCTCTCCATCCATGCGATAGGCGGCTAAACGACCATATTTAACGGCACTGTAATCTAAACATGCCACATTTGCGGCCAGAGGTTTAGGCGACTCATTTAGCCAATAGTGACCCACAAACAGTGGTTTTGCGCTTGCACTGTATTGACTAATTCTCGAGCGGTCATCCTCGCTTATGGCAAGCTCACCAATTTCATTGGGCAGAGGGTCTGGCTGAAATATCACGTCATTATAGACTTTCGGTTCATTGCCCCAAAAACGCGTCCGAAAAAACTGCCGCTCGTAACCGTCTTTGCTTGTCATAGAACCGCCACCAGGCAAGGGCATATCGGTACCACGTGTTAAGCGGTCCATTAAAATACCTGCAAATGAGAGTTTATCCACTGAGGCGTGAATAAAATCCATATCAACTTGGTTGCTACGATATTGCCGTAAATAACGGCTGATAAGATCGTTGTCCCAACAAGCGTGCACCACCCGAAAACTGGGCTTTTCCAAAAAAAGCGGCAAGTCCTTAAACCAAGCTAAATAGGCCTTCCAATCTTCGGGGTGATTGGCAAACTGCTCTAACGTTTCTGCGATTTGGCGGGTGTGGCGCTCGTCATGCTCGCGCAAATATTCTCGTCCGGAACCTGGGCGTGCCTTGGTGCAATAGCCAATCGCATTATACTCGTGGTTACCCATGATCATCTCGGCGTGCCCCGCCATCACCATATCGTGCACCAACTGTAGGGCCTCGCGAATACGTGGGCCGCGATCAAGCACGTCTCCTAAAAAAATCACCTTGCGGCTGGAGTGTTGATACACGCCGCAAACTTTTTGGTAACCCATTCGCTCCAGCAGCCGGACCAGTGTCTCTGCACACCCGTGTATGTCGCCAATAATGTCGTATGCGCTAGTCAACTAAGTGGCTGCCCCACCCTAATTTTGAACGGCAAATTTCATAAAAATTATGATTCAAAGGGTGTATTAACTGCAGCTTATGAGGCTTCTTGATGATGTGTACTTCGTCTCCAGGCTGAGTCACCAAATGGGTTTGACCATCACAAGTTACGTGGGGGTAGGCTGAGTTGTGCTCACCAATCTTAATTTTTATTTCGCTGCTACCGTCCACCACAATTGGTCGACTGCTCAAGGTATGAGGGTTAAGCGGCACTAGCACCATAGCATCGAGTTTAGGGTGCATAATTGGGCCGCCGCCGCTTAGGGCATAGGCCGTAGAACCTGTAGGCGTTGAAACAATCATTCCGTCAGAGCGTTGGCTGTAGACAAACTGGCCATCAATATAGAGTTCAAATTCAATCATTCGAATAAACTTACCGGGGTGAATCACCACGTCGTTAAGCGCGTCTCCCCCTTCAACTCGAATGCCGTTGCGTATTACATGCATATCGAGTAGAAAACGCGACTCCATGAGGTATTTGCCAGCCAGCACTTCGCCAACCTTGCTTTCAATTTCGTCAGGCGTGATATCGGTGAGGAAGCCCAAGCGCCCACGGTTAACCCCTAGCAGCGGCACCGAGTGCTTAGCCAAAGCTCTTGCCGCACCGAGTAAACTACCATCGCCGCCCACCACAATGACCAAGTCGCAATCTTTGCCCAAGTGCTCTTTGTTACACACCGATAAATCATGATTCGGCAGTAGGCTGGCGGTCTCTTCTTCTAGAGTTACAGTAAGGCCTTCGCTTAATAGGTACTTAATAAGCCTTTTCATGGAGTAAACAGCACGCTCACTGCCTAAGCGCCCAATCAGCCCTATTGTGTTAAATTCTGCCATTAAATGCCTACTTCGTTTGAGTTGACCGATCATTATAGCGGTAAGTTTCCAGTAAATGGCAGCATTTAAGCCGATATTATCGCCTAATGACATGTTAAGGTGGCTCTATGTATGCCCCAAAACTCAAGAATCAGGTCGTCCGCGATCTTGCCTGGATGCTGTTCAGCCCTCCTCTAATTGACCTGCCTCGGGACTCCAAGGTCTGCGTATTATGGCCGGCTAGAGATTTAAACCCCGACGCGCTACGCCTTTGGCTAAGCGAGCTCGACGCTAATCCGGTGGAGTTAATACGCTACCTTGAAACACTCAAAAGCCCTCGCTTGGGTATATATTTCGAGGGTTTGTGCGGCTTTTTCTTTCGTTTTTTTCCTGATTTCACCCTCATTGCGCAAAATTTGCAGGTTAATCGCCCTACAGGAGGAAGTGCCAAACAAACTTTGGGCGAATTCGATTTCATTGTCCAACACGGCTCCCAAACCTTGCATATTGAAACAGCGGTGAAGTTCTATTTGGGAACAAGCGATCAAGATTCGCACACATCAGCTCAATACTGGATAGGCCCCAATGCCAATGACCGACTAGACAAAAAAGTGGACCGTCTGCGAAGCCACCAGTTGGCTTTGGGGGAGTGGCCGGAAGGAAAAGCCGAGCTGGCCAAACAGGGGGTAAATGGAATTACTGTATGCTTATTGATGACGGGGTATTTGTTCTACCCAATGCCTTCAAGCTCCCCTTCACCCAGCATTGCCCACCCGGAGCACAACAAGGGGCATTGGTTAACACAGACACAAATTTTAGAGTTATGTGAAAACCCAGATTTCGCTGATCAAGGCTGGCATTTTTTAGACAAGAACCTGTGGTTGAGCCCTGCAAAACTCAATGGGGACATACTGAACCGCGAACAGCTAGCTGCGGCAATTGAAGAATATTTTTCCAGTGAAAACGCTTTAAGCACAAGCGATATCCACGCCCAAAAACGGGCAAGATTGGCCCACAACCCTCGCCTTAGCCACCGCCCAATTCTTCTGGCCAGACTCCGCTTATTGGCCGACGGTGTAACTTGGGAGGAACGCGCCCGCTATTTCGTTGTGCCAAATTACTGGCCAGCCACCGCCATACCATTACGTAAAACGTAATCTTGGAAATATAGCACGTTATCTGCACGCGATTTCTGATTGGGTTTTCCGTCCAGTCCGCCATCCAAGGCAAAGGCCTTAAAACCCTGCTCTGACAACAACCACGCAGCCGCCTTGCTGCGACGACCTGTATCGCAGTAAATCAAATAACTTCTTTCTGAATTTAGCTGCCGGGTTTTTAAGCGCAAGAGATTCAAGGGAATATTAGCCGAAGAGTCCAGGTGCCCTTCACTGTATTCAGCGTCAGTTCTGACGTCAATGCAAACGTAGTCTGCGCTATTTTTTTCAAAATCTTCTCGAGTGATGGTCGCCACCTCAGGCTCTTTCAAAAGGTCGATGAAATCACGTTTACGCAAATGCATCAGCACACCGTTCGAGGTCATTCTAACCGTCGCGTTTCTCACCGCATCATTCACTAAAGCGTCTTCACCAAAGCAACGCCCCTCTTGAATACTGGCTACGGGCTCTGGTTTTTTTACGCCGTCTGGAGATTGGCTCACCACCGCACGCCCCTCTTTAATGAAATAACAACCATCGCCAATTTCACCTTGGCGTAAAATAACTTCCTCGCTTGAAACAAGCAATGGTGTTAACCGAGAAAATATTTTTTGCACGTTGGTAGGAGGTACTTTGTGAAACAAATTGGATTTAAGCACTGTTGTCATCCAGTGCATATCCTCATCTAAGTCACGTTGGCTACTGATGTCCAACAAAAGGTAATCGGCTATTTGACTCCAAGTCAGCAAGCGATCCAGCTTTTCACTATTGATTCGCACAATACTGCAATCGCTGGTGGCGCGGGCGGTATACTGCCGGGGAAAATGATGACTGAGCGGGTTCATACTAGATTGCAGTGACAACTTTTCGACCGAACCTGCTGCATTTACCAGCTCAACCTCTCCGTGTAAAACGTAAACATGTTCTCGCTTGTAGCACCCGCGCTCAAAAATTTCATTACCCTTGAATACATACTCCACTTCACAATGGGGCAGCAGCTCGCTCAAGTGAGCGCTGCTCATGGCGTTTACGGGAATCAGCGTTTTGGCAATATCGTAATTGAAAGTCTGGGTATCCATAGCCGTGTAATAAGTCCTTTAATATTCAAGCGAGACGTTTTCAGCCTCGGGAGTGAGTCCTTCGAATCCCCGTCGCCCCTGAAGGCCTCCAGAGTGCACAACCACTAGACGACTGCCCGCCTTCCAAACACCTTCGGCTGCCATAGTTTCTATACCTGCAAATAGTTTTGCGGTGTAAATAGGGTCGAGTAGCAGACCTGTTTGGGCTTCAAAATTCAACATAAACGACCTTAACTCCGGCTTGAGTTTTGCGTAGCCTCCTCCATGGTACCCTTTGACAAGGTGCCATTGCCGTGAGTCTTTACCACACAAGGTGCCTACCAAATTGGCTACTTCCTGGGCCATGCTACCCTGACCTTTTAGCACAGACAAACCCCACGCAGTTTTGTCAGCGCTAAGCCCCGCAGCCACTCCCGCCAAGGTAGCCCCGGTGCCGCAAGCTACACATATATCACTAAAATCGCCATTTAGAGCCAGTTCAGTGGCCATACTGATAGCGGCGCAACCCTTTGCGCCCAAAACATTTGAGCCGCCCTCGGGGATCGTATAAAAACGACCAAACTCATTCAATAACTCATCAAAGAGCCCAGAGTCAATATGCTCACCCTTGTTCTGCCTGAATTGCTCTCGAGTCCAATACTTCAGCTTCATACCAAAATTTTGAGCATCTTTTAACATGGCCGTCGGCTGGGGTTCGCCACGAACAATTCCAAGGGTTTTAATACCGTGAATTTTGCCCGCGGCGGCCAATGCGTATAGATGGTTTGACCACGCGCCGCCAAAGCTCAGTATCGTATCGTGCCCTTGGCGCTTTGCTTCCATTAAGTTGTGGTGCAATTTATAGAATTTGTTTCCGGATAATTGAGGGTGAATTAAGTCGTCACGCCTGACAAGCACTTGAATGCCGTGCGCTTCCATTCTAGGCCAGTGTATGACTTGCAAAGGCACTGTTGCGGCTTGCGCCAACAGTGATTGATCAACCGTAAATTGCATAATCCCGCTCTACCTATGAACGAACCCTTTTAAGCGCAGGTATTGGGTCCGCCTGGTGATGCTTGCATCGGTCATTTTCACCCGCATGAAAATCACGAGGGGCGGCGACTCGAGCTATATTGGCACCACAAATGTTGCCACCTTCGGCTAAAGCTTGACACTGAGGCAGCTGATGGTGCTTATGCCACTGCTGGTATTGGTCCAAACTCACCCCACTTTTTCCCGCGGCGTAAGATTGTGGGTTTTCGATATATTTACCCATATCGTCTACTGGAACGGTAATGTGCCCCGCCCCCGGCAAAAAGGTCACGAAACTGACGCCAGACAAGCTCAGACGGGACAGGAGTTGGTCACCGCTGTTAGCCATAATGGCCTGCTTCTCTTCCCGCAAGCCCCTTATCTCTTCTTGAAAGCTATTTTCTTGCTCGCGACGATAAAGTAATTCCAGTTCGCGCATTTGCAACTGATCTTTCAGCTCGGTACACGCGGCTTCAATCTTTGCTTCTAATTCTAGCTCAAAATTCGCCTCTAGCGCTTCAAGCTGGGCCGCCTCGCCTGTTTGTGCGTTGGCGAGCTTATGCTCAAAATATTCTCGCACACCTTCAATTTTCTGCGCCTGAGCGTCAATTGTCTGCTTCAGTTGAGCATTTCGCTGCTCACTATCGTTCAAGCCTTGCACCTGCTCAAAGTGCTGCTGGCGATACTGCTGTAGGCGCTCTTGATGCTCCAATTGAAGCGTTTTTACTTGCAGTTTATGTTGGCTGTTAAGGGTGGAGATACGCAAACGCTGTTCCTTGAGCGTACTGGCCATATGATTCCGGAATTGCTGCTCTCGGGCAGTATCCGTTGCCGAAGAGCTTAGCTCTGTAGACGCAGCCGTCTCAGCAGGCTTAAACATCAGCCCTAAACGGTTGTTTTTTATAGCTTTTCTAAGATTTTGAAAGTGGTTATTCCCAGGCGCCATATCTGGGTCCCAGAGCTTATCCCGGTGCCAGGCTACATTACACTGACTGTGACAGGCTAAGCGGATGGGTCCAGCGCCCAAATCTGGACCCTTTGCGGCGGTCTCAGAAAGCTGCTGAACAGGAACATTCCACTGCTTGTCTGCAAAACCCTTGGCATCGAATTGAATAGTGAAAAATACGGCCGAGCGAATCGCGAAATCGGAATCTATACGAACATAAACAGCGTTGAGGTCTTGCTGCCTAAAGTCTGGAATGGGTACGTAGCAATCAAGTACCGCCTCAAACTCAGAGAACAGCATTTCCCTAACGACCTTTAGGCCCTCGAAAAAGACAACGGCTTCCGCCTGCTCTGTAATCTCGTTTAGCATTACCTTACCTGACAACCGACAAAGGAGTATGTGGGTGGATGGTGATACTGCTATTATGCCAAATTATTGACCTTAAAGGTGTGATGTGGTCTGCAGAACACCCAAAATCATGCCTCTGACTCAAGAATCTATTTAGACTTAAACACTAGCAAAACCCGCATCAATCCGCCAATTAAGAGCAATGCCTGTGACGACGCAATACTCTGAGTTCTCCCGCCCTGTTAAAACAGCCATAGTGGGCTATGGTTTTTCAGCCAAAACCTTCCACATCCCCTTTCTTCAGACACTGCAAAATTTCAGCTTGTCGGCCATAAGCAGCCGTCAAGCTGAAACCGTGAAACGAGACTGCCCTGAGGTCATACACTTCTCCAGCGCCAAAGAGATGCTCTGTGATAGTGATGCCGAGTTAGTCATCATCACAGCCCCTAACGATGTGCATTTTTCTCTGGCAAAATTGGCTCTAGAGAACAATAAACACGTCGTTGTAGAAAAACCTTTTGTGACAGAAATTGCGGAGGGAGAAGCACTGATTGCTTTGGCCAATGAAAAGAACTTAACGCTCAGCGTTTACCAAAACCGTCGCTGGGACGGCGATTTTCTAAGTGTTGATAAACTCATTAAAGAAAATCGCCTGGGTAAGGTTAAAGTATTCGAATCTCACTTCGACCGTTTTCGCCCTAAGGTACAGCCACGGTGGCGCGAAACGGCGAATGTAGGTGGTGGAATTCTATTTGACCTAGGGCCTCATCTTATTGACCAAGCACTACAATTATTTGGTTTGCCCGAGGCCATTACCGCCACCTGCCGAGCCATGCGAGAAAACTCAGAAAACATCGATTTTTTTCACCTCACGCTACACTACCCGGACAAGATTGTACTATTACAAGCGAATTTATTTTGCTCAGGCCCCAACATTCGGTTTAGGGTCCAAGGAGATGTAGGAAGCTATGAAAAAATGGGGCTCGACCCACAAGAAAGCCGGCTAAAAACAGGACTTATTCCCGACCGAGCAAGCTGGGCGGATGAGGATGAAGCGGAGTATGGTTTTGTTTATGATGCGGAACAATCACATCGAGTAAAAACCGAGAGAGGCGGCTATCAGCTGTACTATCAAGAACTTGCTGAGGCCATTCGCAATGGCGGTCAAGCGCCAGTTACGGCCGAGCAAGCTCTGCAAGGTATCAGGCTGATTCTTTTAGCAATTGAGAGTAATGAAAAGAGTAAAACTATCAAAGTTAGTGATTAAATTCACCTAAATCAAAACGCCATGACCCAGTTATAATATTTTTGACACTAGCGCCAGCATCTACGCCACCTTCGCACGCTTAGGTCTATAGGCCGCCAAAATCGAGCCGCCAACAATCGCCAAACACGAAAAAGCCAAGGAGGCACTGAACACGCCTTCGTCGACGGTGAGCAGCAAAAGAACTGAAATGAGCGGCGTCCCATAAGCAAGAGAACCTAGCAATTGCAGGTTTCCATGTTTAACGCCGTAATCCCAGGTGAAAAATGCAATACCCACCGGGCCAAGGCCTAAGCCCACAATGCCAGTCCACTGACTCATATTTTCAGGCCACACCGTAACTTCCCACCTAAGGTGACAAGCAAAGGCCGTCATGGCCGTAACAGCGCAGAACCAGCCTACCGCATCGGTAGGAACTGTTTTTACAAAACGACTTGCCACGGAATAAATCGACCAAATAAATGCGCAGGTGATAGCGAGCAAATAGCCACTTAGATATTCAGCGCTAAATCCGCTAGTGCCCTTTCCCACTAGTATCCAACACCCAGCAAAAGAAAGTAATGCCCCCGCGACATGTTGCAACTCAAGCTTTGTTTTAGGCAGTAATGTTGAAAACAGCACAATTAGTAAGGGCCATAAATAAGCCAGTAAACTCACTTCCATTACCGGCGCTTTACTCATTGCCGCAAAATAACAAAAATGATAACCAAAGTAAGCTCCGACGCCGATGAGCCAGCTCAGAGGAGGTTGGCGGAGGTGGCGCAACCCCGTGTGCCCCTGAAGCCACCAGCGAACATTCATCAAAAGAAACGCGATGGTGAAGGTCATCGCCATAAGCTGAAACGCTGGAATTTTATCTTCTGTTAGGCGGGTCAGTAGTGCTAGCGTACTCCACAAGAAAATGGAGACAGAACCAATCAATGTGGCGCGTTGAATTTGTGTCACTGGCCCACCTCTACAAACAATTAAATTTTTGAGATGCTCAGTGTAATAATCTCCTTAACTCGAGTCTTTCGCGATCTGGAAGACTTCTTTGTCATTCTGGCGAATAGTACGAGGCGATTGACCAAAATGCTTTCGAAAGCGGTCACTAAAGGCGGAAAGGCTTCCGTAGCCGACCGAATTACTTACCTGTTCCACACTGTACGCACCTAGCTCTAACATCTGCCACGCCTGTTGCATGCGTTTTTCAGTCTGATACTGCATTGGTGTCATTCCTAACTGCTGCCGAAAAAGCTGGCTAAGCTGACGCGTACTGAGATTTGCGACTCCAGCCAGCTCAACAAGAGGAAGTGACTTAGCAAAATAGTGATCGAGATGCGCTCGTGCGGCTTCAATACGGTGATCCAAATGAATGACTCCGCCAAAGCGCTCTCTAAGCAACTGAATCAGCAAAACAAGCATTTGACGCTGGCTATTTTCACTGGCGCCACCCTTCATTAGGGTCTGATGTAGGAACACTATGTAGTGAGCCAATGTATCGTCAACTGGGATGAACGCTGGAAGCGCCTTCAATTCCGGGGCCAAAGCGATGGGAACATCGGCCACGAGAAAACAATTTGTTGAGTCTGAAGAAAAACCGTGATCGTAACCGGCCGGTATCACAGCCGCGTGTTGCTGAGATACGTCGCCTTCATTCTGCTCAACACGCATATCTATACGACCCGCAACGGAAAATACGAGCTGGTGATAATCGTGCTGATGAGCCTGAACCTCACTGCAATAGCTGCGAAGGTCCAAAGTCAGGTTTTTGGATTCCATTATGCTTGCCTGTAAGGGGAATGGTGATTACGAACAGTATGAGTAATATATATTTGCTTAGAAACCTGAATACGGGATGAGATATTGGTCGAGATATTTCGTCCATAAATAAGCCAGCTCACCTTTAAGACTTCTATCGGATTTTACACCAGCCGCATTACCAGCTTGGCATTTCCGGTGCAATCGGCAAATTGTAACTAACCTTAGTCATGCAAACCTAATTGGTTACGTTTCGGTACCAAAATAGACTTTCGACCTTCGTAAGTAAGACTAACATGCCTGCATCCCAGACGACTTTAATAACAAAGGAGACAGGAATTCAAAATATCTATGAAAACAGAGCAAGATGAGAGAAAAAGAACTATAAGGGATTTATTCGAGAAATTAATGGCGGACCGGACGGGACTCGAACCCGCGACCTCCGGCGTGACAGGCCGGCATTCTAACCAGCTGAACTACCGGTCCGCAAAATCTCTAGCGAGTGTAACCACTTTGTTCAAGAAGTGGTGGGTGGTACAGGGGTCGAACCTGTGACCTACGCCTTGTAAGGGCGCCGCTCTACCAACTGAGCTAACCACCCCCGTCGAAGTGAGGCGCATTCTATGGAGACCTCCTTCCTGAGTCAAGGCTTATTTGAATATTCATGGAAATCAACCGCTTAAGCCCCATTTCTGTATAAATAAAGACCACAAGTTAAACCTCACTGGACCTCTGCTCGCAAGCCGATACAATGAACACAACTTTAGCGTCCAAACGGTTTACTTCGTGACACATCGCTTAGCCCTAGCTCTACTGCTGCTTCTTGCTGCTCCTCTGCAAGCGCAGGCCCAGAATGCTGACATTGTACCGACCGACGGTAAGCTGCCGGGCGTTCTACTGATACTCATCACCGCCTTGTTGATTCTGCAAACACTGTTGATTATTGGCCTGCAACGCAGCCGCTCGCACCATAAAAAGGCCAAAGCAGACCTCAAAATCGCCCAGCGTGAATTGGAACAGCGCATTGTTGATCGAACCAACAAGCTGAGAACTATCAACAATCAGCTCTATGAAGAAATAGCCAAACACGAGATTACCGAAGAACTCTTGTGTGAAACTCAAGACTATCTGCACAGCATCATTAATTCTATGCCCTCCATTCTAATTGGAGTGACTCGACAAGGCACAGTCACACACTGGAATTCAGCCGCAGAGCAATGCACCAGCGTGCCGGCCCGTGAAGCACTGGGCCAGAATATCGATAAGGTTTTTCTCAAGCTTCCTATTGACTTGAAAGCCATTGAGGCCTCAATCGATGGTGAGGCGCCGACCTCAAAAGAAAACATTCAGCTGGGTAACGGTAACCAAGCCAATTACTTTGACCTAGCCATATACCCTCTTCTCTCAAGCGACATACAAGGCGCGGTAATCAGAATCGATAATGTTACCCAGCGAGTACGCTTAGAAAGCATGATGATACAAAATGAAAAGATGATGTCTTTAGGAGAAATGGCGGCCGGCATGGCCCACGAAATTAACAACCCTCTGAGCGCCATCATTAACAGTGTACAGAATATTGAGCGTCGGGTTTCGGAAGAACTCATACCCAACCAGCAAGCTGCCAGCGATTTGGGCATCAGCATCGAACAATTGCGTGCCTACTTGCACCAGAGAGATCTCTTCAGCTTTATCGAATCGATTAGAGAGGCGGGGAATCGGGCAGCACAAATTGTCACAAATATGCTGGAATTTTCCCGGGGCAACACTCAGCGTCGCACCTTGGTGGACGTGAGCGAACTGATGAATCACAGCCTAGAGCTCGCCCACAATACGCTTGAACTGAAACCCTTGGGCGTTCGAATTGTGAAAGAATTTGCCAGCGAACTGCCTCTCATCAATTGCGCGGCGCAGGAAATCCAGCAGGTAACACTCAATCTTCTGCGGAACGCTAAACAGTCCTTCGAGCACAAATATTTCAAATCTGGCGCGGGGCCCACCATTACCTTGCGCACCCGGCAACTGGGTGAAACCATTGTTATAGAAATAGAAGACAACGGCACCGGCATGGACCTCTCTGTGAGCCGGCACATTTTTGAACCCTTTTTCACCACCAAGGGCGTTGGCGAGGGCACAGGGCTTGGCCTTTCAGTCAGCTACTTTATTATCACCGAGCATCACAATGGAACTATTGAGGTAGATTCAGAACCTGGGGCGGGCACCCGCTTTATTATTAAGCTCCCTATTCAGGCCCCCGACGACCTTGACTAAGGTTACCCGAATTTGCTTTTTCAATAGCTGAATTGAAATTATCGTCTAAACTAAAAATGAGTAATGCCACACGTTTCTTGCAGGCAGCTAAGGAATAATTACCTATATTCGTCTATTATTCAGTCTGGATTATCGACGTAACAATAGTAGTATTAATTATTCATCAGACTGTCTATAGTGACATTGCTACAAAACGTGATATCCCTTCTAAAGCGATGCTTTTGAATTGAAATACTGGATTCTTAGCAAATTTGTACAATCTGGAGATATATAGTGAAAGCTAACGCATTAATTTTTGCCACTTTGCTCGCCTCAAGCAGCGCATTTGCTTGCGATAAACCCACCGCCCCCGTTTTGCCAGACCCCGATACGGCTGTTACCGCCCAGATGGTAAAAGCGAAAAATGAAATTAAGGCCTTTATCGCCACTGCCGAAGCGTATTTAGCCTGTGTTGAAAGTGGCGATACCACATCGTACAACTCGATGGTAGAAGAGATGCAAGCCGCGGCTGAGAAGTTTAATAGCATTGTACGTAAGTATAAAAGTCGAATGGCTGGCTAAGCTTCACTCACGCAGTTTTATATCGATATAAAAGCCCTATTGACTAGGGCTTTTTTGTGCAAGTCTTACTATTTTGCTAATTCGCTCTTATCCACAATTGAACCAAAATACAGTGCGTTAAATAACAAGCGCTGAGAGCCGTACCAATACCCTCTGAACGCGGGGTTATCCGCCAAGCGGACCACTAAACCTTTACCCACCCGATCGGCCACAACAGCGTCTC
The DNA here is from genome assembly GCA_913020115.1 of uncultured Cellvibrionales bacterium. GTDB lineage: Bacteria > Pseudomonadota > Gammaproteobacteria > Pseudomonadales > Cellvibrionaceae > CAJWCA01. The sequence goes on from CAJWBQ010000008.1 coordinate 26,604, forward strand.
TGCTCGCGAATTCAGCCAGCCGCTTATCGCCTATGTAACCACTGAGCAGCGGCGCCTTAGAATACATCGCAACTGAAGCATAGGAACTTTTTGGCCCCGCTAACACACTGGTGCCATTGCGAAACAAAGGTAATTTGCCACGCTGAAACCCAAAAGACAAAGGATGACTTAAATCCAACTCAGCCTGTACAATTGCGCCACCAATTACACTGCGCGCGTGGTCCTTGGCGAAATCTGAATACGCTCGGCGCGGTTCTTCTTGATCAGTACTTTCTTTCATGTCTTCGTCAGTATCTTCTGCAAACACAAGGGCTTCAGCCCATATCGCTGCGCGTTTTTGCGCCACCACAATACCGCCCGAGAGCACCCAGGCCTTAATAGCCGCGCCAGCCTTCTCAGAAAAGCCCTTATAGTTACCGTCTACTAATATGAGATGCGTGTAGTCATCTAGATCAATTCCCACTAGCTGTCGACTATTAACCATAGTCGGCGCAAGCCCTACGCGAGTGTCGAGTAAATGCCACACCTCCCCCGCTTCGCCGCTGCGGACGGGAGACTCAGTAAGCAACAAAGGCTTCACCGCCTTCAATACACGCATGTCCCGTGAACCCAAATCAATTCCTTTGCTCATTAAACCTCGGTCTATGTTATAGACAGGAATTTTGTGCAGTAGAGCAAGTGCTGAGAGGCGCTCCTGAAGTGCTAGTTTTTCACCGGCACTTAAAGCGCTGGCGGAAACAATTAATGTACCTGATTCAAACGCTTTACCCTCACCTGCGACCAAGGCGGTAAAGACTTTCGTCGCAACCTTAACTCGAACATCCTCACTGAGTAATGCCTGTAATACGGCCGGCGCGCTGGCATAGTGCCAGGGTATCGCCCAGGCAAGGGCCTTAGTATTTGGTGAGCTTAATTCGCTAACTGTTGCCAAGGTTTTTCGAAGTTTAGGCAATCGCTTCAAAGTCCCAAAAGGCAAATTAAACGCATGTGGAAAAGTCCAGGTCGAAACATCGTAAAATGTCTCATCCATAAATTTAGTACGCACTTCCATCATCGCTTGCAACAAACCGAACTGCTTTTGCTGCGCGGGAAAAAACCATGCATGTCCGGCCCGATATTCATGCCCATCCTGGATGAGCGTTTCAGCTAAAGCATGAAATTCAATTTTATGCTGAGCGAAAATCGCCAGCATTGCGCGCATCCGCACCGGATCATGGTCGTCACCCACTACCCAACCGGCATGCGGCACTTTTTTCGCTCGCTTTGCCTGCGCGATAAAAAAGTCTTTTTGCTGTGATTTAAATTGATCTCGCAAAGCCCACGCACCTTTCAAGCTAGAGAGAGAAGTTGTCAATTGATTTACAATTGTTTGTTGGAACGAAAGCGGCCCATTAATGGTATCCGCCAAATGGCTTCGAGAGCTGGCCTGCTCAAACAAAACCCCTAAGCTACCGTTGATATCCGGGTAGGTTGAGCCTTTGCCGTAATAGTAGTCGTCGTAGTCTTCACCACTGTAATACTCCTGAGCGATTCCGTCTAAAGCATCGGCATGGTACTCGCCCAGCGCCTTAGTGAGTTCGTAGTTTTGCTTCGACGTGAGAGGGTTTTGACGTGTTGCGACTCCGGGCTGAAAGAAATAACTCGAATCACTGCCCATCTCGTGATGATCTGTCAGCAGATGCGGCAACCAACGATGAAATTGTTTAATTCGCGCTTGAGATTCAGGGTGCTGAAGCAAAAGCCAATCTCGATTTAAATCGAACCAGTAGTGATTGCTCCGCCCTCTGGGCCAAGCCTCATTTTGCTCGCGATTATTTCGGTCTGATACTAGGTTTTTACTTTTATTGCTGTTCACCCAAGTGGCAAAACGCCCCAGACCGTCTGGATTATAGCTAGGGTCTAGTAGTACCACGGTCTCTTTCAGCGCCTTTTCTAACCAAGGGTCTTGTGACGCGGCTAGATAATAAAGATATAAAAGTGAAGCGTTACTACCACTGGGCTCATTGCCGTGAATACTGTATCCCATATAAAGCACCAAAGGCCCCTTGGTACTGTCGGCCAGGTGCTGCGCTCTCAGAGACTCTAATTTAGGCTGATTTTCAGGCGCTGTGATATGAAGCAAAACTAAAGGGCGCTGTTCATGGGTATAGCCAATAACTTTTAAGCTAACGCGCGCAGAGGCGGCGGCCACCGTCTCTGCGTAGCGTACTAGTTGGTCGGGTCTCGCGTGCCAATCTCCAACCTCGTAACCCAATACAGACTCTGGCGTAGGCACCGCTGAGTCAAAACCAAAATCCCCACCTAAATATTCTTTGGCGCTGCGCGCCTCTGCCCCACTTGCCAGCCAAAAGGCCAGAGTAAACACCAACACAAAACGCATGAGAGCTATTTCCTATCTTATCATTGATTAATTTTCTCGAGACTTACAGCCCATCATGACTAAGCTATTTCACGGCGTCAGATCGCAGTAAATCGCCAAGCTCGAGGGGCCGAGTAACACTTGCTCCTGCCAGCACTAAAACACCGGCCAATATACCGAGATTTTTAATAAAATTCTGTAATTCATGCCCTGCTTCTACGCCAGTGAAATTCCAAAAATCGTGTACACCTATATTAATCAGAATGATATAGACCACGAAGCCGATACATACATTCCGCACATGACGGTTAGAAAACAAACACAAGGCTCCCAATACTTGAGCGATTCCCGCAACATAGAGTAAGTAAATGGCCATAGGAATGTTGTGATGTTCCATAAGTGCTAACTGGCGCTCTGGAGATAAGAGTTTGGCAATACCTGGAACAAAAAAATACAGGCCCATTAAATAACGTCCCGCCGCCATCAAGAAAACTGACTGCTGTGTATTCATACTAATTATTCTCATAAATTTGATTGTTTGATGTAGGCCAGTATATTCAATACTCGGCAATGGCGCTTATCTTGAGCCATGAATTGATAAAAGGAAAGTCATCCACAGTCTCTTTTGCGAAAATCACTCGGGCTTAAACCAGTCCAGCGCTTAAAGCTTCTAGCAAAACTACTAGAGTCCAAAAAACCCAACTGATAAGCAATGCTTGTAATAGACAAACTCCGCTGCTCTATATATTGCAGAGCTAAACGTTTGCGGGCGTCCTCCAAAATACCTTTATAGCTCGTGTCCAAATCGGCTAATTTACGATGCAAATTTCGGCTGCTTATACCTAAGACTTTGCACACTTTTTCCCGTGTTGGCTCTCCCTCTGGCATCAATTCAATCAAAGTGCTGTAAACGTCCGCCACCAAATTATTTTTACTAAAACGAGAAAGATATTCCGCCAACACCTGCTCATTAATACGCACCAATTCAGTATTGCCAGTCGCCAGCGGCTGGTCGACAAAACTTTTGGCGATGCGAAGTTCGTAGTCATCGCAAGCAAAGCTCAACGGACACTTAAATATCGCCTGGTGCCGCGAGATATCCCTTGGGCTGAGTCGCCTAAACCTCGCACTGCGAATGGGGTTCTCAACGCTACTGACTAAGTTCTTTGCGGCGAATACAATTATGGCCATAAAGGCATCTGCAGCCTGAACACTGAGGGCCTCTGCACCCTCAACTAAGTTTAGTGTTACCACAACATCTTCATTGTGGTCTCTAGCACTTATGATTGCGGCCGTGCTGATAACACTCGAGAATTTGTTCAACCTCTCTAAGCTTTCACGCAAACTACCCGACGCGTGATGGGCATAGGTTATGGCATGAAAGCTCGTAGGGTTTATATATTTTGCGGCCTCAAGGCCAATACAATCATCCTCACTCACCCGTTCGGCTAATTCCCACAGAGCGTGCATTTTTGCCAGGGGTACTCTCTGATCGGCGTCGCCAATACACTCAGGGTCAATACCTACAGTTGCGAGCGCCGTTTTAGCATCGCAAAACGGCTCTATGGCCTTGAGTATCGGGATAAGCCAAGTGGCGATGGTATTGTGTGATAGTGCCGACATTGCGCCCATGAACTCTTTTGTCTCAAAATGTGTGTATCTTGTCCTTTTGAGCACTGAAGATCGGTGCCCTGCCATTTACTATGAACCGCTTGAATGGAATAGAAAAGACGCTCGCCAAACGTTAATGCCTCACGAGGGCAAAGTCCACTGTGGACATTACATTGTGACAACAAAAATAATCATCAATAAGTAGCCCAGCGATATGAAACTAAAACCTGCCCTTCTACCCTTATTACTCAGTTTCAATGGGGCCGCATTGGCTTCTGACTCCCCCACCCAACTGTATTGGGGCGATACGCACCTTCATACCTCCTATTCTTTTGATGCCTTTCTCAACAAAAACCAATCCGCGGATCCCGACACAGCTTATCGCTGGGCGAAGGGCAAAGCGGTAATTCACCCCTATACCCGCAGCCGCATACAGATAGAAACTCCACTGGATTTTCTGGTGGTATCAGACCACGCAGAGGGTATGGGCGTCATTCGCAGCATCGCCTCTGGCACTGAAGAATATGGCGAGGACAGTCTACTGGACACCCTCATTCGTTGGTTAACTGCCCACTACATTCGCTACATCTACGACGACGGCCAGGGAGAAGGCATCTCTCTTTTTAATGAGGTGCTGCCGGATAAAGCCCAAAAACCAGGCACAGACCCTGTGCAAGACCCGTCCAACGTCCTGTATAGCAGCACAGGCAACGCCTTGCCTACAGAGGTTACCGCGTGGGGTGAAATTGCTGACGCGGCTGAGCGCCACAATGAACCGGGCAAGTTCACCGCCCTACTTGGCTGGGAGTGGAGCTCAATTCCCACAGGCGCAAATTTACACAGGGTGGTGATGTCGCCAAACAACGCGGCAACAGCTAAGCAGTACGTGCCTTACGGTTCTGATCAAAGTCAGTACCCTGAGGACCTGTGGGAATGGTTAGACAAAACCAGCCAGGAAACCGGCAGTGAATTTATCGCCATTCCCCACAATTCAAATATCAGTAAAGGTTATATGTTTCCAGAGGTGACTCTACGCGGCGAGCCTATTAATGTGAACTACGCCAAAACTCGAATGACCTGGGAGCCGGTGGTTGAAGTAACCCAGATAAAGGGCGACAGCGAAGCCCACCCCAAGCTTTCACCTGAAGATGAATTCGCGGGCTTTGAACCCTACGGCTTCTACTTGCAGAAAACACCAGAAGCGCACACCGCCAGTGAAGGCGATTTTGTGCGCTCGGCCCTGAAACGGGGTTTAGAAATTGAACAGTCCATAGGCGCCAATCCTTACAAGTTCGGATTTATTGGCAGCACCGATTCTCACACGGGCTTATCCACAGCTGAGGAAAATAACTTCTGGGGGAAATTTGCCCACGACTCTACCCCGGAAACCAAACGTAAAGACATCATTGGCGGCACCAAAGCCTCTGGCTGGAACATGTCAGCTTCTGGCCTGGCGGCGGTATGGGCAGATGAAAACACCCGTTCAGGCATTTACTCAGCATTCAAACGGCGTGAAGTCTACGCCACTACGGGCCCAAGAATCAGGGTGCGTCTATTTGCCGGCTGGAATTTCGATTCAGCTGCTTTAGAAGGTGAAAATTTTGCGAGCTATGGATACCAACAAGGCGTGCCGATGGGCGGCGACCTGAGTCGGGCCGATGATAGGAGTAGTAAGGTACAACTTCTCATTCGTGCAACGAAAGACCCGCTAGGCGCTAACTTAGACCGGGTTCAAGTAGTAAAAGGCTGGCTGGACAGCAAGGGAAAGAGTCACGAAAAGGTTTTTGATGTGGTTTGGTCTGATGGCAGAGCAATGGGCTCTCAGGGAAAGTTGCCACAGGTAGGCGATACCGTTAACCGTGAATATGCACGCTATGAAAACACCATTGGCAGCGCCGAGCTGCAAACCCTATGGATTGACGAGGATTTTAAGCCCGAGCAGCGTGCATTTTACTATGTTCGAGTATTAGAAATTCCAACGCCTCGCCACTCTCTTTACGACAGCATTGCCTTGCAGATTGACCCGCCGAAAGAAGGCCCTGCAACAATCCAAGAGCGCGCATATACATCCCCCGTATGGTATACGCCTTAATAGCCTGTTATAAATACTCCGCCACGTTCCCAAGCCGCCACAATAGCTGGGAATGTGTATCTATATTTCGCCGCACAGGCGCACAGCTTATTCTGATGTACAGGCCAATTTATGTTTACACGCTTAAAAATACTGGCCAGCGAGCCACTTTTTCATTTTTTTCTCATCGGTTCACTGCTCTATGTATCCCTCGAAGTATGGGTGCCAAACACCAACAATAAAGCCAGCCAAATCATCACCCTTGAGCCAAAGACTCTGGTGCAGTTTTTGCAATTTCAAAACAAGTCGTTCAACGCCGAGACGGCCAAAAACAAATACACCGCTCTTAATGCAGAAGAAAAACGGCAACTGATCGATGATTACATTCGTGAGGAAGTTATGTTTCGCGAGGCCATCAGCTTAGGTCTGGAAGAAAATGATCAAATAATTCGTCGACGACTGATCCAAAAAATCGAATTTATCAATTTAGGCTTCCAATCTGAATTGGAAGAAATCAGTGAAGTGGAATTGAACACCTATTTCAATCAACATTTAACACAATACATCATTGATGCCAGTGTCACTTTCACCCATGTTTTCTTCGACCAAAACCAACACAAAGATGAGACTTTTGAACTGGCAAGCAAGACCTTAAAAACCCTCAACAAAACGGCCGTGCCATTTTCGAAAGCGGCTCAATATGGGCAGCGGTTTTTCTTTCATCGCAACTACGTTGATCGAACTCAAGCTTTTATTGACAGCCATTTTGGCGATGATTTTTCTAATCAGATATTTACCCTCACTCCCGGCACAATTTGGCACGGGCCGATTGAGTCAGCATACGGCTATCACCTCGTCCTTCTCACTAAAAATGAAGCTAGCCGGACACCGAATTTAAAAGAAGTGGCTAGCGAGGTGCTTGGCGACCTACAAAGAGTTAGGCTGTCTGAAATGAAGCAGCGTGCCTTAGCTAAGATGATCAACAAGTACACCATTGAAAATTTCCTAGACATAGAAGTCAGTGACAATTACTCAAGCACTAACTCTGGGGAAATTAATGCTAAGGCCCTCTGAATTGTCCGCTTGGGTTTTGACCTTGGTATTTGTGCAGTGCTTATTTCCCAGTGTTAGCCAGTCTCATGAAGGGCGCCCCGTATACATTGAAATCAGCGAAGCTGAACAAGGTATTTACAAGCTGCAATGGAAAACCCCTCCTGTAATGACTTCAGGAGACGAACCATTCATCAGCTTGAGCGGAGCGCAATGTCAGATCATTTCCGGTCGGCGGGGCCCCTCTCTCGATGGCCAAAAAACAGTGCGCTGCTCGGGCCCTAGCCCTCAAGACCTTCAGATCGAACTTCAGTACCCTAACAATAACCCAGCTCTATCCAGCCTTATTCAAGTGCGTCGCTTATCCGGTAGCGCTTTTAGTTTATTTAACGGACCCGAAACACTGACAATCAAATTGCCGGAGCAACTCGGCGCTTATCAAGTAGGCAAGCAATATACCCAGGGAGGCTTGCTGCATATACTGGAAGGCTACGACCATTTGCTGTTTGTACTGTGCTTAATGCATATCGCGGGTCGGCTGCGCAGGGTGCTTATCACCATCACCGGTTTCACTGTAGCCCACTCCATCACCCTAGCTCTGGCCAGCCTGAAGATCATCACCTTGCGCGCCGAACTTGTAGAGGTACTAATTGCCTTAAGCCTTGTAATGCTCACTGTGGAAATAGCCAAGGCAGCCGTGAACGGCATTAAAACTGGCCTCATTTGGCGCCATCCTGCGACGGTTGCCAGCCTGCTCGGCCTATTGCACGGTCTAGGTTTTGCTGGTGCGCTGTCCGAGCTGGGCTTGCCACACGCGATGAAGCTAAGCGCCTTGGCATTTTTCAACCTGGGAGTAGAACTTGGCCAACTGCTCTTTATCGCCGGAGTTGTAGCATTGTTACACCTACACGGGCGATTTTCCCTATTAGGCTATTCCCAAGTGAGGCCATCGAAATCTCAAGACATGGGAGTTTTAGTCCTTAATAGAGGCCTAACTTACCTACTTGGAGGGCTAAGTTGTTATTGGCTCATTCAACGGAGCTTCAGCCTTATCGTCTAATTTGCAGGCCTCATAAGCCCAGCTAAGAGCTCGGCGAAACTAGTAATGGGGCATAATGTAATGTACATTACTATTATTGCCCATTTATCTTCGAGCTTACCGTGCCCACTCCACACTTCGACTACGATCGCAGCATCGGTTTTTTGGTTGGCGATTGCTACCGCTTACACGGTACGACGCTAGACAGACAACTACGCCAGAATGGCCTTGGACTCAGCCCATCACAATGGCGTGTGATTGGCCATTTATCCCGTACTGACGGCTTAACACAAACTCAACTCGCTGAACTCCTTAATATCGAACGAGCCCCTTTGGGCACTTTGATTGACAAATTGGAGGCGGCAAAGTTAGTGGAACGCCAAGCTGATGCCAGCGATCGACGGTTGAAGCGAGTATTCATAACACCGGCAGGTTTAAGCATGCTGCCGACAATCATCGAGACAGCCGCAGAAATCACCACGCAAATTACCCAAGGTTTGTCTGAAACACAGTTGGCCGCTCTAATCGACGGCTTGCAGATCGTTAAGAAAAATTTGCAGCGATTGAAAGAAAAATAGCGAGGGCTAGTGACATGACTTCACCCAAATCTGTAAAACTTTGGCCCGCCAAATTGACCCAAAAGCAATTTGCCTTAGCGGGAATTGTTGTTGTGAGCTTATTGCTGGTTTCAAAGTGGGCCTACACCCGCTCACATACGCTGTTCCTAGACGACGCTCGCATCGCCAGCAATATCATTTCGATTAGCAGTAAAGTGCCAGGCTGGATTAGCGAATTCCCTATTCACACAGGTCAAACAGTGGGCGCCAATATTTTATTAGCCCATATCGACTCTCGTGCCGCAGAAATAAGTTTACAAGCTTACGCGCTAAAAATTGCCACCCAAGAGCTGGCTATTGAACGCGCCGAAGCACAGAGGAATATTATTGCCCTCCGTTCTCGCAGCCAACTCGACGCTGAGCAGGCCCATCTAGACAGCACTAGTTCGGCAGCCGATAAAGCCCAATCGGTACTGACTCAAGCCCAACTAAGCTTCGATCGCAGTGAGGCCATGTGGGCCAAAAAGCTTATCTCGGCTGAGACCTGGGACGCTGCGCGCTTACATCTTGCACAGTCTACCCACGCATTTAGCGAAGCTCAGGCAAATTTATCGCAACAGGCTTCCCAGCATTTGACGGCTAAAGCCTCTCTGCAAGAACTTGAAGTTCAGGAGAAAACTTTAGCTATTTTGCGCGGTGAGCTAAAGGGCCTAAAACTTGAATACGACAATTTGCAGCTGGACATAGACGATAGAAATATACACAGCCCATTACAAAGCGCCATCATCGACAAAACTTTTGTTCACGCCGGTGAGTACGTTATGCCTGGGATGCGCCTAATGATGCTGCATAACCCTAATGACATCTGGATCAATGCGAACGTAAAAGAGACAGACCTGCGACAAATTCGCCCAAACGCCAAGGCCAAGGTAACTATTGACGCCTATCCTGACCGAGAGTTTTCCGCCACCGTTGAACGTATTGACCACGCCACCACCAGCCAATTTGCACTGCTGCCCAACCCAAACCCCAGTGGCAACTTCACTAAAGTAACCCAGCGTTTGACCGTGCGCCTCGCCATACAGCAGGAAGAAAATTTGCTGAAACCCGGCATGATGGTTGAGGTTGAAATTGACACCCGCCTCTGAGCGCGCCGATATTGAAAGCCTGTTTGACCGCTACGGCTCACGTTATCGAATTTTTGCCGTCGCCACTATTGGTTTTGGCGCCATTTCTACGGTGCTTGCCAGCACCAGCGTTAATGTTGCCATTCCAAAAATCATGGGTGTGTTTGGTATTGGTCAGGACGTCGCTCAATGGTTGTCAGCCGGCTATTTGGCAGCCGCCACAGTTACCATGCTCATCACCGCCTGGCTCAGCGAATCCTTTGGTGTGCGCAATACCTTCGTAGGCGCAAGCGTCGCTTTTATCGCCAGTTCCTTGCTGGGTGCCCTCAGCCCCAACACCGACGTTTTAATTCTCGCCAGAGTATTGCAAGGCGCAGCCTCAGGCATTTTTATGCCTTTATCGATGAGCGTAATGAGCCGACTTTTCCCTCTTGAAAAACAGGGGCTAGCGATGGGGATATTTGGCATTATTGTGGTGATGGCACCTGCACTAGGTCCTTATACAGGCGGGATTTTAGTGGATGCATTTAACTGGCGCTATGTATTTTACCTGTCTTTACCCATGGCCATAATTGCCCTGCCCATGGCCCTATTATTTTTACCTGAGCGAGAGAGTGACGGGCCTCGCCCCAAGTTCGATGTGCTTGGCTTACTCATGCTTAGTAGCTTTATCACCCTGCTACTTCAAGGCCTCTCAAAAGGCCAGAAAGAAGGTTGGAGTTCAAATTATATTTTAATTTGTTTCCTGCTGGTAATAGCCAGTGGGGCAGGCTTTATTTATCGTCAACTACGCACGTCCTCCCCCCTCCTAAACTTGGCGCTTTTTCGCTACGCAAACTTTAATGCATCTGCCATTATCGCTGTTATTTTTGGCGCGGGGCTTTATAGCAGCCTCTATCTGACACCGCTTTTTTTACAAACGATTCAAGGCCTCGACGCCACCGATTCTGGCTTTATCCTACTACCTGGAGGGCTACTACTCGCCATCGTTTTTCCAATATCGGGAGGTTTAAGTGACCGCCTCGATCCGTGGATTCTTATTAGTATGGGGCTGATTTTGTTCGCCTTATCATCGTGGTTAATGATTGCATCGGACCGCCACACATCAGCAGGACAATTCATTTACTGGGTTATTCTCGGTCGCGTGGGCATGGGCTTGATTATGCCTTCACTCAACGTCGCAACATTTTCCGCCCTGCCTCCTCAGCTGCTCACCCAGGCCTCAGGCACGGCTAATTTTCTCCGTCAATTGGGCGGCGCATTTGGCGTGAACTTATCGTCCATTTTTTTAGAGCGGCAAAGCTCTCAACACCTATCTAGAATCAATGACACTCAACACGCAGGCAACATAGAGACACAAGAGACGGTTGCAGCCCTGCTGCCCAACCTAGTTCAGGCTGGTATCGATCAAAGCCAGCAACAAGCGGTTGCCGTATGGGTGCTGGGCCGAGAACTCTATCAGCAAGCCCTTACCCTGGCCTTTCAAGATACCTTTGCTATAACCGCTATAGTATTTCTGGCCGCCCTACTTCCCACCGCCTATCTGGCATTCGGCCAGCGCCGCTAAAATACAAAAAAGTTCATTTAACTCTTCTTTTAACAACATATATAAGTTACAACTATAGGGGTAGTGCAAACCTTGCGGACAAACATTGCTCGCAAACCCCCAATAAAAAGCCTCCTGCAATGTACAGGGGTGATTATAAGGATGTGTCCATGGCTCGTACCAACCAAGACACGGCAGAATTAGCCGCTGAAAACACCACCGCGTTTAATCCTATCGTTGGCGTTCACCGCTCAGAACTCGTTAAATCACTCGGTATTGTCCTCAAACAAGCCGCTCTCAATCCCATCACTTTTGGTCAGCATTTTTTAAATTACGGTAAAGACATGCTCGATGTGGTCAAAGGCAGCTCAGAGTATGCTCCCGACCCCAAAGACCGCCGTTTTAAGGATCCCGCCTGGCGCCACAACCCCGTCTATCGCAGGGGCTTACAAAGCTGGATGGCGATGAAGGCCAACTTACAATCTTGGCTTGAGGAGTCTGATTTAGAGGATCTGGAACGAGCACGAGCTCATTTTATCTTGGATGTTGTAGCCGACTCGCTGGCGCCGACCAATACACTCATTGGCAACCCTGCCGCAATGAAGCGCTTGTATGAAACCGGTGGAAAGTCCGTAGTAGCCGGCCTAAAGAATGCCTATAACGACATGGTAAATGGCATTGGCCTGCCATCCCAAGTAGATTCCCGCCCTTTTAAAGTGGGAGAGAATCTAGCCACTACACCGGGTCAAGTCGTGTTCCGAAATAATGTTTTGGAGGTATTGCAGTACACACCAACAACAGAGGAAGTGCACAGTATCCCCTTGTTGATCATTCCACCGCAAATCAACAAATTCTATGCTTCTGACCTCACGCCAGATAAAAGCATGTTTCAATTTGCGCTGTCCAAGGGCCTACAGCTGTTTGCCATCAGTTGGCGTAATCCTGGCATTGAGCAGGCCGACTGGGGGCTAGAAACTTACATCAACGCTGCAATTGAAGCGACAGACGCTGTGCTCAAGGTGTCCGGTTCTGAGACCCTAAATGTGTCTGGTGCTTGCTCCGGCGGCATAACCGTTGCCACCCTACTCAGCCATTTAGCTGCTATCGGCGACAATCGTGTCAACACTTCAACCTTTCAAGTGTGTGTACTAGACCCACAGCAAGAAGACAGTGAAGTGGGCGCACTAGTATCTGAAAAAACCATTGAGTTGGCACGCTCTCGCTCCGCGGCCAAAGGCATTCTTTCAGGTGATGACCTGGCTCGCACCTTTGCCTGGATGAGGCCTAACGACCTTATTTGGAATTATGTAGTGAATAACTACTTACTAGGCGACAACCCGCCCGCATTTGATATCTTATATTGGAACAATGACACCACCAATCTTCCAGCCAAACTGCACTCAGACTTTCTGGACAGTTACCTGAGCTCACCCTTTGCAAACCCCGGCACGGTGAACTTCATGGAACACCCCCTAGATTTGAGCAAAATTGAGCATGACAGTTTCATTGTTGCGGGCTTCACTGACCACATAACGCCCTGGCGCGCCTGTTATCGCACCACCAAGTTATTGGGAGGGAATAATGAGTTTTATGTCTCCAATAGCGGGCATATTCAGTCATTACTCAACCCGCCTACCAACCCTAAGGCAAAGTACTATTACGGCAAGCTAGAGGAGGCGTCCACTGCTGACCAGTGGATGGACGGTGCCGAGCTGCTTGATGGCTCTTGGTGGTCTCCTTGGTCTGAATGGCTGAAACAGCGCTCCGGCGAGCTAAAAAGCGCTCCCGAGGCTCTAGGGCACGAAACTCTGCCGCCACTGGCGCCTGCGCCTGGTGAGTATGTCTTTGGTTAAAAGGATTTAAGTGCCATGCGGCCCAAATGGGTGTATTGTCAGTACTTATGCTAGTAGATAAAGAGGTAGAACAAACAATGAGCACTATTGAACCAGAAATTACTATGATGAAGGTCGGCCGGCAGGTGCTACGCACCGCCGTATGGCGCAATGGTGGCAAGGCTCGACCCATCCTGTTTTTCAACGGCATTGGCGCTAATCTAGAAATAGCCGCGCCTCTCGGCGAAATGCTGGACGGACGCAGCGATGTTATTACCTTTGATATGCCCGGCGTGGGTGGCTCTCCAGCCCCTAAAATGCCCTATCGCCCAAGCACAGCAGCCAAGTGGGCGGCGAACATTCTAGACCAACTAGGCTACGACGATGTCGATGTGATGGGCGTTTCCTGGGGCGGTGGTGCAGCCCAGCAATTTGCGCGAAATTACCCCCAGCGCGCCCGCGCACTGGTGCTTTTAGCCACTAGTGCTGGTGTAGTTATGGTGCCTGGCAATTTAAGTGCAATTACTCGCATGGCTCACCCCAAGCGTTACATAGATCCAGAGTATATGCTTAAGAATTTCGAGACGCTTTATGGTGACGCGGCCGACGAGCACGCGAAAAACCATAAGAGTCGCATCCAAGCGCCCTCGGTGCGTGGCTACATGTATCAATTAATGGCAATGGCCGGCTGGACCAGCCTTCCCTTCCTGCCATTTTTAAAGCAGCCAACTCTGGTGATGTCTGGTGATCGCGATAACATTGTGCCGCTTGCGAACGCTCGACTATTAAAGACGATGATCCCAAAAGCGGACCTTAAGATTGTCAAAGGCGGTGGACACCTGTTTGTGGTCAACCGAGCAGAGCAAGTAATTCCAATTATTACGCGCTTTCTCGATGACTACGCTGACGAAGAGATCAACGACTTGTCACTCTTAGCCGCAGGCTAATCAACAGGCTTACAAAAAAGGGGCTCTGATTAATTTCAGGCCCCTTTTTTCAATAAACGTTCGTAGTTATTCTAGCACCCTCGAGTAATCACCATTTCGTCATCCCCAAGATTCTCGGCTATTGAACTAAGCTCACTTACAATGTCAGCATTTTCACGATAGGTTTGAAAGTGGGCGATCACTGCCGACATCATCGCACGAGACATTGCATCAGGTAGGTATTGCGGGTTTTTTTCAGCTTCTTCAATAAGCTCAGCCATGATTTTTTTTGCATAAGTAGATTCACCAGACACCGCACATACCTCTTTAAAATTATTCAGTCGAAGGGTCAGTATGAACTAAATAGACAAGTCATGCTTGATGGAAGTCAAACCCTCGCAACTCCAAGCTCTTACTTTGCAACCAGTTTTCTGGCGCGTATTCACTCAGCCCTTCAGTCACATGCAAGGTGTAGGCTTGGCGAGAATTCGCTGAGCGATTTGGCGCACTGTAATGCGGCAAATGCCCATGAAACACCACAAGGCTACCTGCACTGACTTCCAATGCTTGGCCAGCTGCCTCATTAGGCCAGGGGGTATCATCAAGGGAAACCATTGTGGTTGATTGCTTGTCGCGATTGAATCGCTCACGCAATGGCCCCTTGTGCCCTCCGGCTTCTACCCAGAGACAACCATTGTCCAAAGTTGCATTCTCTACGGCAAACCAAAACGTCAATACACTCTGAGGCTGAGTGAAAAAGAAGCTGGCGTCTTGATGCCAGTTTACTTCACCACCAATACGCGGTTGTTTAAAAATATACATCGATTGTCGAATCTGAGCTTGCTTCATACCTAGATCGGCGACTATGTCACCAAAAATCGCCTGATGACTGAAAGCATTAAAAATAGGGTCCAGCTCATGTAAAGCATGGCCTATTTTATTGATGCATAAAGAACGTTCTTGAACTAGCGTTCCGCTTTCAGAGAATGCTTCCTCTTCGAAGAAGCAACGGATTTTTTCCGCCGAGCCTAAAAAATAATTGTCGCCCGTACGATCATTGTCCTGGGTTGTGAAAGTATGGGCGGGGCTATCTTCGACCCACTGCTCTACCAAGGCCGCAGCCCGCGCTTTAATTTTTGCCAACTCAATGGTTGGTATGAGCTTGTCGAGCACCACAAAACCATTCTCATTGAAGTGCTGTATTTGTTTTTGACTTAGCATACATAGCTCACTCTCGGTACGGGATCGCCTTATATTGCCACAGTCTTTAAAACCATGACCAGAACATTAAACCCAGTCTAGAGTATGATGGATGAATAAAGTAGCTATACAGATGAGATCCACCTAAAAACAAGATGCCGCCAGACTATATACCCTTATGCCTACCAAGGGCGAAGCACACGGCTGTATTCACCTCGCCAAGCGAGCGCTTAATCAGGCCCTCGCGCCGCCATGAAACACATAGGCTAAATAATGTATATATGCTAGAGTCTACGACAGTCAAAATAAGCATAAAGATTGACATTAGAAAGCTTCAAAAAAGGATTTCAAGCTCTTTAATGGACCGCCTAGCAAGCACCATTGAATACGGATAAATCTCATGCCCTATAACATCATTCGCTACCTTACCTCCAACACCATCGTTATTGACAACACCGGAACCATTTTAGCCGCGAGCAGCAATGCAAGGGATCTCGAATCCCTCGATGCGGGAGATAATATCGCCAAGCACTGGATATGGAAACAAGGTGCCTTTCTTAACGAAATTAGCACAATCAACCAAGAAAATCTGGGTCACGAAATCTACGATATCATTTTGTCTGAAGACGAAAAAATGATCCGCTACATTCGGATGGTTTTGATTGACGATGAAAAAAAACACACATTAATTGAGTTTTTAACGGCCGACGGCAGTGAAGCGTCCCATGAAGTCAATCTCAAAAACCTATCCGACTATTCTGACAACCTTCTTTCCTTGGTAGACAAGCACTATAACTATATGGCGGTGAACGAAAAATATGTGTCAACTTGGGGCATAGATAAGAGCGACATAGAGGGCAATTCGGTTGCTGAATTAATGGGGCACGACGCTTTCAACAAGACAATAAAAGCCAAACTGGACTCGGCCATTGCCGGGAAAACAGTTGAATATTCAGACTGGTTCTATTCAGAGTCACAGCAAAAGTTACTGTTCATGAAAGTGTGCTACTCCCCTATACGCGAATCGAATAACGATGCGGTAAGAGCCGTTGCAGTGACCGTCACCGACATCACTAACATTAAGTCAGATCAACGCTCTCTAGAGAGCAAAGCCTATAACGATGCGTTAACAGGCTTAAAAAACCGACACGCCGCCAATAGATATTTTTCCAGCTTAGAAAACATCAACCTCGCCGATGAACCCCATTGCTTGGTATTCCTCAGTCTGAAAGACTTCAAAGGAATCAACGACCTGTACGGCCATAATTTTGGCGATAAGGTTCTAAAATACTTTGCCCAGTCATTAGATAATATTTTTCGGAAGCGCGATTTCTGCTCTCGCTGGGGCGGCGATGAGTTTCTCATCGTTCTCTCAGTTAATAGCCTTCACGAGGTTCGCTCCGAACTAGAACGTCGATTCGAAACATTGCGAGGGTTTCAACTCTCTCATGAGGGCACAGAAATTCCGATCGACTTCTGCTACGGCATAGCATTTATTAACGAGCAAGGCCGCTCCTTGAAAGAGCTCATCCGTATTGCCGACACAGATATGCTTAAGCAAAAAAAGATACTCAGCCAAGCATAGAGAGGCGCAAGGATAAGAGCTCTATCTACTCAAAGAGCCCTGACCTCGGCCTGGCCCTTTTTGACATTGCGGCCTAATTCGGAGGTCTGCCTACCCTAAGGACATTGCAGCAGCAGTATTCTTCACACTGTCTCTCGAGCTGATCCGCTGATGCCAGCGCCAAAGCGCGTCTAGATCATCATCAGGTTTCAAGTAGACCATACCCGCGGCAAAATCGACGCAGCACAGCGCCGTGATATCAGCAACAGTAAAACGATCTCCGGCGATGTAGTCGCGCGTAGAAAGCTCTTCATTCAAGCGTTCATAATAGGCTCGAGTTAGCTTGTCGCCTCGCTCTTTCGCGGCTGGAATCGACTCAACAATGCCCATACTCCCAACTATTGGTCCATTTACCCAGGCCTGGCCAATTGGAGAGAACAACTCGTGTTCGATGTGCCGATGGTGCATCTCAATAATTGCAATCTCTAAGGGGTCTTCACCAAACAAATTTGGCGTCGGCACCAATGCTTCGAGATAACGACAAATAGCGACTGTTTCGCCAATACAGGTGCCGTCCTCTAGCTCTAGCACAGGTATTTTACCACTGGGGTTTTTGGCGAAAAACTCTGGTGTTTTATGTGCACCTGCGCGCAAGTCTACCACGACACTTTCTAGTTCAATGCCCTTCTCCGCCGCGAATAGGTTCACTCGACGAGGATTTGGGGCACTCGGGGAATCGTATAATTTCATCATTTAAAAACAACCATAAATACATTGCTGTGGAATTTAAGCTCATTTGATTCGGATCTATCAAGAACAATTAGAGCTGAGGTAATATGCCACAAGCCAACTTAAGACACTACGGCTTTCTACGCGATGTTTTTATACTAACCCCCCAAATTGCCTACTTGCTAGACAGCTCAATCGCGCCATGTGTTCGCAATAAGGCGATCATCGCTTTGTGCTTATATTTACTAGCTTCACTCAAAGGTGAGCGACGGGTTTCATAAGGCGAAACATGCCCCGTCGCCACCTCCAAATTCACATCGGCACCTTCAGCAATCAGGTATTCTGCCACTTCAATATTATTATTTTGCGCGGCGTTGATTAATGGGGTTTCTTCTCCCATCAAAAATTCATTCACATCAGCGCCGAGATCAACCAATAGGGAAGTAATGGCTAAGCTGCCCACTGAAGCGGCCTTTATTAGTGCGGTACCGTCATGGCTTGCGGCTTGGTGAATGTCTGCCCCTGCACTGATCAATAGATTCACCATCTCGAGCTTATTACTTTGCACGGCGACAATTAATGGAGTGCCGTCACCTTGCACCTGTGCATTCACATCGGCGCCCTGCGCAATGAGAAAATCAACAAGTTCAAGATTACCAGTACCCGCCGCGGCGATGAGTGGATTGCCATCACCCAGTGCTGACTGATTTACATCAGCCCCATTGTCGATTAGGCTCTGGACCATTTGAAGCTGCCCAGTCTTTGCGGCGTAAATTAACGCCGTTCCCTCGTCTTTCAAGGCTTTATTTATATCAAGGCCGCTGTTAAGTAAAATCGCTAAACTATTAGCATCATTGCTTTGAATCGCTGACAGTAAACTTTTACTGTCTTGCTCAGACAACTCAGAATAATGATTTGCCGATGTTTTAACGGTATCCACATTAATATTTGGCGCATAGGAACTGGCAAGTGCAATAGTGGACACGGCCAAGCTAGCGCATACCAAAGCGATACCTACTGTTTTTGGTGCTTTACTTTCATTTAATTTCAACACTTCATCCACCCTTCTGGTTAGTTCTTTCTTTTTACTGAATAAGCCCATGGCCAACACATTGCTGCGTTGAATTAACATGAGCTGAGCGCAATCCAATAGAGATTGGGCATAGCGCTTGCCACTGGACAAGCGTTTGGCCGCTCGAATGTCGCAAGCTAATTCACGTGTAATATGTATTTTATGATTGATAAATCGTGTCACCGGGCTCCACCAAAATACAATTGCCAGCGCCTCTTGAAACATTCCAAGCCAGAGATCCCTGCGTTCTATGTGTGCCAATTCATGTAAAACTATGGGCGCCAGACTCTCTCGATCAAAACGCTCCATCAGAAATTTTGGGATCAATATTACAGGGGAAAAAAGCCCTGTTGCCATCGGCGTACTGGCCAATCCTGTGGTAAGCACGGGAAATGAATGCACAAGCGACAAGCCATATTTAACATCAATCGGTTCTGCCGATTGAATGAGGCAGCGTGTGCGATACAGTGAACGGCTCACACTGAGTATTCTCCAGGCACTGCCCAGCCCCCAAACTATTAGAAAACCATACAGCCAATTGATCATTTCATAGATCACCAATGCTGATACGTTCCATTCATTTTCACCGCTTTCTGCGTCTTTCACGATCTGGGCAGTGGTAAATTTGTTTCCGTCCATAGGCGCGGAACTCTGCGCTAAAGCTGGTTTGAAAGATTCGACCGCTATAACGTTTACCGACTTCTGAACAAATGTCATAAAGGGCAGCAAGGTGGCAAGTACAAAGGCGGTTGCCCACAACCAACTCTGCAACTCTGCACTCATCTTGATAAGTTTTACCGCTAGACTGATAAATGCAATCAAGCAGAGACCAAGCGTTAGATGAACAACCGTAAAGCTGCTTAGTAGCGTTAATTCGAAGATCATTAGCCACGCGCTCCGCTTAGTCTGCCCGATCGATCTTGTCTTGGAGGCTTTCCAGATCTTTCAGCTCTATGTCAGTTTCTTGAATTAAGTGCTGTGCAAGTAATTCAGGGGAGCTACCGAAAAAGCGGTTTAACAAGGCGCTTAACGCACCTTGGCGAGCCTCGGCTTGCGTTAATTTAGCGCTGTAGATAAACGCTCGACCTTCTTTTCTAAAGCTGGCATAGCCTTTTTCGACGAGTATTTTGCACATTGTCTGAGCAGTGGTATAAGCCACTGGCTTATCTTGAGATAGAGCTTCGGCAATATCTTTAACAGATAAGGCACCCTTCTCCCAGAGGATTTCCATGATGTTTTGCTCACCATCAGTCAGCTGATCCGATTTTTTCCTAGCCATCCCTTCACCTACTAGTTAATTAGTTTTTTTACCTTAGCTCTATCGTTTAAGGCTGTCAACTAATTAATTAGTTTTTACTAGCTAGGCCCCGCTCATCATGACTGCCCGGCAATTGGAAATACGCGATAGAGAAGAAGTAACTACACGAGGGCACTACGATCAAGAAGAGTCTGACTCAGGACATTAATATCGATGGGCTTCACCATAAAATCATCCATACCACTATCGCGACAGCGTTCAACTTGATCTTCTAGCACATGGGCTGTTAGGGCGACAATTCGCGAGGCGGGTTTACCTTCTCGAAGCTCCCATGCCCGTATTGCACGACTTGCCGTGAGGCCATCCATTTCCGGCATTTCACAATCCATAAAAATAATATCAAAGCTTTTCTCGCTCACTTGAACAGCCGATAGTGCCTCAATGCCATTGCAGGCGAAAATTGGCTTTTGATTGCATTTACTGAGCATACCTTTCATCACTTGCCGAATCACTAGGTTGTCTTCGGCAACCAATATGTGTAGCGGCGGCAGCTGAGCTAGGGAGGCCTTAATCAGACCCATCTTCGTAGGCTCTGTTACGGCAGTTTTTTCGGCACTTTGTCTCGCAGCGTCGAGCGCGCGCTTAATGATATCGATGCACTCAAACTCTACCATAGGCTTTTCAATTGAAATCAGCACGCTGGAATCAAGTAGGTCTTCTTCGGTTGGCGGGATACTGGAAGAGGTGATCAGCACAAAAGGAATATCGCCATACCCCTCCTCGACCATTGTTTTCGACAGTCGAATGCCATCTTTCTCCGGCATATTTAAATCGGACAGAATTAGGTCAAATGGCTGCGAACTGCGCTGCGCCGACTCGAGTGAACTCATGGCATCCGCAATGGTTTCCGTATAAGTCACCGCAATTCCATGTCGGGTAGCGTATTTTTCAAGAAGGCCACCGTAAACGGTATTATCATCAACGAGCAACAATTTTTTACCCACTAAATATTCGTCGTGAGCAAGTTTACTTTCATTCCAGTTTGGGTCTTTGGGTAAGTTCAAAGCCACCCGAAAAGTAGATCCAAGCCCCTCCCTGCTCTCCACTGAAATTCCGTCACCCATCAGCTCTGACAACTGCTTACAAATAGCGAGCCCCAATCCTGTTCCGCCATATTTACGTGTGGTAGAGGTATCAACTTGATTGAAAGCCGAAAACAAGCCCTCCTGCTGCGCTAAGCTCATACCAAGCCCTGTGTCTTTAACAGATAAAATCACCTTGCCTTCGCCAGCGGGAACGGCCTCGATTAAGATCTGGCCTGCATCGGTGAATTTAATGGCATTGCTGACCAGATTAATCAAAATTTGCCGCAAGCGGATTGGATCGCCCAAGACCTGTTTAGGCAACGAAGGCGAAATATCAGCCATCAAGGGAATGTGCCGCTTAGAGGAGCTGAGACGAAACATCTTCAGCACTTCCCAAACCAATCTTTGTATATCAATGGGAATGCTTTCTAACTGCATTCTTCCAGCTTCAATTTTCGAGTAGTCGAGAATATCGTTGATAACCGTGAGCAAGGTTTTTCCTGAAGCCAGCACCACCTCATTACATTTTCGCTGTTCAGCATTTAAAGGGGTATCGGAAAGCAGCTCTGCCATACCAATCACGCCACTCATCGGCGTTCTGATTTCATGACTCATCTTCGCCAGAAACAAACTCTTTGCTCGACTGGCGTCTTCAGCCATATCTTTTGCAACCGCCAGTTCTTCGGTAGTTTTCAATAGTGTTTCATTAGCCTGTCGTCGCGCGCGATTTACAAAAAGTATGACAACTGCTAAAACCACTAATGCGATCAATGCAACTCCCACAACAAGCAACCAGGTTCGCTGTTCGTTGATGGTCAAATTTTGCTGAACATTTTCATTTTTTTGTTGGTTTATACGAAATTGCTGCTCTTCCAGTATGGAATTGTTTTTTCCAATAATATCAGAAAGCGACTCTACTCGACGCTCCTTACTGTCTAACGTGGCAATGGTTCCGTCTAGTCGATTCTGATTCTTATGTAATTCAATTTGTTTTTTTAGCAGAGATTCTGCCGCATCGGAATACTGCCTAGACAAGGTACTTAGCTGATCTTCTCTATCAGAAATCAGCTCATTTTTAGCCTTAATCTCGAGATGTTGAGCGAGCAACTGTTTGTCTTGCTCTTTCTGGGCCAGCTTTTGCTTGACAAGTTTTTGAGTGTTCTGTTCTAGGCTGACCTGTAGGGAATCCAGTGATATTTTCTGCTGACTCAATCGCTCTTCAGTTTCTCGGAATAATTCCGCAACATCCAATTCGCTGCCGCCAAGCAGAACAATATCTTTGTTCATACTCAAGCCTTCATAGACAATATTGCTGCGGTTGATTTCAAATGTCAGTTGCTCACCTAGAACAATATTGATCATGAAATCAGGCTTAAGCTGGCTCCCTTCACTGATCAGCAAGGTTTCACTTCGACGAATTTTACTGGCCAATTTGGTTAACTTATTATCGGCTGCATCGCCCACGTAAATAACGTGGAAGTTTTTGGGGTCGAAGTTAAGCGAATTTAATGCAGTGATTTTGACTTTTCTGTCACGAATACGCACAAAGCCAGTGGCACGGCGCAACTCCTCGGTTAATTTTTGGTCTGCGGAGAACGCCCCCAAGTGAAATTCAGAGATCCCTGGGTCTTCAGGCCATTCAATATGATTGATCAATTGGTAGATGAGGGCTGTTTGTAACTGCACAATATCTTGAGAGTGCGCCGGCAAACCACATAGAACGAAGAGGAGACCAAGCATAAGTAAGCGGAATTTACGCAAAAGTTTGGCTCTCAAATGATGGACAAATAAATCGCCGCAACTTTCGCAATCTTGAGCAGCAATTAATGACTAATTAAAATCTTAAAGCTAAGTGAACTGATGTGTCTTTTACTATTTGGGTATAAGTATCCGGCAATTCTCTTATATTGGACAATAACTAATAGAAATAACCATCAGTATTAGCCGATGGAAATAACTATTAGAAATATACCAAGCTCTAAAGACAGCGCAGGCACCTACGCTGAGGAGACATTCATTTACTCGAGATCGCACGCCGGCGCCGGCCACGGCCGATTTTCACCTTCGTTTTTGGCTCGGGAAGCGGTAATACTTCCGACAAGTTGATGAAGCTTTCTTTTTTGTGGGGAATTGCCATGGCATCTACGAAATGCTGTTGAAAATCATCCGCTAGCGCTGTCTCCACCTTTTCAATGTGTTCCACAACTCTTTCAATCTGACTCCGACACCCACGGTTCAATAAAGCCATACGCGCACCAGTCCCCGCAGCATTGCCCGCCGAAGACACTTCTTGAAGATCGCAGTCTGGAATTAAACCCAGAGCCATGGCGTATTTGACATCAATGTGGGAACCAAAGGCTCCCGCCAAACGGATACGGTCTACTTGGCTCACCCCTGCACGCGCCATCAAGAGCTTAATACCCGCGTAAAGGGCAGCCTTTGCCAGCTGGATCGCACGGATATCATTCTGAGTGATGTAC
The DNA here is from genome assembly GCA_913020115.1 of uncultured Cellvibrionales bacterium. GTDB lineage: Bacteria > Pseudomonadota > Gammaproteobacteria > Pseudomonadales > Cellvibrionaceae > CAJWCA01. Next base: position 50,110 of record CAJWBQ010000008.1, read on the forward strand.
AGGGGCCGATCACCGTCCGTTAGACGATATTTGTAAGTGCGGCCATCTAACTCAAGGCGCTGGCAACGCTCTGCCAAGGAGGCGTCAAACATTCCATCCTGATCGACAAGCCCACTTAGAAATAACTCAGCAATGGCTTCAATTATGCCGCTGCCGCACACCCCCGTTATACCTGTTGAGCTCACGGCGTCTGAAAAACCGCTCTCATCCGACCAGAGCTCTGAACCGATTAGACGATAGCGGGGCTCCAAAGTTTCTCTATCAACTCGCAAACGCTCAATCGCCCCCGGAGCGGCTCTTTGTCCGCAAGAGATTTGAGCCCCTTCGAAAGCAGGGCCAGTGGGGCTTGAAGCCGCATATAATTTCTTACTGTTACCCAACACTATTTCTGCGTTTGTGCCAACGTCCACCAACAGAGAGATAAGGTCTTTGTCTTGAGGTGCTTCAGCCAGTATAACGCCCGCGGTGTCCGCGCCCACGTGGCCGGCGATACAAGGTAGCAAATAAGCGCGAGCGCCACGGGCTAAGCCTAATAGTAATTCTTCCGCAGGCATCGATAGACCGCTGTCCACCGCCAAAGCAAAGGGCGCACCCCCAAGTTCAACAGGATCGATACCCAGTAAGAGGTGGTGCATGATTGGGTTGGCGACAAAAACAACTTCCAGCACCGCGCTTTTGTCACATAGCGCCTGCTCCACCAGCTGATCAAACAGTTCAGCCAGTGTCGCGCGCACAGCACTGGTCATCTCGACATCACCGCCTGGATTCATCATGCCATAAGAAACCCGACTCATTAGATCTTCGCCAAAGCGAATTTGCGGATTCATAGCGCCCGCAGAAGCCAGCACCTCGCCGCTGCTTAGATCACACAGGTGTGCGGCAATGGTCGTCGAGCCCACATCCACCGCAATTCCCACCACTCGGTCTTGAAAACCGGGCCACAGGGCCACCACTTCTCTGCCATCGCGCACCGCGCAGGTCACTTGCCAATTGCCGGCTTTTAAGGTTTTTTGCACTTGCGGTAAGAGATGAAACGCAAATGTTGGATCAACTAAATGCCACTCTTCTCGCAGCGCGTTTAAGAGTCGTTCGGTATCGCCGCTTGAAACATCGAGACTGGGAGCCTCGACTTCTACAAAATACAGATGGATCAACGGGTCGAGATCTATGCTCAGGACTTCAGCGTCTTTACGCACCACCTGTCGGTGCACTTGACTCTCTGGAGGCACGTCGATCAATACGTCACCCTGCAAGCGGGTATGACAGGAGAGGCGACGGCCATCCAATAAAACCTTCTTGCGAGCAAAGCGTTGCTCGGGTTCCGACAGCGAGCTCAGGTGATCCGCTGTGGACCGAATACCGTGCTTAGCAAATTCGCCCTCAGCCACATTAACCTGACAGCGACCGCATATACCGCGCCCCCCACACACAGAGTCAATATCCACCCCCAGAGTGCGAGCAGCCTGAATTAAGGGTGTGCCTATAGGGAATTTCCCTCGCTTACCCGAAGGAGTGAAAATTGCCCATGCTTCGGGTTCGTCCACTACACTCACGCGTTACACCTCCAATTCTTAGGCGCTGGCGGCGCTTGCTCCCGCTCGGCGGCGACCTCGGCGGGCCCGACGCTCGTCCCCCTCTGGCGCGGGTTCCCGATTGGCCGTGATCCAACGCTTGCACTCAGGGTCGTGGCCCAGCATCACATCTGCTCCACGAATGCCGCCCATAATTTCAGCGTGCATCGGATTGGTGATAGCCGAGGTCATACCAGCGCCCATCGCCATGGTAAGAAAAGCGGAATTCAAAGGGTTGCGGTTGGGCAGACCGAAACTGATGTTCGAGGCACCACAGGTTGTATTCACTTTTAGTTCGGTGCGCAGACGATGAATCAATTCCATCACCTGCTTACCCGCCGTATTAACCGCACCCACAGGCATTACCAGTGGATCTACTATCACGTCGCTGGCGGGAATACCGTAGTCAGACGCACGCTGGATAATTTTCTTAGCCACCTCAAATCGCACGTTAATGTCCTGACTGATTCCCGTTTCATCGTTGGAGATCGCCACCACAGCGCAACCGTACTTTTTCACCAGAGGCAAAACCCGATCCAGGCTCTCATCTTCACCGGTAACGGAGTTGAGCAATGCCTTGCCCTTATAGACCGCTAGACCAGCCTCAAGCGCGCCAATGATTGAAGAATCGATACACAGGGGTGCATCCGTTAAGGATTGCACTAACTGGATAGTTTTGGCGAGAATGGCCGGCTCATCAGCCAGTGGAATGCCGGCATTAACGTCCAGCATATGAGCTCCTGCTTCGACCTGCGCAATGACATCCGCCTCCACTCGGCTAAAGTCACCGTTTTTCATTTCTTCCGCCAATAACTTACGGCCGGTGGGGTTAATTCGCTCACCAATCACGACAAAGGGTCTGTCAAATCCCAGCACTACCTCTTTGCTGCCTGAGCTAATTATTGTGTCAGTCATTACCTGTCTCCATAAATAGGTCTGAATTGCTGTATTGTGTATCGCAGTGCGGGTACCAAGGCACACGTCCTTCCAGCACCCCCGAACGATGAACCATTTCCGGCACCGACTCCTCTTGACGAAAAGCCATAACATGCACGCCGGCTACCCCCTCAATCTCTTTCACCTGCTGCATCATTTCGATACAGATTTTTTGACCTTCGGCCTTCTGGTTCTCTGCGCCACTCATGCGCGTAATAACATTGTCTGGAATGTGCACCCCAGGCACATTATTGCGCATCCACTCCGCGCCTTTGGCGGAAGCCAGCGGCCCGACCCCCACCAGAATAAATACCTTTTCATGCAAGCCACGGTCGCACACACGGCTCATATATTCTTTAAGACGAGGTAGGTCGTAGCAATATTGGGTTTGAACAAATTGGGCACCCGCGGCCACTTTTTTGGCTAAGCGCTCGACGCGAAAATCAAAATCGGGCACAAAGGGATTGGCCGCAGCGCCGAGAAATACCTTAGGTGGCGAGTCCAGTTTTCGACCACTTTGAAAATGGGATTGGTCACGCATAGTGCGCACAATTTCGAGCAGTGACATGCAATCTAAATCAAATACTGGTTTCGCCCCTGGGTGGTCGCCAGTCTGCACACCGTCGCCAGACAGGCACATTATATTAGCCACTCCCATGGCCGCGGCACCCAAAACGTCGCCCTGAATAGCGATGCGATTTCGGTCTCGACAAGAAACCTGCAAGATGGGCGAGTAGCCAACCCGGGTTAGCAGTGCGCAGACGCCAACGCTAGACATATGGCAGTTGGCACCCGAACCGTCGGTAGAGTTAATGCCATCGACAATGCCATCAAACAATTGAGCGCGTCGATAGACCTCCTCGACGCTCACTGAATCGGGTGGCGCCAACTCGGCGGTGACGGCAAAGACACCCGCTCGCAATATGCGCTCTAGTCGCCCAGCCGAATTGTGCCCAGGCAAAATCGGCAGAGGATCGCCAACGACAACGGGCTCGTCTTTAAACTTCATTATTTCCCAAGGCCATGAAGTAGTTTTTCCTCTTCGACCTTCAATTGCGCGGCACGCAACCAAGAGGAGTGCCCCTTCAAGCGAGCGTCTACCGGCAACTGAATCACCTCAATGGACTGCTGTGAATGCATTTGGCGAGCGCCGCGGGCCGCCTCTACCCACACGCAGCGCATATCAGGCTCCACCTCACAGTTCCCATTGCTGCGCACCCCTCCGCAGGGTCCATTGCGCAGAGACTTAGGGCAATTCATCGGACAGCTCATCCCAGTATCAGAGAGAGCACATTGGCCGCACATCTGACAGTCGAATAAAAAGCCCTTCACCCCCTTCTCCAGCATGGCCATAGGTCTGTCCATTCGTTCGTAACCTACAGCTCGCCAAAGGGGATCGAGCTTTACCATCAGCCACTCAAGCATTAGATAGAGCTTTTCCATCGTCGCGGAATGACTGGTTGACCAATATCTTACGGCTCTCATCTAAGACCCTCCAAAGACTTCATACCCCTTTGGGTATAACTCCGTCGACGCGTACAAGCGCTCCACCCGTCTTCACTACACGGTTCAAAAAGTCATCGGGAAATTCACTTTCTAATTTTTCAACCGCTAGGTCGACAGAACACTGCAAGTCGACAAGCTCTTCTGGTGAGCACTGTCGTGAGTCGCGACGCCAGTCATTCAGATAGGCATCCGACCCCCCTTTACCGGCACGCATGGCGGCGCGATCAATGGCAATTGCAAAACGCGGCGCCAGTACTTTCTTGAAGCTGGTGCGGCCAGATTTTGCTATTACCTGGGCGGGAATATCCCGCCAATAAACCGTTGTTAGTTTTGCCATTGCAACACCTCCAGTTGATCTAAGCCGGCTTGCAGATTGCGATAACCGGTGAATTGATAAGAAAATTTAAGATCTAAGCGATGAGCACAAGCTTGGGCCTGAGCCAAAAGCTTGTCATCCTCGGTTTGGGCCAAATAAACCACCCGTTGGTAATGCCCAAAAAACTGTTCCAGTAACTGGGGGTATCGATCTAGACCCAATCCTTTGATCACGAGGCGATCAAAATGACGTACTAAAAAATCTGTTAGGAAAAATGTGCCGGGCTCTTCTTCCATTAAGCGGTCGAAAAGCGCTTTACTAGAAAAGAATTCATAACAGTGCGCTCCTGGCAGGCGAGCAACACCATGATCTTGCAGCACAGCGTCCAAGCGACCGCCTGTACCACAGTCTGCATAGGCCACAAACAAGTGTTCATAGCGGTCACCCAATTCCAATAATTTATTGGCAACACTGGCGGGGATATCATCGGGGTGATTGTGCAGTTCAGCAGGTAAACAATGTAACTTTAGCTGGTTCCAGTTGTTCAGCTGCGCCAGCGCTGTTAACTCCCGCGCAATGGCCCCGCAGGCGATCACACCCACGGTGGAAGGGGTTTTGGCTGGCCTTGTTACAGAGGTCACGATTAACTCGCTAACGCGCGCCGTTCGCTGATCATGCGTTTAGCAATTTCAACGGTAGAAGCGGCATCGCGACAATAGGTATCGGCACCCACCGCCTCTCCAAACTCTTCATTGAGCGGGGCTCCACCAACAAACACTAGGCACCTTTCACGCATCCCTTTAGCTTTCAGCTCATCGATCACAACCTTCATATAAGGCATAGTGGTGGTAAGCAAAGCAGACATGCCGAGAATATCGGGTTGATGTTCTTCAATCGCGGCAAGGTAGTTTTCGACGGGGTTGTTAATGCCAATGTCGATCACCTCAAAGCCGGCGCCTTCCATCATCATCGCCACGAGGTTTTTGCCGATATCGTGAATATCGCCTTTGACCGTGCCAATAACCATTTTGCCGATAGGCTCAACGCCAGATTCCGCCAACAGAGGTCGCAGTATTTTCATGCCACCCTTCATTGCGTTAGCAGACATGAGCACTTCAGGCACAAACAGTATGCCGTCTCGGAAATCGACACCCACAATATCCATGCCACCCACTAAGGCAACATTCAATACCTTTTCAGCGTTCCAGCCTCGGTCTAATAGGATCTCCGTGCCCTCTACTATATCTTCTAGGAGGCCGTCATAGAGATCATCGTGCATCTGCGCTACAAGCTCGTCATCATTGAGTGTCGACAGATCCAGATCACCTTCTTCTTCAAGGGCGTTATCAGGCATGTAAGCTCTCCTCTTTAGACCGTTCACGACTGTTTTCGGATTCTGATTCCAAACTACGTCGATTCAATCTTCGCTGCTGCCTTGAGACCGACGCAAGCTTATTCAAATACGACGAAATGGATGCCATATCGAAGGAAAATAGCCCCCTTTAAAAGGGGGCGATCTAAGCCTGATAGAAGAGAATGAAAATGGGTATTAAGGAGCAATCAGCGAGAAGTTCGACGGCGGCGAGGTGCCGCCCCTGAGGCACTGCCAGCCAACAAGCTGTCATCACCGCCATATTGCGCCTTGGCGCCTGTGGAAACCTCTCCCAAAACCCCTACAATCTCTTCTAGGCTTGGTTTGGAGCCCCGCTGATGCTCGTCAAGAGCCTGACGCATAACGGCAACATGTTCTGGAGTGGTACCACAACAGCCGCCAATGATTCGAGCGCCTGCATCCACGGCCATATGAGCATAGGCCGCCATAAGCTCGGGAGTACCGTCATAGCAGATGGCCCCATCAATGTATTCTGGGATTCCACAGTTGCCCTTGGCAACAATGATAGCCCCCTCCTCCGACGCAGCGACCATATTGGCTACCGTCACCACCAGCTCAGAGGGCCCGACACCACAATTGGCGCCATAGGCAGACGGAGGGTTTTCTAGTTCAGCCAAAAAACGGGCCAAACCGGCTGGAGTAATACCCATCATAGAGCGGCCATTGGTATCAAAACTCATGGTAGACACTATTGGCAGGCCAGCTTGTGAAGCACCTTCAAGTGCTGCTTGCATCTCTTCCAAGGAGGAAAGCGTCTCGATCCACAATATATCGGCCCCTCCCCGAGCAAGTGATAGGGCTTGCTCAGCGAATGCGGTTCTCGCATCGTCCATACTGAGAGTACCCACGGGGGCAAGAATTTCACCCGTGGGCCCCATACACCCAGCTACCAGCACAGTTCGATCCGTTTTCGCTATCTCTTCACGAGCAATACTCACGGAACGCTCATTCAACTCAGCAACATCGCTTTCGCTATTATGTAAGCCGAGCCGGTAGCGGTTTCCACCAAAACTGTTGCTTAGCACTATATCGGAACCTGCTTCAATGAAGCTGCGATAGCTTGCAGCCACTCGCTCGGGGTAATCACGGTTCCACAGCTCTGGAGCATCACCCGTTTGCAAGCCCATCGCAAATAAATTGGTGCCCGTAGCGCCGTCAGCTAACAAGCAGCCTCGCTCTGCCAACAGTTCTTTTAACAGCTTAGTCATGACTCTCTCTTTTCAGATTAGGTACCGCCTAGGGACGGTATAGTGAGCGCAGTATTTAGGGCACTTCTCTGAACTCCAGTCAATTGCTTCATCACTTTATGACGCCGACAGACACTAAGGTGTCGTAAATCATGAAGCAGCCCCCCCTCAGCATGGTCATACTGAAGTAATTCCACTCGTGATTGTCAAAAAGGACAGCATTATGACTGAAGCTACAGAGCGTACGACTCGCCGCCGCACGGGTGGAGGGCGATCAGCCCGCGTCAAGGCCCGCCAAGAAAAGACCGTTGAGGCGATCCCCTATATCACTCGCAAAATTGCTCCGCTGGAAGTTTTGGACGAGGAAGGTCTAAAAATAATTGAAAACAACGCCGATCTGATACTAGAAGAAATCGGTATCGAATTTCGGGGAGACCCAGAAGCACTAGAAATCTTCAAGCAAGCCGGTTGCAGCATTGATGGCGAACGAGTCCGTTTTCCACGCGGCCTATGCCGAAAAATAATCAATGAAAACGCACCGACACAGTTCACCCAACACGCCCGCAACCCCGAACGAAATGTCGAAATAGGTGGCAAGCACACGGTTTTTGTACCGGGTTATGGGGCTCCATTCGTCCGTGATATGGATGGTGGACGTCGTTATGCGACTCTAGAAGACTTCGATAATTTCGTAAAAATGGCCTACTCATCACCCTACATGCATCACTCTGGCGGCACCATTTGTGAACCAGTGGATGTTCCCGTAAGCAGTCGCCACCTCGATATGTTGTATTCTCACATGCGTCACAGCGACAAGGCCTTTATGGGTTCGGTGACAGCACCCTCTCGCGCCGAAGATACCATTGATATGTGCAACATCCTGTTTGGTGAAGAGTTCGTTCAAAACCACACTGTGACGACCAACCTAATCAATGCCAATTCACCCATGACATTCGACGCCATTATGTTGGGTGCCGCAAAGGTCTACGCGCGAAACAATCAAGCCTGTGTGGTATCGCCGTTTATTCTTGCGGGTGCCATGGCCCCCGTAACGGTGGCTGGAACACTGACGCAAATTCTAGCCGAAGTGCTCGCTGGCATCGCCTTTATTCAACTTTATGCACCGGGAGCTCCCTGTGTTTTTGGCACCTTCGCCAGCTCTATATCCATGCAGTCGGGCGCCCCAACTTTTGGTTCGCCAGAGCCCGCACTAGTACTCTATGGAGCAGCTCAGTTATCGCGTCGTCTAGGTGTGCCATTCCGCTCTGGGGGCGCGCTTCCGGGCTCCAAGATCGCGGATGCCCAAGCCGCATATGAAAGTGCCGCTACACTCCAGCCTACCTTACTGGCCGGCACCAACTTTGCGTTGCATTGCGCCGGCTGGCTTGAAGGTGGCCTAGTGATGGGTTACGAGAAATTCGTTATGGACCTAGACCAACTGGGCATGCTGCAGAAGTTTTCTGAGGGTGTAGACCTGTCTGAGAATGGTCAGGCCTTGGACGCGATCCGCGAAGTAGGGCCCGGCAGCCATTATTTAGGCTGTGCGCACACACAAGCCAATTTCGAATCCGCCTTCTACCAATCGTCGATTGCGGACAATAACAGCTTCGAGCAGTGGCTTGAAGAAGGCGAGCTGGATGCTAACCAGCGCGCTAATAAAGTTTACAAAAAAATGCTGGAAAACTACGTCGCTCCGCCATTGGACGCCGCCATCGACGACGCCCTTAAAGAATATATGGCAAAACGAAAAGCCGAATTGGACAAGACTGAATAAGGTTTTAGCGAATGATCACTCGATGGCATCGAGTGATCAGTTTGTTACACCAATGCACTATTGGCTTGACTACGATTCATCTCTGATAAACGTGAATTCGCCTGAAAAATAAATATCCCTGCAAACAGCAGCAGCACCAACAATCTATTCAGTGATGTACTTGACCTTTCTTCTTGATAGGAAAATTTAGGCACTTGTGATAAATCGGCGAGCGTGACGCGAGGGACGCAGCCTTCACAGGGTTTAAAGTCTCCACGTTCATGAGCTTTCGCAATACTGTCCCGAAAGAAACTCCTCAAGGCTTCATGGTGCGACAAGACTTGTTCAATAAAGTCTTGATGACGCATTAAGCCATTGCCAGACAAGCTAAATAACGCAGTTTGCAATATTGTTGCAGGCGATAAATAGCTAAATTGCGCTGCCCGATTTTGCTGAGCCATTAATACCTCTTGGAAGGCATCGTCGTAGGGCAACATTGCCTTTTCAAGTGCGGTGATTTTGGCAATTCTTTTAATTGAGTAACTTGTATTACCCTCCTCGGCGGCCTTGCTGGAGGGGGGTTTCCTAGCCAACTCAGGGTGATCCTGGAAATACTGGGCCATCACTTTACTTACCGATCTATCTACTTTATCCGACTTATCTCGTAGAACATCCACATATTCAATACGCGAAGGGGACGTATTTAGCGTCACTATCATGGTATTGAGTAGTGCGGGCACTATAACAACAAAGCCCAACCAAGTGATGACTAATACTGCGGCATTGTAGGCTGAGGTTTTTCCGTAACTTATTACTAATGCGCTCAAGGCCAGCCAAAATACCGCATATGCCAGTATTAAAAAGACAAGCATACCTACTGTCAGTAAACTGATGCTGGTACTAAATAGTAGCAATGCAACAACAGAAATTAATAGTAGTGGGAAAATAATAATACTCGCTCTTACAATCAGTTGATTGAACAGAAGTCGCAGCGGTGACAGGCCCTGCAGCATTAAGATACGCAATTGTCCCGACTGTTTTTCTTGTGACAATGCGTTAAAGGAAACACCTATTAACAGCAAGGGAAGCACATAGATAAGAAAAAATGCGAGATCAAACTTACCGATCAATAAAGCTAATGGGTGCACCACTTCATATTGATGAATAAACGCTTGTTTTTGCGTCACTAACATCTTAAAGAAACTCGGTTGCACATCACTTTGGCCTATCGCTATCGCTGCGCTAGGCAGAGAAGGTTTATTCGCATAGTTAACCAGTAAATAGAATGCTTGCCCTCGCAAATCGTATGGGTCGTCCCACCAGTTAATCGGCTGCTTTAGTGCTAGGCGTTCAACTAAACCTTTCTTGGAGGTGGCTAATGCTCGCTCTTGCTCTTGTTCGGAACTTTCGATCAGCGCGTTTTGTGTAGCGACCCACTGGTGGCCGTTATAACTCGCCAAAGCACTCAAAAATACAGTAACGATGACCAACAGCCATAATAATCGCTCCCGCAGCAAATTTTTCAATTCACACAAACAAATAAGTAAATTCATTATTTACCCTCATTTTTTATGCGTTGTACCGCTAGACAAGCTAGAAACATCAGCAACACCAACCAGCAAACCAGATATATTGCTGCTCGTCCGTAATGCTTAGCCAGCGTATCAATGGGTGGGTATTGATAAGAAAACTCAGGAATTCTCTCCCAGAGCTGATGATCTCCCTGATAACTCTCACCGTCACTTTTTTTGGTTAATCCATTTTCTTTCAAATCACCGTTTAGAATTTCTTGCATCAAACGACGATGTTTTTCCCCGGCATTAGAAAACAATACATGGTGCGGCAGGTCAGTTGCAGCTGCTGACATGGAAATGGCTTGCAAAGCGATAAATGGGCTTAGAATTCCCGCACTTTGATAGTGAAAACCTTGCGCATCAAGCTGTATTTGCCGCTGACCAAACAAACGGTCAAAAACCTTGTCTGCATATTGTTCGCCAAACTGCAATTGTGCACCTGACCAAGCAAACGGCAACTCATCAACACTCTTGACACCAAATTCATCTAAGGTGTCTTGCTTGAACTTAGTAATCGCTTGCTGTCGTTCTGGCGTATAGATTTCTGATTCTAATTTCGATAGAAAAATTTGCGATGACGGGGTGGGAAATTTCGATTCAGCATTAGCGATAGCCAATTTTGGCAAGAATAGACAGGTCGACGCCCAAACTACCAACAAACTAATTAGAGCGCTGCGCGCTGTACGAGAGTAACTAGATATGACTAAAGTTAACAATACCCAAATTAAGATATACACCCCGTAACTGATGAGAAATAAAGCGCTCCGATAAGCGGTAATACTGCTTCCAAATACAAGCGTGAATAGTATATAAAGCACGAGCGGTACGAAGAACAACAGCGCAAATCCGTAAATGGATAGTGTTTTAGCGATGAAGAACCTCTTAGGACAAAGACCGTTGGCAAGAAGTTGTTTTAATGTGCCTGATTCTCTCTCTGCGGCAACACTGTGGAAGCCAAACAAAATAATGAGCAAGGGGAGCAGTGTTTGCAGAATAAACGCTGGGCTTAAATTTCCAAAGCGTTGCATCTGTATCGCGTCTTGAATACCTCGAAACAAAGTCTCATTTCTCTTATGGGCTTCCAAACGCAACACCACTCCCTGATAGTCAGTCAAGCCGGGATCCAAGACCGATAAGCCAGTATCGGGTTTGACGACATAAACGCCGTAATGCGCCGCAGAGTGAGGGTCTTTACCTCCTTGTTCTAGCCAGCGTTCACGTTCAGATTTTTCCACTTGTTGTTTTTGTACTTGCACTTGTTGATAACTATGCCAACTTGATAACAATGCACAAGCAAGTAAAACTAGGACAATGCAACTAAGCCATAAAGTACGGCCTTCGCGACGACCTTCGAGCCATTCTTTCTTTAAGGTGAGCGTTAACATGTGCTGACCGCCCGTACATGTTGTAGATAGAGCGACTCTAGCTCTGCATCCTTAATGGCGTCTCCGCCCAAGCTATGTACCAGTTGACCTTTATTCATAATAGCGACAGAGTGCGCGTCTTCCTGAGCACGATACAAATCATGGGTCGCCATGAGTATCGCTACGCCCTCTTTAGCGAGGGTCTGAATGAGCTCACTAAATTCATGACTCGCCGAAGGATCTAGGCCTGAAGTCGGTTCATCCAAAACAAGTGCTTTGGCATTTTTTGCTAAGGCAATTGCGATACCCACTTTCTGGCGCATACCCTTAGAGTAACTACCAACAGGCTTATCAATGGCATAATCAGGTAAATTAACCTCATTAAGTAGCAACCTAAATTGCGCTGTACTTTTTTCTACGCCAGCCACTTCACTCATGTAAACTAAGTTTTCTTGACCACTCAACTTAGGGTAAAGAGCTACTTGCTCAGGAATATAAGCTAGCTGTTTTCGCACGGCTACAACATCTACAACAGGGTCAATTCCAGCTATAGTCACCCGACCACTCTCGGGCTTTAAAAATCCTAAAAGACAGTTTATCGTAGTTGTTTTCCCTGCCCCATTGGGCCCAAGTAGTGCGAGTATTTCCCCTTGCTTAACGGTAAAAGAAATATTGTCGACGGCCTGATATTCTGCGAACCTCTTGCTAAGATGATTAACTGATATCACGTTAACTCGATCATCATTACTCATAATTATTTTTCTCGAAATTAGTTAGTTTATTAAAAATAAGAAACACTTATCCATCGGACAATGAGAGTTAAAAACGTGTTAAAATGATAAGCTTGCGACCGTAGTTAACTTAGTCCTTAATCCGTTTTCCTCAGGGGTTTTCTTGCAAACTCATGATAGTATTTAAAAATCGAAAGAAGCAGAAAGTACTACTGTACGGCCGCGGCCTGGCGCGACTCCCCAATCGATGCCTTTGGCACCTGCAGACAACCAATATTCTTTACCGAACATATTCTCAACTCTTAAGCGCAAGGTGGTATCCAACGAGGCCAGTTCGTAGCGGAAACCAGTATCAACCCGCGTATAACTCGGCATTGCTAGGGTATTTCGTACGCTCTGCTGACGTTCTCCGACGTAAATAACACCCAAATTGGCATATAAACCTTCAACCATCCCTAAGCGATAATCGAAAAATACGTTCGCCTGAAGTCTGGGCACATTGCCAGGACGGTTACCATTTAATGCCCCCTCCCCTTCAAGCTTGTTTACTTTAGCCTCCATTGCCGTAAACGACGCAACCAATGAAAGATTGTTGGTCACTTCGCCGTTAATGTTAAACTCTAAACCTCGATGAGATTGCACTCCATCTTGCACAAAGTAATTACTAAAGTGATTGTGATATTCAAGCATTTTTTCAATGTCAAATATCGCAATGGTATAGGTGGCATTAGCGGTGCGGTATTTAATACCGACTTCAAGCTGCTCACTTTCTTGTGCGCCTAGAGACTCGCCTTCATTTATTGCTCCGCTACCAAACACAGCAACACCACCCTCACCCACACCTTCCGTGTAGCTAAAGTAAACCGAAGCATTATCACTAGGGGTATAATTTAGCGCTAGCATAGGTACGTTAAAGATTTCATCGTCCAAAGTAAGTTGCTCACTTTGCGGCGTACGTTGCTGTTTTTGGTAGCGAATGTGACGTATACCTACAGTGGCGTATATGTGCTCAATCAACTTAACTTTGTCTGTGATGAATACGGAGCTTTCTGTGGTATTGGTTCGTGTGGCTTGTGGGTACTCAGGGTAATCGGGCTTTTCAGTATATACCGGCTTAAAAATATTGCTTATTGGATTTTCAACATTAAACCAACGTCCATCATTTGATTTATAATCTCTAATGCTAAGGCCTGCAACTAAATCATGTTTAACATTGCCCGTTAAAAATCCTCCACTTAAAAAGCTGTGCGCCGATAAGGTTTGGTAAGTTTCATCTGGGGTTATCAATATGTCAGAGTAAATTACATCGCCCTGCAAATTCACTTCATAGATATCAGGAAATATAGTGAAACGGTCGTTGCCGGCATGTGCTATCTGGGTAATCCATTGCCAGTTTTCTGACAAGCGATAATCCGCCCTAAGCGCTAAGTTTACTGCTTCCGTTTCATACAATGCCCAAGGTTGACCCAATAACACCTCACTGGTATCAAGGTACGGCGGCAACACTTTTCTACTGCTATCACTGGGATCGCTTGCCAAACCAATTAATGGCTGAGAAACCATCGACTTATCTTGGTAATCCATATCAGCTCGTATTAGCAATTCATCTGTCACTTGCCAATCAATAGCGCCACTGATGAAATATCTTTCTAAATCATCTCCTCCCGTAAAGTCACCTGTATCTTCTACAGCCGCGTTAAGACGATATGCTAGTTCTGAGTCGCCAAACTTACCGCTGGTATCTAAGTGCAAATATCGTCCCTCACGACTACGGAGTTCCGCGGTGATATCAGTAAAGTTTTCTAGGCTCGGTCGTTTGGTAACATAATTGACGCTTCCACCGGGATTATTAAACCCGGAAATGAGGCTTGATGGCCCTTTAAGTACATCAATACGTTGGATGTTCTCTAGTGCTACGTCTTGAAAAGGCGCTACCGCTAAGCCATCGCGACGCAAGCCGTTTGTCCAGTCCAACTGAAAACCGCGAAGACTGACAAAATCAAAAACATTGCCTATGGCAGTATTTTGTATAGAGGCATCATTGCTAAGTATTTCAGCTAAAGTTCGCGATCGCTGATTGACGATTAATTCTTCAGAGAATGACTGAATAGAGATAGGAAGCGTAAGCGGATCTTTAATACCTAAGGACGCCGCATTGACATCTCGGGCATCATATAAAGGAGCTCGGGTTCCCCTTACTTCAATGGTTTCTATACCCTTTACTTTTACAGCGTCTTGCACTGCAAACGCCTGACTCATTGCAGCTATCCATAAACACACACCACCTGAAACCACTGACTTACTCATTCTAAACCCAATTTATAAATACACTGAAGCTAAGTAATCCGAAGACACCTAGTAGGAGATCGTTAATGTTATGTTATAACATCTCTTGCCGAAGTCAACAGGATTATGCTCCAGAGTTCACCTCATGAAATAGATGGCGATCCAAAAAGAACTAGCTATACGGAGATCTCGAGATGAATAAACGGTATTTGACGAACAAATCTTCAAATCCATTAAGAGTAAGGAGCGGGGTCTAAACCTGAGGAGCTCTTCTGCGAGTGAAGGGGGTCTAGCGCCTCATATTGCGGCAAAGCGCAAATATGGCGTTGAAGTTAACGAGGCTAAACGCTGGATATTGCCTTAGGCCAAGAACAGAAAATTTCCTATTCCTGACTTCATTAGCCTCCATATTGAGCTGAGTCAGAATCCCGTCTGAAGTGAGGAGATTCTTCTGTCAGCTTATGAATTCAGTTTATGACCACCACAATGGAAAGTAAGGCATAGTCTAATGCCCCGGCGATCAGCGGCACTAAAAATAGGAAGGCGATATTACTGAAACTGAAATAATAGCTGAGCGGACTTTGAGTCTTGATTATTGACGACATAGTAAACATCCTTGATATGTATTAATTCCTTGTCAAAATAGCTTAGGCCCTAAAATCACACTCCACAAGAACTTGACAATAGCTTTGCGAACTCGGTGAGACTAATTCGCTATATAAACGTAGGAAGTCCAAACGAATAAACGCAAAGCATTTCATAATCATAGAAAACAAACATTCGGGTACGAGGATTACTCCTCAACCCGGAAAAAGATTATGCTTCAGCCGTAAGGGACTCCATGTATTTCTCGGCCGCGTCGGCTTGCATAAACCAGGGGAAATAATCATGTGGAGTATCAAAGGCATTGGCAATTTTCTTTGCCGTTTCATTATGTGTATTTGCCAAGCCTAACAAGGCCTGAACATGCGGTTCTGGTGGCAGCAGTAATCCGTTGGTCCACTCCACAACATATTTTGCTATTGACCAAAACGTTTCGAAGGTTTCACTCATCCACTGTTCATCGAAGGGCAGGTCTTTTCGCGAGACAATCGCATTCAAATACACTTTCGCCGCTTTACTGGCATTATTTGACCCCTGCCCGGTGATTGGGTCATTTAGACAGACGGCATCGCCAATGCCCATGATTTTTGCACCAGAAGGCAATGTGCCTACAGCGTGTTTGATCGTCGGGGGAAATCGTCCCGCGAGTCGCCCGTTGTCGTCAGTCAACTCAATATCTTTGCAACGGTGTACCTGTGCAGGTACAAACCTTTCAACCAATTGCTTGCTAAGCGCTAAGTGCTGCTCCGGTGTGTCGACACCCTTCCAGCAATCCATCTCCCCTCCAGGAATGCCTTCGAAAACCATGATATGACACGGCCCGGTGGTAGTGAGCGCGGGGAAAACAAAATATTCGCCGACACCAGGAATTAGATTAAAGGCTACCGTACTATAGTCTTCCTCGAGCGGCATATTGTTCACGTAACTTAAACCTAGGGCGCGCATTGGTTTGTCGAAACTGCTCCGTTGTGCGTCACGTTTAAATAACTGCCCCACCTCCCCTTTGCCCGAAGCAACCAGTACCAGATCGGCCTCCGCAGCATATTCCTCCAACTCTTCAATGCCAGCATCACAGATATCGAGGGTGCCACCCAAGTTTTCGAACTCCTGCATCCAGCGAGGCATTTTCACTCGCTGGTCAACAGACTGCGCCGAACGATCTAGCTTTCCCTGCCAATTAATCACCTGATTACCGTCTGGCCCATTCATCGAAAACCCAATGCCGCCTATGTCTGGGCAATCACTATCCCAATAATTCAGCCCCAGTTCTTTTTCGTAAGAGCGTGAGGTTCCAAACATACACTGACTGGATAGAATTCTACCACCAGCAACCTCGTCAGCCGTTTTATTGGTGACAATTCTCACTTGATACCCTTGTTTTAATAAACCTATTCCGAGCTGAAGTCCCGATTGGCCGGCACCAATAATTGTTATGTTTCGCATGCATTTACCCTTCCTGTTCTATCTTGGGGATATTGCTTAGAACACTCTGAAATGGCGACTAAGCTCGACAAATTAGAGAGTAACAACCAGGGGCTTGAGCAAGCAATTCAATGCCTGCAATGGCTATGCAAATACCGCACCTTAGTCATATCAGAAGGAAAGAACATGAAATTTAGAGAGGATAATTACTGCGCGTTCTTGACCGTTTGCGAAGGGGTTTCACCATAGGAGTTTTTATATATAGCCGCAAACCTGCCCAGTTGAGTCACACCAAGCCGAGTTAATATGTCCGTCACCGTATCATCGCTTTTCGCGGCCATAAGACAATGGCGGGCTTGCTCAAGACGAAATTGCTGAAGGCGTTTCATTGGCGTAATACCACGAAACCGTTTAAAAGCATCAAACAATGATCGTGCACTGACACCACAGACTTCAACTAAGTCAACAATATTTATAGGCACACTTAGGTTTTCAAGCATAAATGCTTCTGCTTGTTTAACATGCTTCGGTGCTATGGCGTTTTGATTAACGTCCAGCAAAGAAGAATAATTATGCGGCAATGCATGCAAAAGGTTAGCAATAATAGTTGTTTCGATATTCTTCTTTTCAGCCTGACCTAGATAGGAAAAAGAACCTTCATCTATATCGGCAACCATGCACTTTATATAGCGCCACCATGAATTCATCCGCCGATTCTCGCTCAATGAGATCAGCGGATCAAAAGTCAATGGTTTAGTAATTTCACTGTGTGAAAGACGACTTAAGGCTTGCTCTATCGAGGAGCGTTTTATTTGCACCATTAGTTGCTGGCAACCTTCGTCCCACACCATCGATGTTTTTTCAGAAGGATTGATGATCGTCGCCACCTCGCTGTGGCTGAGTACTTCCTGCTGGCAAGTATGCACTGTCGCCGTACTGCTATTCAGAGGTAGCTGCAAGAGGTAGAAATCATCAAGAAAGCCCGGATTAATAATCACCTTCGAAGAATAAGTCATATAATTGACAGACAGATCATCAATTGGGACATAGTTATGAATAGCTAGGAAAGGGTCATTGTGACTGGCGTTCGCTAAGGTAAGTTTATGGTCACAATAAACGCCGCTAATCAATTTGCGCGCGTGGTCAAGGTGTTCAGTATTGACTAGCGTATGATCATTTAGCGGTGTCATATTATTTCAAAACCCGTTTGTCCCAATAACAGAAGCTCCAATT
Organism: uncultured Cellvibrionales bacterium; assembly: GCA_913020115.1. Classification (GTDB taxonomy): domain Bacteria; phylum Pseudomonadota; class Gammaproteobacteria; order Pseudomonadales; family Cellvibrionaceae; genus CAJWCA01. The sequence goes on from CAJWBQ010000008.1 coordinate 67,985, forward strand.
TAGTCTTTTTAGCTTGTACTGTAAATAAGCACTCATTCAGCGAGGAGTGCTTATTTTAGTTTGAAGATTAGGATTGACCTTCCATCAGCAGCGGCATCAGAGGATAGTGCTGCTCTGGCCCCATGGCGCTGTAACCACCGTCTACAGGAAGCTCCGCCCCAGTCACATAAGAAGCCTCAGCCGAGGCCAAAAACGCCACGACATTAGCAACCTCCTCAGCATTGGCAACACGCCCCATTAAGTTATAGGGCTCGGAGACCTTGTCTGCATGTGCGCGGTTGTCACCCGTTAAACCCTCAAACGGGTCTGACCAAATATGGCCCAGCCTCGCCATATTCACGCGAATACCATCTGCCGCATATTCTACTGCTTGGGTTTTGCTCAAATGGAGCATTGTTGCCTTAGACACTGGGTAGGTCCAGCGCCCAATGTGAGGCGCAATACCTGAAACAGAACCGATATTGACAATACACCCGCCGCGGATCTTCAAGTGAGGCCTAGAAAGCTCCCCCAAAATTGCCGGGGAGATTGCGTTAGCATTTATGGTGCCCAACCACTGTTCACGAGTAGACGCGCTGCCGTCATCGTCATAGCTGGCGGCATTGTTAACAAGAATGTCCACGCCACCAAATGTCGACACTGCTGTATTGACTAGATTCTCCAGTTGGCCATCGTCTGTAATATCTGTTTGTACATATAATGCGCGCTCACCCAATTTGTGGGCGATAGCCTGCCCCTTGTCCTTACTGCGGGCAGCAATCACCACCGAGGCGCCACAAGCATGTAACTTCTCTGTAATAGCCGCGCCAATGGACGCCGCTCCGCCGGTAATAATTGCCACTTTTCCGTTTAAATCAACCATGCATTTTCTCCAATGAGTCGCAAATAAAATTCAACTAGCCCGCAAAAAAAGGCGGGGAAAACTTCCTGCTATACAATCAGCAGAGAGGTTTTAAAAGTTATAAAGCATTTTTAAATACCACTCAGACCCCCGAGCATATACACCCTCATAGGACTGAAACGCGTCACCGACGATCCCTGATACCAAATATTTTTCATCAGCAAGGTTAGTTCCACCCATAGTGACTTCATATTTTTCATCTGCCGAGGTCCAGCGGACATTGGCATTTATCAATGAATAACTTTCTTGGCGAATTTCAGGGCTATTAAAAGTATCCATTTCTTGATCGCCACGATAGGACCAGTCCAGGCGAGCCGTTATGGCCGAGCCATTACTTAAGAACGTTTCCTTGGAGATAGCTGCACTCAAAGTTGTATCAGATACGCGTTCCAAATCATTACTTGTGGTGATTAAGGTATCAGCGCTACTCAATGCGTCATACTGCGCATCTGTAATACCGACTGAGGTCTCAAGCATCCAACCTTCAGCGGGCACCCAAGTCAGCTCAAGCTCACCGCCTCGAATACCTACAGAAGCGGCATTTTTGGTTACAGGTGCAACGCTGGTGAAAACCTGAATTTGGAAATCGTCGTAACTCGTATCAAAGATCGCGGCGTTTATCCTTAACTGACCATCTTCGCTGGTGTACTTAAGACCAATTTCGGTTGATTCTACAAATTCAGGTTCAAACGAAGGGATCAAATCAATATCGGCTGTACCAGCAGGTGCAGTGGCTCCTGCCACTTGTGGTGGAAATACCCGCTGACTAAAACCACCGCTTTTAAAACCCTCTGAGTAAGAGGCGTAAAGCATTACGTTTTCTCGCACCTGCCAACGCACATTCAGCATGGGTGTGGTCTCCTCAATGGAGATTTCCTTGGCCAGCTTAGGCAATACGCGGCTTCCAGCTTGCATAAAGGGTGCATCAAGCGAAGGGTGTCCAGAACCCGCAAAGTAGTTTGCAAGAATATATTGGTCAGGCAAAAACGTTTTACTTTCGTCTGTGTAACGCAGGCCTAAGGTGACCGTGACCTCATCGCTTAGGTCGTAGCCTGCCTGGGCGAAAACGGCCTTGCTTTCATTATCAAATTTACCCCCGCTAACAAAATTAGAGACACTGAAATCCAGGGTATTGACGTTATTACCGTCCTCTTCGAAATAGTAGAGTCCCAAAATCCAATTTAGACGCTGACTTTCCGATGCACCTAGGAGCTGAAATTCCTGGGTGAACTGCTGTTGTTGTAATTCATCCAAAAACTCCGAAACCCTATGTGGCGACCCGTCTCCATCGCGGCCAAAAGAGCTGTCTAAATCGCGGTAAGCCGTTATCGACTTGAAGCTCAAATTGTCGTTCACTTCCCAAGTGACGGTTAAGTCTGATGATATTAAATCTGTTTTTGAAAAAGACTCAGAGGTACCGTGATTAACGCCATCACTGGTAACATAGCGATTGTCGTAACAACCTGGCACCGCCAAATTTGTGGTACCTGTTACACCGGGAATAATACACGGAGCAGGCGCTCCCCCCGCCGCAAGATTAGCGCCAACATTATGAATAGTGGCCAGAGGCGGCGTGTCTGGGTCTATGGGTCCCGCGTAATTGATTCCCAATAATTCTATCGCCGGTCCGTTTTCATCATCTTCAGTAAAGCTTATGGACATATCAACGTCTACTGCATCAGATGCTGTCCATCGAAACGCAGCTCGACCAGTCATGGTGTCATCATTACCCAGATCTAAGCCATCAAAAGATCGCTCGACATAACCATCTCGTGTTAGCTGAGCCAAAGAAAAACGACCTTGGAAGTTTTCACTGAAGGGCACGTTGACCATGGATTTAATATCGACACGGCTATCGGAACCCAAGGTCATCTGCACATTGCCCAATAATTCCTGATCCGGTTTCTTGCTCGTAATACTCATCGCGCCACCGATGGTATTACGACCAAACAAGGTTCCCTGAGGGCCTCGCAATATTTCGACTTGCTCTATTTCCACTAAATCGAATATGGCGCCAACAGAACGGGCCACATACACTCCATCGAGATAGATGCCAACGCCCGGGTCAACGGTGGGAACGAAATCCTTTTGGCCAATACCACGAATATAGATTGCCGCGGCTGAACTGGCACCACCGAAACTAGGGTTGTTTTGAAACGTAAGATTTGGCGCAACGTTTTGAAGGTCATTCAACTGAGTAATACCCCGGTCGGACAGACCCTCACTGGAAAATGCCGATATGGCAATCGGTGCATCTTGTAAACTCTCGGCTCGCTTTCTGGCGGTAACCGTAATTTCCTCAAGCTGCCAGCTGTTACCCTCTTCTTCCGCGATGCTAGGCATAGCACCAATCAGTAGTGCGGTGCCAATGGCAATGGTCAAAGGCTTCATTGTCAATGTATCTAGCTCAGTGAATCGCGTGTTTTTTATAGAGCAAACGGTCATATCATATCCCCAGCATTATATTCGGCAGAATCTAAGGCCGATTGTTATTAATAGATGTCTTCAATTCGTACCGGTGTGATTCACCCAGTACCGAGATATGAACTCTAAAACTGCAGCAAGCAAATAGATATTCGCAAAATGCAGCGAATATTCATTTAGTGAAATTTTCTCTAGCAAGGAGGATTTTTTGCTTGTCCCTGCTCATCTGTTTTAGCTATAACAAAATCAATTGAACAAGAATTTACGACGAGGTTGCTCACATTCATGAAGAAATTTGATCATATAATCATAGGTAGCGGCCTAAATTCACTGGTTTGTGCCGCCATATTAGCGAAGAGCGGCCACAAGGTTTGCGTACTTGAGCGCAACCCACAGCTCGGTGGTTGTATCGCTACCGATGAAATTACGCTGCCAGGCTTTAAGCACGACCTGCTATCAAGCTGGCACCCACTTTTTGTGACCTCGCCCGCCTATGCCGAGCTACAAGCAGACCTAGAGCGACACGGACTGGAATATGCCTATACCGACTCGCCCACGGCCGGGCTAACATCCCAGAGTGAAAGTTACATATTCACTCGTTCCAGGCAAGAAAATGCAAAAGCGCTCGCTGAGGATGCGCCTGGCTATCTGGCCGCCATGGAGGAAATTGAAGCTCACGCCGAATTCATTTTCCCTCTCTTATCTCAGCAACTGAGGCGCTTCAGATTCTTCAGAGTACTCGCAAAATTTTCTTGGAAAATGGGCGTGAAAAAGTCCATGACTTTTGCTAAAACCAGCCTGTCTTCCGCTCGGGATTGGTTACAACAAACATCGTCGAATAAGGCTTATCACGCCTGTGTTGCCCCTTGGGTTTTACACGTAGGGCTAGGCCCTGAAAGTGCTACTTCCTCGATGATGGCAAAGGTCGTTCTTTTTACATTAGAAGCTGTGGGTTTACCGGTAGTAAAAGGCGGTAGCTACAATTTAGTCAATGCGTTTCAAGCCCTGATCGAAGAGCATGGAGGCACCCTGCTCACCCAATCTGAGGTTTGTGAGATTATTATCGAAAGTGACCGAGCCGTGGGGGTCAAATTGACAAATGATTCTACGCTTGTTGCCCGCAAGTCGGTTATCGCCAATGTCACTCCACAACAACTCTATGGAGAACTGATCCCCCAAAAGCATATACCTGAAGATTTGCACTCTCAGGCAAAACGCTACCGCTTTGGTCGTGCCAACATGCAAATACATATTGCCATGGATGAGCCCGCCCAATGGAAGAACTCCGAACTCAATAATGTAGCGATGATACATCTTTCTGATGGTATCGATGCGCTATCCAAAGCTGTTAACCAGTCCGAAATGGGTCTATTACCGGAAAAGGCTACTATTGTTGTTGGCCAACCCTGTGCCGTCGACCCCAGTAGAGCGCCTGATGGGAAATGGATTTTGTGGCTGCAACTGCAAGAACTGCCTAGAACAATTAAAGGAGATGCAGGCAAGGAGATTCAGGCCCCAGAGAACGGAGAGTGGACTGATGGCATTAAGGAGCAATACGCCGATCGAGTAATTATGCGCCTAAATGAGGTCATTTCTAATCTTGCCAGCAGCAGCTTGAAACGAGTGGTTTTATCGCCTAAAGACTTGCAATCAATGAACATTAACTTAGTGGGTGGCGATCCCTATTCAGGTGATTGCGCCCTAGATCAAAATTTGTTTATGCGCCCCACTAGCCTTGCAAAAAACCATGACACTTGTATCAAAAACATTTTCCACATCGGCGCCTCCACCCACCCGGGGCCTGGTCTCAATGGAGGCTCAGGATTGTTGGTCGCCAAGCAATTATCTAAAGGTATAAGAATATGAATCAAGAAAAAACTATAGACCCAATTGAGTTTAGAAACGCTCTAGGTGCATTCGCTACAGGCGTCACCGTTGTCACAACTAAATGCGAAGAAGTGGGTCGAGTCGGCTTAACCGCAAACAGCTTTAACTCGGTATCCTTGGACCCTCCGATGGTATTATGGAGCCTTGCCAAGACTTCGAAAGCATTGACATTTTTTACTGATGCAAAGCGATTTTGCGTTAACATATTAGCAGCCGACCAAGTCAGCGTATCGAATCATTTCGCCAGTAAAACACTCGACAAATTCTCGACCACAGCCTATAAAGACGGAGTTCTAGGCACACCCGTTATTGATAACTGTTCAGCATCGTTCGAATGCAAAACCGTATTTACCTATGAAGGGGGCGATCATCTAATTTTTGTTGGCGAGGTCGTGAACTTTATCAAAACCGACAAAAAGGCTCTACTTTACCACGCCGGCCGCTATGCCGTATCTGAACCCCACCCCATCACCGCCGCCCAAAAAGAGGACAGCCCTACAAAGAATAAAGGCTTTGTTGATGATTACCTAGACTATCTGTTAGCGAAAGCCACCCACAAATTCGAAGAAAGTTTCCAACAACACCTAGACAGAAGAGACATTCAGAAACTTCAGTGGCGAACACTGGTCACCATTGCTGACTATGACGGCATTACTTTGGAAGAACTAATGCCCATCGTGCTGCTCGGACATGATAAACAGCTAACGCTTGTGAATAGTATGATTGATGCAGGCTTTATATGCAGAGTTGGAAGTAAGCCAGAAACCTATGTACTAGACAAAAAAGGAGAGCAGGAAGTTATCCAACTATTAGCGGCGGCAAAGGCCCACGAAGCCGATACCCTTGGCAACTTTAGTTTGGATGAATCTAGGACTTTAAAGGCTTTACTGAAACGTTTACTATAGTTTCGACTTATCGTCTAGGCGTGCCGCGAAAATCTATAGATTCGCGGCACGCCTTTAGCGGACTAGTGAGGCGCGTTGATTATTATATTCATCTAACTGAACTTGGGCAGATACCGTAACGCATTTTAAAAGCTCTTGAAAAATGCGATGCATCAGAGAATCCGACCCGATAGGCGACGCTCTCGATTGTTGGCCTGGCAGAATTTTCAGAAGACAGTAGCTCCCTTGCTGTAGACAATCGTTTATTCACAATCATCTCGTGTATTGATTCATTTTGATCCTGAAAGAGTTTATTCAGGTAGCGAACCGAAATCCCTTGAGATTCAGCGATTCGCTTGTTGTTCAAGCCAGGAGAAAATATATTACTTTCAACAAAATTTTTGATCCTTCGAACCAATATTTCTTTGGCACAGCCTGTATCAATTAAGCCACTTTGCACAACTGTAGAGCTGAAAGATAAAGCGATCAAACTGACAAGATTTTCTGATAACACATCACTCGGGTTCACTTCCTCCGTACTTAGTTCACCCGCCAAAGAAAAAATAAAATCCTTCAGAACCAAACCTAGACCGGTATTCGCATTCATGGTGATAGCGGCATATTTCTCTGGTTCAATGAGATGTCGTGCCAGCACGTCTCTCGGCATTTGAATAACAAACTGGTGGAAGTCTTCTTTAAAACTCAGCGTATAAGGCGTGGTGCTACTATAGAGGGCGAAACTACCGGGAACCAACAATGCTTCGCGACCGTATTGACGCACTCTACACTGGTTCTCAACCTGAAAACTGATCAAGAAATCGTCTTCACTGGCCTTGCTTACTTGCCTCTGGGTTCGTTGTGCAATTTGAGGTTTTGACACAACCTCTGAGAAACTGACATCAGAAAAGCCAATGCCGCCGCGAAGCTTGGCATTAAAATCGGCTACATTCTGGCCCGGCTGCGGGTGACACTCTAACTGAACATACTCATCAGAGACGACTTCGCGCCAATAATCGAAATTAGATGAGCGCTGAGACTCTTCGGCGGATTTTTGATAGCCATTTTTAATAATAAAGGACAAAACTACCTCCTAACATCACTTTTGCACCGTAAAAATCGACTAACAGTATGGCAGAAGACCCGTCTTAGGGTGACAGTTAATATACTCAAATTGTCCGCCATGCTCTGCCAAAACGCTAATTTCATGCCACAAACTCAGTTTCATACGCTCCTGAAACTTACCGGCGTGAACCATAAAGCCAGCAAAGATATCCAGGTGCGTTGGGTGACTCTTTGCCCATTCTTCAAATGCAAAAATATCTAATGCATACCCTAGGCCAAAGGTCTGGCTTAGTTTAAGGCCATCCTCGTCTATATTTTGCATTAAACGCATACTCAGACAACGGCTTTCTTCAGGGTTATTCGCGAGATAGTCCATCCCTAGAATCAAGGTAGGATGTACCTTTTCAAGGTAAAAACTAGCCTCTTCCTCGGCGCATTGCCCCCAGTCTTGGCCAGAACGAATAACACACAAATTTGCAGGCGGGGTTACATGCACACGCTTACCCTCTTGGGAGCGCGTACTCTTCAACTTGGCCCCAAGGGAATTATTGGAGGCGACATTCTCAGAACCCGACACCGAAATACGGTCACGGGCCGCTCCAGGGTATGCGTGTTCGTCGATAGGCCCCTCTAAGTCCGGAGCCAAACGGGCGACGCCATGAATGCGAGGGCTTGAATGAAGTGTTTCTAGTCGTTCAATAGGCATATCGTAATGTTCACGCCAATAACCCACGGCTTCATTAAGTCTGTCGTCACTTTGCCACCAGGCTGAGACCCTATCATTTCCCCACCATCGCTGATAATTACCGTCGCGCCAATAAGCGACAAAAACTGTATTCTCAATACCTTCTCTATCTTTGAATTTGGCCTTTTCAAACCACTCAGGTTTATACTCTACATCATTGAGGGCGAAGCTAAGCCATTGCCTAAAGGACTCATTCATTTGCCCTTGAATGGCAAAAATAACCGTAGTTAACACAGCTGCTTGCCCTGCCCATTCAGCCGCCCAAGCGGCTACCGGCGGCTCAAAATTTTCAGGCATGTTATGACGGTTTCTCTTGCTCACGTTCAGGCCTCTCGTTGTCAGGCGCCTACTTAGACGGGTTCTAGTGGGATTGTGGCTTAAGACTTTGCCAGTATCGGTTCACGAATCTCTTCAACACCGTCTTCAAGGTCATACTCCTCGGTCACCGTTTGCGCTTGACGATTTAACAATAAACGGGTGACATCGGGGCGGGAGTAATGGCCAACTGGGTCAGCGAACACCTTGGCAATGGTGATCTCACTCAAATCCAATTCAGCAATTAAAAGGCCTTCTTCGTCCTCCGGCAATTTGTCGACTAAAGGCCGGCCATCCGGACCATAAATAACCGCATGACCTCCACCAACGGCGATCAGCTCTTTATGCTCATCTGTTTCAACCAACAATTCGATCATCTCTTCAGAGACTAGACCACAGGCCCCGACAACGAAGCATTGGCCTTCAGCCGCATACAACTGCGATGCTGCATTGTTTAGCTGCCACCCTAGCGCGTAAGCTTGAGTATAGCTAGAAAATGATGGCCAGGCCGCGCAGTGAATTTGCTCATGCATGCTATACATTGCGTACTTAGTGAGGGGTTGCAAATGCTCCCAACACGCCAGCTGGCCAAGGCGACCAATGTCAGTTTCCGTAACCTCTATACCAGAGCCGTCGCCATCACCAAATACCGTGCGCTCTTGATGAGTGGGTTTCAATTTACGTCGCCCCGACAACAGAGAGCCGTCAGAGCCAAATAAAAATTGCGCGATATATAACGAACCATGATCTCTTTCACTGGCGCCAATAGACACATAGATATTATTGTCTTTTGCCGCTTGCGCGATGGTATTGAATTCATCACTGCCCGCCACCAGAGAGTTCTCATGGTATTGGTTAAAGTACTTCATATTGGTCATTGTGTTATTCAGCCAGATGAACCATGGGTAACCCGGCAACCAGGTTTCAGGGAACACGATCAAGTCACAACCTTGCTGTGCGGCCTGTTGAATTAAACTGACCGTTTTTTTAACGCCTCCTTGCAGATCTAAAAACACTGGAGCTGCCTGCACAGCCGCCACTTTCACAACATTTTTGGTAGACATACTTTTCCCGCCGATAATTTTATTTAGGTGAAAATCGGCTTGCAGCAAGCGCTCTATTGCAATGATGCTTAGCGCGTCCTACCACAAGCCTATATTGAACAATTAGCTTTAAAAACGGTGACGAAACGTTACGCCATACTCGCGAGGACGACTCACGATCGCACTATGGAACCCGAGTCCAAAATTGGAGTTTCCAGTCACGATGTATCGTTCATCAGATACATTTTCTACCCATGCCACCAACTCACTAGATTCCGTCAGCTCTAACTTTGCGGAAACATTAAAGATATTAACGGCATCTTGGAAAAGAAATTCTGAATTCTGCGAATCGTTAAATATCTCATCGGTGTAGGAATAATCCACTCGCAATACCAACATTTTGTCGGCTAGCTCAGTGAGATATTCCAAACCGAGGCTAAGAGTATTCTCTGGTGTATTCACCAGCTTTGAATCCAATCCAACGGCCAAGGACAAACCCGGCACAGCATTGAGAGAGGTGTATTCGGCATCGGTGTAGCCATAGCCAAGTTCGAGCTTAATGTTTTCGCTTAATAAGGCCGTCAATTCCAATTCCAGACCTTGTATGTCTGCGGCGCCTGCATTGGCCGTCACTGGACCACCTCCCGCATCAAACAGCGTAACTTGGACATTGTCATAGGTAGACGAATATACCGCTCCGTTGATACGGAAGCGGTTGTCACTACTTTGCCATTTCATACCCAGCTCATGGGATTTAAGCGTTTCGGGATCAAAGGAAAGTGGCTCAGGCACAGGGACAACATAGCGAAGAACATACCCCCCGCTTTTAAAACCCTCAGTATAGCTGTAGTAAAATAAGGTGCCGTCCTCCAAGCTTGCATCCGCACCAAATTTAAACGAAGTATCGTTAAATTCCTCTTGGTCCAAACCGATTCCCGAGCCTACCAGCGGCAAGAAAATACCTGCAGGGGTCTCACTTGGAAAGTAATCTTTTGTCGCTGCCAACTGGTTCGCACCTAAGAATTGAGCGTAGCCGTATTCTTTGCTGTCTTCGGTTCTACGCACACCTCCCGTCAATGAAAAAGTTTCATTGAGGGCATAAGTGACCTGAAGATAAGCGGCGGTACTGTCATTGTCGACGGCCGCAAAGTTACTAATGAAAGTTGTATTGTCTGGATTAACGAGTGGGCCGAAAACCGAGCCCGGCAAGCTAACGGGCACTCTTACTGAATCAATTCCCTCTTCTACAAAGTAATACAGGCCTGCAGCATATTCTAGCCGATCGTCCAACAAATTACCGGTAAACTGGAACTCGTGACTTACCTGCTCATGTTGATAATCTGGGTTTAAGATCTCAGTTATTTGAAACGGTGAATTGTCCGCATCTGCGGAAAACCGTGACTCGGTGTCACGATAAGAGCCAGTATATTTGACATCATGATTATCGAAATGATAATTCGCTACAAATGAAACACCCCAAACTTCAGTATCTGAAAACGCCGGATATTGTCCAAATGAACGATCGTCACCAATGTCCACGGCGTATTTCTGGGTTAAATCTGTAATAACATCCGCTACTGGCAAGCCGAGATTTTCTGCGTAACCAATCACGCCAACACCATCGCTGAAGCCGACACCAACACTGGGAGAACTGGTTTCACTTATCTCAGCGTAATCAGCCGAAAGCTGAAAATCCCAAGAATCATTGGGCTGATAAACCACCGTACCGCGAAGTGCTAGACGGTCCTCATCGCCAAGGTCTTTGCCTCCCAACGGCCTGGTGACAAAACCATCGCGCTGCTTTTTTGACACCGCGAAACTGGTGCGAACATTATCGCTTAGAGGAAGATCGATTGAGCCGCGAACGTTCAGGCGACCGTCATCACCCACGGTTAAACCAATTGAGCCTTCTTTTTCGTGCGCCGGTTTACGCGAACTTATGCTTAAGGCTCCACCGATGGTATTGCGCCCGAACAAAGTTCCTTGCGGGCCACGTAAAATCTCAATTCGCTCCACGTCCAACACATCTAAAACACCGCCAATAGACCGAGATACATAAACCCCATCTACATAGGTTCCTACACCGGGCTCCGTGGTTAAACTGAAATCAGTATTGCCAATACCTCGAATAAATACCGCTGCCGCTGATGATGCTCCACCAATGGGAGATGCCGTATCGAAAACTAAACTGGGGGCTAATTGCGCGATTTCAGAGATATCTTGCACCCCTTTGTCGGCCAAGCCAGTGGAGGTAAAAGCGGTAATTGCAATCGGCGTGTCTTGCAAACTTTCTTGACGTTTCTGAGCCGTCACCACGATTTCTTCCAAGGTCATAGATTCAAACCCCGCGCTCCCTTGGGCAATGACTTCAACGCTTCCTGCAAGTACCGTAAGGCTACAAATTATCTGAGTAAGTTCTTTCAGCTTATAATTGTTGTGCATCTTATCTCTCCGAGCTGTTTAAGCAATAAGCCTTCTAAAGTGGCTTTGGTTTGAGAATATTACCGCCGAGAGACGAGTTTGCACCATGACAAAAGGAGCACAATCTCCTGACATTTTGTGCACTTCCTATGTGGATTTTCACTAGGGTTGAACAAGGAACGAACTCGTTCAAGGAATAAAAAATGAGATGTAATATGGTGTACAGAAGAGATTGCAAAGGTAGTAGATAGCATACTTGGAGGCCCAACCCGTGGAACTCAAGCCTCAGAAAGAGACCCGCGGGCTGAGCTTTTATAGGGTGATGTGGACCGTAACGTATTCACTGTATAGGCCATCACTATCAACAGTCGCCATCATAAACTCGTAGTCGCCTGGTTCTAAGTCGCCCACAGTATATTCAGACATTTGCGAATCGTTCACCAAGTCTGAGGTGAATAACTCTTCTCCCACTTTACGGTATAAAATTTCATAGCCTCCAATTTCGTACAGTTCTAGCGCATCACCGTTTTCGCGTGTATCTGGCAGGGTCCAGCTCAAAACAACAGATGACGTCACTGCCTCCGGCGCGGGTTCCGGCTCAGGTTCTGGTGCGGGTTCTGGTTCAAGTTCTGGAGCGGGCTCTGGCGCAGGTTCTGGAGCGGGCTCAGGTTCCGGTGCAGGCTCAGGCTCAGGAGCAGGCTCTGGCTCAGGTTCCGGTGCGGGCTCAGGAGCAGGCTCGGGCTCAGGTTCCGGTGCGGGCTCTGGCACAGGTTCCGGAGCAGGCTCAGGAGCAGGTTCGGGCTCAGGTTCTGGTGCGGGCTCTGGCACAGGTTCCGGTGCGGGCTCTGGCTCAGGTTCCGGAGCCGGTTCTGGTTCGGGCTCTGGAGCAGGTTCTGACTCGGTTTGGTTCTTCCAGCTCCCTTTCCCATATACTTTATCGGTTTTCGTTTGAGTCGTTTGACCTGTCTGGCCACTGTCAAATTTTGCGGCCTGAACGGTAAACGGGGATAACAAAGGTGCTAAGAAAGCCAGCGCGAAGGTTGTTCTACGCAGCTTCTGCTGCCATTTCAATGTTTTACGAAGATGTAGACGCTTGATAAAACCCAGCTCAATCAGGATTTCACCCAATGCGACCCTGGCACCTAAGGGTTCGCCCGCAGCTTCTGCAAATTTTCGGCGCTGAGCCTGAAGCTCAATCGCTTGCTGTAATTGAGCCGCAGTGAGTTCGCCGCGCTCAATAAGAAGCTCTCCGAGCCGCGTTTGTCGTTTTGGTTTTTGCATCACAATACCTTTTCGGACCAAGAGGTCTAGGGCGAGGAAGTTTGGAGCCCTAGCTACTAGCTACTCTCAATGAATAATTTGCTATGAACTAACTATAGTAAGCAAATTAAGGCGCCATTAGTTCAGAAAGCATTAAGCCGTGTAGCTTTTGATACCCTTATCTTATTTACAAGCGAGAAAGGCCTGAATACATGTAAATCTCTGGTGCATAAGCCCCGTTCAATACCCGAAATATGCAAACGGGAACTGTCGCCCTATTTAGCTTTAAACAAGCAACAGAGCTAAGCTAAGCGGCAATAGCCCTAATCGGTTCCTGCATACCTCGCTGTTCTGAGGGCCTTAATTTTGGTATCGTTCCGCAAACAAACCACCGCACTCAACGAGCAAGCTGTAAATGAGCCCCACGGATCTGAACATCGCGACACCTCCACCCGATATTGACCCAGAGTGGACAACCGCCAGTTATTACATCAACTCGGTGCTCTCCACGGCTGAATCTCTCGGAGCCTCCCGCCGCGAGCTATGCAAAGACCTTAATCTGCCAGAAGATTGCGGCGACGATCCCGAAAAACGCCTGCCGATGAGCACTTTAATAGCCTTGCTAGAACTGGCGGCTCTCCGCACCAAAAATCCCGACTTCGCCTTGATCATTGGGCAGCAAACACAACCACAAAATCATGGGGTTTTAGGCATGCTCGCGCTATGTGCAACCAACATGCTCGAGGCCTTTAAACTGTGGATACCGTTTCGCTATGCGCTGATGCATAGCGGCAATAGTAAGATGATTGAAACCAAAGACACTATTCGTGTTATTTGGGAGCCTCTGTGTTTACGTTATATCAAACAACGCTATATGGTGGACTTGATCTTCAGTAATTGGATTGGGCTGGGCGAGCAAATTTATACTCACAAGCCTGAGCCTATTGAGGTTTACGTGACCTACCCAGAGCCAGCCGATACCCGCTTACTCACGCAACGATTTGGCGCTGTTATTCATTTTAGCCAGCCACACAATGAAATTGTCTTCCCGCGCTCTTCTTTTGAAAAACCCAACCCTCAGCATAACCCAGACATGCTGAGACTAATGAAAGAGTATGCCCAGAAGGCTCATGAAAGTCAGGAACTCACACTTACATGTAGCCAACAAGTTACTCTCGCTCTAGTCGATTTACTGCCTAAGAGACGCGGCACAATCACCTATGTGGCCGAATCATTATCAATGACAGAGCGCACGCTGCAGCGGCGCCTGACCGAGGAGAAAAATGCCTTTAATGATTTGCTGCGCAAGCTACGATTTACTCAGGCGGTCCAAGGATTGACCGCAACACCGCAATCCGTTACCGACATTGCACTGTCACTGGGCTACAACGACACAGGCTCCTTCACCAAAGCTTTTAAGCAATGGACAGATCTTAGCCCCACTGAATACCGGCACCGCAATGCCATTAAATTATGAACGCTAAAGAGTTTTTGCCAGTACTCTAGCCGCATTAAGCTTTACTCGAAAGTTATCATTGCTTGCGGCAGAAGCCGTCGCCTGACTGGAAAACCAAACCATCACAGTATCGGTCAAGCGATTTATGTAAATCACTTGCCCGTGTACACCCACGGCGCAGTATTCCCCCGCCTGTGCATCCAGCACCCACCACATATTGTGGTATGCCTGCCAGGGTTCTTGAGCGTATTTTGAATTGGCATCAAAACTTTTTTCGAGGCTAGGGCCTACCTGTAAAGTTTTATCCACCCAAGCAGCGGGAATGATCGATTGTCCTCGGTACTGGCCACGATCTCGAATCATTAAGCCAAAACGTGCCGCGTCTCTTAAGGTAGAATTCATACCCCCTGTAGCAACAGGCATATACGCACGATCCACAGCTAAATATGCATCGTGTTCTGCACCCAACTTAGACCAGATATTTTCCTGTATAAAATCCTGTAGATTTTGTCCGCTAATACGGGCAATCAACCAGCCTAAAAGATCTGCATTACTCGAGTTATAATCAAATTTTCGCCCGGGTTTTAGAGATGAATCAGCTTGAATAAACTGACTTAAAAAATCATGAGCTCCATATATTTTGGTATCATTTGGCTGCGCATCCGCGGCACCGGGTAACCAAGCCAAATTTAGTGCCGGCGCATAATACTGGAAAAAATCAGACTGAAGATCGGTATAATTTTCTTTAAAGCTTATTGCGGTCGCGTGGTCCAATACATTTTGAATTGTGACACGTTCAAATCCTCCGTCCTTCAATTCTGGAATGTATGCAGCCGGCGAAGCTTGTAGGTCAACCTTGCCTTGCTCGACCAAAATACCAAAGGCGGTACTCACAAGAGATTTAGTCATTGAAAACCAAATATGCTGTGCATGTTCATCGAAATCATGAAAATACTGCTCATGAACAACTTCATCACCTTTAATAACGATCACGCCATCGGCGTCATTGTCTTCTAGTAGGGCATCGAAACTAACATCCTTGCCCTGCCCGTCCAAGAATCGATGGTCGTTCACCTTAGAATCTTTTGCGCGAGCCAAGCGATGTATCTCGCCCTCCCTGGGGACCATAACCACATGCAGTGGGGCGCCAACATTCCGGAAAGACCAACGACTCATGCCATGGTCCCGGTAATTTTCCATTGTCACCTGCTCCGCGATTTTGGGTGGTACAGTTTGCATTGGCGTTATTAACTCACCAACGGCAAACACCTGAACGGCGGCGCCTCCCAGCCCAATAGTGCTGACCACAGAAATACGACGCAACAAGTTTCTAACGAACATAATCTTCACTCTTTTTGGAATAATTATTTTTCATACCGCATACAATTCCACAGACTGCGCCAATTAGGCCGCCTGCATTCAACACAACACCACCCGCTCGCCAATAATCAGAGGGCCATAAATCGGACGTTTGTACAAATGCATTTACAATGGCAGACAAAGCCCCCAGTGCTAACAATAAAGAAACCAAAATATAGAACGCCAATGAGCGATACGCGGTCAAGACGAGCAATACTCCTAAGCCTAGAAGTAAAAATACCGTTTTAATGGATGCAGAAGGACCCAGCGCGGCAAGACCCTGCGCCATTAGGTAGACACCCACAAGATTCCAAAAACAGCTAAGCACTATGTGTCCGACCTGTATCGTGAGAGGAAACATCAAGTGTTTCTGCATCTTTCTGTTCCTATGCGCTAAGTGTTTGAGATGACAGTTGTAACTACGATTACAGTAGGAAGCCCCCCTCTCTACCGAAGGTAAAGAGGGGAAAGGAGAGAAAGTAGAAGGTACCGCACTAACAGTAACTACCTGACCTATTGACTGGACCAGGTCAGCGTTAAACCATAAATACGCGGCATTCCAGCGGTTGCCAGCACACCAAAACCGGGCTGCACATAATTGTGGGCGAGATATTCTTCGTCAGCGATGTTATTCACCCAGCCCGACACTTCCCACTGCTCGTCAGCGCTGGTGTAAGACAAACGTAAATTCCCCAAATCGTACTCAGGAATGGCCCCTGCCTCGCGATTTTGAATCGATTGATAGGCGATATCTTTGTGAATCCATTCTGCCCGAGCCGTAAACGCTCCGCCATTATCAAGATCTTTTTCATACAGAGCAGCTATGTTATAGGCATTCTCGGGCGCGTTGCGCAGAGAATTTCCTTCAAACTCTTTCAAGCCTTCCGTATTTAAGGTGGTGTACTCCGTGTCGAGATAAGCATAGTTAAAGGAGAACTGAAGGTTTTGTGTGGCAAGGAAGGTTGCTTCCACTTCCACCCCCGCCGACTCCGCTTCACCGGCATTCAAGGTCACCAATGGGCAGATCGTACACACGCCGTCTTCAATAGAGCCAAGCACTTGTAGATTATCGTATGCCGTAGAGAATATTGCTGCATTAAAACGCAGACGATTGTCCAACAACATCGATTTTAATCCCAACTCAAGGTTCAGAGCCTCTTCTTCATTGAAGGCCGTGCTCGCCGCTAAGGAGGTAGAGGCCACGCCATCAAATCCCCCGCTTTTAAAACCTGTTGCAGCGCTGACATAAATCATTGCGTCTTCAGCAAGTTGATAGTTAGCTGTTAGCTTATACGTCGGTTTGCTCCATGATTCTTGCGCGGTAACGTCATAGTCCTCGACAACAAACAAGCCAATTCCTCGAGTGCCGGTATTCGCAAAATCTTTTTCTTCCTTGCTGTAGCGAGCGCCAAGCGTGACATCCAGAACCTCTGATACGCTGTAGGTGAATTGACCAAACACGGCAACGCTATCGGTCTCATTGCGCTGATCCGCAAGATCAGTGAGCGTAACCCCTTCTAAAAAAGCCGGAATCCCCAACAGCGGCCCCCCTGGGCCTATCAAGAAATCTCCTCCCTCTGCACGGCTAGTCTGTTCGTTATTGAAATACACACCTGTCTGCCAGTGTACTGCGTCAGTGTCGCCGCTCAAGCGCAGCTCCTGACTCAACATTTCACTGGTTTCGGCGGCGAAGTTAAAAAGCTCAAACACCGAAAAGGTGGACAGTCCCGTGCCTGTGTTATTGTTGGCAAAAGCCGTATCGGTTTCACGATATGCCGAAATTGAAGACAAGGTCACAGTGTCAGAGATGTCCCAGTCAATCGCTAGGGAAACACCTTTTCCTTCTACGGATTGAAAACCCGCGTCCTCCAACATTGTGTCGTGAAAATCAATTTCAGGCGCAAAGCTTGCAAATTGATTCACTGCACCGTTTTCCGCAGCGCCTATTTGAGGATTGATACTTATACCCGAACGATCATCACTTCCGTAGTCCGCGCTCAGCAGTACTTCGACCGTCTCGCTGGGAATAAACAACAGTTGTGCGCGAATGCTATCGCTGTCTAAGCCTCCAGTGTGTACGCTGTCATCGGCCGCACTATCGATCCAATCGTCCCGCTCCTTCCTAGAGAAAGTTACTTTTCCGGCGAGCTGCTCAGTCAAGCCGCCTGAGACAAGGCCGCGATAGGTTTGTAAACCTAAATTCCCCATTCCCACTTCGAAAGACGCATCAAACTCTTCTGAGGGTCGCTTAGACCGCATGTTAACCGCCCCGCCGATTGCGTTCTTCCCCCACAAGGTGCCCTGAGGGCCTCTTAATACTTCAACGGAAGCCAAATCAAACAATTCCATTGAACCACCGGCACTTCGATTGATATATACGCCGTCTATGAACATGGCCACGGATTGTTCGCCGCCGCCGGCACTGTCGCCATTCGAGCCAATACCGCGAATGAACAATTGAGGTTGGGCCGCCATAAATGTGCCCATGCTGAATCCTGGTGTGCGCTGGGCTATGCCTTTCACATCCTCAATACCCGCTTGCCTGAGCGCAGTAGCATCCATTGCAGTCACGGCAATGGGCACATCCTGAAGGTCTTGGGCACGTTTTTGTGCAGTAACAACCACTTCTTCCAGCTCAAAACCTGACTCGACAGCCTCAACAGACAGTGTTGCAAATGCCATACTTGAAGCGAGAATTGATAGTGATAGACGCGTGTGTGAATACTTCATAGAACTCCCCAGAGCTATTGTTTTAATAATCGTTAGGTGACCAATGTAATCAGAAAATAGACAGTCGACTTGTCAGATCACGTCAAGCGATAGGGGAATGTCCGCCAATCTACAATTAGCGCAACCTTTCCAAAGATTAATTTGATATACCTGTCTGCCATCAAACTGGCGATGGAATCAATCAATGAACTTAAGTCATATTCTCCGAAACATTTGTGTTGCCCTGTGCTCGCTGTATGCCACAGTGGTGTTTTCCTCCAGTGCAACACCCATTTCTGACTCAGTATCGGAGCTGGTGGTCTATACCGCCGAGAAGATAATCACCATGGAACCTGCAATGCCATCGGCGAGCGCTGTTGCTGTTGCCGACGGACGTATTATTGCGGTGGGCAGCCTTAAATCACTCGAACCTTGGACACAATCTAGGCCCAGCAGAATTGACCGGCGCTTCGATGGAAAAACCATCATGCCGGGTTTTATCGATCCCCATGTGCACCCGACGCTGCCCGCAATTCTCACCCAATTTCCTTTCATCGCGCCGGAGCACTGGTCCTTGCCAACGGGCGAATTCCCCAGTGCAAAAACACCGGAGGCTTACCGCAAGCTCCTGAAATCACAGGTGGCGAAACACTCCGATGCCAAAATTCCATTTATCACCTGGGGATTTCATCCCCTATGGCACGGCGAACTATTCCGAGAAGAACTGACTGCATTATTTCCCACCCAAGCAGTCATTCTCTGGCACCGCTCTTTTCACGAGTTGATTCTCAATGATGCGGCAATTGAGCTTCTGAATCTCGATCGGGACCTACTCGCTGTCCACCCACAAATCGATTGGGCGAATGGACATTTTTATGAGAATGGAGCCCAGGCGATGATTCCTTTCCTGCCATTTCTATTTGCCCCTTCGCGCTTTTCTCAAGGCATGGAAAATTTTCTGGAAATGGTGCATCGCGGCGGTGTGACAACCACACTGGACATGGGAGTGGGTATATTTGGCGACCCTGTAGGCGAGACCCAGCTAATCCGGCACGCGGCGGAATCCACCAAGGCACCTGCCCGCATTATTCTGACGCCCACCATCATGGACTTTTTGGCCAGAGGTAAGTCGATACCCGAAGCGCTGGCCGAAATTGAAGAATGGCGCGAAGACAATAGTCATCGGGTGCTTTTTGACCGCCGATTCAAAATCATGATGGACGGTGCTATCTTTGGCGGCTTAGCTCAATTTGGGTTTCCTGGCTACATTGACGGCCACAAAGGCATTTGGATGAAGCCCCTTGAGGTGACTGCCCAGTGGGCTCAGGCTTTCTGGGATGCAGGTTATCAGATTCACGCACACACAAATGGCGATGGCAGTGCGGCGGCCTTGATAGACCTACTGAAAAACCTGCAAGAAGAATCTCCTAGAGCGGATCATCGCTTGTCTCTGGAACATTTTGCTTATACAACAGAAGATCAAAATAAACAGCTCAAAGCGCTGGGCGCCGTTGTTTCAGCCAACCCTTACTATCACTACATTCTCAGTGATCTCTACAGCAAACACTGGCTGGGAAACGATCGTGGCAGCCAAATGGTTCGGCTGGGCTCTCTCGAGCGTTTAGGAGTACCTTTTACGCTGCATTCTGACTCCCCCATGGCACCACTCGAGCCACTAACACTCGTTTCAGCCGCGGTGAATCGCGTGACCATCAATGGCAATCCCGCTGGGCAGGATGAACGAGTTAGTCTCGACGGCGCTCTTAGGGCCATCACCAGTGAAGCGGCCTGGATTATGGGTTGGGAAGATGAAATTGGCTCAATTCGCGCCGGTAAACGCGCCGACTTCACAATCCTAAACGCGAACCCCTATGAAACCGACGTTAAAAAAATTGCCGACATTCCCATTTGGGGAACGGTATTCGAAGGCACTCCTGCCCCCTTACCTCCAAGGAAGTGAAAAATTACTATGCGTAAACAAATAATCCGCGCCTTATCGCTTGTTGTTTTTCTGAGTGCTCAAAATTGCCTAAGTGACGAAGTTCCTCGATTCGCCGATAAGGTATTTCTCAATGGCGATATTATTACTCTAGATAAACTTAAGGGCACCGCAGAAGCCGTAGCCACCCGCAAGGGCTTGATCAACGCTGTTGGCAGCAATGTCGATTTGCGCAAGTTGATTGGACCAAAGACACAGGTGATAGATTTGCAGGCACAGACACTGGTGCCGGGTTTTATCGATGCACACAGCCACTTCAATCATGCACTGACGATGGCTACCTGGGCCAACGTGTCTCCACCTCCGGTGGGCAAGGCGGCCAGCATCGATGCATTGATATCGATACTAAAACAACACTGGAAAACGACCAAGCCACATCCTAAGGATAGTTGGTTACTAGCTTATGGCTACGACGAAAACACCTATGGTCGCCATCTCACCCGTCATGACCTGGATGCCCACTTCCCCGACGTGCCTGTCACCTTAATGCATGTATCCGGACACGGAGCCGTGTTGAACTCCGCGGCATTGACCGCGATGAATATCGATGCCCAAACCCCCACTCCCAAGGGTGGATTAATCGCAAGACTCGCGGGGAGTCAAGAGCCAGCAGGGCTGTTAATGGAAACAGCATGGATTCCCCTACTGCATAAATTTTTAGCCATGTCCCTCGAAAATTACGATAGCTCTTTCACAATGGCCGTGAACCGTTATCTGCGCAATGGCTTTACGACCATTCAGGACGGCAGCGCTCAATACTCCGACATCAAGCGCTACCAGGAACAGGCCGCGGCCCATAAACTGCCAATTGACCTCATGGCCTTGCCTATTTTTATTGATCAAGAAAAGGTTTTTGCCGATCCAAGTTTACTACCAAGGCAGGTAAAAAACCGCCTTAAAATAGCTGGTATAAAACTCATTGCAGATGGCTCACCGCAAGGTAAAACTGCTTATTTCACACAAGCTTTCCACGTCCTTAGCCCCGCAGGTGAAGAAAATTGGCATGGCGAACCCTTGTTGCCTTATGAAAAACTAAGGGAATTATTCTCAGCGGCATCTACTCGAGGATGGCAAATTTATACCCACGCAAATGGTGACGCCGCCATCGACATGGTGATCAAAATACATCGGCAGGCAGCCATCAGTGCTAGCGACGGGCGCCGCAACGTGGTTATCCACTCACAGTTTGTGCGAGAAGATCAATTAGACGCATATGTAGAATTGGGAATGATACCTTCTTATTTCAGCAATCACGCCTATTTTTGGGGGGATGCCCATACAAAAAATCTCGGCAGTGAACGCGCCAACTTCTTGAGCCCAATGAGAACATCGATTGATAAAGGTCTTCGTTTCACCAATCACAGCGACTATATCATCACACCTCTGGACCCCATGATGCAAATGTGGACCGCCGTAAGTCGCAAGTCCAGAGAAGGTAAAGTTATTGGCGCTAAAGAATCAATCACAGCGATGCAAGCGCTGAGCGCAATCACAATCGATGCTGCCTACCAATATTTTGAAGAAGACAAAAAAGGTTCCATAGAAGTGGGAAAACTGGCGGATTTTACAATACTGAGTGACAACCCACTGAAAGTACCACTCGATGAGATTCGTGAAATTGAAATTGTCGCGACGATTAAGGAAGGGCTCGAGCTTTACCGAGCGCCCCAGACTGGCAAGCTTGTAAAAGCTACGCCAATCAACTAGTCCTCACGAGCGCTGATGTTTTCTTTTACTTTGTTAAAAACACCGAGTAAACCGTCCATTTCCTCCTGGGAAACTTCTTCAAATGCACTGTTTAACAGCAGTTCATAAGAGGCCAGCATTTCAGTAATTATACTGCGACCTTTAGGAGTCAAGGTAACGCAAAAAGTTCTGAGATCGCTGGGCGTCGGGGTTCGCCGGATAAAACCGTCCTCTGACAACCTTTCAGCGATCCCCGTAATATTGCCTTTGGTAACCATTAACCATTTCGACAAGTCAACCATCGTGAGACCTTCAGGTACTCTCTCTAGAGCCGCCAACACCTCGAATCTAGGAAGCGTCATACTGTATTGCGCAGCCAAATGCTTGCGGATATCAGTTTCAAGTAGCTGTACTAAAGTGGAAAGCTTTAGCCACAATCGTAAGCCTTCTTTGTCCTGGGGGATGTAGCCTAACTTTCGATCAATCATGTGTGCAAAATCGTTCATGGTTGAGGGCTCTCGTCTTAAAGTATATTCATTATCATTTTTGAACGATTATACTAACCCATACACACCCCTTATGTCAGGATGTCGCTTCAAGGGTTCGGAAAGGCTTGACGCTATAGATCGGCTCCTCAGCTGGAATTGATCGATTTTTCTACATCTCCATCATCAACCACTGTACAAACTCCTCAGAATTATTCCTTTGCGCCTCACTTACATTTGCAAAGTAAACACCTTTGTTACCTCCCAATTGCGCACGGAAAACTTCGGCAAACATATAAGCTGCTATTTCGTTCGGGTGATCAATTCCCCTCGTTACAGGAAAGCTATTCGCATACTCGCCAAACTCGGACAAAGAAAATTGCACAGGCTTGCCTGTTTGATCTAAGATCAAATCAAACTGGCCCTGTGTTTCTTGAACCGAATACACTCGCTCAACAAAATCTTTACCCATCTGAGGCAAGCCTCGTACGTCTCGAAACACTGTTCTCACCCAATAATATTGACGAGCAGATTCACTAGGGATCAACCATTGAGCCAGAGGAGCGTCTGGGTTAGAGAGTTGATTCTTTACAAGGCTACCGGTCGTTTCCACATTCGCCTTTACGAAACCCCAATATTCGGCATTTAACTTTTCAAATTTACTCGGAAACGAGCGCTGTAAGGAATGTATCTGTTCATGAACAAGAAGCGCCCCAGATACCTGCAGGCGATTTGACAAGGACTTTTCAGACAGCAAGGTATCGATGTGTTTCTGGCTCAGAACTATGGTGTTTCCTCGGGTAAATGCAAAACCACCACAGAGCCATGGAGCCACTTTTAGAAACCGCCAGGGATGATTTGCCACCGACCCAAACCCACCGCCGGAAAGAACTTTGATGGTCTCCTGAGTGAGCTCAGATAATTGTCTGGCCTCATCAATTGAAAACGGCAATACCGCAGACGAAAACTTTCGACGCGCAATATCTCTGATTTCATCGACATCTTCCGATTCAACTCGGGCACCAATAAACGCCTCAACTTCCTTCTTTTGCAAGATCGAAAAAAAAGGCTCAAAACTTTCGTCCAAAATGGCCTGCCGCCCATCCTTCACAGACAAGGTTTCAATCCGTGGTCGCACGAGAGGACTCTTCCTCAGTAATTCCACCTGATAGGCATTCAAACTAAATCGAGGATCGATTCTATCTGCAAATGGACCATCGCCTTGAATATTCGGTATATCATTCGGAACATTCTCATCATCAACGGCATGGTTCAAACCCAGGTTATGCCCAACCTCATGGGCAATCACGAACGCCTCTTGATCGCGAACATTGGCTAAGGTGCTGTTTCGGTCTAGGGCGATAAAGGTGATGTCCCCACCTAACATCCCACGACCTAATGGTCCTTTATTGCCGTCCACTGCATTCACAAAAAACATATTGACGATATTGCCATGCCCGCGCATCACCCCTGCGGCCCTGGCAGACTTAACAATTTCATCGAGATTGATTAAGCCATCACGAGCGGCGGTATCGTCATAATATAGGGGCTCCAAAAAATAGAAATCTAGCCCTGCCTTCAAATAGGCTCGATCAACCAATGCTTCTGGGATTGCCATAGACGCTGGCTCCAAGCCATCATCGCCCCGCACCACTATGGGTTGAACCGTTAGCACATACGGCTGAGAGTTTTCTGTTTGCGCCTCAACGATCAAAGGCAGAAATAGGCAAGAGATCAACATCCATAAAATGAGTGCAACTCTACTTTTTAAACCCATATTAGTTCTCCTTTTTTACAATAAACTGAAATAGGTATCGGTAATCAAACAAGATGAAAACCTTCTTTTGCTAAGTCTTAAGAGCACCATTAACTAGTCTTTCAAAGCTTGAACCTCAATGCTTTTCTCTAAGGATTTCCCTGCCCATCTAATGGCCGCTTCTAGTTGCGGGTCATATCCGCCCAGCATCGATTTCGGTGTATTTTCTACTTCAATATCCGGTATTACCCCTACATCCCCACCACTAGCCCAACGACCATCAACGCGATACACCCGTTGCGGTGGCGCAGAGATAGCTCCACCACTAAGCAGAGGCAAGCTGAGATTAGGTCCCACCAAGCCTCCCCATGTGCGTGTGCCCAGCACTGGACCAACCTTTGCTTGCTGAAAAAGAAAAGGAAAACCATCACCACCCGAATAGCTCCAGCCATTAGTTAACAAAATTTTCGGACCACCATTGGAAAGTTCTGGCAAGGAATAATCTTTAGCATTTCTATAAGAAAAGTAATTCAGCGGAGGCCTGTTAAGCAGTTCAACTAAACGGTCGCCTAATGCTCCGCCGCTGTTAAACCGAGCATCTATTATCAAAGCCTTTTTGTGAACCTGAGCCCGATACTGGCGCATCAAGTCATTTTGAGCCTCCGCTACTGTGTTGGCAACATAGATATAACCCACCTGCCCTTTACTGGCTTCATGTACTTTTTGTCGATTATCTTCCACCCAGTCCAACTCTCGAAGTTTGCGATCACTCTCGAGAGCCTCTACTTTAACCTTTCGGGTGCCTTTACCAGAAAAATTCGAACTGACCGTCAATTCAAGCCAAGCCGTTTTTCCCTCAAAGACCGCCCAAGGTGAACGATCTAAGGGCACTGTCTCACCGTTAACTTTTAGCAGGTAATCGCCTACATTGACATTAACGCCTGCAGT
The DNA here is from genome assembly GCA_913020115.1 of uncultured Cellvibrionales bacterium. Classification (GTDB taxonomy): domain Bacteria; phylum Pseudomonadota; class Gammaproteobacteria; order Pseudomonadales; family Cellvibrionaceae; genus CAJWCA01. The sequence goes on from CAJWBQ010000008.1 coordinate 93,325, forward strand.
CTTTAATGGCGACCTATGCGCACTATCCCAAGCTCCAGATTCATAAATTTTCGATATTTGGTATTGGTTTTTTACTCGCGTCAATTCAATACCCAGCTGCCCTGCGCTGGTATTTTTCCAGCGAACACGACCGGGTGTGGAGCTTGCCCATATATGGCCCGCCGACAACTCTCCTAACATCTCACGAATTAAATGATTAAGCCCCTTGGGGGTATCTACTGAAGGCAGAAGCGCCGCGTATTGATCGCCAATGGCTTTCCAGTCTAAACCATGCATAGCGGGGTCATAGAAAAAGTCCCTGCAATAACGCCACGCCTCCCAAAACACTTGGCGATTCATCAGCGTCGGCCTAATATTCGCTTTAAGCTTGTTGATTGGCAAAATCATCGGTTTCGACAGATCTTTATTTAAGTCCAGCAAAACAAATTCATCCCCTCCCCTCAACAGGGCTGTACTACCATCGCCTGAGACATCCAACAGCCTTGCCTTAGCCAGTAATAGCTTTTCCTTCTTCACCAGAAAATCAAACTGGTGGACACTTGGTTCTTGACTGATTGGATTAAGTCGTTGGTAGACAACTGAATTCTTGCCAGCCTTAATATTACTAATCACACCGGGATCTACCGGGATTCGTATCAAGGCCGATTCGTAGGCGAACATTCCGGCGTGCAGAGAGTTCTTCTTGGACTTCTTTACAGCTTTACCATTGAAGGTTTCCGAGCTGATTCCCTCTTGTAAAAATGGCGATCGAGTACTTCTGTCGGTGGGAAGCATGTACAATCCAGAAGAACGTGTATAGGCCCAAGTAGTGTCAATATCACCAAACACTGGGTTAAATTCCCTGCGAGAAATCAAGCATATAAAGCGATCATTTTCGCAAAATACTGCCTCAACATCATCATGGTAAGCGGCCGTAATCTGGCGCCCTTCCCCACGTGTGGTGTCGTATAGATAAATGGCCTTATTTCGATTGTCGTCGCCTTTTGTATACAGCAGCCAACGGCTATTTTCAGACCAGGAAAGCTCCGCCCCGGCCAACTCGTCGTGTCCGCGCCAAACACCTTGGTCAATTTTTTCTCGATGACCGTTTTCAACGTTTACGACAGCAAGAGTCTGTTCGGAGTCAAAAAAAGCGATGAATTTTCCGTTTGGAGACCAGAACAGTGAATGCCTATAACCATCGCTAAAACGGCTCAATACCTTTACCTTGCCACTCTTAAGTGTTTTGACCGAAAGTTGATATTCACCAGACTGATCAGAGACATAAGCTAGTTTGGAAGAGTCATAAGAATATGCGGGATTTCGTTCCGCTATGCCCGGTGATTGAGTGAGGTTGCTAACAAGTTCTCCACCTCGGTCAAAGGCGAGAAGCTCACCGCCCGCCTCAAAAGCAACGACGCGCCCGTCGTGGGCCAAAGTCGCCCGCCGAATCTGCTTGTCGAGTATTTTCACATGCGAATTCATTTGAGGCCGACTTGAGTGAAAACTTACCTTCACTTCCAGAACCTGACTTCTTTCTAGGTCAAAACGGTAAAGCTTATCGCCATTCAAAAAAACAAGATCTTTGGGGCCACCCGATAGATGCCGAGTATCAAATTCGGAAAAGCTCGTAAGTTGTGTTAGCTCTTGAGTGAGCAAATCTTTCTGCCAGACATTTACTCGCTGATCTCTTCCTCCTCTAGCGGAGAGAAAATACACTTTCCCACCAACGCTCACGGGGTCTGTATCGACGCCATCATTGTCAGTCAGCCTTTTGAGCTCTTGGTTTTCTAGATTAAATTTCCAGAGATCGGGCGACCTACCGCCACGATAACGCTTCCAAGTCTCGTAGCCGTCTTGGAAATCTTTTTTGTAAGTGAAAATCAACTCATTACCGAGTTCATTGAAGGTCGCTTTTTCACCGTAGGGTAGCGGCAACTTTTCCGGTAGGCCACCACCACTATGCACCTTAAAAAACTGACTAAAACGTGGGCGATAGCTCTCGCGGGTAGAGGCAATCAAAACCTCTTGACCATTTGGGTACCACTCCACAACGCGGTCCTGCTCGGGATGGTAAGTAAGGCGATTAGGCTGCCCGCCACTGATAGACAAAGTGAATACATCTGAATTACCCCGCAGTTCCGCAGTATAGGCAATCGATTCCCCATCGGGAGAAAATTTCGCATGACTTGCATTAAGCGCTTCTCGCGTTAGTGGCGAAGCAGCCCCCCCAGTCTTGTTAACAAGCCAAATGTCCCCATCATAACTGAAGGCAATATTGTGCTGCGAGATATCTGGATGGAACAACAAAGCTGCGTTTGAGGTTTGACAAACAAAACCCAGAGAAAAAACGACTATACACCGAGCCAATAAATTCACAGTAGCTAAGCATTTTTTCACAGCGAGGTTAAGGAGTTCGATAGCTTTCATTCGCCTTTAAACACCTTTCCGCGGGCCATCACAAAATCGACTTTACGCATCGCTTCAATTTCACTCAAGGGATCGCCATCAACAGCAATAATGTCCGCAGACTTTCCTACGGCAATAGACCCCGTTGTCGCCACTAAACCGAGTAGTTCTGCCGCATCAATTGTACCGGCCTTCAAGGCATCCTGATTGGACATCCCTACTTTCACCAACCACTCAAGTTCACGAACATTGTCTCCATGAGGCACCACACCCGCATCTGAACCAAGGGCAATTTTCACACCTCGCCGATAGGCTCCACCCATCACCTCAGGCGTAACATCCAGTATCAACTTGGCCCGCTTTTGAATATCCGGAGTCATATTATCTAGGTCACGTATCAGGTTGTCTCGAACGCTCAATGTTGGTACAAGAAAGGTGCCCCTTTTCTTCATTAGAGATAGCGTTTTAGGGGCTACGAACGTACCGTGCTCAATGGAATCAACACCGGCTTCAACCGCCTGCAACACACCCGCATTACCATGTGCATGGGCGGCAACTTTGCGATCGAGACGGTGGGCAGTGTTAACAATCCCAGTGATTTCGTCATCGAAGAATTCCGGTGGCGCACTAGGGCCTCCCTGTGGTTTACCGCCGCCCCCTGATGCGGTTAACTTAATGACGTCTGCGCCGCGCTTTACTTGGTGTCGAACCGCCCGCACGCAATCCGTGGAGCCACTGCAAACGCCACCGTCTTGCGCCGCCGACCAAACCTTCTGGTGGTAGCCCGTATCATCACCATGACCGCCGACAATTGCCACAGCTGCACCCGCCGCTAAAATCCTAGGGCCAGGCACCAAACCACGCTTAACAGACTCTCTCAGAGCAAAAATCGCCGATGTAGATGCACCAAGATCTCTAACCGTTGTGAAGCCAGCCTCGACAGTTAAACGTGCACTATGAGCACCGTTCAAGGCCAGATCGGCTTCTGTTAATTCGTAGGGAGATTTTTTATTGCCGTTAGCCATTTCTAAATGGACATGCACATCAATAAGGCCCGGCATAACAAAGTGCTTTCTGTGATCCAACACTTTTACATTGGAGTATTGTTTCAACGAGCTTGGATCGAGGTACCCGCTCTCTACTGCTTGTATTTTGCCATCCGAGATAAGGATGGACATTGCTGATTGAGTCGGCTTACCTGCTTCGACCATCAGTTGGCCGGCATAGATAAGATAGGATGCTGGCACTGCCTCTTCACTATCAGCGTTAACAGGCTGTACCATTAGAAAAAGAACACTGAAAATTAACGGAAATACAGTCTTAGAAAACCTCATATGAAAAATCACAATCTCTCCCGAGTTTATCGACAAACAAAGATAAAAAAAGCCTCTACCTGAGGTAGAGGCCAAGTCACACACTAGTAAGGAAAAACAACTAAACTTAGTTCGTCCAGACAGTCCACTTCAGTTTGTAAGTCGTGGGATGAGGACGAATGGTGACACCCGCGGTGCTGGACGCCGCCGATGTTACGAAGTCATCTTCATCCGTCAGGTTGTTGACAATAAAAGATAGACGCTGAGTCTCCCATTCCAAGCCAGCCCTAAGATTAAACACGGTATAGGCTACCGGGGTGAAAGGAAATTCGGCCCGTGAAGGGTCAACCAAGGAACCTTGATTGAACACCGTGTCCCGGTAGTTGGCTTCTAGGCGGACATAAGCATCCGCAGAACCAAAGCCGAAACGGTATTCGCCAGAGGCACTCGCGGTATTTTCCGGGGCATTAGGAAGAACCTGGCCTGAAAGATCGTAGGTTTGATTATTCAGGATTGCATTGTCGAAATCTTCGTACTTAGCATCGAGATACCCGTAGTTGGCACCAAAGCGCCAGTTTTCACTAACTAATGTATCCACTGAAATCTCGAAACCTTTAGCGCTTGCTTCCTTGGCATTTTGAATACGATCCAAAGGTACGAATTCACAGTTTTCATTGCCGTTTTGCGGGCGTAGAGATCCATCGTCTTCACGACAAAATGTTTCGCGCAAAGTCGCTTGGAAGTCATCCCAAGTCATAGAGAAAATTGCCGCGTCTACCCGCGTGCGACCGCCATTAAATTTCGCCTTAAATCCAAACTCAAGATTAGTTAGCTTCTCCTTGTCATAGAAACTGGAGTTGGAGCCACCCGAATCTGGGTTTGCTCGAGCACCCGCTGATTTGTAGCCCTGCGAAGCGACGCTATAAACGTTCACGTCATTATTCAGGCTCCAATTAAAAGCAATTCTTGGAGAAAAATCGGACCCACCATTATTAGCTGTAGTTCCATCCGTCTGGGCAGCACGCCCCCCGCTTATACGACCATTAACAACTGGCAATGATCCCGCCTGATCGGGCCTAAGGAAACATCCCTCAGACAGGGGGTCGCCTTCCGCTCTCGTCGGACAAGCACCGTAAACTTCCGACCACACTTGAGATTCTTCGTCGTCGCTGTATCGACCACCTACAGTTAGAGTCATTTGTTCGTTCAGGTGCCAGACAACATCAGCGAACGCAGCATAACCATCACGCTCCAAGTCGATGACATTCTCATTGGCAAGATCTCCCGCCATCCAAGGTCCAAGGAAGTCTCTAATCAGAATCTGATTCGCCGCTTTCAACTCATCTTTGTACGTCAACGCGCCGACTGTCCAATCTATAGCGCCGTCACCGGTACTAAACAATCTAAATTCCTGACTGACAGATTCCGCCTCATAGCTGTTCATCCGATCGACCCAAGCGGTACCGCCACCATCCAAATCATTAAGCTGGTTCATGGTGCTGCGGGCGCGCCCAGTAATTGAAGTAAACCCTACATTCTCGCCGGTATAGCGAATACGCAGATTATAGACATCGTCCTTTAAATTCGTAAATCCCGTGGTATCTTTGCAGGCTTTGTCATCTGTCGACGCACTCAAGCCACAGGTAAACGCTGAGTCTGTTATGTCGCTACCAAAACGGCCTTCGATACCCATGGAAACGCGATTTTCCATATCACTGTCTTCAGAGATGGAATTAACCGAGAAATCCACTGACCATTCTTCACTGGCATCCCAGTGAGCCGCTAAACGTACATTAGAGTTTGTATAGCCACTGTCACCGCCACCTGAACCCAGTATTCCCGGATTAACATTCTCAACAATTCCGCCACTGGTTTCTCTCTGCACCGCGGCACGAACAAACAGCCGATCATTTACAGGAATATTGAGCACACCACCTATATCAAAAGTATCGAAGTTTCCCGCACCCAGGTCCAGTTGCGAATAAAACTCATCATCTGGTTTTTTGGTTGTAACGTTAATCGCCCCTCCCGTTGAATTGCGACCGAAATAGGTTCCTTGTGGCCCGCGCAAAACCTCAACCCTTTCTATGTCATACAGCGGCGGATTAGGCGTTCCCCGTGCCGCCGTACCCACACTGAATTCATCGACGTAGACGCCAAATGCACTAGAAGCCGACACACGCTCTGCATTTTGTAAATCGGAAATACCACGAATCGAAATATTGAGACCTTTAGGGCCTTGACCGCCCACTTCGGTAAAGGAAACATTTGGCGTAGACTGCAAATAATCAGCAGCCCCTTTCATATCGCTCTGTTCAATTCTCTCTGCACCGAAGGCCGAAATACTAATAGGTACATCTTGCGTTGATTGTTCACGACGCTGGGCGGTGACAATAATTTCTTCCAACATCGCGTCGAATGACGAGGCATCATCCGCGGCCTGAGCACTGACAGGTAAAGTGGAAAACAACGAAGCCATTGCAAGATGCAGTGGCTTGACGAGAAATAATTTGGATTTCATTCGTGCAACTCCCTAGTTATTATTTTTCGGAAACAATATTTCCGATGTGCGCTTTGGAAAAAATAAAAATATTTTGTACGGTTTAGGCTTATACCAAATACCGATGAAAACAAGTATATACTTAAATTATTTTTTATTTCAAGTAGTTTATACCTATACTTTATTCCGAAAATTTAACATTTGATCACGCGGATACAATGCCCAAAAAAATGCAACATGAACTCGCACAGATAAAGGAAGCTTAGTATTCCAATCCGCTGAATCATAAAAAACGCATTGCTTTCCGCCTATTCTTTGGCCTTTTTTATATCGGGATACGCCCCTAACAAGCCGCCCTAGTCCAAGCGTCACTCACCCTACAAACAACCACATTTGGAAACTATCATTAATCACATTATATGTAAACAGATAGTGCAATTAAGCCACTTATTTGTAGAGATCGAAGTAGGCATTTTGGGAAAACCACCTATAATTAGCCAATTATTGAGTATATATCAGAGAAGACTGCTCGTTTAATCATCAAATCAAACCCCACTCGACACATTAATCCCATTATATAACAGTAAGAACACCCGTATTCACTTCCGTATAGGGAGAGCACTCAGGTCAGTGAAGCCAACCCCCAGACAGAATGTTTTGGGTACAGCTGGTACCATATACCGGAAATAATGCTCAGATTAGTGACACCCGCGAGAAGGCACATGTCGCTAATTCCACTAAAAGGCAATTAAGGCAACAGGTATGGCTACAACAAAATCAAGCGAATACAGTCTGGCGGAGTTTCAACTGCTGTCTGATCTAATTCGCTCCCACGGCGTGTCTACACCTAGCAAAGCGGCATTGGTACTGGATGACAAAACCATCAGCTACAGCCAATTGGACACTATCCTTGATCGGGTTGCCGCCTCATTCCAGCAGCATGAATTGAAGCTCGGCGACGTTATATCTATTTGCGGGTACAACTCAATTGAGTACGCATGCGTATTTCTCGGCGCTTTGCGAGCAGGTGTTGTCACCGCACCCATTGCTCCCTCGGTGACATCCGAACAATTCAATTCTATGCTCAGCGACAGCGGCGCGAAATTTTTATTTGTCGATGACGCGGCTGAAAAATTGTTGACAGAATTACAGCCGGGCGTTGAATGCATCTATCTTAAGTCAGATAAGTCAGGTTCGAGCCTAGAAGACTGGATGGCACCAGTGGGAGCTAGCCCCTCCTTCGTAGAGATTGGGCCAGACTCGCCGTTTAACATTATTTATTCAAGCGGCACCACGGGAACACCCAAAGGCATTTTACAATCACACGGAATGCGCTGGGCACACACAGTAAGAGGCGCTGCCTACCAATTTGATTCATCATCTCAAACCTTAAGCTCCACCCCCCTTTATTCAAATACGACCTTAGTATTATTTTTTCCCACCATTGCCTTTGGTGGAACTGTGACATTAATGAAAAAATTTGATGCCAAGAAATATCTGGAAATCGCCACTAAGCAGAAAATCACTCACACTATGCTCGTGCCGATTCAATACCAAAGAATCATGGCCGTAAATAATTTCTCTAGTTACGATTTATCCGCATTTAAAATGAAGCTTTGTACCAGCGCACCTTTTCACCCGGATTTGAAAAAAGATGTATTAAAGCGCTGGCCGGGTGGGCTTATCGAAATTTATGGCATGACCGAAGGCGGTGGCTCCTGCATCCTTTATGCCCACAATCATCCAGACAAATTACACACAGTTGGCAAGCCGGCAGAAGGACATGAAATTCGCCTATTAACGAATGATGAGCAACAAGCCGCGCCAGGACAAGCTGGCGAGATACTCGGCCACTCCCCTAGTATGATGACGGGCTACTACGGCCAACCCGAAAAAACTAAAGAAATTGTATGGACGGCGCCCGATAAAAAGCGATTCTTTCGCAGCGGCGATATTGGGGTGTTTGACGAAGACGGATTTCTCAGTATTATTGACCGCAAAAAAGACATGATTATCAGTGGCGGGTTTAACATCTATTCAAGCGATCTTGAAGAAATATTACGTCAGCAAAAGGGTGTAATGGAAGCAGCCGTTGTTGGTGTGCCATCAGACAAGTGGGGCGAAACCCCTGTGGCCTACGTTGCAGTAAGTTCGAACTTCAAGGGTTGCGAGCAAGACCTACTAAGCAGAGTGAATGAAAAACTCGGTTCCGTACAGCGAATTTCAGACCTCCGTTTTGTCAGTGAATTACCTCGCAGCAGCATAGGCAAGGTATTGAAAAAAGACTTGATTCGCGAGCACTGTAATTGATCATCAAATGGAAAATTACTAGGCCGACTGAGAACTAAGGTACAGCGCCTAGACCTACCATCGCCTAACTCAGAAAGACTTTGACAATAACCGGGCCAACTGACGACCCACATCCCTGAGTGGCGCGCTGGACGATAAGGTACGTGAGAGAATGAGCGCGCCTTCCAATGAGCTTATAACCAGTAACGAAGCCGCTGCCGCCTCTTCCGCTTCATAACCAGAGTCTAGAAATACGCCACTGATGATAGCCAACCATTGCTCAAAAACAGCTGTTCCTGCGGACTGAAGCTTAGAAGAATTAGGACAAGTCTCTAGCAAAATAGTAGCTATAGGGCAGCCAGAGCGAAAACCGGACGTTTCCATCCAGCCCGCCAGTAAGCCTGCGTATTGCTCAATAAAGTCGGCGGGGCCTTTACATTGGGTGCGCAAATTTTGCAGCGTTAGACTGGCGCCTTTGCCAGACAAAGTAATTGCCGCCACACCTAGCGCCACTTTCCCTTCGGGATAATAGTAGTAGAGAGAACCTTTTGGCGCTCCACTTTTGCTGAGAACTTCATTCAAGCCCGTTGCCGCGTAGCCTTGCTCCCGGAAGAGTTTAGCGGCAGCTTGTACCAAATTGTCTTTGTGTAGAGCCGTTTTTGCCATTAATTTTTACTCTTATAGAACGAGATATTCTACTTGTGATTAGAGCACTTAGTCTATAGCATCTGAATTATAGTGATCGGTCTATATAATTTAGAACAAGCCAATAGAACCTGGAGCAAGACTAGAATGAGTAAGACTATAAGAAATCGGGTGCTTTACGATCTAAAGGGGACTATTGCCTACATCACATTTGACGATGGCAAGGTAAATGCAATGTCGACTGAGATGTTAAAGCAGCTGCACGCCGCGCTTGATAAGGCAGAAGCCGATGGCGCATTAGTGGTACTCAGTGGCCGCCAGAGCGTTTTTTCTGCTGGTTTTGATTTGAAGACTTTCTCACAAAACGCTGAGTCTGTTGTTGAGATGATGCGATTGGGCGCCGAGCTAGCCGAGCGCATTTTATCTTTTCCCAAGCCAGTCGTAGTTGCCTGCACCGGCCATGCACTGGCAATGGGCGCGTTCCTATTAATGGCGGCCGATGTTCGCATTGGCGTTGTAGGCGATTATAAAATTGCCATGAATGAGGTGGCTATCGGCTTGACCGTACCTTATTTTGCACTTGAAATCGCTCGACAGAGGCTCACACCCGCTGCATTCAACCGCTCTGTAACAACGGCTTATTTATACCCTCCTAAAGAGGCTGTGGAAGCTGGCTATCTGGACTTTCTGGTTCCTGAAGAGGAATTGGCAGAGCGCCTTGTTTCTCAAGCTAACTCGCTCGCGGGCATAGACCTCAAGGCCCACAAAGCAACTAAACTCCGTGCTCGAAATGCATCTTTACTCTCGATTCGAGCCGCTATTGAGTCTGAGCTGACTCTGGAGCGGGCGGAAACTTGGCGAACTTAAGCGGTGTTTACTTAAGGCACGGGAAGGAATGTCTATTACCGAGCTCACACCAATGCCAAGAACAGCTCGATTGAATAATGCGACTGAGCTGGTCTTTAGCAGGGTCTTGTGTTGTTTAATTCGGCCTTTAAGCCCAACAACATATCTTGCAGCAAACGCTCTGCATCTTCGAATGCTTGGCGTTTGTTTGTCGCTCGCACAATACTCATAGAGCACTCCACCAGCATTCCGTACAACAGCTCGGAAAGCAGACCTACAGGATGAGGTTTAAAAAAACCTATATTCACCAATTGTTCAACCATGTCACGGACCAAACCCATAGTATATTCCGTGTCAATTGCACGCCAGCGCTCCCACCCCAATACTGATATAGCCTCTTGCAAGCTAATTGTGGGGCTTCGGTGTTCACGACCGTAGGCCAAAAAAGCCCTGCAGCGGTTCCACATTGTGTCCCAGAGGTCTGGTGATGCCTCCATCGCCGCCAGCGACGTGGACAGTGTAGCGATTTGCTGCCTATAACAAGCACAGAATATTTCTTCTTTATCTTGGAAATGATGATAAAGCGCCCCCTTGGTAACACGGGCCTGCTCGCTGATTCTTGCCAATGAGGTTTTCCGAAAGCCCTGCTGGGCAAACAACAAAGAGGCCGCATCAATGAGAGCCTGCCGAGTTTGTGCGGCATATTCCTGACGCCGACTGACAGGTCGCTGTGTCTTCACAATAGAGTGTCCCGGCAAAAACCCAGATTTTAGCGTATTTTTCTTGACTTTGATACCTAAAGAATTAAACATACCTTTGGTATGTGAAAGGGGAATTCGTCCAAAAACAACATCCGTGCCCACAGGAAAGCGAGAAACCAAACATGTCTATAAGTACAATCACCTTACAATGTAACGATGGCGTTCAGCTGCCCGCGAATTTTTACCAGCCAGAGAAAAAAGCAAAGGGCCTTGTCATTATCGCGTCCGCGCTGGCAGTGCCCAAAAAGTTTTATCATCACCTCGCACTATATTTTGCCGAGTCTCAGTATTCCGTTCTAACGTTTGACTATCGAGGCGTTGCAGACACGCCCCTGACAAAAAAGCCCAGGCTAGCCGAGTGGGGCACTCAGGACATACAAGCAGCTGTTACGGCCGCCGGCGAGCTGTCTGGCGGCGAACATTTATTCTTAGTAGGACACAGCATCGGCGGGCAACTTGTTGGCTTGGCGCCCAGCGCCGATAAGCTTGCAGGCATAGTGCTGGTTGCGGCTTCATTTCCCTACTGGAAAAGATTTGCGATGCCAGGAAAACTCAAAGTTGGCTTGTTGTTCAGAGTGATCGCTCCCCTGTTCAACCTTCTAAGCAGCACCTTTCCAGCGCGCGCATTGGGTATGGGCTCGTCACATTTACCCAGCAGCCTAATGGCAGATTGGGCCGCCTGGATGGGTAAAGACAATTATCTATTGGACAAAAAATTTGGCTTTGACGCTAAAAGGTATAACAGCTTAAAACAACCCTTACTAGCTTATGGCTTCGATGACGATACACTTGTACCAAAAGCATCCTTCGAGAAAATTTTATCCGCCTATTCTTCCGCCTCGATTGAAAATCGTTTTATCGAAACCAAAAATACCCCTGTAGGCCATTTGGGTTTTTTCAGGCCGTCGGCCAAAGACACATTTTGGCTCGACACATTGGCCTGGATCAATATGGTTAATGAGGAGCGATCGAATCCAGTCTAGAGGTATCAAATTATTCTTGTCTTCGTTTCATACTGACGCTCCCCGATCCATACAGGGCGTGATCGCAGGCAACCTTCAGAATGCGGCCTTGGAGCTTCGCAAACTTAGCGAAGGACCATTTTGAGTGAGGTATTATTTATCAACTAACTCAAAAGTTAATCCGGCATGCGCCTCCAAACGAGTGATTAACTTGCTACCAAAGATGCTGGCAGGAGTCCAAAAACCACCGCCTTTCTCTTCCGCGCCAACATCGTTCGCTAAGCACAATGCTGCTTGTGCTAGCATTTTCCCTGTAGAGCCGTAGCCTGGGTCTTTATCACCCGTTACTTTTATTTCAATAATTTCCCCATCTTCAGTCTTTCCTAGATGACGAATGTCAAAGAAACCTTCCTCTTGCTCTTTCGGTGTTGGACCTTCTCCTGGCTTTGGCACTAGGTATTTTTCTAAAAACCAACGAGATGGTGCCATGGCCGCTAAGACTAAAAACGCTTTAATGCCAAAGGCCATGCCTTTAGCATTAAGCTTGCTGCCAGATTTGTTGCCGGTCAGCATTACCTCGGAATATTGAAAATCTTTACCGTAGGCATAGTTCATTAATGTGTTAGTACGAAAAACTACGCGGGTATTAATGCCAGCCATAATAAATGGCGTTGTCCATGCATCAAATTCGGAATCAAAAAATACCGAACTGTTGTCCAAATTATTTTTGCTGTGTTGATTGGAGTCAGGGCAGATTAAATAGGGGTCTAATAATTTTTTCCGCAAACTTGGATCAATTATGGCTTCCTTTGCCAGGTTGATCACACTGGCAATCGTGCCTCCTGACGTTCCACCACGAATCTTTTTGACCGCCATTTTCGTTGCGGGTACGGCCTGGCCAAATCGTAACTGTGCCTGCTGCTGCAAAAAGTAAGCGCCCATATCTGAGGGAATCGAATCAAAACCGCAGCAGTTGATAATACGAGAACCCGACTTTTTCGCCTTCTCTTCATATTTTTTCAGCATGCGATCAATCCACTGAACCTCCCCCGTCAGGTCAACGTAATCGGTGCCATTCTCAACACAAGATTTTATTAATGGCTCACCGTATAGCGCATAGGGGCCAACGGTCGAAATGATGACCTTAGCTTGTCGACACAGAGTGTCCAGCGAGCGGCTATCGCCAGCATCAGCAATAATCACATCAATATCTTTAGTTTCAGTACTCGCTTGCACCTGCGCTAGCTTGGCTTTGTTTCTACCTGCCAATGCCCACTTGATTTCACTTTTGCCTGTTAGGTGGCAACTTAAATATTGAGTGAGGATCTGGCCAACAAAGCTGCTGGCGCCATAGACGATAATATCGTATTGCTTGCTCATAAACGTCATCTTCATGTCTGTCTGCTGATAAACCAAATTGAAATATGCATTCAATACAGGATTTTTTAGCCGGCGGCCTAAACGATATTTTAGTTCTTAATGCATTGCAGGTATATGGCTGCTTAACTCAAGGAATGATAAAAGAGGTGGAAAATGCCCTTGCTGAGCAAAGCTACGTGAAAGGCCCTCTTACCATCAGCGCATATTGAGGTAAGTTTCAAAGCGCAGTGCGAATAAAGGTCTCCTCTCCTGCTCTCATGCACTCCCCCGCCGAGCAGCTAATTATCGCTATACAAGGGCCTTACCACGTCGACATTCAGCTTCCGCATCGACGAATCAGAGACTACACTCAATGTGAAGCTTGCTCGTCGCTGTTTCTATATTCTGTTTCTAGGAGAATAACCCATGGACCAACCCGCGCCCATTGTCGCCTATCGCGAAGGCCTTGAGCTTGCTTGGGTCCAGTCCTTGCCTGAGCACGGATTTTCTCCACAACCCCTCAAAAGACCCTCAGATTTAGCCAATACCGATATCGAGGTTGTAATTCTAGACTCTGTATTGTTGGAGCAATTTCCTCAGGCCCAGTGGCAACATAGATCATGCACGGCCTTACTCTTGGATGACGGCTGCAAAGATATCTTATTTGACAATAAGGCATGTAATAATAAACAGGTTGGCGCAATGGCCTGCCTGCGACTGCCAAAGTCTGCAAACACAAAGCAAATGCTGCAGGCTATACAATTTGCTGTCGACCACACCAATTTATCGCGTCGAACCGAGCTTGCAGAAAATCAAAATCGTCTCACTGCGAATAGCCTCTCGCGATTAGTTCAGGTGGGTATCGCCCTCTCAGCCGAAGCTGATCTAGACTGCTTGCTTGAAAAAATACTAGCGGAAGGTCAGCAACTTGTTGGTTGTGATGCCGCATCGCTGTTTCTACTTGACACTCAGGAAAGCAATCCCCAATTGCAATTCAAGCTCACGCGCAACCAATCCCTAGACGTACCTTTTTCCGAGCATTGCCTACCTTTAGACAAGTCCTCTATAGCGGGGTTTTGTGCCTGCACGGGAGAAACATTACATATCGAGGATGCCTACTGCCTGCCCGAGAACTCACCCTACCGATTTAATCGTTCTTTCGATCAATCAATGGCTTATCGAACCGTTAACATTGTTGTGCTACCCATGGTGGATCAGAACGAAAAAGTAGTCGGAATTTTGGAGTTCATTAATCGCAAGCGCAATATATACGACACCCTTGACATACCCTCACTAACCCCGGATCGTTTAATTCCTTTCGACGAAGAGGCCATCGATTTATTGCAAGCGATGGCCAGCCAAGCGGCGGTAGCCATTGAAAAATCGCGTCTAATAGACAGTGTAAACAAACTTTTTGAAGGATTTGTGCAAGCCTCGGTCTTTGCGATTGAACGACGCGACCCTACCACCAGCGGACATTCATTCCGAGTGGCTGACTTATGTGAATCTGTCGCCAGCGCGGTGGATGCTTGCGATGTGGGTGGATTCAAAGTTGTACGTTTTAATCACGATGATATGCGCGAACTACGCTATGCCGCGCTCTTACATGATTTTGGCAAGGTCGGCGTGAGGGAACATATTCTAACGAAAGCCAAGAAGCTATCCCCCGGAAACTGTGAGCGGCTACGCTACCGGGTTGCGTTGGCCCAAGCCCAACTGCGCAACCAAACGCTGGAACAATTACTAAAACTATCTACCTCGAACAATGGTTTGTCAGACACGCTTCGACAAGAAATTGAACTCGCAAATGATCAGGATATTAAGCAGTTAAACGACTATCTCAATGTGATTTTACAAGCGAATGAGCCGACCGTGTTGAGTCGCGACGTACAAGGAAACTTGGAGCGAATAAAGTCACATCTGGTTAGAGATAGCCAAGGCACCCTGAGTGGCCTAATTTCAGAGAAAGAGTATCAAGCCCTACGCATAAAACGCGGCAGCCTCAGCGAGCCCGAACGCCTGGAAATTGAAGCCCATGTGCAGCACACCATCGATTTCCTAAGCCTCATTCCCTGGACGCCGAATTTGAGTGGCATTCCTGGAATAGCGGGCGCGCACCATGAAAAACTGGATGGCAGTGGTTACCCCTACAATCTTTCGGAACAAAAAATACCCTTTCCTTCTCGCATCATGACAGTGTGTGACATTTTTGACGCCCTGACCGCCTCGGACCGCCCCTACAAACCAGCGATGCCGCTCGAGCGCGCATTGGACATTCTCCGAGCCGAAGCCCAGAGAGGTATCGTTGACAAACAAATCGTTGAGCTATTTATAGAAGCCCGATGTTATACGGCCTTGGAGGGTCGTGAATATGGTTTTTCCCTGCCATGCCAGAGCAAAGACTCACAGTGGGTACACCACGTTTGTGATTACGACCTGCACAAGGCGCAAGATATTTTATAAATGACCTGGTGAAGTGCGAGTATTTAAAGAATAACGAGCAACCAGCACTTTACTATCTCCGCCCATATCATCGAGTGTCTGACTGGTTTTCTCTAGTGCAATGAGACGTTCCTCAAGTGGAGGATGACGTTTTAAAAACCCCGCCATAACCCGAACATCCGATTGAGAACCGGTAATATTTTGCAAAACGGAAGCGAAGCCATAGTGATCGTATCCCGCTCGCGCCGCAATTTCGGCACCAAGAGAATCTGCAAACAGCTCATCTTTGCGGTCGAGTCCGCGCTGGTAAACATCCAATACCACACGGTCATATTGACCAGTGATTTTGCTGCTGCGCGAACTACTTCGCTCATCATCTTGGTTTTTTTTGGCTTGCTGCCCCAACACCAACAAGTCGCTGATCAAGCCTTTGTTAGATTGGCTCTGCAGGGCATGAAGGTAGTGCTTTTCGGTAACATGGGCCATTTCATGGGCCAGCACGCCGGCCAACTCGGCTTCGTTGTAAATGTTTTCCATCATTCCCGTAGTAATGAAGACATAGCCTCCAGGTGCGGCGAAGGCATTCACTGTGGCACTGTCCAGCACCACAAAATGCCAAGGTAGCCCAGGCCTTGTACTGTGCCGAGCCAACCAATAACCCACCCGATTAACATAGTTTTGAATTTGGTCATCATGGGCAAGTGGTGCGATGGAAAATAGGGTTTTCGCGGTTCGTTCCCCCATCACAACTTCTTCTTCCTGTGTCTTTTCTCCTACATTCATTACTTTAGAGCCAACACCGGCTACACGGCCAAGATCGATGCCCTGCACTGTGACGCCGCAGGCCGTTACCCAGCAACAAAGCGTAAGCACAACAAATTTGAATGTATTCATCACTGCCCTCCTCAATCAAGGCTTTTCGGAACCACAACAGCCTGCCCAGAAAGCTCACCTTCCCGGGCAAATTTTTGAAGCTCTTCTTCGGTGGGCACAAAACGTTTTAGAGATTCCATTTCAACTTTCGGGCTATAATCCGATTTATCGAGTTTGCCTTCGGTGGCCCCCCGAATACCTGTGGCGGTACCACTGGCGGTGGCAACCGCTGCACTTTCGTCAATTAAACTGCTAATGAAATTTTTCTGAGCTTCTTCGACCGAAACAAAGCGAACACTGAGCATACTCACCCAGCCTTCAGTTTGGTTAGGGAATCGCACTTGATACCAACCGCCTTTTCGCTTCAGCAAAAACAGTTCTCGATCTTTTGCAAGGTCTGTCAATTTTTTAGAGCTCGAGCTTGGCTCGAGAAACAAAACCGTATCACGAATGGTGATCGCGGCCTGTTCAGCCTGCGACATTGAACTGGCAAAAACAGAACTGATTAAAATACAAGAGCTTAAGAATGTGAGTAAAGTTATATTACGAAACAACATCAGGTTTCCTCCTAGGTTCATACACCCGGACAGGCTCTGTGCGTCCTTTCACTTGGAATTCGCCAAAGGCCTCGAAGTCAAATTTGGTTTTGGCCGCCTCCATAGTGCTTTCAGATACCAAGATGCAAGCTCGGTCTTTAGTTAAACCTTCTATACGACTGGCCAAATTTACACTGTCTCCAATAGCAGTATAATCATAGCGCTTGGAAGTGCCAACCATACCCACCACAGCGCGCCCCGTGTGTATACCTATGCCTATATTAAAATTCTTATAAGAAAATTCTTTTTTAAACGTTTCTAGATTATCAACCATATCCAAGGCAGCAGAAATGGCACTCTCTTCTGGATTATCAATGGGCAAGGGCGCGCCCCAGAAGGCCATTACCGCATCGCCAATAAATTTGTCTACTGTGGCCTTATGACTGAATAAAGTCGCTACCTGATATTCAAAATAATGATTGAGCAAGTTGATTACTTCGTCGGGGGTGCGGGATTCCGACATCGAGGTAAAGCTACGAATATCAGAGAACAGCACGGTAAGCTCACAGTGTTTATTTTCCATTAACGCATTGGCATTACCACTAAGCATCAACTGCTTCACTACCTCTGGATCAAGCAAATGGCTAAACAAATTGAGTGCCCTTCGATAATCGCGCCGAAAGTGCCTATAAAATGAGACGCCAAGACCGCAACTGAACAATAATAAAATGATGACATGCCCCACAACTGGCAACAAAAGCCCCAAGAAAACCAGTGAATAATAGTAACTGCACATCAAGGTAATGATGCCCAAACCCACCCATACGAGCCCGGCTTTCAAGCCAGAGCGATGACTAGCGACTATTGATACCAGCACCACGAGAAGGGACAAGATCAAGCTCAGGCCACTGGGTAACGGCTCTAGGGCACTTTTACTTAGAAAGTTGTCAATGGCTGTGGCGAGAATAAAGCTCCCGGGGTGCAGCTCACTGACAGGCGTTTTTTTTAGGTCGTGCAGCCCTAGGGCGCTGCTGCCCACAATTACGATTCGACCACCAAACCAGTCGGCGGGTACGGCAGCACTTTCGCCACGTGCCTGAGCCAAAAGTTTTACGTAAGACAAACTGGGATAACTCATTGCCGCGGCACCTGCCCAATCCAATTGGATCTGACTTTCCGTAGGCAAATCAGCCCCAAGATCCCCCGCCACCCGCGCGGCCAGTGAATGCATTCGCCACCCCTGCCAATCGCGGAAAACGGGATAGCGACGGGCAACACCATCACTATCCGCACTGTAATTGATTAAACCCATGCGCCAAAATTCGCTGGGAATGGCTTTCGGTAACAACAAGCTCGCTCTCGCTGCGGCGCGGCTTTGGGGCCCCGCTTGCAAGGCGACGCTTTTGGGGTAGGAGGCCAATAAAGGAGCCTGTGCGGGGTTTACCAGGGTTTGCTCCATAGCAGCGAGATAAACACGCTCGCTCGTCGCCAAGGTTTCAGCAAAGTAGGTATCGGCATCGGGCCGGTATAGATCGGGCTCACTGAAAAGCAAATCGAAGACAACAGCGGCAGGCGCCTGAGGCAACAGAAATTCCAGTAACTCCGCATGCACAGACCGTGGCCACGGCCACTTCCCCACCATTGGAGCCATAGCATTCATACTAGTGTCGTCTATATCGATCACAACGATGCGTTCGTTGGCTGTCCGCTGTGACGCACGCACGTGCACCAACTGGTCGTTTAGGTCTCGTTGAACGCCTTCAAACCAGCCCAATTGCGACACCAAAGCGAGCGCTATTGATGCTGCAACCGTCAATATAAAAAGAGTCTTGGTGGGAAGCTGAATTGTGTTTGCCACCACACTGGCTCCGGAGGCTTCTAGTATTTCTTTTAGCATAGTTTATTAGCGACAATAAGACAGCGATCAATGTATTGAGGTCAATAGCGCCTGAATGCATATTTTCTACCATGCATGGCCTGTTTCTGTGTTCAGCACCACAATGGCTTACATAAAGCGGCCTCGTGCGTTAATCTGTAGGCTAAAAAAATAATGCATACAAGGTAATAAAAATGACGATATTAGGGCAACCTCTAACGCTTCCCTGTGGCGCAGTGCTACCCAACCGATTAAGCAAAGCGGCTATGACCGAAGGTTTAGCAGACATAGAAGGTGTTCCCACTAATGCTCTAGAGACTTTATATGGTATCTGGTCTGATGGCGGAGCCGGTTTATTATTATCTGGGAACATACTCGTAGACGGGGATCATCTAGAGCGACCAGGCAATGTTATCATTGACAAGCACCCCGATGAAAAGATGAAAACCGCATTGGCGAGCTGGGCCAAAACGGCCACTCGAAATGGCAATCAATTTTGGGCTCAAATCAGTCACGCCGGCCGCCAAACGCAAACCAATGTCAACAAATCTCCCAAGGCGCCTTCGGCCGTTAAGCTGGGTTTGCCTGGCGGCCAATTCGGCATGCCCACCCCTTTAGAAACCGCAGAAATCGAAGATATCATTTTGCGTTTTGCCGTGGCATCAAAAGCCGTTATTGACGCTGGTTTTACCGGTGTACAAATTCATGCCGCCCACGGATACCTGGTTTCTCAGTTTTTGAGCCCTCGCAGCAATCAACGCACGGACGAATATGGTGGCAATTTAGAAAACCGTGCGCGCTTTCTAATGTCTATTGTTAAGACGGTACGTATTGCGCTGGGACCCGAGGTACCCGTTGCAGTAAAATTAAACAGTGCTGACTTCCAAAAAGGTGGCTTTGACTTTGACGACAGCCTGCAAGTTGTACAATGGCTAGAAGAAGCAGGCGTCGATTTGGTGGAAATATCTGGAGGTACTTACGAGCAACCGAAACTCTTGGGCTTAGAGGGATTAGAAAAAGAAGAAGAACAAACCGTCGCCCACTCAACGTCAATGCGAGAAGCCTACTTTGTAGATTTTGCTAAAGCTATGCAAAAACATGTGACTATCCCGCTGATGGTAACCGGAGGGTTTCGACAGCGCGCCGTTATGGAAAAAGCAATCAGTGAAGACAGTGCAAATGTAATAGGCCTAGGTCGCCCGATGTGCGTTGATACCGATGCCCCCAAACAATTACTGGAAGGCCGTGACGAATTAGCACGCTTCGAAGATCGACTCCAATTGCTGCCAAACTGGCTATCGTTTTTAACAAAAATTGACATGATTCGCTCTATGTCGGCTTTTGCTACGCAGTTTTGGTATTACGCGCAGCTAGATTCACTTGGCCACACTGGCCAAACTGATCAGACAACAAGCGTATTTCAAGCCACGAAGAAAATCATGGCAGATCAGAAAAGCTGGCTGGCTCAGAGGGCAAGTTTTCGCTCGAGCCAGCTTTAATATATTTGCGGACGTGTCACTAACCCTATCACCAATACCGATAATAAAAACCGGCTCTAGGAGAATCTGTTTTATTGTCGGTAGCTTATGGACTTGGCGCCACCGGCAGTCCTCTAGTAAAAAACCGACGAATTGGAAAATTACTTATTGGCAATCGACCACCACCCCCTCATCCCCTTCCGTCTCAGGAATTGAACTCAAATCAGCAGGAATTGCCCCGAGATAAACACAGAGCGCTGACGAACTACCTTGGTCGAGCTGTGGCCCTGCCATCCCCGGTGAACCCGTATAACCCCAAGAATTAACGGAAACAATAGGCCCGGCTCCTGTGCCTTCTGACATAGGTTGTACCCAGGGCCCACCAGAAGAACCGCCTGACAAACCACAATTAGGCAGCCACCAATTCACAGTGCCCTCCCTTGTCATGTCTTCTGCGCAGTACATAAACTTAGGATCATCGCTGTAGGAATAACCCAATGCATAAGTCCGATCTGCATCACTCGTAGGTAAATCAACAACAGGCGGCGTAGAAAAATCAATGGAGAGCTCTTCAACCGCCATCTCCAGTTGATCCTCACTACCCGCCCCAGCGTGAGCGCCACTGTCGTCAACGATGTAATAGGCATAATCCCATTGAATATTGTCGGGGAAGGTTCGTGTTGTCCAATTCTTGTCTACAACACCATAGCTGGGCATCCAGCACCCAAGCTCATCGTTAGAGCAATCAGTGTCGGTAGGTGTGTCACTGGCCGATTGATTGGGAATAAATAATACCCTGCGAGCGAAAGCTTTGTTGGCATCATCGTAAACGCAGTGTGCGGCGGTGATTATGACAGACTTTTCTGCGCCACTGTCGTTAATAACGGTACCGGAGCATACATAAGGAGACCATTTTTTTCTTCGGCGGTTATTCGGCATTTCAAAATAAATCCGCCCCGCAGCTGATTGCACATCGCCACCAAAAGGCCAAGACTTATTAGTAATGATATCGCTATCTGCAGGCGGGTCTACTGGATCGCCTGTACCGTCATTGACCAAAAAATTAATGGCTGAGCTTGTTGCGCTATTGCCACCTTTAGCTCCATTGTCTTTGGCCGTAATACGCCAAGTCCAGGAACCATTGGTAAAACCACTCAATGGTATAGACCAAATATCGCCGCTGCGAGCGGGGGTAAAACTTTGCCAAACACCAGTGCCTTTGCGCACACTGAATGACGCTGATTTCACCTCACTTTCGTCGCTGATCTCGGCTTGAAAGGTATGTAATTTGCCAATTTCTTGATCAGCAAGCGGACTAAGCGCAACTATGGTCGGTGGCGTGGTATCACCACCAGCGGGTTTACCCATAGGTTGTTGATTTTGTGCTGCAAGCTGATGACCATAGGGGGTCAGCAAGCCGTCAGGCTTGCGCAGATAGCCAAAACCCCGCTGATCAATAGCCAAGTCTCTAGGCATGGCATTGGCCATACGATCTGCAGTCCAGTGTTTAAGCACTTTCGCGTGAGAAGAATGCAGCTTGTCGCCCTGGGCATTCACTTGAACTAGGAAAATACAAGTTGCGACAATTAAACTTTTTGGAATGATATTCATACATATCTCCAAGGAATATCAAAATTTTCGCGATCTACCCACGAGCATCGGCTACCTAAAGGTTATCGGCACAATGTAAGTTAAGTATAGTAACGCGGGGGCATTTCAATAGTCCAAAAAGTACTAATGCATCAAACCTTAATATATGGTTCGTAGACGCCTCGATCACTCGAAATCCTATCACTCATCAAACCACCATCCGGAGTCATTAAACTCATAAAACGGATGAGGAATAGATTTCAACAAAGCAACATCTAAATCCGCTAGACTACGCGGCTTAGTAAGAGAAACATCCTGATAAACATCATAAACATTAGTCACGCTGCTTTTAGTTGCGTAAATCAAATATTGGCCACCGGCTTCGAATATTCCGCCTTCACACCCATCTTTTATTTTGTGACAAGATATAATTATTTTTTCCACAGCTTTGTATTTAAAGGTTTTAATTACATGAAAAGCCATCTTCGAAGAATCGTTTGGCAAGTTCATTGCGGTGCCAACAAATACTCTATCAGCCAAAGCGTAAGCTGTCTCAATGGCTAGGACCAGGTTTCTGTCACCATTGGCAGAAACCAAACTGGGATACACAAATAATATTGAAAGAAAGAGCGACGCTATTTTACTCATAAAGTTGTCCACGTTGATATTTATTAAAGCTAGTGTTTTTTTCGTAAGCACCCCATGAGACTTGCTAAGCCAAAGAAGGTTGAGGCAGCGCAAGACTCTGACAATAGGCACCATCTTCGAGATCAGCCAAGGCTTGCTTCAAAGCATCTTGGCGAGTTTTAAAGACTCCCTTGTATGCCATTTGATCTAACAAACCCAAACCTCTCAGCACCTCAGCGACGGCATCATTTACACCAGATAAATAAAGAAAGTTGCCGCCGTGCTCTGCATCCACCGCTATAGTTTCTACCGCATAGGCCGCAGAAACATCCATAAAGGGCACTCGTGAAAAATCTAAGACAATAGCTTCGGTATTTTCTTTGTCCTGTAAACGCACATGGTGGCCTATGTCAGCTGCCGCACCAAAGCTCAAGGGCCCACCAAAATCAAAGACGTTCACTCGGCCCTTGGAAGCCTTCATTAAGGCTTGCTCTGTAGGGTTATCTAGGTTCATTGGCATTTCTTTTATCGCCTCTATCTGCGCTTCGCCAAGCTGCCGCAAAAATGCCAAGGAAGCCAACATCACACCAACGGCAACTGCGGTAATTAGGTCTACAAACACAGTTAAGCCCAGCACCATGATCATCAATAGCAAGTCCCATCTGGGCCCACGGTGTGCCTTCTTCAAATAATTCCAATCTATGATGTCGATGCCGACTTTAACTAACAAACCTGCCAACGCAGCGTGTGGAATTTGCGCCGCAAGGGGCGTAAAGGCAATCACTATAAGCAGCAATACCAACGCGTGCATCATTCCAGAGCGACGACTTTTCCCGCCCGCACGAATATTTACGACCGTACGCATAGTGGCACCAGCACCGGCAACACCACCAATTAGACCTGTAATACCATTACCAATACCCTGACCAATAAGCTCTCGATCTGAATCGTGGCGACTGCGGGTCATGTTATCGGCGACCAAAGATGTTAATAAACTGTCAATAGAACCAAGCACTGCGAGAATAATTGCCGCTTCTAACACCAAGACAAAGCTATCTAGGCTAAATACGGGCATGTGTAGACTCGGCAAGCCTGAAGGCACTGGTCCTAAGGCCGGAGAGCTAAAAATGGCGACACCTAAGAGTGAACCAACTGTGATGGCAGCCAGTGGGCCAGGCACATACTTAGCGAGCTTTGCTGGCCAAAAAAGTGCAATTGCCAGAGTAGTTAAACCAACCGCCAGAGCATTGAAGTCAATATTTTGTAGCGCTGAGGGAATAAATGTTAGTGCTGGCAAGGTTCCTGCGGGTGGCTCATGCCCCAACAGGCGCCCAACTTGCAGAATTATTATGATTGCACCAATTCCTGTCATAAAACCAGAAACGACAGGATAAGGAACCAAGCGAATATATTGACCAACACCGGTAAATCCAAAAATAACTTGCAGTAGCCCTGCGAGCATGATGGCCGTAAAAACCAATTCAACATTCCCGCTAAGGCTCGCAAACAAACCTGCAATCACCACCACCATTGGCCCTGTTGGCCCAGATATCTGCGAAGCCGTGCCACCGCAAAGCGCCGCAAAAAAACCCAGTACTATGGCTCCATAGAGGCCAGCCATTGGCCCCAGACCAGATGCCACACCCAGCGCTAACGCCAAGGGTAAAGCAACAATACCGGCAGTTAGCCCGCCGTAGATGTCTCCGCGAATTTCAGCTATATTAAATTTCATTTGTGCGCTCTGAATGGTAGTTTTGAGGATTTGCCCAGCGTCAGCTTAAAGGCGCTCTAGGCAGGTAAATCTGCGTGAACATTCAATCAGCCAAGCGACTGATAAAAACCCTCTATTGACTCGAATGAGCGATTTTTGCCGTCACTGCAACACACGCCTCCTGACTCGATGTCATACATCCATGCGTGTAATTGCAGCTGCCCGGTGGCCAATCTTGAAGCAACCACGGGGTGCGTTTTCAAATGTTGTATTTGTTGCAGGATGTTCTCTTCCGTCACTCTCTTTAATTGATCAGTATCAGATGAGCTCCCTAAAACCTTGACAACTTCTACCGCTGAACGCGAGTGGCCCAGCCACTCTTTTACGTGAGGCAGTTCTTCGAGCGCGTCCAAATTTAGGACGCCTTTCATCGCACCACAGTCGGTATGACCACAAACCACAATGTGTCGCACACCCAACACAGCCACTGCATATTCAATAGAAGCAGTCATACCTCCAGTCGCCTTGCTGTGCGGGGGAACAATATTGCCGGCGTTTCGACAAATAAATAAATCGCCTGGTTGGCTTTGCGTCACAAGGTTGGGGTCTATCCTTGAATCTGAACAGGTAATAAACAACACTTCTGGGCTCTGCTGAGTCGCTAATTCATCAAAAAGTTTTTGGTGCGCAGGAAAAATATTTTTTTGAAAACTTAAAACACCATTAATAATGTGATCCATATTGTTCCACTCATTTGCAGCTATTAGGTATCGGAGGCGCACTATGAATGCATTACATAGATAGCTCAATAGAAACTAATAATAATTAATGATAGTATCAGGCTATCATTAAAATTTTGCTAGAATGCCCTGCCGCTCATAGCAAAAGGAGTAAAACCTATGTCAGTCGAAATTCCGACACTTAAGCAATTAGAGTATTTTGTCTGTATTGCAGAATTAAAAACCTTTCGAGGTGCTGCTGAGCGACTGGGTGTCAGCCAGCCGACATTGAGCTCACAGATGTATGTGCTTGAACAATGCCTAGATGTTATTTTGCTAGAACGGTCTCGAAAAGGAGCGGTTTTGACACCTGCTGGGCGTGATTTATTAGTCAATGCCAGAGAGGTTCTCGAAAGCATGGGAGGGTTGATCAATCAAGCAGGCATGATTCGAAATGGCCCCGGCGGCACATTTCGGATTGGAGTTTCTCCCACTGTAGGCCCTTATCTTTTGCCCCATATACTGCCGGAATTGCACCGTGAATATGCCGCGCTAAAACTCTACGTGCGAGAGGAAATGCCAAAAACCTTAGAGCTAGACCTGCTGGAGGGTCGTCTTGACCTAGTATTAATCCCCCTACCCTTTAGTGGCAGCAAATTTACCACTGACATTTTATTTAGTGAGCCTCTGCAGCTGGTTCTACCTAAAGAACATAAGCTAAGTACACTCAGTGTTATTAAGACCTCACACATTCGCAATCAAAACATACTTACCCTTGAAGAACGATACAGCCACTATCAGCAAATCCAAAAAACCTGCGAAGAGCTAGGAGCCAATATATTGCGTGATTATGAAGGCACAAGCCTGGATGCTCTACGTCAAATGATAGGCATGGGTATGGGCATGGCCTTTTTGCCCGCTCTGTATATTCATTCAGAAATTCATAGTCCGGAATCTCTAGTCGTTGCGAAGGTACAAAAATTAAAACTCTCTAGAACTCATGTACTGGCCTGGCGAACAAACTCACCGAACAGAGGGTATTATCGGGAACTGGCGAGAACAATCAGAAGGCTGGTAAAGAAAAACTTGAATAAAGTGCCTTTGGATTTTTTAAGCGAAGTATAAGCTTAGCAACGAAGCTACTAAAGACTATATCTTGAGGCTGAATCAGCCTAGAGATATAGAAGAGTGTGAGAACTAGATGGTGACTGACGGGCTATGAGCCGCCCTACCCTAGAAACAGGGGCTTGGCACTAAGAACCTCACCGCCACCTCACAAATTGAATTATTGCCTACTTCAGCTAGATTTAAAGAACCTTGATCAAATGGCTTTCAAACAACAGGCTGCAAACGATGCCCAGCGCTGCTCAATGCGAGTATCAATACACCGATGGCTCCCGATGCAACAATCGGGTGCATAGCAGCGTCCACTGTTTTTGGCATGACGCCGCTGTTGATAAATCCGCGCAAGACTTCAAGGGAAAACTTGAAAGCTACGCCACGTCAGGCGGTTATATGAAGGGCTTGCAGTTGCAACGCGCACAGCTAGAAGGTCTGGACTTGGTTCGTCACGGCCATAAAAACGGCTACGACCTATCAGGTTCCGATTTCTATCGAGCGAAATTGAGAGGCGCACATTTTTTTAACATCACTTTAGAGAATGGCTCGTTGATGAAAGCGGATCTTCGTGATGCTAATCTGCATTTCGGCCATTTCTCCGGCTCCAACTTATTGGGAATTCAACTCGACGGCAGTAAAATAGATCATATCGAAGTTGGCAATATGATTCCACAGGAGAAACTAGCGCACCAAGCCAGCAGAGCCGGTGAGATTGAAAAAGCAACCGATCTCTATGAACAAGCAGAGGAAATCTATCGCACGCTCCGAAAAGCGGCTGAAGACCAGGGCTTATTCAGTCTGGGCGGTCGGTTTATCCACAGTGAACTGGTTATGCGCCGCCACTGCCAACCGCTGCTCTCAGTCGACCGGCTAACTTCGAAATGCATTGATTTATTTTGCGGTTACGGTGAGCGACCGGGGAATGTGGTGATTTTTTCTTTGATACTAATTGTCGTATGCGCTTGTATCTACTCCTCTCTCGGACTTTATTTTGAAGGTCAACTACTCCAGTTAGACCTTATAAATAAAAGTCTGCTCGATAACCTTAAGGGATTTCTAGTCAGCCTTTATTTTAGCGTAGTAACCTTCACTACCTTAGGCTACGGCGACGTCACTCCAGCAGGTGGATCTAGACCCGTTGCGGCGATTGAGGCCTTCAGCGGCGGCTTTACCATGGCACTTTTTGTGGTGGTATTTGTCAAAAAAATGACTCGGTAATATTTTCTTTAACTAGTTTGTCCCAAGTGAACCCCAACACCCGCCCCCTTGCTCTGTATACACAGGTAATGCAACACCCAAAATTTCTACTAGAATTACATAACATACTCTGGAAGATTAGCCTAAATCATACCATGCAAAAACTGACAACTCTCATCGGTATTGCTTGTGTCGCGTGCACACTCACCTCGACCAAAGCCGAAGCCTCTAGTCTCTTTGAACTGTCACTTAGAGAGCTACTTCAAGTGAAAGTCACCATTGCAAACCTGTCTGAGCAAACCTCCGCTGATGCAGCTGCGAGTGTTACTGTCTATACTCGGGAAGATATTCGTAGAATGGGTATTGGCTCACTAGAAGAGCTATTAAACTATGTGCCCGGCGTGCAAACTGCGCGCACTCAGCAAGAGTTCTCTTCCCAGGCGCCCATATTCCGGGGCAACACCGGCCAAAATGGCACCTCTCCCAGCATTTTGTTAATGATTGATGGTCGTCGACTAAACAGCCATGTACACGGCGGTGCCTTCGAAAGTCCACTCAACAACTTGGACTGGGTCAAGCAGGTAGAAATTATCCGAGGCCCGGGTTCAACACTCTACGGGGCCAATGCGTTTATGGGAGTGATCAACCTGATTACAGACATCAAACCCGGCGAATTATCAATTAGAGCAGGCAGTCTGAATACACGTGATTTTTCACTCCAATATCAGTATCAGTGGAAAGGTATTGACACTGAAATCTTCTTTCATGACTACCGGGACAATGGCGAAAACTACTCTCCATTTTATCAATTTATTGGTTCCTTCGATGCGACACAAGACCCTAGAAGCAGACGGACATATGCACTGAAACTCAACTATGAAAACTGGTCTCTAGATAGCTATTACAGCAATTCCACCGCCGACGATTTTATACTGGGCTCAACACTGGGCAACGATATCAATCGGCAAGATATTCGTATCACAAGCCATAGAGCAACCTACGAGGCGCTAAATACATCACTCTGGAACGTCGACGTTTACGCAGAATATATGAGCGCAACGACTGATTTCTTCATTCGTATTATTCCAGCGGATGTAGCCTCTGCTGTCTGGTGGGCAGACGGGTCCGCGCTAGACGCAATTGGAGGAAATCACCTGGCTTACGGTTTTCATCAGGGGGGGCTGGACGGAAACCATCGACTCAACGACAATCACAAACTCACCTTTGGACTCGAATATCGCAACGAACAAGTGGATGACAATCCGGTGCACGGAAATTGGATTGACGAAGTTATGCGAGAGAGCTTGGGCACCACAATCCTCCCCTGCGAGTGCATTAGCAGAGGTTTTTGGCTGGGCGGGGTTCAATACGATTTTCTAGAAAAAAGCGACCGGGATGTCGCTAACCTCTGGATTCAGGATCAATTCAAACTGGGCCCTAATGTGGATGCGACACTCGGTATTAGATACGATCACTATGAAGATTTTGGTGGGCACTCAAGTATTAGAGCGTCACTGGTTTACCAGCACAGTGAAAATGTTCATATGAAAATTTTATATGGTGAAGCCTTTCGCGCGCCGGCATTTATTGATACTCGATCAACACCGGCATCCAATTTTGCTGCCAACCCGGATCTAAAACCCGAGCTGATCAGCACCATCGACGTTGTATGGCAAGTCAAGTTGAGAAATTCAGAAGTTATACTCACTCGCAGCCACAGCTCGATAAAGGATGAAGTAAATTTATTCCCGCTGAACATCATCATTCAAGAGGGAGTAACGGTATTCCAGCCTCAAAACGGTGGACGCAGCACACTAAAAAACTGGGAACTTGAATGGACCCAATCACTTTCAGAAAAGATTATTTTTCGAGGTGGATTAACCCACCACAACGACTTTGTGTCAGTAGGTTCGGCGCAGACGCTGGCGTTTTTTGCTATCAACTACAGCGTTGAAAACCTAAATGTAAACCTCAACGGTTTCTACCATGATGAGGTACTGTCCAGGCAAGCCAGCGAGGGAGCTTTCTCAGAAGATATAAACCTTAAAGATTTCTGGCGCTTGAATTTTACAGCTACCTATAAAATGAACCCTAAGACCAACATACAATTTCAAGTCAAGAATTTATTTGACAAAGACTACAAAAGCCACACCACAGCTGACGGGGGATTGGAATATGGATTGCCAAACAGAGGGCGAACATTAAGTTTAGGCTTGAACTGGCGCTTTTGAGAATAATGGGGTGGCTGACGGGGATCGAACCCGCGACCACCGGAATCACAATCCGGGGCTCTACCGACTGAGCTACA
>CAJWBQ010000009.1 GCA_913020115.1 uncultured Cellvibrionales bacterium
ATAAATGCGCCTTGGCGCGAACTCAATCACCAAATGATTGGCGACCTTCCAACGCGCAAGGATTTTAGCGGCCGCTACAAATTACTTTGGACGCCTGAGGCCCTGTATTTATTAGCAGAAATTAATGACGACATTTTGATTGATACTCACGCAAATCCACTGGTGAAATACTGGGACGACGACATGCTGGAGGTTTTTATCGACGAAGACGCCAGTGGCGGAAATCATCTTGATAACTTCAATGCCTTTGCTTATCACCTTGCCTTAGACAATCAAATTGTTGACCTTGCACCAGGGAAAAGCGAGGCGATACCACGCCTGTTCCCAAACCATATTGAGGCGCGCTGGCAGCGTAAGCTGCCTAAATCCAACATCCTTACTCCAGTATCAATCGCTCCCCCACTGTATTGGGAACTTCGTATTTCGGTCCACAATGACAAACATATTTATGGCAAGGATTTAGCCTCGAAGGTTACTTTAAAAGCGGGCAAAAAATTGGGTTTCATGCTGGCCTATGGAGATGCGGACGGTACCGACGGACGCCAGCATTTTATCGGAGATGTTGAAATAGAGGCGCTCAATGGCGATAAAAACAGGGGATACATTGACGCCAGTGTATTTGGAGAAATAATATTACTCGAATAGCAAGGTGCCGGAAGAGTATGAACATACCCGACATGCCCTAGACCTTGAGCATCAACACAGATGGATAAGCCATGACGAGCACTCTAGACACTCAGGTTTTTAATCGTCCCGCGACTATTACCGACGTCGCCGAGCAGGCTGGGGTTTCAATGAAAACCGTCTCTCGGGTATTGAACGGCGCTGCTAATGTTAAAAAAGCTACGCGAGATCGTGTTGAAGACGCCATGCAGGCGCTCGGCTATCGGCCAAATTCTCCCGCACGCATGCTAGCCAGTAACCGAACCTTTCTAATCGGCCTCATTTATAACGCTAGCTCTAACTATATCACCAGTGTGCAAAACGGCGTACTCGACGCCTGTCGCGCTCAGCACTACGATTTGCTTATCCATCCATGCCGTTACAACCACCCTTCTCTACTCGATAATATTCGCGAATTCATCTCAAGCAAGCGTGTTGACGGTTTGGTACTGGTGCCGCCGGTGTCAGATGTGGCCGGTATCCATGAGCTTCTTATTGAGCACAGCATTGCCAATGTGACTATTTCTCAAGAACCCAAAAAGGCAACAGACTGGGCCGTGAATACCAACGATCAGGAAATTTGTAAAAAGGTTGTTCGACATCTAGCTGATCTCGGTCACCAGAAAATTGCCTTCGTTCGCAGCAGTCCAGATCACAAAGCTATGGCCAAACGCTACCAAGGGTTTTTAGACGGTATGGCCGAAGTCAATCTCAGTGCTGATAAAAACCTCATTGTGCAAGGCGACAATAGCTTTGAGTCGGGCATCAACTGCGGCCTTCAACTTCTAAAAAATGAGCCCCGCCCAAGCGCCATTTTTTGCGCCAATGACTCGATGGCGACCGGGGTGATGAAAGTTGCCCACGAACAGAATTTAGCAATACCAGGCGACATATCAATTGCCGGATTTGACGACAGCCCTGTGGCCAGGCAGGTTTGGCCACCGCTCACCACAGTAAGACAACCACTTGAAAACATGGCAAAGATGGCGGCTGAAACACTGCTTTGCCTTGTTCGAAATGAGAAGCCTCAAGAACGTTGTATTGTGCTGGATTCTGAGCTGCTTATTCGTCAGTCCACTGGGCCGGCGCCAGTGCGTTCCGAATAAGTAAAACCCATTCAACTGTGATTTGTCAGCTCACTTCTCCAGCGAGGTGGCTGGCCTCAAACACACCCGAGCGGGATTCATCTAATTTTAAAACGCCAACTGCCAACCTAGGCTAACACTATCGTCCAGAACCATTTGCAGACCATCAAAATCTTGCTCCAGAACATTGTTGTATTCCAGAGCAAGGCGATGGCCCGAAGGCAAGGTAACATTCAATCCCAAACCGGCGGTAAAACGCTCACCTCCTTGCGAGTTGGCATCCGCTAACGGATTCATCATCGCCGTCATCGCCAGCCTTGAATCTTCACCATCAATGCCCTGCCAGTCGTCGTAAGCTAATCGCAATGACACCGATACGTTTTGATTTAGTGGTTTCTGTAGCCAACTCTGTAGCTGGAAGCGATCACCTAAAGTGTAGTCGCGGTCGTTCTCTCCTAAACGAATGACGGCGCTGGCCTGCGCGCCCCATGAAAAATCTTCAGACTGTGAGCTATAAGTAATACCAGGCAATAAATCGTAAGTGCCCGAACCCAACTGCATAGCATAGGCCTGAACAACCGTATCGCCCATCATATCGCGGGTGGTTTCATCGATGGAGCCCGTTGGCAAACTCATCATTAAATTCAAATGCAGCTTTCGCCCGCCCTGCTGGTAAATACTCCTCAGGGCACCCACCTTAATATCACCCAGACCGGAACTCTCCATATTCATCACATGGGTTCCCATACCCATCATGTTTTTCATGTCCATGGTCATATCGTTTTCAAGGTAGTTCACCATCGCCATCAGCGTGGTGCTGTCGCTCGGAGCATACATCAGACCAAGCATGTGCATGTCCATGGTCATTTCAGTGGCGTTCATACGGTAGTCACTCGCGGTGAAATCACTATCCGAAAACGAATTTTTGCCACTCTGAAGCCCACCCATATTCATTTCCATAAAACGGTACGACGCCATCCACTCACCCGCTTTATGGGTGTGGTCGCCCATCACAGAAATGGGCGCATGTGCATCGGGACGGCTACTTTGGTAGTCGTGAGCGCTTAGGCCAGCACTGAACAAGCTGGCGAATAATAGGGTGCGAATCTGCATGATAGCCTCATTTAAAGCATTGAAATCGGCGACTATAAAGCATTTCTGAAGCGCATCAATGTGGCAAATTGTCGCAGCCCACATAAAGAGTGACTAATAGCCTGCTCCAAGCCTAACGGGGGATAGTAGCCAATACCTAGGTCTTCAATTACTATTAGACATATTATTTTTGTGGATACTCTGACAAGGACATTGCCGTGTCGACAATTCCCCCAAAAGATACCCCCAACGCCAGCACTGAAGGCCCACAGGCCGGTGCCAGCGCGATCAGCTTCCATTTTTATGAGGAAGACGGCACTGTTTTCGCAGAACTTAGTGAATCCTCAAACGCCAGCCAGCTGGGCAAACTACAACTGGAACTCTTACTCAGTCAAGATGGGCTGGATAAGTACCAATTTGACGAGGGTGTGCTAGACACCTTGGCGGCGCAAATCAATAAGGGCGAGATAGGGCGTTTTCATATTGGCAACCGCACCGACGCTGAGATTAAGCTGGATATCTCAAGCGACAAATTGCTGGCCACTTTAGATGTAATCCCTGCGAAAGGTGGAGAAGTTGTTTCACCCAAATTACTTGAGAGCACATTATCCTCAAATAGAATTATGTCTCGCTGTGTTGAGAGAGCAACACTCACCACTCTACTCAATGATCTCAAAGAAAACCGCGCCGTTAATCAGCTACACATCGCAAAGGCTGTGGAACCAGAAGGCGGCGAACCGACACGCTTCGAATCTCTACTGAAAGAAGATAAAGATCTTCGTCCTAAAGAAGATGATAGCGGTGTGGTCAATCTGAAAAATCTACGCGATTATATTACCGTGGAACCTGGTACGCCGCTAATGCGGCGCTTTCCGGCTCAAGAAGGAAAAGCCGGCGTAAATGTCGTTGGCGGCGCTATCGTTTCTGAAGTCGGTACAAATCTCGACTTTGATCTGAAGCTGGAGGGCTGTGAGCTGGACGGCAATGACTCCAATTTGCTACTCGCCAGTATTAAAGGAATACCGGTCGTAATGTCGAACGGCGTACGAGTAGACCCCGTATTGAGTATCAAAGACGTCGATCATGCCACAGGCAATATAAACTTCGACGGTGCCGTTATTGTTGGCGGCAATGTCACCAGCGGTTTTAGTATTGAATGCAGCGGGCATATTCAAGTGAAAGGTTTGGTAGAACACGCCTCATTGATTTCGGGCGGCAACATTGACATCGGCGGTGGCGTCGTAGGCGAAAATGACGCCGACCCGCCCGGCGTCGAATACAGCGCTCACTTAAAAGCCGCTGGCGACATATCAGCAAAGTTTATTAATTCTGCATTCGTGGAAGGTCAGGGGAATCTTACCGTGAAGGAGTATGCGCTAAACAGCCGAATGAATATTCTCGGGCAGCTTCAACTGGGACAACAAGGCGGTAAGGGACGTTTATTGGGAGGCCAAACACACGCGGAACGAGGCGTTGTCGCCAACATACTGGGTGGTGAAGCTTATGTGAAAACCGAAATTGGCGCTGGCTGCGACCCACTACTGCAAGACACTTTGGACAAATTACACAGTAGCCACACGCGTCGAGTTAACGAAAGCAAGCAACTTAAAGAAATTTTAAACGGCATTGTTGCCGCGGGCGGAACTGAGCAAGTGGGAAAAATTGTTCTAGCTAAGTCTCAGAAGGTTGAAGAAGCTGTAGCGGCTATTGAGCAGAAGGTTGCCTCTCTTGAGGCAGAAATATCGGCTATAGAAACACGCTTAACCAGTTTTAATGAGGTGACGGTGCAGGGAAAAAAACGCGTTTACCCCGGCGTGATCATACAGGTCAACAACGGCCTAAAGAAAACGCTCTATGAATGTGAGAATGAAAGCCCCGGCCTAACTATCGGCAATGAAGAATAAGGAGTTGGACAGTGAACGATGATGCAAAGTTAATCGTGGAGTCTATAATGAGCGACGACGTTCACACAGTTACTGCTGAACGAACGCTGGGTGAACTAAAAACTATTTTTGAAAAAGTAAGCTACCATCATCTACTTGTCGAAAATGAAGGTAAGCTCGTGGGCGTCATTTCTGACCGAGACGTAGCGAGGAATCTCAGCCCATTTTTAGAGACCAGCAGCGAACGCCGAAGCGATAGGAGCCTGCTCGATATGACCGCCGCCGAACTCATGGCGACTCAATTAATTACCGTGGGTCGAGAGTCATCCATTGATTTTGCCTCCATACTCCTATTGGAAAATAATATTTCCTGCCTACCTGTCGTTCAAGAGAATGGCCAGATAGACGGCATTGTAAGCTGGAAGGACATTCTCAAATGCCATGTCTATGGGGTTGAGCCGTAATATTGTGCATCGCAAGCAAGCGTCTCAGTAATAATAGAGCCTGGAGCGCCAAGTAATAGACGCTCTATTTGCTCCGCAGGATTAACTTTTCCCGCTCAACGTCCCGAAGATTTCGGCATTTTCCAAACCACAAACAAGGCTGGAAATACAAATAAAACCGTGGCCAAGGTGCTTAAGGTTCCACCCAGCATTGGCGCGGCAATTCGGCTCATCACATCGCTTCCCGTACCATCAGACATCATTACTGGCAACAGCGAAAATAACAAAGTAAGACCCGTCATCATCATGGGCCTAATACGCTCTGACGCGCGATGGGCCACACTTATTTGAAAATATTCATCATCCGACACATCACTTTGATCGAGATAGTGCAGCATCAACAAACCCATTTCTGCTGCCAAACCTGCCATCGCGACCATCCCCACCCATACCGCCACGCTGAGTTTGTAATCTAAGAAATACAAACACCAGATTGAGCCCATCAAAGCAAACGGCATGGCACTTAAGACAAACAAAGTATCGCTTATACGCCCGCGGTGTATGTACAGAAGTAACAATATCGCGAGTAAGGTGGCTGGAATCACCCACTGTAAACGTAATTTTGCGCGCTCGAAATATTCAAACTGGCCGGCCCAGGCTAGGCGATAACCTGAAGGTATAAGTGCTTTTTCGCTGAGGACTTGTTTCGCAATGGCAACGTAGTCAGTCACCCCCAGGTCTCCCTTGAGGTCAATAAAAACGAAGCCCACCAACTGCCCATCTTCATTGCGGATCATAGGCGCACCCGTGCGGGAAACAATAGTGGCTAATTCACTGAGCGGCACCTGTATGCCTGTTTTTGTGGGGACCAGCACGCGCCCTAGACTGTCTATTGAATCTCTATGTTTACGTGAATAACGCACATTCACCTGGAAACGTTCTCGCCCTTCAATGGTTTGTGTGACCGCCATACCACCCACCGCCGCCATCAGAACATCCTCTACATCTTGAACATTCAAACCGTAACGCGCAGCCGCCCGCCGATTAATATCGAAATCCAAAAAATACCCCCCAGTCAAACGTTCGGCAAAGGCACTTCTGGTATAGGCCGCAGTACGGGTATCTTCTTGTAGGGCTCTCTCTATATTTATCGCCACCGCTTCAATATCTTCCAAATTGTCGCCATACACCTTTACTCCGAGCGCACTACGGATACCGGTGGCCGACATTTCAGTTCGAGTTTGAATTGGCATCCACCAAATATTTGGCATGCCGGGATAAGTTAAGGTGTCGTCCATCTCCGCAATTAGATCGTCCCAACTCAAACCTTCACGCCACTGATCCCTCGGTTTTAGGGTAATCACTGTTTCCACCATCGACAAAGGCGCCGGATCAGTGGCAGAGCTTGAGCGCCCCATTTTACCAAATACATGATCAACCTCTGGGAAGGCTTTTATTTGCTGATTCATGCTTTGTAAAATTTTCCCAGCCTCAGTGATAGACACTCCGGGAAGGGCCGTTGGCATATATAAGATACTGCCTTCATTGAGTGGCGGCATAAATTCGCTACCCAACATTTTTATCAGGGGCCAGGTCGACAGTAAAGCCACAATTGCAATGCTGATTACAGCGAGACGAAAACGAATACACCAGCGAATAATGGGTAAAAACGCCGCGATAAAGAACCGGTTTAGTGGATTGTGCTGAGAGCGAATTTTTCCCCTGACTAAAAGCACCGCCAGAGCGGGAATCAAAGTCACCGACAGCAGCGCGGCAAACGCCATGCTGTACGTTTTGGTAAATGCCAAGGGCTTAAATAGGCGCCCCTCAGTTGCCTCCAAAGAAAAAACGGGTAGAAAGGCAATGGTAATGATCACTAAGGAAAAAAATACGCTTGGACCAACATCTTGCATAGCCCCTACAATCACAGTTTTACGGTCAAGCACTTGCCCATTTTCGTTGGCGGCTTCAGTTAGCTTTTTATGCACGTTGTCCATCATCACAATCGCTGCATCAACCATTGCGCCAATGGCAACGGCAATTCCGCCCAAAGACATGATGTTTGCCGTAATGCCCTGACTGGCCATGGGAATAAATGCCAATAATATGGCGATGGGTAAGGTGATGCAGGCCACAAGTGCCGAGCGAATGTGCAAAAGAAACGCCGCGATTACCAAAGACACCACCAACATTTCCTGTAGCAGGGTATCTTTCAGCGTGGCAATAGCACGCTGAATTAAATCTGAGCGATCGTAAACTACAACAATTTCCACGCCGTCTGGTAAACCGGCTTGGCTATCGGCCAAACGCTGCTTCACCCGTTCGATAACATTTAAGGCATTTTCTCCGTAGCGCATTATCACAATTCCACCTACGGTTTGGCCCTCGCCATCAAGCTCCGCGATACCTCTCTGCATTGCGGGACCGAAGCTGATGCTGGCCACCTGCGACAAAATAATAGGAACGTGATTACTATCCACCCCAATCACCACCTGCTTAAGATCTTCTTTTGAACGTAAATAGCCCCGACCACGAATGAAGTGTTCATGCCCTGCAATTTCTAAGACTCGACCTCCCACATCATTATTCGAACGGCGCACCGCGCTGAGCACATCTGGCAGCGCAATATTGAAATTCGCCAGGCGTAAGGGGTCGATTTTAACTTGATACTCTTTAACAAAGCCGCCAACGGAAGCTACTTCAGCCACGCCCTTCACCGCCCCCAACCAATAGCGCAATTTGAAGTCTTGCAACGCTCGCAGGTCCGCTAAATCATGCTGACCTGTCTTGTCCACAAGGGCGTACTGAAATACCCAACCCACACCGCTGGCGTCGGGGCCCAAAGAAGGTTGTACGCCGTCGGGCAACTGACTTGCCGCCGTATTTAGGTACTCCAATACGCGAGAACGAGCCCAATAGATATCGGTATTGTCTTCAAAAATCACATAAACAAAACTGGCGCCCAAAAAACTTTGTCCACGCACAAACCGTACATTCGGCACAGACAACAATGCGCTGGTAAGCGGATAGGTAATTTGATCTTCTACCAAATCTGGGCTTCGTCCCTCCCACGATGTATAGACAATAACCTGTGCATCCGAGAGGTCTGGAATGGCGTCCAGAGGCGTTTGAAAAATGCTCTTATAAGCCCAGCCAATAAAAAACAATACGATCAGTAAAGTCACACCCGGGTTATTGGCGCAGTAAGCGATCAGCTTCGCCACAGCTCCTCTCTGTATTACCATTGCTCAATACCCGACTTCAGTTTACTTTCCGCAGCAATTAAGAAGTTACCCGATACGACGATAGCATCGCCAACTGAAAGACCCTCTCGAACCACCACATACTCACCGTCGCTGTAACCAAGGCGAACCTTCACGGGCTGTAAGCGCCCCTCACCTCGATCGACGAATACAAACCGCTTCTGACCAGAGACCAATACAGCGTCTTCTGGAATCAGTGGTAATTCCCCCAAATTCGCTAGCAGTGTCACTTCCGCAAACAAACCTGGCCGCAACAAACCTTTCGGGTTTTCTGCCTCTAGGCGAACACGAACAGTTCTAGAATGCTCGTTGAGAAAAGGGTCTAGCTGTAGAACTGTGGCTGGTATTACACGCCCTGAAACCTCGATGGACGCGGCCATTTCAGGGGCCAACAAGTCAAGGTCCTGAGCATAGGCATAGGCCTCCACCCAAACCGTAGACAGGTCGACAAGTTGAAGTAAGGGCTCACCCTTTTTGAACGCGGCGCCCGCTACAATTGTTTTGTTCACCACAACACCGTCGGCTGTCGCCAGAATGGGCACGTAGTCTTGAGACTTGTCGCGCCGAGCTAACTCGTCGAGTTGTTTCGGCTGTAGCCCCCAAAGAAGCAAGCGCTTGCGCGCGGCCACTTGCAAACGCAGAGAATGCTTGTTGCGAATACTATCGATATACTCATCCTGCAGCGCTAGTAACTCTGGGCTGTAGACCGTAAACAGCACCTCGCCTTTGGCGATAAATTTACCTTCGAAATTCGCATTTAGCTTACCGACCCAACCATCGAAGCGCAGGCTGATATCTGATCGCCTCCGCTCGTCGTGCTGAATCTTGCCTTGCAAAATAATCGGCACTGAAAATGTTCTTCGCTCAACATGACCCACTCTCACACCAATCATTTGGCGGCGCCCTTGGCTCAGCACGACGCTGCCCGTGCGAATGTCTTCGTGGGTTACAGGCACTAAGTTCATGCCACAAATAGGACAGGTGCCCGGTGTGGCGCGCTTAACGGAGGGGTGCATAGAGCAGGTGTGGTAGGCCACGTCGCCCACCGGCGTGGCCGTGCTTAGGCGAATGCCTTTACGACTAGTGGCTAAATCAAAACTGAGGTCTACGTGCTGAGATTCCCCTTTGGCAACATCTATGGCGAATGGCCACGCTCCCCCCATCGGCAAATCAAAATCGCCCTGGTATTGACCCGGCGACACCTCGCGGATATCAGCCTGTGCATACATTGCCGGCATGGTGCCCATAGCGCCCATTTCACCTACGGCCCGAACTATCGCTCCTTGGACGGCTCGACCTTCGGCATCGCGCACTTCTATAAAAATTTCATTTTTGCCCACACGGGGTTTTTCGGGATTCACCGACACGGCGATTTGAAAAGCGCCCGCTGAAATAAATTTGTCCGAATCAACTTTTGATACACTTTGTGCACCGTGCCATAAACCGTTGGCATATGGCCATAGGCCATACCCAACAAGGGCTGCCGCACATGCTAAAGCCGTTAGAATCTTTTTCATGATGTTTTCCAATCTAAATAATTTGTTAAACCAAGCCTTTAAAAGTGCCGCAAAACTTGCGACCAAAGCAGGGATTATTCAGATACGGAAACGTTGTGTTAAGGAATAGATTGGGGGGTAAGATTCACCGATAGTGGCCACAGACACATAGCGAACCGGCTTTTGGGTAATACTGGGGGACAAACTTGGCCAGAGCAGTGACACTATGATGAATGACACGGTTTCAGGCGCACTCAGCTTCGTGTAAGTGCGAGCCGCACCGGGGTCGTCAGCTTCAAGATCGGCCCCCACCAAAACCAGTTCACTGTCTAACTCACAGCAATCGGTACTAAGCTCAAGCTCACAACAACACGCGCTTATTGGACCACTGGTGTCCATCATTTCGCAGGCAAAGCTGTTCTGCACTTGCAGTAAAAGCGTAAATGCCACTAGCACGGAGGCTAGCGCTTTGAAGAGCGGGCGCTTGAAATAGGTCATTGTGCTATTAAGGATACGGAATATTGCCAAAAGTTCAATTACCAAGCCAATGTTTGCCTGAGCTGGAAAATGACGGTACATTCTCAAACGACTCCCTACAAGCACCCGCACATGCCAACCATTGCTCTAGACACGGTAAAATCTCTGGCTAACTACCTTACAGCTCAAGGGCTTGATCGGCCGCGAATATTGGACTGTATCCAGCTCAACGAAGCCGAGCTTAACCAGTCTCGCCAACTCATTGATGCGCAGCACTACGAAAGCTTATTTCGCCTGGCCGAACAGCAACTTGGTCGCAATACCATAGGCTTTGAGTTTGGTCAGACTATTGAAGCTGATCGCTGGGGTATTCTCGGCTACATTGCCTTCACATCGGCGTCTTTTCGCGAGGCCTCCAGCAAGCAACAAAAATATCAATCTCTGGTGGGCGACGTTGGTACTCCGGTACAAGAATTACTGAGCGACGGGCTGCTGCTGAAATGGTTGCCCGCCTACCGCTGTAGCCACAACCTAGTGGAAGAGATTATTACCGGGTGGATGGCCATGGCCTTAAAGCTGAGTTTAGGTCGGGCTCGCCCAAAAACCATCTACTTCACTCACGCCTGCCAAAGTGACCTAGATCGCTACCAAGCCTACTTCGCCTGTGAGCTTAAGTTTAATAGTGAATTCAATGGAATTAAAATTGATGAAGCCATGCTCGACGTGCCGCTGGCAAAACACGATCCTGAAATAAATCGCCTGCTGTGCCAACACGCAGACACTCTAATGAACCAGCTCACCGAGCAGCAGCCCTTAAAAGTGCTCCAGCGGTTTATTCACGGTCAATTACCAATGGGTGTGCCAGAGCTCGAAGATGCCGCTCAAAATCTACAAATGAGCGTGCGCACGCTGCAGCGTAAGCTCAATGAACATCAACTGACCTTTACGGGCCTCGTAGAGAGCATTCGCAAAGAACAGGCCACTCGATATTTGCGCGACACGGATGTGAAAATTGTGCATATCGCGCAAATGCTGGGCTTCTCGGAACAAAGCGCTTTCCAACGAGCCTTTAAACGCTGGACTCATAAAACCCCAAAACAATTTCGCGATCAGCTTTAAGCCTTTCCCACCCCTTGTCCCTACACGCCATCGCAATGGCACCTCAGGTCATTACTTTTCCCCGACAGTACCCTATATTTAGACCCTAGCCCTGGAACGCTACAACCTCAAACCAGAGATACAACATGGAAATCGGCGCGGTTTACTATAATAGCAGCGGCCAGTGGGTCTTGAACTTAGTGCTGGCCAGCATGATTCTTGGCGTGGCACTCGACATACAATGGCGTGACTTCAAGGCAATTCTCACCATGCCAAAAGCCATTATTGCGGGGTTGACCGCCCAATTTGTCGCTCTACCCGCTCTGACAACGGCCCTCACCTTATATTTGAACCTACCCGCAGGCATTGAGCTGGGCATGATTTTAGTTGCCTCCTGCCCAGGGGGCGCCATATCAAATTTTGTCACACACTTATCTGGGGGCAATACCGCCCTGTCTA
The DNA here is from genome assembly GCA_913020115.1 of uncultured Cellvibrionales bacterium. Lineage (GTDB taxonomy): Bacteria > Pseudomonadota > Gammaproteobacteria > Pseudomonadales > Cellvibrionaceae > CAJWCA01. Next base: position 11,960 of record CAJWBQ010000009.1, read on the forward strand.
TTTCCATGACAGCGGCCGCCAGCCTGCTGGCGATTGTGATGCTGCCCTTAAACTTGGCGTTCTGGTCTCAATTCAACCCTGAGACAGCCGCAATGATCACAGCGATTAACGTCAGCGCCTACAGTCTATTTATCAATTTAGTATGGGTATTAGCGGCGCCTTTAGCACTCGGGCTTTTCATTCAATTCCAATGGCCTAAAACGGCCATGCCACTCCATAAAATACTAAAACTCACCAGTACTGTGGCTCTCTTTATTTTTATTGGCGTTGCCGTGTACAGCAACCGTGAAGCCTTCCTCTCGCACTTCCAATTGATTTTCACTGTGGTTTTACTGCATAACGCAGCGGCCTTACTACTAGGCTTTCTTGCAGGTAAAACGACGGGGATGTCGGTGCGAGATATCAAAGCCATCACCATTGAAGTTGGCATGCAAAATTCCTCTCTCGCCATTGCCATCGTCTTTACTCAGTTTAACGGCGAGGCCGGCATGGCCTTAATCAGCGCTTTCTGGGGCACTTGGCACATCGTCTCCGGGCTGATCATTGCCCTGCTCTTCAGCCGCTGGCCTGCAGCTGCTTCCGCACCCACTATCGAGCCCACAACATGAAAATTTTAATTACCGGAGCTGCTGGCAACATCGGCCGTCGCTTAGTCGAAAAACTGCTGACTGAGAACAGTGCCGAAATCTACGCCACCGATGTGAAAGAGAACCCATTTCCGAGTCACCCGAAGTTAAACTTTCGATGCCTTGATTTGCGAAGCGAAGAATTTACTGAGTGGGTAAAGGCCGTTCGCCCAAAGCAAATCGTTCACCTCGCTTCAATATTACAAATTTCAGCCTCACTCAGTCGCGAAATGGCCCACGATATCGACGTGAAATCCACTGAAGCCTTATTACAGGCCAGCGTTACTATGGGCGTAGAGAAATTTATTGTTACCACCAGCGGTGCCGCCTATGGCTACTACCCAGAAAACCGCGATGTCATCACAGAGTCCCGCGCAACTCGAGGCAATGCGAGCTATTTCTACTCCGCCCACAAAGCTGAGGTAGAAAGCATTATGGCGCGCTATCAAGAACAGCACCCAGAGCTAAAACAAATAATCTTCCGCCCCGGAGCCGTACTTGGGCCTAACTTTGACGGCCCGGTAGTCAACCTATTCAAACAATCATTGATCACCGGACTTGTTGGCTACCCGGGACCATTTACTTTTATTTGGTCTGAAGATCTAGTGGACTATATTATCGAGGGGCTCAAGGGACCAATAACAGGCCCCTTCAATGTAGCGGGTGACGGTGTTATGACGATGAAGGATATTGCCAAACGCTTGAACAAAATCTACCTACCGCTGCCCCCGCTGCTCATCCAAGCGGCACTGGCCATAGCCAAGCCTCTTGGCCTCACCCAATACGGCCCTGAACAAGTTAAATTCATTAAATATCGCCCAGTGCTCGCCAACGACAAGATTAAATCCACCTTTACACACCGCGCACGATATTCCACGGCTCAGGCGCTTGACGCCTTTCTGGCCCAAACCCAAGAGACAGACTCATGAACAAGCTTTTGGCCCCTTTTCTTTTTTCACTGATCAGTATCTCCACAGCCCAGGCTGGAACCCTGTCTATTAGCAATGAAGAGGGTGTAGCGCTCAGCAAAGTTATGGTGATGCAAACACCCATGGTGGGTCACACTCTAGACACCTCCGACATGGGCTACCCACCAGAAAAAGTACTTAATACTTCCGATGCCTCCTACACCTTGTTTAGCGATCAAAACGGCAAGGTCGCCTTTGACAGCCACCAAGGTAAATCCGTGCGCATTCGTATACGCAAACCTAAGTATCAAGACCTCACCTTCGAAATGAACGCTGATGAAAACCGTCAGGTTAGCATGACGCCTATTGTGGACCCGCTGGCGCTGGCCGAATCCCAACCGGCCAACACCTGGCTGTCTGCCCTGAATTTCGGTGACGACGAATTACTAAAAAAACAGTATGTAATGCAGTGTGGATTTTGCCATCAGCAGGGTTCGCATTTTTTCCGCCGTCCGCGCGCCGAAGAAAACTGGCACGAAATAATCTATCGCATGGTGGGCTATGGCTCACGCTTGCATGATGACGCACAACAAAAGCTGCCTAAACTGCTAGCGGATGAATACAGCCGCCTGTATAAAAACCCCGCACACGTTCCAGAGGGAACGCCTTGGAATAACTACCTGCAACAGTCCAGAGTTACAGAATGGCCTATCGGCGACGCCTTTTCACAAATGCACGACTTATTACACCACTCCAACGGTTTAATCTACGTCGGAGACAACCTGCAAGACCGCCTGTTTGAAATTGACCCTAAAACAGGTCAGTACGTGGTGTATAAACTCAAGCGGGAAAGCGACGATCAACATGGTGGATTAATGGCCAATCGTTTGAGCGCCTTCCCAAAACATGAAGCGTTTTCGGGTATTCATTCCTTTGCTGAATCGCCCAAAGACGGTCACATTTTCATCACCACGTCTTATCAACAACGACTGGTTGAGTTCGATCCTGTCAGTAAAGTTTTTACCAATCATAAAATGGACGAAGGTTACTACCCCCACACCATTCGCAGCGACGCACAAGATCGTATTTGGTTTACTATGGCGCTGTCGAATCAAATTGCTATGTTTGATCGCGAGCAAGAAAAATTTACCATGATTGATTTGCCCAGCCGCAGTACTCAGGAGGCCCTCACTGTATCGGGCATGGGTGTTATTTTGAAGTTGATTGATTGGGGTTTACCTCTGGCGAATTTGTTTTCAATTGACGAGAAATCTACCGGCGTACCACTACCCTACGGTATTGATGTAACGCCCAATGGCGACATTTGGTTCGCCCGTTTACATGCTGACTCGATCGGTAAAGTCGATAGTAAAACACTTGAGGTCAGTATGTACGACACCCCATTTTTAGGGCCTCGCCGCTTGCGCAGTGACTCTCAAGGCAATTTGTGGATCGCTGCATTTCCCGAATCTATGATTGTGAAATTTGACCCAAAGACTGAAGCGTTTAGCGAATATCCTATACCCGTATTTCCTCTTGGCAGTGAAACGCCTTATTCACTTAATGTCGATACCGTACGTGATATTGTTTGGGTCAACGGCAACACTTCAGATGCCTTATACAGTTACGATATTAACGCAGCACAATGGGCACACTACCCGATGCCAAAACGGGTGACATTTACTCGCGACATAGAAATTGCCCCCAATGGAGACGTTTACACTACCAATGCCAGTTTCCCAAGCTGGCACATCGAAGACGCCCAGCCAACTTTAATTCGTCTACAAACGGACTATAAATCGATAATTTCACCCGCACCTGAAGGGCAACATTGAGATGGCGATTTATACCTATTTACTCTCCTGCCTCTTCGCGTTTATCGCTGGACACATGGTGAACTACAGCATTATCTTCCTTTCGCTGGAATGGTTTAACTCGCACGCCTTGGCCGGTTTAGGCTATGGCCTATGTTTTGGACCACCGCTAATTTTGGGGTGGTTCGCCGGTGTTTATTGCGATCGATATTCGCCAAGACGCGTTATTTTAATTGCACAGAATTCTTTTTTCGTGAGTTTAGGTCTTTTATACATGGCGCTTTCATCATCGCCCGAGCTGCAAAAAGTCTGGCTACTTCTAGCCGCGCTCTGCTCAGGGATTGGCTGGTCATTTGTCGCCCCGGCACGCTTTTCAGGCTTACCATTTCACATCGGAAAATGGTCGCTTGCGGCAGCCTCCATTGCTCTAAACTTAATGGTCATGAGCGGATTCGGCATAGCGCCTATGCTACTAAAACTGCTTGAGGCCCACTATAACTGGCAAGCTGTGTTCATAACTGCTGCCTGCCTATTCGCACTGTCCTCCAGCTTACTGTGGCCACTTCGTTACAAGTTCACACCTAAACCGGCCGCGAAAGCCCTACATGAAATTGCCGAAAGCTTACGTTACGTCCAACAATCTCATCACATCAAGCAACTACTTTTACTGTCCAGCATTAGTTACCTTTTGATGGGGCCAATACAGGTAATTTTGCCCAGTATTGCTGAAAACACTTTGAATTTGTCTGCCAGCGCTCAGGGATACTACTTAAGCTTGGTGGCATTCTCTTTGATTATCGGTGGCATTCTAGCCATGAGGCTAAAAGCTCGCGGGCGTGTAGGAAGCTACCTTATGCTCGCTATTTTCGGCGCTGCCATAGGAATTGCAGGCCTAGCTAGTGCAGATCACCTGCTTGCCTCTGTGGTAATACTATTTTTCGCGTCGGCTTGTGGTGGCATTGCTATTAGTTTTATCGTCGCCGGCCTACAGGCCTTTTCGCCAGACGCTCATCGCGGTCGCATCATGAGTTTCTATACAATAATTGGCCAGTTCATTCCCGCCGCCAGTGGCATCAGCGCTGGGATACTGGCACAAACCTACAGTCCCTCCACCGCGTTGTACATTACTGCCGGCATCATCATTACTTCCAGCCTTATATGTTTCTGGATTCCTAACAATATTCGCCACTTAGAGAGTTTTGAAAATGCTTGAGTCATTTAAAGATAAAACTGTAGTTATCACCGGAGGTGGCGGTGGTTTAGCGTCAGAACTTATCAAACAATTTATCGGCGCTGGCGCCAATGTGGCAGCCCTCGACCTAAATATTGAAACTCTAGAAGCCAGTGATTCATTGTTGCCGCTTGCCGTAGACGTCACCCAGCAACACTCATTAGAAAGCGCGATAGCAATGATTCTGGAAACTTTTGGTAGCATTGACATATTGTTTAACAATGCTGGCATCACCCACATGAGTTGTTTCGTCGACACCTCCAGTGAGTTGTTCAACACTATTATGGCGGTGAATTTTACCGGCAGCGTTAACATTACCCGCCTTTGCCTGCCTCACCTAATTGCAAAGCGCGGACAAATTGTGGCGGTATCGAGCGTGGCAGGCTTTGCGCCGCTTTACGGTCGATCTGCATACAGTGCGAGCAAACATGCAATGGAGGGGTTTTTCCGTTCGCTGGCCGCAGAAGTTGAAGACCAGGGCGTTTCTGTTCTGGTTGTTTGTCCTTCTTTTGTAAAATCTAGGCCCGAACTCACCGCCCAGGTAAATGCTGGTATCTCATCACCCGGAGCGATGAAAAAAAGCACCTTCGGTGATCAAATTTCCCCAGAGACCGCTGCACAGGAAATTTTGCTAGCCACGGCAAAGAGACAGCACTCCCTCTACCTTGGCAAGGTATCTAAAATTGCTTATTGGCTAAACGCGCTACTGCCCGAAATTTACAGAAGAATTTCTAAGCGAGGTGCACAAAAAGAGTTTATAGGCCACTAAACTTCATTCACAAAAACGTCACAAATTTGCTACCTAAATGTCACGTTTGCCTTCTATATTGATAATAAATAGGAGGTAAACGATGCGTTTATTAACCACTATTACCCAGGCAGATCACCTCGCATTTTATTGGATGATGCGACGAAAACATCAATATTTACTCACTCGCATTAGTCGCTTGATATCTTCCTCAGCGGACGGGCATGTCTATTTTGCCACTGGCCTAGCACTGATAACCACCGGTCGAGACCACCATCGTGAGCTATTCACCGTGTTGGCCTGCAGCTTTCTTTTCGAACGTACTATTTATTTCTTACTGAAAAACGGTTTTAAGCGTAACAGGCCACCAGAAGCTCTACCTAGTTTTACAAGCTTTATCGAACCATCAGACAAATTTAGCTGTCCGTCTGGGCATACTTCGGCCGCATTTCTAATGGCCACACTTTTTTCGTTTGTTTACCCCAACCTTGCCACAGCTCTTTATTTCTGGAGTGTTATGGTGGGCGCTTCACGCATACTACTTGGCGTGCATTTCCCCAGCGATACCGTAATTGGCGCCCTTCTGGGCCATTGCATAGGTTTACTTGCCATTATCTTCATCGCGCCCTAAGCGCCACGGAAAATTCCACACTATGAAAATACTGTACGGCGTTCAAGCAACCGGAAACGGACATATCACACGTGCTCGCGCCATGGCACCAAAACTCAGGGAAGTTGGTTTTGAAGTTGATTTTTTGTTTTCAGGGCGAAACCGGGATGAACTTTTCGACATGCAAATATTCGAAGACTATGATTGCCATCCGGGTATGACTTTTGCTACCAGAAACGGCCAAGTGAGTTGGCTCGGCACACTGGGAAATAACAATCTGAGAAAGCTCTATCTAGATATAAAATCAACCACCAAACGTTTAAGCAGCGGTGATTATGATCTTGTGATCACCGACTTTGAACCCATTACCGCTTGGGCCGCCAGGCAGTCGGGGATACGCAGCGTGGCGCTGGGCCACCAGTATGCCTTCGACTACAAAATTCCCCAGTGTGGGGACAGATGGCACTCTCGTCTATTCATGAAGTACTTTACACCCGCGAGCATAAAGCTTGGCTTGCATTGGCACCATTTTGAGCAAGCAATCTTACCCCCAATCGTGCATTTGAAGCACTCGCTTCCATCTGCGTCGAGTGGAAAAATTTTAGTCTATCTGCCGTTCGATGATACCGCTGAGGTTGTGGGCGCGTTACAAACGTTCAAGACGTATAATTTCGAGTGTTTCACTCCGGCCGTTAAGGCGTATAAACGCAAGGGAAATATCGAGCTGAAACCAACCAGTTTAGAGGAATTCCAAATTTCGCTCGCAAGCTGCGACGGCGTAATATGCGGTGCCGGCTTTGAACTGGTCAGCGAAGCTCTACAACTCGGAAAAAAAATACTTGTAAAACCCCTAGCAGGACAAATGGAACAGCACTCAAATGCCTTAGCCCTGGGGGAACTTCGCCTCGGAAAGAGCATGAACAAATTCGACGAGCAGATTATTGAAAGTTGGCTACAGAAATCTTCGAGCGTGCAAATCGACTATCCAGACGTGGCCAAGGCTGTTGCCCAGTGTTTGTACACGGAAGACCCAATCGATATCCAAAGCCTAGCGGACAGATTGTGGCGACAGACAAAAAAATGGCGGACAAATTAGTATTTGCCCGCCTAAGATACACCTTACGAGAGGAATTTTAGTAAGCGTACTCAAAGCTGACTGCTAATGACTGGCCCTTCTCTTCCGTGAATATTTCCACACCTTCGCGCTCAATAATCACTTCATTATCCAATAGGTTCTGAACTTTAAATTTGAAGCTTAGGTTTTCACTAGGGTAATAGGAATACGTTAAGTCAACTGAATTGAAAGGCTGCTCAAATGCGTCTGGAGTGCCATTTCGTCCGGCAACGTATAAACGTTCACCAAATACGTTATAAGACAGAGTCGAAGAGTGATTTCCATCAACTGAATCAAAACCAAGAAGTAGGTTGGCCGAATAATCGGACGCACCAACAAACCCACGCTTACCATTGGTGGGCGCATCTGCTGAATCACCTACTGTCAGCTCATGATCGAGTAAAACGAAATTTCCCTGCACAAAGAAAGGAGAAAGTTTTGAACTAAACACATCTAGGTTTTTCAAAAATTCAAATTCCAAACCGGTCATTTCACCGCGTTCTGCGTTTAATATTTCAACCGCAACCTTGGTGCCACCCGCAGCTTTTTCAAACTGCTCAATGGGATTAACAATGTCTTTCTTAAATAGGGTCAGAGTAAGATTATCACCGCTGTCGAAAAACCACTCAGCCCGCACATCAAAATTGTCAATACTCGAAGGGACAACATCGGGATTGCCAAACACTACAGCCCCCGTAAGGGGTTCTACATAACTCGATGCCGATATGTCACGAAGATCAGGGCGAATGGTAGTTTCCGCAAAACTGAAACGAAGTTGAAACACCTCGGCCCAGAAGTCGTCAACACTGTAAGTTCCCGCCAAGGCAAGATAGACATCGTCATTGGTGAACACCGCTTCTCGAAGCTCGTCTACGTCGGTGGAAATTTGGCTGCTTCTGTATGCCAAAGGATCCCAAACCAAACCTACTTGTTGATAATCTTCATAGCGGAGCCCTAACGAAACGCGTAGCGTATCGGCCCAGGCTAGATCTACTTTACCGAAATAGGCATCTACCTTTGCCGCCGCGATATAACTCTCAGAGTTACTGCCCACAACATCCACTTTAAAACCCAAGTCATCATTAATAATGTTGTTGTCGCTGTAAAGAGTATTAAAATCTTGCGACAGCAATGGATCGCCACCAGAAATGGTAGACTCTAGGGAAAACTGCAGCTGTTTGTATGTTCTCACCTTCTGCCAGTAGTCAGCGCCACCGCTCACTTCCAAATGGAAGTCTTTAAAGTCAATCGGCAGCATCGCAACCACACCGCTGCTTTCCAGTTCGTCTTCCAGGTCGGTGAAACGATAATTTGCTTTTGCCAAAGCTTTTACGGAAGAAGATGAGGCAACCCCCGTGAGCGGATCGGAAATAGTTTCCGCTTCCACACTCAACTCGCTTGGAATTTCGGTTGTAGCTACACTATCGGAGTAATACCAACTCAAGTTCAGGCCATTTAGCAGTGCCAGTGATTCTAAGCCCCCTAAACGCTCACGTGTCAGCTCACCAAGTTCGTGAGAACCGTGCAGCTGATTAACTTTTAGCTCTCGTTGTTCGTAGCGAATTTTATATTCTCGGTCGCCAATACCTTCAGATAGAGGACGATTATCATCTGCACCAAAGGTGTCAACGATGGCCGTTTTGTCATCGGTATTACGTAAGAATAGGCTGGTCGATTCTATAGAATGCTCTTCGTCTAAACGGAATCCAGCACCCACATGCCCAGTCAAGCTTACATTGAAGGTCGACTCGTCTTCAAATTCTACGAACTCGTCTGGATTAGAAAATTTACGTGAAACAATATCTACTTTTCGCCATTTCCGATCGTAGTTCACTCCGGCCATCGCCCCGAATTCCGATCCATTGTCAAACACCCACAAATTGCCTGTATTGACTTGGGTAGACAGATCTCGATCGCCATCGCCTTGGGATATTTTCGTAGAACGATTTAATCCCAGCGCAATATCGCGGTTGATTAACTCAGCATCCGCCACCGACATCTCGCGATTTTCTGGCAGGCCTCGAATGCCTTGTACGCTAAAGTCTCCGGCGTAAGTATCTAGCGCTTTGGAAAAATTCGCACTCATTCCTCTGCCGCCATCATCTACGCCCCACTTATCGTCAGAGCCGCCGCTGTAGCTTAGGAAATCACCGTCAGATGCTGAGTTAAAGCCCGTCCCAGCTTGGACAGTGAACACAAAATCGTCAGGAATACCTTTGGTTCGAATATTGACCGTACCGCCACCAAATTGCGATGGCATATCCGCGGAATAACCTTTCTGAACAGACAGTGACTTAACGATCGAGGTTGGAAATAAATCCAGTGGAATTACGCTGCGCGACAAATCTGGAGACGGGACTTCAGCCCCATTCACCAATGATTTTGAGTAGCGCTCACCCAACCCACGAACGAAAACGAATTTATCGTCAACGGTAGTCACGCCGGGCATGCGGCGTAAGGCCGCCGCTACAGTAGAGTCACCCGTTCGGCTGATTAACTCGGCCCCCAAAATATCCATTGATACTTCTGCGTCCATACGCTGAATAATAACGTCCGCCGCCGCATCTCTTAAACGCCCCTGTACAACAACCTCTTCCATGGTTAATCTCGGCGATTGAATTTCAGCACCGCTCTCTATGGCCTGAGCGTTCACAGCAGTACTAATCGCTAAGCTCAGTAGGCTGGCGGTAGAAACCGCCAACACTCTATTAAATCTACATGTCATGGTTTTCATAATCATTCATCCAGAATTTATTACTCGAACCACAGGCTCTGGCCACGATTAGTTTCCTGCAGACCATAAGTCCAGCCTGAGACCCAATTGTCATCTTCGCTCACCGCTCCAACATAGGCGCGACCTTCGGTAGGCACAACCGTAGTAGGGCCACCGTTGATAACCATGTCGCCAAGGGGGAGAGAGAAGAAGCCATTTAATATTTGCAGATTCGGGTTGGACGTGGCTGTTGGATCTTCGCCTTCCTCAGCGCTTTGCTGAGTATTGTTGCTGTTATTATTCAACCAAGCCAAAGTTGATTGCCCTTCTAGGTCGCTGTCTACGAGATCCTGACAAGCTAAAATAGACTGTTCAAATACTAACTCGCCGTCGAGCGCGGCCTGCTGTCCTTCGTTGTCGATACGCAAACAGTAGTTGTAATCATCATCACCCAACTTCTCATCACCAGAATAGGCCGTGGTAATTATCGCATTCTGAATGGTAGGAAAATGCGCTTCACGAATACGCAAACCCTGACCAGGATCGTGCGTGCCATTTTCTTCAGCCGATATGATGCAAGTAAGATTTTTAATAGTGGCCGAAGAGTTCAGCCCGCGAGCGATCATGTCGTCGATAAAGGTTTGGTCTTTGGAACTATACGAACCAATACCGTCAGATTCTACGCAGCGGTTGCCATCACTTTCCGACTGTATAACCAAGGCGTAATCAAAGGTTCCAATGTAGCCTTCATCAATGTCGATAGAATCGTCACGAACATAAAGGGCCAAATAATGATTGATATTAACGGCACCGCCAAACATCTCAACGCCATCATCATAAGTTGAATAGGCCTCTAGATAATTTACGCTCGTGCCAGAACCTACTGCGTCAAATGCAATGCCGTTTAATTCGTTCCCCACATCAACCAAAGCACCAGTGTGCTTGACGATGAAGTATTCCAAAGTGCCTGAGTTATCGGCGTCATTATTGCCACCATAATTCGTTTGACCTGCACCCGCCTTACCTTCCGCGGCTACGTGACATTCTGAGGCAAGTGCTAAGTCCACACTTCGCGTGCCGGTGTAAGAACATTTGTTTGTCACCCCAAAGCCATTGATTATCATGCCACCCCACTGAGATACGTCTTCAGCGCCAACGGTACCATCGATCGCGTCGCTTACCGAGGTTATCGTAATTGGGTTCACCGCCGTGCCAACGGCCTGAATTTGCGAGCCTCGGTTTACTACGAGGTAATCATCACTGGATTGAAATGCTAAAGTTTGCCCGGCGGCGATGGTCAACACTGCGCCGTCACCACCCTGAGTAATTCCCGCAGCGGCCATATCGGCATCATTAGTGTAGTTTTGCCCAACTACCAAGCTACCCTGAAAAACGTGCACGCCAGGTATCGATGGAATGCTCAAGTCGACAGTCAACGGCTTATCGAGGTCTACAAAGTTTGTGTCATATATGCAGTTACTATCACTGAGGAACCCCACAACGGTAGTCCCATTATTATCGTAGGATGCACAGGGGTTATTGGTGTCGGTGCCAGGGCTATTGACCACACTGTTGTCGTCGCCAATGCTATTTGAAGGAGCGATGTTTATATCACCGCCACCGCCACAAGCACTCAATACGAGTGCCAGTGTACTTACGCTACCTAGTGTCTTTATGTTCATCTTTACAGGTCTCCTAGTGCCAAATTAGCTTTATGATTGGCGAGGAGAGTATCGACGTATCGTGACACTCTAGTGACACTCCAATGACACTTAGGTGACGAATTTATTGCAGTTTTGTTGCACAGTAGTTGTCGGAAGGGAGTGACGAAGCAAGCTCTCCGAAATCAGGTACACGCTCACTTTAGACGCCCACCCCCACTATCACGTATAATCCCCAAGCACCCTATTCTCCCCCCATGAGCAGCACATACATGTTAAATATCGGTCAGCTAAATACCCTGGAAGTGGTCAAAATCGTAGATTTCGGCGTTTATCTCGACGGCGATGATGACTACGGCAATGTCTTGCTGCCTAAGCGCTATGTGCCAGAAGGGCTTGAAAGGGGGGATAACGTCGAAGTCTTCGTGTATTTCGACTCTGAAGATCAAATTATTGCCACCACTGAACGGCCTTTGGGCATGGTGGGTGAATTTGCGCTGCTAAAAGTGGTTGGCCTCAGCCCTGTGGGCGCATTTGCGGATATCGGCCTAAGCAAAGACCTGCTAATCCCCTTCAGCGAACAGCGTGTGCCCCTGCAAGAAGGCAAGGAAGTGATGGTATACATCTACACTGACAATGCCTCTGGCCGGATAGTAGGCACCACGAAGTTGAATAAATTTTTAGATAAAACGACACCACACTATCAACGCGGCCAAGAAGTTCCTGTGCAAATTGCGGAAATCACCGACCTCGGTTTCAAGGCAATTGTGAACGGCGAGCACTGGGGCTTGCTGTTTCGCACCGAGTCTTTTGGCAAACTGTTTATTGGTAAAAGGCTTAAGGCTTACATCAAGGATGTGCGAGCCGATGGTAAAATTGACCTGTCGCTACAAAAACTGGGCCGCGATAAACTCGACGATTTGGCGGAAAAAATACTCGTATCACTTGAGAAACAAGGTGGCTTTGTGCCCATCTCAGACAAATCGTCTCCAGACGAAATTTTCTCGGCGTTTCGCACCAGCAAAGCGACCTATAAGAAAACCATTGGCAATCTAATGAAACGCGGATTGATTAAGATTGAGAAGGAAGGCATACGCAAGGTATAAAAAAGAAGCACTGACTTCGGCTGGGCGATTGCCAGATTAGGTCAGTGCTATCAAACAGCGGGTCAAGCGGGTGCTTGATCCGCTAGCGCTTTAGAAGTGGTAAGTACCTTCAATTGCAACAGTACTTGGGCGCTTCAAGAAGCCGTAGTAAGCCTTAGCGCCAAAAGAACTACCTGATAAAGGTGCATCGGCCGCATAAGTCACAACAGATTCGTCAGTGAGGTTCTTACCCACCACAGCTACAGACCACTGATCTGCTTCAAGTGCCAAACGCAAGTTCACGGTGCTGTATGCATCAACGGTTTGCGCAGGGTCTAAGTTCGGGTGAACGTCATGGCTATCAACATATTGCATGTCGAGCACACCGCGGAAAGACAAGTCAGCGGTAACTGGACGAGAATAATCAAAACCAAGGTTAGCCGTCACTTCTGGTGTGTATACACCTTGCTTGCCGGTGTAATCACACAATGTCACTCCGTCAATCACAGCGCCATCAGGCGTTTGACCGCCATAACAGTTACCGTTGCTGAAGTCAGTGAATTCATGATCCAGATAGGCCGCACCGTAGCTCATCACTAAGCCTTCAGCCAGTGCCCAACGACCATCAAGCTCGAAACCCTGAACAATCGTTTCCTTCGCATTACCCACATTGAACCCCAGCTTGCCATCAAACTGGCTCACCTGCAGGTCTTCGTAATCGGTGTAATAGAAAGCCATGTTCAGCTCGGCAGCGCCGTCAGCAAAACGGGTTTTGAAACCCACTTCGTAAGACGTGGTTTTTTCTTCTTCAAACTCAAAAGAACCAATCACGTTAGCACGCGCATCAAAACCACCAGCCTTAAAACCTGTGGTGTAACTGGCGTAAAGCATAGTGTCTGCATCGAGATCATACTGAACATTAATCAGAGGCGTGAAAGCCGACTCTTCACGATTACCGTTCAAGTCATGAGCCGCGCCAGGAGTCTGAGTGTAGTTAATACCGAATACGGCACCGTACAGAAGAGGCTGGTATGAACCATCAGCATAAGGCAGGCCATCAGGGCCATGCAGCGTCAATGAGCGTGCAGCTTCCTTCTCCTCTTTCGTATAACGCGCTCCAGCAGTCACTCGAAGTTGATCCGTAACATTCCAAGTTGCTTGAGCAAACGTGGCCCATGCATCGGCTTCTTGAGTGAAATTACGCTTAGTTTCTGTGCCTGTTTCCAAACCTGGAACTAATAAACCCATAACCGAAGTTTGGCTAACGCCAAATGGTTCGTAGTAGGCTAGATCAGAGCTCTGGTAGTAGGCGCCCACAATCCAGTCAATTTTTTCACCGCCCGGAGAAACCAAACGTATCTCCTGACTGAACTGCTCATACTCTTCGTTGAGGCCCACGGTGAATACGTCGGCGCTGGTAAAGTCACAATCACACAGCTCTTCAAATTCATAGTCAACCCATGCGGTTACTAGGGTTAAAGTATTCTCACCCATGTCATAGTTTGCTGTCATTGTGTAGTTGTTAACTTCACTATCACTGAACTCATCAGCGTCAACCTGACGTTTGAAGTCTTGCTCATCTTCAAACCCAGCCTGACCCAAAAGTGTCACAATCTGGCCATACTTCAGGCCGGCAAAAGGACCGGCCACGGCTGTTTCAGAACCAATAACTTCAACTTGACGACCTTTCACATCATAGGTGTCTTGCTCTGCCTTGAAGGTGATATTGAGTTCATCACTCACGTTCCAGTCGAGAACAATACGCACAGCGTCTTCGTCGCGATTAGGCTCATCGCGGTTCAGCAGAGTGTTTTCAATAAAACCGTCTTCTTGATAAGTGCGGTACGCTAAACGGGCGTTCAAGTTCTCGGTTAGCGGTCCTGAAATAACGGCAGTCACTTCTTTCTGATTGATATCAGGCTCATACGTTGCACTAACATAACCTTCCAGCTCGTTGGTAGGCTTTGCAGATGACATATTCAAGGCACCAGCAATACTGTTTTTACCAAACAGAATGGACTGGGGCCCACGCAGCACTTCAACCCGTTCAAAATCGAGGAATGGCGCGCGAATGAGCTGCTGACGGCCATAAGATACGCCGTCCATATACAGGCCAACCGACTGCTCAAAACCTTGGTTGTTATCTGAACCAATGCCGCGTATACGCAGCTGGGTGCTCAAACCCGACTCGGTCATGTGGATATTGGGAACAAAACTCACCAAATCGTCAATCTTCTCAATGCCCGCTTCATTCAGCTTGTCGCCGGATACAGCGCTCACTGAAATAGGTACGTCTTGCAGGCTCTGCTCTCGAATTTGGGCGGTAACAACGATTTCTTCCAGCGTAAAGATTTCCTGAGCATTCAGGGTGGCTGGAGCGGTAGCGGCACTTACAGCTAAGGCTAATAGGTGCTTAGAATTAAACATCTTCATTAGGTTCTCTCTAGTTAGTATTTTAATCTTTATTTTTGAATTAACAGCTATATTGCTGTCTTTTTGGCAAAGGCCCACTGGCTGTCACACCAATCAAACCTCAATTTTGATATAGGTAATTTCTGTAAGGTATAGATGATCAATAGATCTAAAATGCAAAATAGCGAACGTTCGCTCTTTATTCTATACTGAGCACTGGGTACTAGGTCAATAGTAACTAATGCTTTATTCTGGATTCCGAACATAGATCAAGTAAATACAGACCGCGCCATCGGGCGCGTTGATTAGTTGAGATTTTTCTGAATGGATACTTTGTGGCCTGAAAACAGTAGCATTGAGTCTTTTGCCGAGGCTTTTCCTATTCAAGCTGACAGCTTGTTTAGAGAACTATATTTCTATTTCCGGTCACAAATTAAGGTCCAGCGAGAAGAACCCGCCATCCGCAATTTGGCCATAATCTTCAAAGCCACCTTCAAACTAAGCTCTCAGAAGGGCTTTCACGGCATGAGCTTGCGCGACCTCAGCAGCGAAACGAACATCAGCATGGGTGGCCTATATAATTACATCAGTTGCAAAGAAGATTTAGCCAGTATGATCGTTGAATTTGTCGGCGCTCGCATCGGTGGTCAAATCTACACAGATACGGCAATTGCCACAGGCAACAATATTGAACTAAAACTCGACCAAACCATCCGTGCGCTTGTGTACACAGCCGATATATTTCAACCCTGGTTTTTCTTTATGTTTATGGAGGCAAAAAATATGTCGCCGAGCAACCGACTGAGAGCTAAAGAATTTGAGCTCCGGGCGATCAAAAACTTTGGTGCGGTAATTACAGAGTATCAAGAGGGAAAAGTAGCCGGCGACACAGACCCCTTACTAACCGCCAGCACTCTCATGGCCGCCGTTGAGGCTTGGTATCTCAAACAATGGCACTACAGCGAGAACAAGATTACTATTACTGATTACGCAGACTATTGCGTCGCACTAACACGCAAATTACTCTAATAAAACTAAGCTACGACCTTTCGACTCAGGAGCGACACCATGGAAAAACGCGCAAGCTTTAAAGAAATGAGCAAAAGCACCACAGACGATTGGATGCACGTTGGAATGGCTGCGCTAGAGGCCCGAGCAGGGCTAGCCGATCGCGTACTCGACCATCTAAGATTATTAGACAATGACTACGGCGGCTTCCCCGTAGATCGCTTAGAGCACAGCCTGCAAACGGCGACTCGCGCCGAAGCCGACGGTCGCGACGAAGAGTATGTAGTCTGCGCATTGCTCCATGATATTGGTGACACCCTCGGAAGCTACAACCACGCCGACATAGCGGCCACCATCTTGCAGCCCTTTGTCAGTGAGAAAAACTACTGGATGGTTAAACACCACGGAATATTCCAGGGTTATTACTTCTTCCATCATTTTGGTTTAGATCGTAACCAACGAAACGAATTCAAAGATCACCCGCACTACGCCTACACAGCTGAGTTCTGTTCGAAATACGACCAAAATGCCTTCGACACAGATTATGAGTCCAAGCCTTTGGAGTATTTTGTTCCCATGGTACGACGATTTTTCTCTGAACCTAAAAGTTCTATCTATAAAGATGCAGACACATCAATTGAGTAAAGACTGACGAGAGCCGCGCCGAGTATCCACCGCACTTGAGCAGAGCCTAGGTCTGGCCTAACCTAGCTCCGCAATTCGGTGGCAAAGGACAGTGGCTTCTAATATTATACGCAGCGTTCACTCACCCCAACCTAGGCCCCATACCCATGTTTAAGTTTGCGCGCACTCTAGGCTGTATAGCCTTTGGCCTGCTATTTACCCGTCTATGCCTCGCAGGCACCTTTGTTTTTACGGCAATTCCTGACGAAGACGAAACCCGCTTAAAAGCTCGTTTCGATCAAGTGGCCACTTATCTTTCAAAAACTCTGGCGGTAGACGTCCGCTATGTGCCGGTTAAATCTTATGCCGCAGCCGTCGCAGCATTTCGCAGTGATCAGGTTCAACTGGCCTGGTTTGGCGGCTTAAGTGGTGTGCAGGCACGACGCCTAGTCCCAAATTCTCAGGCCATCGCTCAAGGCGAAGAAGACCAAAGCTTTAAAACCTATTTCATCGCCCACAGCAGCACCGGTCTCAAAGCCTCACCCACCCTGCCTAAGAAAATTGCAGACTTGAGCTTTACCTTCGGCTCAAAGGGCTCAACCTCTGGCCGACTCATGCCAGAATTTTATCTGCGCAAACAATTTGCGCGCTCACCAGAGGTTCTTTTTAAGCAAGTGGGTTTCAGCGGCAATCACTCTCGCACTCTTGCCCTCGTGCAAGCGGGTGCTTATCAAGTGGGTGCGCTGAATTACAAAGTTTGGGACAACGAGCTCAAGGCCGGAAGAATAGACTCCAGCAAAGTCTCAGTTATCTGGGAGACCCCCACTTACCCCGATTATCAATGGTCTATCCGCGGTGACGTAGACGCCATCTGGGGAGAGGGCTTCACAGCCAAGGTCACTGAAGCCTTGCTCAATATGAAAGATCCCGCCTTGCTGGCTGCTTTTCCCCGCTCCGCCTTTGTGCCTGCCAGTAACAGCGACTACAAACCTATTTTAAATACTGCTCGCACCATTGGTATTATCGATTGAACAATCAAGGCTCGCCAAAAAAGCTTTTAAGCCTAGCCGATGAGACTATTGCCTATGGCAGTAAGGTGGTGCTGGATGAAATAAACCTGCACCTGCACGACGGCGAGCGAATCGTTTTACTTGGGAAGAGTGGCTCTGGAAAATCAACCTTACTCAAACATTTATACCAAACTTTAGTCAACAACGATGAAACCATTGCCTGGATACCTCAGCGCCTAGGTCTCACCGAAAAACTATCTGTTTTCCACAATGTATTTATTGGCCGCTTAGACCAACAGAGTCGCTTCACCAATTTGCGCAACCTACTATGGCCCGCGCAGGAGCATCGCCAAGCCATTCACGGAATTCTGCAGGAACTATCTCTGGCGGAAGAACTGTTCAGTCCGGTGGGCACTCTGTCAGGCGGACAACAACAACGAGTGGCCGCCGCTCGCGCACTCTACCGTCAAGCGTCTATACTGCTGGCCGACGAACCCGCCACAGGACTTGACCAAGGTTCCGCGAAAACACTGATGACACTGATCGAGAAAAATTTTGGCAGCTGTGTCATTGCCTTGCATGATGTAGATCTGGCCATGAGTATCGCCGATCGTATTATTGGTCTACGCGGTGGGAAAATTATCCTCGATGCCCTAGCGGTCGATCTTAGCCCCGAAGCTTTAGCTCCCATATATCACGACGCAAATACAGCGCCATGAACGCCAAGTCCTACCCCTTGCCCACCAGTGTCGTTACCTCGCTACTGTTCATTGCCAGTGCACTGCTCTGCTGGATATTTGCCGACCTAAGCATCGTCACTCGCACACCTTGGCAGGAATTTTTCCGCATGGCGGCAGGTGTCTTCTCACCTCAATGGTTGCCATGGCCGGAATTATTATCAGCGCTCGCTAAAACGCTTGCCTTCGGTTTATTGGCAGTTGCGCTTTCAGCTCTAGTTGGATTCCTTCTGTGTTTGTACTTCCACAAACGAGGAGTAAAACTTTTCTGCGCTAGCATTCGCGCCGTTCACGAATTATTTTGGGGCTTACTCTTTATTCAATTATTAGGTCTGCATCCGGCCGCAGGCTTATTGGCAATCGCCATTCCTTATAGTGGAATCTTCGCCAAGGTATTTGCCGAAATTATTGAAGAGTCTGAAACAGAGAGCGCTAGCTCCCTGCCTCCAGCGAGCGATAAAGTGAGCCAGTTTTTCTATGAAAAATGGCCGAGAATCAAAGCGCATTTCGCAAGTTACACCCTCTATCGCTTGGAGTGTGGCTTGCGCTCGAGCACCGTACTAGGGTTTATTGGCCTGCCCACACTTGGCTTCCATCTGGAATCAGGTTTCATGCAGGGTAACTATGGTTTAGTAACAGCAATGTTGATAATGCTTTACGTCTTAATCGCCAGCATTCGCGTTTGGGCCCGATTTCGTCTCATGCCACTTTACGCTGGCGTAGCCGCCTTTTATTTGTGGGCACCCTTGAATATTGACAGCACCCTAGTCTTAAGTTTGGTGCACGACATGAGCCCTCTGCCTCTTCGAAATACACAGACAGAATGGTGGCCTTGGTTTAGCAATCTTAGCTCAACACAAATATTTCCTGGCGCTCTGAATACCCTATTGATCACCCAAATTGCCTTGGTACTAACGGGCGTGTTCTCTCTCATCTCATTCCCCTTACTCTCAAAACAATTTTTTCCACGCCCCACTCGCTCCCTCAGCCATTTGCTGATGGTGATGCTGCGCTCAACACCAGAAATTATTCTCGCGTTCGTATTCTTGCTGCTCTGGGGACCATCAATGTTGCCCGCTGTCCTTGCCCTTGCCATCCATAACGGAGCGATTACCAGCCACCTCCTAGCTCGACACAGCAACGAGCTGGAGTTGCGCTTGGACGCCAGTCGTGGCATCAACCGATATCTGTACGAAGTATTGCCGCGGATTTACGGACAATTTTTGGCCTTCCTGTGTTATCGCTGGGAAGTCATTATGCGCGAGACCGCTATTGTAGGAATTTTAGGTATCCACACTTTAGGATTTTATATTGACAGTGCCTTCGAAAGTTTTCGCCTCGACGTAGCCGTATTGCTGATTGCCGTTAGCGCCCTAATGAATATCTGTGTCGATGAAGTTGCCAGGCGAACTCGGCGGCGCTTACATTTGGTAAAACAACCGCTGGTTCGAGCCTGCTAAGACCAGCAAGAAAGATTTATTTTATCGCCTCGTTAAATTTCACGCGATAAAAAATTGAGTACAAAACTGGGACAAGCCCCAAGGTCAAAACGGTGGCCCCGAGCAAGCCAAAAATAATACTCACAGCCATGGGCTCCCACATAACTCCGCCGCCTAGCCATAGCGGTATCATGCCCAACACAGTGGTCGCTGTGGTAAGAAGAATGGGCCGGAGTCTTCTCTTTGCCGCCACAGGAATGGCTTGAACCAATGCTAAACCATTCACAGACTCTTCATATTGAATGCGGTCAATCAATACAATCGCATTATTGATTACAATTCCAGCCAAGGAGATAATGCCTAGCAAAGTCATAAACCCCATGTATGACCGAGCCAACAATAAACCGCACACTACCCCGATGATACTCAGAGGAATCATCAAGAGAATAATTCCAGTTTTTCTGTAGCTATTAAATTGAAACATTAACAGCAATAATATAATCAGCCCCGCAATGGGTAACTTTTCACTGATTGAATCATTTGCTTTACCCGATGTTTCAGCTTCACCGCCAAATTCCCAACGAAAACCCGGCGGCCAAGAGCCACTCTCTGCCTCAAGCCATGCCCGCAATTCAACATTAACTTCAGTGGCCGTTTTACCCTCTTCCAAATCGGCACTTACCGACATTGTGAGTGCGCGATCTCGACGAAATACAATAGGCGACTCCCAACCCAAAGCGTAATCGGCCACTTCGTCCATAGGATACGTAGCTTGAGAGCTTTGCGAAAACACATTCAAGGAGGTGGGCACCAAGGTACCATTCTCGGATAAGGTTTCCGCCTTCAATATTATGGGAATAATTTTGTCGCCTTCACGATAATCAGCTACTTGATAACCATTCAAGCTACTCTTCATTGACTGGGCTATATCGCTATTGTTCACGCCTAGACTCTGCGCTCGCGCCTCATCCACATTAACTAAAAACTTTTTGGTTTGTCGGCCCCAATTGTCCGAGATCGCTTTGACCCCGGCTATTTCCTTCAGCCGGTCCTTAACGGTTTTACTGATGGAAAATAGCGCCTGCCTATCTTGGCCTGACAAACGAACTTCGATGGGATGAGTGACTGGCGCGCCATTCTCCAATTTTTTCACCGAGTGGTTTACATCGGGAAAACTATTGAAAATGTAGTCGTCTAACTTTCGAATTAAACCATCAACGTCCTCACCAGCCTCAGTATTCAACATAAAAAATGCGTAATTTGGGCTCGATGGCTTGGACGAATGGGTCAAAACATAGCGCGGCCCGCTATTACCAATGAATGCAGCCCAGTTGGTTAAGCCGTCTGTATCGTTCTGTAGAGTTGAAAGGTAGCCTTCAATGTTACTCACCACCTCTTCAGTTTTGGCAATTGGCGTACCTAGGGGGAGTTCCAATTCAATTTTAAAGGTCGGGTCTTCCGAAGGGGGGAAGAAAATACTGGGAATGAGCTTGAAACCCAACAAGGCCAAAACAAACATCAAACCAACAGCACCAACCGTTGCACTACGCCGACGCAACATTGTGTTCAGAAGCTGGCTGTACCCTGTCTCAATAAATTCAAATCGATTGTTGACCTTCTCTGTGGCAGTTCGCTTTCCAGCTTTCAGGAAAATAACGCCTAGCAAAGGAATCATCGTTAAGGCAAGAAACCAAGAAATTAACAGTGCAATGGTCACTACTTTGAATATGGGGGCAGTGTATTCACCGGTGGTGGACTGAGCTAAAAAGATGGGTAGAAAAGCCGCTGAGGTCGTCAGCGACGAGGTCAACAAAGGCACCTTCAATTCTTTCGCTGCTGAGAGCGCGGCATCAAAAGATTTTTGGCCCGCTTCAATACGACTGACTATACTCTCGGTCATGACAATGGAGTTGTCGACCAACATACCTAAGGCAATCATTAGCGCAGCTAAAGAGACTTGATCGAGACCAATCTCTAACATTTTCATCACGGCAATAGTACCCAGCACCGTCACCGGTATCAGCGTAGATACAACCAAGCCTGTTCGCAAACCTAAGGTGGCTAACATAGTAAAGCTCACCACCAACACAGCTTGCACTAAGTTGCTCATAAAAGAGCGGATGGTATTGGTGACCAGATAAGGCTGGAACGCTACAATTTCGAAGCTGTAACCCCAAGGATATTGCTCTTGTAAATTACTCAGTAAGGCCTTTGTATCTTTGCCTAAATTGACAATATTACCGCCTTCTGTCATCGAAATGGCCAAGCTCAAAGACGTTTTCCCATTGGTGTGAACGATGGCCTTAGGTGGGTCATCATAGGATCGATAGATTGCCGCGATATCACCCAAAGGTAGAACGCCAGCGCCCCCCGGCACAGGAATGTACGTATCTCGCAGAGCCTGTACGGAATCAATATTACCGCTTGGTTCAACTGCAATCACTTCATTAGGCGTAGTTACGTTACCGCCCGATAGTATAATGTTTTTACTGCCGAGAAATTGTGCGATGTAGCTTGGAGTCATACCCAGCTCAATCAGCTGACTGTTGTTGTATTCAATTACGATGCGCTCTTTTTGCGCACCAAATATGTTTACCTTGGCCACGAGAGGTAAACGAAGTAATTCGTCTCGAACCTGGTCGGCCACTTCTTTAGTATCCGCGTAATCAAAACCGTCGGTAATAATCGAAATGACAATGCCAAATACATCGCCAAAGTCATCATTCACCTCGGACGCCTTTGCCTCGCTGGGCAGATCACTTTTAGCCGCACTGACTTTTCTTCGAAGCTTATCCCAGATAGGGCGAAGCTCAGTATAGGACTCTTTAATATTGACATTAATCACCGAGATTCCCGCTTTTGATTGACTGGTGATACTGTCAATTTCAGGCATCTCTTGAATTTTTTTCTCCAGTTTATCGGTAACTAACATCTCAATTCGCGCGGGGCTCGCACCTGGAAGCCGAGTAATAACTTGCGCTGTGCGAATAATAAAGCCGGGATCTTGCGCCCGTGAAATTGTTTTAAAGGACATGATGCCGGCAATAATAATAACCAACATAATCAATAGAGAAACTTGCCTGTTCTTGAGCGTGTGTTCGGTAAAATTCATGGCGTGGCGTTCTCACCCTGATCGGGCAGCAATCTCACAGCCAAGCCCTCATGAATTTGTGACATTCCAGCGGTGATTATCCGCTCCCCTTCCGCAAGGCCCGCCGTCACTTCAACTTGGTCTAGGGTGAATAATGCAATATCAATTGCACGCCGCTTAACAATGCCCCTGCCTTCGTCTTGCGCTTCATAAACATATACAAAAGTAGCGCCGTCTTCTTTGCCGACCGCAATCAGAGGCACCCAAAAATTGTCGGTCGCCTGAGAAATACGCACTCGAAA
This sequence comes from uncultured Cellvibrionales bacterium, assembly GCA_913020115.1. Taxonomy (GTDB): domain Bacteria; phylum Pseudomonadota; class Gammaproteobacteria; order Pseudomonadales; family Cellvibrionaceae; genus CAJWCA01. The sequence continues at coordinate 35,093 of CAJWBQ010000009.1, forward strand.
AGTTACTTCGGCGGCCATGCCTGGACGCAATACTCGATCCTGATTACTCATTCTAACGGTGACGGGATAAGCTGAGTTGTTACTTTTTGAGTTGCCAATTTCACTGATAACCGCCGGGAAATTTCGGTCCTTAAAGCTTGGGAAAGCCACGCTTACCGATTCGCCGACACTGAGTTCCGGAATAATGTTTTCTGGCACTATCACCAGCACTTCTACCGACGTACCACAGTTTAGCGTCACCACCGGCTGCCCAACGTCAATGTTTTCGTTAACTTCAACATGCACTTCGGAAACAGAACAACCGTCAGCAGGTGAAATGAGCCGGGTATAACTCAATTTCTTACGGCTTAATGCCAGAGATCCAGCAACTTCATCAGCCCTCGCTTGAGCGGCTTCATCGTCGGCTTTGGCATTATCGAATTCGGCGCGTGAAATTAGCTTGCGGTCGAGCAGGTTTTTCATCCGTGCAAATTGGCCTTTGCTGTTCGCCGCTTGCGCTTTGGCATTGCGCAAAGCCGCTTCATCTCGAGCCATACTGATGCGAAGGTCAGCATCGTTCAATTGTGCAATGAGCTGCCCCTGCTTAACCGCCTCACCTTCCTTCACTGGCAGCGCGGTAATTTCCCCTCCGGTTCGAAAACTCAGCCTGGAGCTGATAGCGGCCTGCGAGCCACCGGCAAAGCGTCGGTCAATCGCCTGTGGTGCAGGCTTAACCGTGAGAGTTCGCACAGGGCGCACTCTCGCTTCTAAAACCGGCTCTTCTTTGTCAATGCAACCAACAAGAACAGTACTGAAAAGAACTAAGCCAATGAGAGAGGCCTGCAGCTTTAATTTATTCATTACGTACCTGTCATATTGCGGCAGACCAAGCTGCGGATTAGTTTTTACTCAGTAAATTCGACTAAGCCTGTTTCAAAGTTAAAACAATGCCCTCTGATGGCGACGCTTCACCCGACAACATCCGCTGATAATTCTCACTCATGGCGTCTGTACCAGAATAGTTCACAACCGAAAGTATTTTGTCGCTCACTTGCTTGAATGCTTGTAGTGATTTCGCAACACGCTTTTCTAGTTCGCCTGGGCCCCAATCTTGCAGTCGCTTCTGAGCTTGCGTGGGTGCAAAAAAGAAAGTCGGTTTGGCGCCGGGCAGCTCTTCGCTTGCACCGCCAAAATCATCATGGTGAGTAGCGCCAATCAAACAAGATTGAACGAGGTAATCTTGAAATTGGTGATGGAGACCTTCGCGCAAAGTCGTACTGCCCGCCATATCCACTAGAATAGCGGCAGACTGTGCATTGAGACCCTCGAGCTGATCGTAGGTGTGCACTTCGTCATAGAGCCCTAAGCCTTCCACAAAAGCTCTATTGCCTGCCGATGTTAAACCGATGGCACGACACTTACCTCGCTCTTTCACCGCAAACGCCAGCGCCATGCTTGTTTTACTCGAGGCACTGGTAATCAGGAATTGTTCGGCCTCGAAGAAATCATTGTCGGCCATGAAATCTTCAACCAACCAAGAGGTGGTGAACAGGCCACGCAGGAGCATGTCGAGCGCTTCTTCAGAACGCTGATAAAACGGATTGGCACTGGTGCGTTCAAAATACGCATAGATGGGCGCCAGACCCGCACGGTGCTCAGAAACATCCTTAAAACCGAAAGGGCTTACACCGCCCGCTTTAACTTTCAGGTGGCTAGACATAGGGAACCAGCCCCAAACACGCTCACCGACTTCAATACCTTCAGCGTTGGACTTCACGACATCTGCATAACCCATAGCCGGAATTCGACCCCAGCCTTCACTCGAGGGGAAAAACCGCCAATAACCCAAGGCATCGCCCGACACCGCATAGGTAATATTGTTGGTCGTGAGCGCAAAATGCTCAACGCTCAAAATCACTTCGTCGTCAGCCAAGTCTGTGCTGATAGTGTCTTCGTGAATACGGGTCTTTTGCCAATCGGCGCGGTCAACTTCAAAGTGGGTGACAGAAATTGTGCTTGAATTCATGATTTTACCTTAAGTTTGAATAGTCTGATTCTTATGTATTGGGTTGATTATTGGCGATTGAGCAGGGTATTGCCAGCCTAGGAGATACAATTGAGAGAAAAATCGCCCCTTAAAGTGAGGTATACTGCGCGCTAATTCCTTGCTCGCCCTCCTGAGACGCCCTATGAGTATAAATTGGTACCCCGGCCACATGCACAAGGCCCAAAAGCAGATCAAAGAAACACTGCCGAAGGTAGATCTTATTATTGAGGTGCTAGATGCTCGAATTCCCTGGAGCAGTGAAAACCCCGCCATTGCAAAATTGCGCGGCGACAAACCCTGTATTAAGCTACTGAGTAAATACGACCTGGCCGACCCTAAGATAACGACCGAGTGGCAAGCTTATCTAGAGAAAGAGAAAGGCGTAAAAACTCTAGCGATCACTACCGAGCAGCCCGCCAGAATTCAGCAAATTCCTGATTTGTGCCGTAAATTTTTTCCCTCTCGAGACACCTCAGTAAAACCCATTCACACTATGATTATGGGCATCCCCAATGTGGGAAAATCTACCTTGATCAACCAGCTTGCGGGCCGCATGATAGCCAAGACGGGCAACGAGCCAGCGGTGACCAAAGGCCAGCAACGTATCAACCTAGGCAACGGCATTGTGCTATCAGACACTCCTGGTATTCTCTGGCCAAAAGTGGAAAGCCGCTACAGTAGCTATCGCTTAGCCACCACCGGCGCTATTAAAGACACGGCGATGGACTACGGTGACGTGGCTTATTTTGCGGCCGACTTTCTTATTAAGGCCTACCCAGACTTGCTGCGCAAACGCTACGGTCTCACCGATATTCCAGAGACCGAACTGGAATTACTGGAACTCATCGGCCGCAAACGCGGTTGTTTGGCAGGCGGCGGACGCGTAGACCTGAACAAGGTTTCAGAAGTGTTTTTACACGATTTTCGCGCGGGCAGTATAGGCCAAATCACCCTAGAAACTCCGGCCATGATTACTCATGAATCAATTGAGGTGGCCGCGGAAACGGCCGCCCGTGAAGCCAAGAAAGCCGCCCGCAAGCAGAAAAAAAAGGGCAGTCGCGAACCCCGCCCAGACAATCGAAATGAGGACAGCTCGAGCGAATGAAAACAATTGTCATAACCCTAGGATTGGGCGCTCTCATTGCCATAGCCTATTTCGCCCTAATGCCCAGCGGCGTATCGTCCACGAGTCCAACAAATTTACCCTGGCAAATTACTCGCCTTCCTGCGGGCGGCACTGAAGTATTTGGCATTCGTCCCGGCATCACACGTATTGATGAAGCCTTGCATGTACTGGGAGAAGACCACGACCTCGCCGTAATAATTGACAAGGAAGATCACGCAGGCCTTGAGGTGTATTTCAGCCATTTTAAAGCGGGGCCGCTGGCGGGGAAATTAATTCTCAATGCGCAAATAGACAGCGAGAGTTTGGAAGCCATGGCCGCAGGCGCAAGCAAGTCCGGCTACATGGCCAGCGGCTCACGAAAATTTCAGCTCAACAGCCAAGACCTACAACGCGCGCAGCAGCTGGTTTTGGAAGGTATAAGCTTCATTCCCGCCGCCACCCTCTCAAAAGAGATTGTTGAACAACGCTTTGGCCAGGAATACAGGCTGGTTCATACTGAAGACAGCGATTACTTTCTATATCCAGCGCTGGGCTTAAGTATCACTCTGAATAAAGAAGCTAAAGAAGTTTTACAGTACGTCCATCCCAAGCAGTTTGCTTTGGTAAGCGAGCCTCTAAACGCGATCAGCATAAAGCCCACTAACTAGCTTCGCCGCAAATCTCCCTAAGAGTTCTCAAGGGAGATTTTTAGCCGCCGCAGGTAAATCTTTATTTTCCTCGTATTATCTGGCCCCATACGAAGCAATAGCTTATGGGTCGCCGGCAGTGCCTCCAAGCTGGAATCTTTAAATTGAAAAAGCACTCCAGGCCGATGAAGTAGTGGCTCCTCATCCAAAACAGGGGCAGCTAAAATATGGTCAATCACCGAAAGCAGTGAACTGTGAAAGGTTACAGAGGTTTTTTGACCCAGCTCACCCTGCGCCTGCTGGAACAAGGGATACATCTCGCGATACAAGGTGGCGAGTTTTGCCTGATCAATCATCAGCAGCGTATTTACGGCATTGTTATAGCGTTTGTAAGTCAACGAGTCTAAACGAATAATGTCTCCTTCGACTGTTGGTTTAAAACGCGCTATGGGAGGCATTATCGGAGCGTATTTTCTTACATATTTCCCCTGACGAATATTGTCGACCTGCAAAACCCACTTGCGAATAAGTTCTCGAGGAGCCAACCACTCAAGCCAAGGCGCGGGCGTGGAGAGCTCGCCAAGCCAAGTTTTCACTGTGCCATCACTGGCATTCAAATGCGGCAGCACTCGCGCAGGTGCCACGGGTGGCAAGGGCTCTGGGTTGGCGGGCGCGGCGGCCACAGGCACCGCAGCTGGCCCTGGCACGTCGGCTGGCTTTGTAATTGGGGCTGGCTGGGGCTTAGGTATCTCAGCTTGCTGGGGCTGAACCGGTGGTGCGGGCCATAAAACAGAAGCAATCACTACTAAAAAAACCAACAAGATAAATCCTCCAATGATCGCCATTGGATTGACCTTCCCCTTCATACGAATTCCAGAATGACTGCTCACAAACACCCCCACATTAATCAACGTTTTGTATTCACACTCCCTTCGTCAATTTGTTTCACGCAAAGTTGCGTTGTCGGGTGATATTGGCGCAAATTAGTCCGCCCGAGCGATCACACCGCTTATTCACGCAATACCAACAGCACTTCGTCGAGACCAAACTCCCTCCGTGCGTCTCTAGTATTGCTCCTGTAAATAGCGAGCTCGAATATGATTCAGTAGAAAGTTTGCATTTGTGCCCTGACCTGTAGCCTCTAGCATCAGCGCTTGCGACTCAGAGAAACTCGCTTTACGCCAAATATTTTCCTGAAGGTAGGTCTTGATTGAATTGACATTCCCCGAGGCCAACTCAGTCTCCAGATTGCCATTGTCTTTCTTCATATGATCGAACAATTGCGCGGCGTTAATTGCCCCCAGGGTATAAGAGGGGAAATAGCCAAAACTACCGTCGGTCCAATGCATGTCTTGCATGCAACCATCTTTGAAATTTCCCGACGTTGACACGCCCAAGTAAGCCCGCATTTTTTCGTCCCAGGCATCTGGCACGTCGGCCGCTTCCATATCGCCATTAATTAAAGCGGATTCGATTTCGTAACGCAGTATTATGTGCATGGGATATGTGACTTCGTCAGCGTCTACGCGAATAAAATCCTGCTTAACTTGTGTATTTAACTGCCACAACTGTTCGCCCGTAAAATTGTTTAAGCTAGGAAAGGCTGCGCCAATTTTCGGGGCAAGAAAGTCACAAAAAGAACGATGGATAAATATTTGTTTTTCAAACAGTAAACTTTGGCCTTCGTGAATACTCATATTGCGAGATTCACCTACGGGCTGGTTCCGCCACTCACTGGGCAGCCCAGCTTCATAACTGGCGTGTCCCATTTCATGAGCCGTCCCTAGCAGCGCCTGTAAAAACTCTTGCTCATTGTATCGCGTGGTAATGCGCTGATCGCCGTAGTCTCCCGTACTGAAAGGGTGCACACTTGCATCTAGGCGACCCTGATTAAAGTCGAAGCCCAATATATCCATTAGGGTATGACTTAGAGTCTGCTGAGCAGGAATAGGGAAAGGGCCTGCCAATTCAATTTTTGGTCGAGATTTTTGATGTTCAACAACCTCACAAATTAAATCTGGCAAGCGAGACTTCAAGTCCCCAAACACCTCCGAAATAAACGCGGCATTGTCGCCACATGCATAGAGATCCAACATGGCATCATAGGGCGAAGTAAAGCGTTCGGGCTCCGCAGCCTGACGACAACGCGCCTCTTCGCGAGCCAAATTTAGCACTTCTTTAAAGTTGGGTAAAAAACCCGCCCAGTCATTAGCTTGGCGTTGATCGCGCCAGGCGTGCTCGCACTTGGAACCCGCAATGGTTTTTGCCTGCACCAAGTCAACGGGCAAACAGGTCGACTGTTGCCAACTCCGTTTCATTTCCCATAAATTCGAACGCTGATTCTCGCTTAAATTTTCTAGCTCGCTATCCGCCAGCGCAAATGTTTCAGGTACGCTTGCATGAGTTAATAACTCATGGCGAATAGCACCCAATTCTGCCAAGGCCTCAGCTCGCCCCTCTGCACCACCGTCGGGCATCATTACCGCGCTGTCCCAATGCAAGAAGGTTTCCGCGTGACTGAGTTTTGCCAAACGGGAGAAACGCCGTTCAAGCTTTTTATACGGCGATGTGGAAGTTTCTATGAGCGACATCTTTTCCCCTAAGGCTTGCGGAATTTCAAGGTCCAGCGATCAGTATTGCCGGTTACAGTTTTACGACCTACTTCGTAACGCAATTCATCATCAGCACGGGCGTGCAGGTCGGAAAAATCAACAAATTCAAACCCAGCCGCTTGAATTTCCTTAATCGCTTTAACAGCGTCAAAACGACGACGGTTTTCGCGAGAATCAGATTCCATATGACGGCGAGTGTGATCAACGACTCCGTAAATACCACCTGACTTCAACGCATGAAACGCGCCTTTATTCATTGCCGCGCGGCCCACTTCATCAAAATTGTGGTAGTTGCGAAAAGTTAAAACCATATCGGCATTTTTCACGCCCAGCGAATCCATTTCCAAAGTGTACAAACGAGCATCCTTTGGGCGATACATTTTTGAATCTTCCGCTACGATTTTGATGTTATTCTCAAAACCTTTACTGCCCTGTATGTTGTTTTTTACCCGACTTGTACCCAAGGCCACAATCAGCTCACCCTTTTCAGCCAAGACAGGCGCCAACAAACGGGTATACCAACCACCACCCGGTATTAATTCCACTACTTTCATTGAATCTTTAAGACCCAGAAATTGCAGCGTCTCAAGTGGTTGGCGATTTCTATCGCGAGAAAGCTCGCCTGCGGGACGCGTTTCAGCGGTCATCGCTTTTTCCAATTTATCTTCAAGCTTCATATCGGCGGCCGATACCAGTGCCGCACTCAACAGGCCCACGCCCACTGCCAAAAATTTAAACATATGCATTTTCCTTAAAATAGAATTAAAAGTGTGCCGAGCCAGGCACACGGGGGAAGGGAATGGCATCACGAATGTTATCCATACCACTAATATAATTTAACAAGCGCTCAAAGCCCAAACCAAAACCGGCGTGGGGTACAGTGCCGTAACGGCGCAGGTCTCGATACCACCAAAGTTCTTCTTTCAAGGTGGGATTGTCCATTCTTGATTCCAATACAGACAAACGCTCTTCACGCTGACTGCCGCCAATAATTTCACCGATACCGGGAGCTAATACATCCATGGCGGCCACGGTTTTCTCATCGTCATTCAAGCGCATGTAAAATGCTTTAATGTCTTTCGGATAATTTTTAACCACCACAGGACCTTTCACGTATTCTTCACAGAGAAAACGCTCATGTTCCGACTGAAGATCTAAACCCCAAGTGACGGGATATTCAAACGATTTTCCAGACTTTTCAAGTATTCTGACAGCATCGCTGTAATCCATGTGTACAAAATCGGAATTGACCACTCGCTCCAAACGCGCGATGGCATCCTTGTCGATACGCTGAGCAAAAAACTCCATATCGTCTTGGCGCTGATTAAGCACTTCACGAAAACAATGCTTCAGGAAATCTTCTGCCAAGGCCGCGTCGTCCTCTAGATTGGCAAAGGCGATCTCGGGTTCCACCATCCAAAATTCCGCGAGATGCCGACTCGTATTGGAATTTTCCGCACGAAAAGTAGGCCCAAAGGTGTACACTTTCGACATAGCCAAACAGTAGGCCTCAACGTTCAACTGTCCAGAGACGGTGAGAAAACTTTCGCTCGCGAAAAAATCTTGCGCGAAATCAACGCCGCCCTTCTCATTGCGCGGAAGGTTAGAAAAATCCAGAGTGGAAACTCGGAATAATTCACCCGCTCCCTCACAATCGCTAGACGTGATCAAAGGCGTATTGACCCAATGAAAACCTTCACCATAAAAATAGTTATGCATGGCGTTGGCAAGGGTATTGCGCAATCGAGTCACGGCACCAAAAGCATTTGTACGCGGGCGTAAGTGCGCTTGAGTTCGCAAGTATTCAAAGGTGTGCCGCTTCTTTGCAATGGGATAGGTCTCAGGATCATCTACCCAGCCGACCACCTCGAGCTCTAGAGCTTGAATTTCAACGGATTGCCCCTGACCTTCAGATGCCACTAATTCGCCAGAAGCTATCACAGAGCAGCCAGCGCCCAACTGCGTAACCTCACTGTAATTACTCAGAGTATCGGGCACCACCACCTGAATAGGATCAAAACAAGATCCGTCGTGTACGGCCACAAAAGAAATGCCGGCCTTGGAGGTTCGCCGAGAGCGCACCCAACCCTTTACTGTTACCCGGGTGCCAACGGCAACCTTCCCTGCAAACAATTCAGCAACCGCATTTGAACTCATTGAGCATTTTCTCCTATAAGATAAGGTATGACTTTAGACGGATATAGTCTGATTTCCCTCAAACTTGATTCTATGGGCCCTGCCTAGTTAGATTCGCTTAGCGTAATTCTCACAATAGTGACTTTATCTACAGGGCCATGAAAGGCTATCTTTTTATCGTCGCCAAGCCATTCTTCCTTTACTTCACTGCTAGCAATTTTGTCCAGCACCTCGAAACCTTCGCTCAACTGGCCAAACACCGTGTAGCGGCCATCCAAATGCGGGCGCGCCTCGTGGCAAATATATATTTCTGTGCTGCCACTGTCAGGGTCTTCCCCACGCGCGAGACCAACGGCGCCTTTAATATGTGGATTTTGGTTAAACTCGGCTTTGACCAAAGGCTGCTCATTATCGGAATTACTGCCAGCCTGAATCACATGCCCTTTCACTATTCGATAGAAGGTTTTACCTTCATACCAGCCCTCCTTAACCAAACGCTTAAAGTTGGCCACCGTTGCTGGCGCATCCTCGGGGTAAAAGGTCATGAGCATGCTACCGTGACTGGTTTCAATGAGCGCTTGGCCTGCACCTGCATTAACGCCAACGCTCATGAACACACCGAAGCAAAAGCTCAACCCGGACAATAAGACTCGATTATAGGCAATAGACATATGAGGAATCCCTTCTGAGTTTGAGTGCATGATGCTACCACTTCAATCTCAAGGAGCCCACTACAGCAAGCGCTTAATCGACAAAAGTAAAAATACACGGGATGAAGGGAGATATAGAAGGGCTTATACCGAGGAAAACGGAGAGAAACGGCCTAGAGATTTGTCTCGCAGCCGTGTAGAAAACAAACTTTTTGCTGCCAAGCACAGCACTTAACGATCAATATCGGCAAACTCCTTATTCAGCTTATAGTGCCGCGAAGTCACATACGCCTCCATATCTTCTACCCGTCGCAAGGTTGCATTCAAGCGATCCTGAGCCCGGTGCAAGCTACTGGCAGGGCTTGGCGAGTAATTAAACATGTTCTTACGCTCTTGCCGAGGCCGATCTGTTGGCGAGCGACGATAGCCACGCTCCTTCTTAGGGCGCGGCGCTATCATCACACAAGCTACGATATACGCCAGCACAGCCAGTGATTGAAAAAACAACAAAGCCCCTAAAAACACTAGCCGAACCACCCAAGGCGCAAAATCGAAGTGATCTGCAAGGCCGGCACAGACACCGCCTATCTTCCCTTCCCTCTTGTTGCGATACAGGTTCATACCCCAGCCATTTCTCTTGTCTTCTTTGAAGTGATTACCGCTTTTTTGATGTCTACTCATAATTCGAACCCTGCTCAGTTCCGTTGCTGGGTGCGCGCATTGCGCTCCCGCCAATCGGAGTGGTCTTCATCCAAAATTGATTCTAATGCTTCAATGCGATCGCCCAGTTTATCGATGGTGCCAATCATATCCTCGAGCACTTGGCGATCATCCTGGTTTAAGCCCTGATTCGATTGCCGAGAACTTTTGTAATGCATCGCAAGCCAGATAGGCGCAACAATCACCATAAATAAAATTGTGGGAACATACATAAATTCAAACATACTTCTAATCCTTAGCGCCTGTGAGGTCGTAGAGTGCGGCTGTTCAAACTGAGTGTACGACAGATTTTATTTGCCGCCCACCCATCTGAATGCCGACTCAGCGCCCACCGTTCATTTCAGCCTTGATGCGCGCCATCTCATCGTTTATTTTTTCGTCGTCGGCCAAACCGTCGATCTCCGCAGCCAAATCAGGCTTGCCACCACGGCCCACATCCATCGACTCTACCTGCCCTTCTATGTCATCCATGCGCCGCTCAAATTTCTCAAACTTAACAAAGGCATCATCCAAGGCTTCACGATGTATTTGACGCTTTACTTTCATACGGTCATTAACCGTCTTGTGGCGAAGCAACATAGTTTTCTGCTTGGCCTTAGCATCATTCAACTTCTGCTGTAGTTGACTCACCTCTTCATTTAAATGATCGAGCTGCTCATCCAAAGCGGCCAGATCCTCAGCAATAGACTCTGCATCGGTCGCTGCAACCTGCTTCTCGGCCAGCGCCGCTCGCGCCAAGTCTTCTCGACCCTTACTAATTGCCAAGCGAGCTTTTTCATCCCACTGCTCGGCCTCGTCCTGCATTCTGGCCAAGGCTCTGCTTGCCGTCTTTTTATCGGCAATCACTCGCGCTGAGGAGCTGCGCACCTCCACCAGAGTTTCTTCCATCTCCTGAATAATCAGGCGGATCATCTTTTGAGGATCTTCAGCCTTGTCCAACATCGAATTGATATTGGAATTAATAATATCGGCCATACGCGAAAATATACTCATAATGCTCACTCCAATCGGTATTTCTAAAAGGGTTATCCACTTAATTGCGGCTTACAGTCGTCCTGTTAAAAGCTACTAGCTCAGTCTAACCAGCGAGAGGCAAGCGTCTTCAACATCCACATAATCGGCAATCAACTCAGGCGCAAACAGCCCCAGCGACAACACACAATATACAAACGCCACAGCCGCAAAAATCACACTCCACTTGTCCAGGCTATTCATTTCTATCCACTCTCTAGGTTGATTTGATCAGTTTATAAGCCAAATACAGCATTCTGTTTCTTTGGCATTTGAAAGTATCTATATCAGGAAGCGTGCCAAGTTACTATGTCGTTGTTTTATATGAACTTTATTGAAAAGGCAGATTTTAAAGAATCATAAAATGGCTTATAGAGCCAAATATTGGCATGATTGCACAATGTTAATTGGTATTTTTAACCAAACTTCACTAAGGCCGAACAATGAGCAATCAACGTATCGTAGGCGCCTCCACCGCCTGGGCTGAAGCGCTTGACCACGTATCTCAGCTGGCCCCAATAGATCGTGCCGCGCTCATCATTGGCGAACGCGGCACCGGCAAAGAGCTGATTGCCGAGCGCCTACATTTCCTCTCTCCGCGCTGGGAACAACCCCTCGTAAAAGTGAATTGCGCAGCCTTTAGCGACAACTTGCTTGAGTCTGAATTATTTGGCCATGAAGCCGGCGCATTCACTGGCGCAACAGGCCGCCAGATAGGTCGCTTTGAACGTGCCGACCAGGGCACTTTATTTCTCGATGAGCTAGGCACACTGCCAAAGCGCGCCCAAGAAAAAATATTGCGAATAATAGAGTATGGAGAATTTGAACGCCTAGGCAGTGCCGAAACTCAAACTGTAAACGTAAGAATAGTGGCCGCCACCAATGCTGACTTGCCTGTTATGGTTGAGCGTGGCCTATTTCGAGGCGACCTGCTCGACAGACTTTCATTCGATGTTATCAACCTGCCACCGCTTCGCGACCGCCAGAGCGACATCCTCGAACTCAGCGCCTACTTTGCCGTTAAAATGTCTCACGAGCTTGGCTGGGAACTTTTCCCTGGATTTTCCGCACAGGCCAATACCGCCCTTCTAAACTGGTCCTGGCCCGGCAATGTGCGAGAACTGAAAAACGTTGTTGAACGCTCAGTCTACCGATGGGGCGATCAAAACAGCGCCATAGAACAAGTGATAATCAACGCTTTTAAGCCCTCAAACTCTAGCCGGGGAGACACCCAAGCTCCCCTCGAAAATCATGCTTACGATCCCCAATCACAAACCAAGGTAACTGCCGACTCTGAAAATCAAGAGCGAGCCTTAAAGGCCCAGAACTTCAATGAAGCAATCGCAGCCTATGAAAAAGAATTACTCAACCAAGCCCTAAAAGCCTGCAAGCACCACCAGGGGGCAAGCGCTAAGTATATGGGTCTGAGTTATCACCAATTCAGAGGGCTCTATCGAAAACACCGGCAATAAACGTTACCATTCCCAGAACAGACAGCCAAACAAGGACCCGAATACCATGATTACATTCAAGAGAATACTGCTAGGCCTTGCGCTAACTCTTGGCGCACTAAACCCAGCAATGGCCACAGAATCTGCCAACAACGCCAAGCTTTACTTTATCTCCCCAGCTGACGGTGCGGAGCTTACCAGCCCAATAACAGTGAAATTCGGTCTTTCGGGTATGGGAGTGGCGCCAGCAGGCATAGACAAGAAAAATACGGGACACCATCACCTGCTCATCGATTTAGACACACTGCCTAATATGAGCTTGCCGCTTCCCAGCGACTCTCAACACAAACATTTTGGCGGCGGTCAAACCGAGACAAGCCTAAAACTTGCTCCAGGCAAACACACCCTTCAGCTGCTACTGGGTGACATGAATCACATGCCACACACACCTGCAGTGCTATCCAGCAAAATTACCATCACAGTCAAGTAAACTATTCATTGCCAGTGATCAAAGATCGCTGGCAATGAAGTTTCGAACAGCACCAACGGAAGGGGCAAACCCCTCTGCCAAAACCTCTATACGAGACCAATCTCCATGCTTCCCCGCCACCTCCAACAAATCGCATAAATCCGCCAGGGGCAGCGCCCCAACCGTGCGAGAAGACGATTTCATCTTATGAGTGACGGCCTGCACTTGCGCGGCCGAACACTCAGCCATTGCCCGCTCAAACTCCAGCTGATATTCAAGCAAGCTTGAGCTGTACGCCGACAGAATGGCTTTCTGGGTCTGCTCATCGTCGCCAAATAACTCGGTTAGAGTACTTAGATCTAAGGGGGCATCATTCATCGTACAGAAAACATCCACTGATTATTATCAATCACAATGACACCGAAATCGATGCCAAAACAAGCAAGTAGCACGAGCATAGCTCTATATTATAGCCTTATTTTTCTCTTTTAATATCTACAGGTTGCACTCCTATCGGCAGGGTCCATACTTGTCACATCCAAATAAAAAAGTAACGGAAACCAATGCCACTTTCAAAGCTCAGCTGCCTTATTGTAGATGATGACCGCTTCATGCTTAAAACATTGGAAGTGCTACTGCAGCAAATTGGCGTCACCAAAACATATTCCTCTGACAATGCGCAAGACGCACTGAAGTACATCGCCAACCAGAACAATCATATAGACATTATTATTAGCGATTTAAATATGCCGGAGATGGACGGCATTCAATTATTGCGACACCTTGGCGGTTTAGGTGTTGCAATGGGCATAATACTGGTAAGCGGTGAAGACCCTAGGCTACTGCAATCTGTTAAAACACTCGGGGAAACCTTTGATTTAATGGTACTTGGCACACTTGGCAAACCCGTAGCTAAACAGGAACTTCAAAGCTTAATTGAGGAATACGAGCCCTCTGCAGACACCCCTCCCACTGGCCCCGCCGCCATGGTTTTTGCCGACGAACTTAAGATGGCCATCGCCAACCATGAGATTAAAGTTCACTACCAACCCCAAGTCAGCCTTATCGATGGGCGCATCGTTGGAGTGGAAGCACTCGCCCGCTGGAACCACCCCGTCAAAGGTGCCATTTCACCTTCGATTTTTATAGGTATCGCGGAAAAGTACAGCATGATCAAAGAGCTCACAAATCAAGTTTTTGAGCAGAGTTTAACCCAAGCGAGCCATTGGCGATCTCAGGGTTTCGACATCAACTTGTCTGTGAATTTTTCCGCTCAAGCGCTTACTCAGCTCGACATGCCAGAAAGCATTTTTGAACAACTACAAGGCAGCGCACTGCGCCCACATAATCTCAACATAGAAATCACAGAGTCAACATTGGCCTCAGATATTAGCATTGCACTCGACATATTGACACGCCTTCGCCTAAAGGGTTTTGGCTTGTCTATTGATGATTTTGGCACTGGGTTTTCATCGCTTGAACAACTCCAACAAATTCCCTTTACCGAGCTGAAAGTAGACCGTTCTTTTGTGCACAATGCCAACGTCAATAGAGCATGCCAGGTAATATTGGAATCCAGCATCTCACTAACTAAGAAGCTTGGCATTAAAAGTGTTGCCGAGGGAGTGGAAAACGAAGCGGATTTAAACTTAGTGAAAGCGCAGGGCTGCGACATTGTACAGGGCTACTACTTTGCCAAACCCATGCCGCCAGAGGAATTCATCCCCTGGGCACGAGACTACAGCAGCAGCTTAAATCGCCCCTTCAAGCCAGGCGATTAAATAGCTAAGGCCGCCCAGCACAAGTAATATTACCACTATGAGACTGAGCAAAACGCCGTGACGGAAAGGTTTTCTTTCTACAGAATTCACGCCGCCACGAATGACCTGATCTACACGAGCTTGGTCTTCTGGTGAAAGTCTTGGGCTATTCATACAATGCGAAACTCCGGTTGGTGCTCAAAGGAGCACCATTAAACCTCTTAGCCCCGTAAATTAAAAGACCTTAAAACTGTTCCGACGCCAAGGCCATCACGGCACTGCTACCCGCTGAAATTCCTTGTGCCAAGGCTCCAGTTTGCGGTAGCAGACGCTGAAAATAAAACTGCGCAGTAGCAATTTTTGCACCGTGGAATGCCTCATCTTCAGCCAATAATGCCTGCGATGTTAGTGCCATTTTTGCCCACATGTAGGCGTAAGTGACATATCCCGTAAGATGCAAAAAGTCGACAGCCGCCGCACCAACTGCATTGGCATCGTCTTGCGCTTGCGACACTACCGTTTCAGTTGCTTGAGTCAGCAAGTGCAATGAGGCCAGCAGGGGCTGCGTGTACTCTTGGGCGCTCTCGCCCGAGTTATCCTCAACAAATGCGTGGATTTCTTTAGCCAGCAAGGCGATAGACGAACCACCATTCATGGCCACCTTCCGCCCCATCAGGTCCATAGCTTGAATACCGTTGGTTCCCTCATAAATTTGCGTAATTCGCACATCTCGAACCAACTGCTCCTGCCCCCACTCGCGGACAAAACCATGACCGCCAAACACCTGCTGCCCCATCACCGTTGCGTCAAGTGCCTTGTCGCTCATAAAAGCTTTTGCTACAGGAGTCAGTAGTGCCACCATAGTGTCGGCATGTTTACGATCAGTCTCACTGTCACTGTATTTGGCAATGTCTAACCAGCTGGCCACATAGGTCGAAAACGCTCTACCCGCTTCATTAAAGGCCTTCATTGTCATCAGCATACGGCGAACATCAGCGTGCACAATAATTGGGTCAGCCACTTTCTCTGGCGCTTGAATACCGCTTGGCGACCGGCTTTGCAAACGCTCTCGAGCGTATTCCCGAGCATTCTGATAGGAAGCCTCGGCTGCACCTAAACCTTGAATACCCACACCTAAGCGCTCGTAGTTCATCATGGTGAACATACACGCCAAACCTTGGTTTTCACCGCCAACCAACCAGCCTCGTGCGTCGTCAAAATTCATCACGCAGGTTGCCGACGCCTTAATGCCCATCTTCTTTTCTATAGAGCCGCATGAAACGCCGTTGGCGCCACCAACAGAGGCGTCTTCATTCACTAGCAACTTGGGAACAAGAAACAAGGAAATACCTTTGGGGCCCGCCGGGGCACCCGGAAGCTTGGCCAAAACCAAATGGATGATATTTTCCGCCATGTCGTGCTCACCCCAAGTAATAAAAATCTTGGTGCCCGAAATGGTATAACTACCATCACTTTGCGGCTCGGCTTTAGTGCGAATAATGCCGAGGTCTGTGCCCGCGTGAGGCTCGGTTAAATCCATTGCCCCAGCCCAAGTACCGGCATACATATTTGGCAGGTACTTTTCTTTCAATTCGTCGCTGGCATGCACATTTATCGACAGACAAGCTCCCGCGCTCAGCATTGGCGCTAAACCAAACGAAATACTGGCACCCTGTACCAATTCGTCCACCTGACCAACCAGTGTTTTAGGCATGCCCATACCGCCATATTCGGTATTACCGCCAAGCCCAACCCAGCCACCCTCACTGAAGGTTTGGTAAGCCTCCTTAAAACCCGACGGGGCCGTAACTGCGCCATCAGACCAGTGCGAGCCCTCTTCGTCAGCCTCTCGGTTAAGAGGCGCTATCACCTCACCGGCAATCTTACCGGCCTCTTCAAGAATCGCGTCGGCGGTGTCCATATCGATGAGCTCTTGCAAGGCGGGAAGTGAAGCCCACTGCTTGTCCATCTGAAAAACATCTTTAAGAACGTAGCGCATATCACGCAAAGGAGCTGAATAACTGGGCATGCGGGCCTCTTGAGTTAAGAATTAGGAACCAGGGAGTTTGAGTAAAGCATAGGTTAAATCACTACAAATACCCGAGATAAGGGCATTAAAACGAGCGTTTTAAAACAAGTGTTTGAAACATACGGACTGAACAGCCCTATGTCAAGGAAATACTCGCCCGAAGATGCCACTGAAAAGTGACAAGCAAACCCTAAGAAGCCCAGTAAACGAGGGGTCTAAGCCGACAAATCCAAGAGCTCGCCGGGTGCATTATCAATTGGCACCGCACCAATATCTTGCAGGCGGCGCAGCAGGTTAACTTGTGTATCGCTAGCGTCACTTCTCTGCTGACTCGCCTCTTCAGCGCTAATTGCTGACTGAGCCTCAGCCTCGCTTTGATCTTTTTCCACTTGCTCATTGTCAGCCTCCCGCGCAGCTCTTTGCTCCGCTTCCTCTGCCTTTGAGCTCAGAACTTCGTCGCGTCGCTGTTGAGCCAATTCCGCTAGGGCTTGAAGCTCTAGACTAGCGGCTCCCGCAGCAACTGCACGATCTTGTGAAGATGGGTCTGCAGGCGCTAAGGCCGCACGCTGAATTTGCTGGGCCTTTGCTATAGTGGCCTCTGGGTCATTTGGAACACCACCGGTGCTGATAGACACTTCGCCGCCAACGGCATAACTAACCCCGTCCGGGCCACGCTGAAACTCATAACTAGGGGTTCCGGCAAACTGACCGCCCACAGATGCATGGGCCCGTTCGTGAGCACGCACCTCACGATCTCGTGACGCGAGGCGCTGAATAAGCTGTTGGTCTTGTTGCTGCTGGCGCTCCACAGCGTCTTTTTGTTGATTCGCGTGCTGGTCTTGCTCACTGACCGTAGTGGAAAGATCGTTAGCTCGATCACTGCCTAAGTGCGGCTGAGACGCCGCTGTTTTTGCCGGCTCTTCCACCGACTTAAAAGACGTCGACTTACTTTCTACATTTTCTTCGCCCACAGCCTCTCGGCCCAAGGGGCTGAAAGTGGCAACCGCGCTGCCGAAGTTTGCGGGCAAGTTCACGTTCATCAACTAAGCCTTAATGTCCAACAGAGCACCCAAAGTGCTATCGGCCGCTTCAACCACCTTAGCCGAGGCGTCAAAAACATGCTGTTGAATTTTCATATTGATAATAGGTTCGGAAATATCGTTTAGCGTAATGTCTTCGGCGGGAGTCTTAACGGCCCCCGCTATCTGTTCTGCAGACTTAGCCATCTCGCGAGCGCTCTGCTGCATTCCCGCCAAGCCTTGATTAAGGACACCACCAATCATAATTTCGAGCCTCTCTTATACTGCACCGCTTAAATATCAAACAAACTGAGTACCAGTTTACTGCTCGCAGTCCATAATTTCAGCTATCTAGACCTCAAAAACCTAAACTTATAAGAACATTTAGGCGCAAAGGATTTAAGGATCAATTAATTTGTCTATATCTAAATGTATAGACACTTCAGTCGCTGTAGCTCCTGGTAGATTGGGAATTTCACCTAGGCACGGGAAGGGCAAGCGCGCCTTTAAGCTTGCTAAATTTTCGTCATAACAGCTCATTTCAGCTTCCGCGCGATTGGCAACCCAGCCTGCAATCTGCAAACCATCCCGATGAATGGCCTCTGCACTTAACAAAGCATGATTAATACAGCCTAAGCGCATTCCAACCACCAGAATTACGGGGATATTTAGGGCCTTTGGCAATTCCGCCAAAGTTTCTCGGCCATTCAAAGGCACTCGCCAGCCACCAGCGCCTTCAATTAGGGTAAAGTCGGCACGCTGCATCATGACCCCACGGCAAAAGCCCACAAGGCGATCTACAGTGATGTTTTTTCCGGCTCGGGCCGCCGCAATATGCGGGGCAATGGCGGGCTCTAAAGTTATTGGGTTTATCTGCTCGTAAGACAGAGGCAGAGACATAGCCTCTTGCAGGGCCAAAGCGTCATCGTTTCGCAGGCCTTCGGGTGTCGCTTCGCAGCCTGCCGCTACCGGCTTGACGGCCGCACTTGTTAGGCCCTTTTGATTCGCGGCTGCCAGCAGTGCACAGGCAACAAAGGTTTTCCCAACATCGGTGTCTGTGCCGGTGACAAAAAATGTGCTCATACTTATAAAACTCCAAATGAAACAGTATCGACCCCCTAGCAGGCGCCACCACGAGTGCGCTAAATTAATACCTACATACAAAAAACGGCCGCCTATGGCGACCGCTTTATCCGTCCGACCATGCAGTCGGTACGATTTTACTGCCTTAATTTAGGCTTTAACAGAGCGCTTACGTATAACGCCTAAACCTGCCAAGCCCATGCCGAATAACACTAGTGCGCCAGGAATAGGAGTTGGCGTTAGGTCTAAGTTAAGGTCCCAATGATCACTGCTCATGCAGTCTGTATTAGGCCTTGCTCCATCACCACAATTAATCCAAGCAGACGCACCAAAGGCCGTCTTTGACTTAGCATTTGCACCAAGGCCAATTTGGAAATTAAACATTATAAAATCGTCAATATCGTAAATCATATTATCGATTGTGATCGTGCCTAATATCGAGGTGAAGAAATCGACATTATTGCCATCATAGGGCAAGCCACCTTCCTGTTTGTAATCCCCGGCCGTCATATCGTCAACATATTCAGTAAAGGTAATTTGAATGTCGGCTTCTAGACCGTCGCCGTTCTTAGCCGTCGCGTCTAATATGGCGCTGCCCGTACCCGTTGTTTTGTCAACAGTAAGCGTACTACCCGCCTGGATAGAAAAGTAATTCTTATATTTTTCGCTATCACTACCATCACCGAAGTCTTGGTTGGTCCACAATCCATGACCACCATAAACGCCTGTAGCATCGCTGACGTTATACACCGTGGCCGCCTGAATCGAGGCTGCAAATACAAATGCCAATAAAACCACCGAACGAACTAAACCTTTCATCTACGTTTTCCTTACGTTAAACCACAAAGATAGCTATTCAGGCATTAAAGCTAGTTTCATGCCAAGTACCTAACACTTTGTATTCTGGCGCTTTTTTTTAGAGAAAATACAAGAGCGGCCCGAAAATGTAAAATAATTCGACAAATGTGCTCGCTGAGTCCTACCCGCTAACAATGCCATAAAACACCTCATAGCTTGCCGGCAGACCCAGTTCCGTACGAAATTGTTCGTAGCCCCCGCGAACACCCAGCAAGCGCTGGCGACCCGTAAGCCCTGTCGGCTTGCCTTGATTGACGTTATGAGCCCCTATTCCTTTGAGCTCATTAGTAAGATGCTTAAGCTCGGAGTAATACAGAACTCGCTCCTCATAGGCCCAATCAAGTAAATCCAAATTTGCCGACGCAACACTGGCACGAATTGTTTCTCCGGGGTAAAAACGATTGACGTGAACATCCCCGTCCACAGAACCCCAAGCCGACCTCAATTCATACAAAGTTTTTGGCCCAAGGGTAGAAAAATAGAACTTTCCGCCCGGCTTTAATACTCGCTTAATTTCAGAAAACAACGCAGCTGTATTTTCACACCACTGAATAGCCAAACTTGAAAACATCAGGTCTACGCTGTTGCTCCTTAATGGCAAAGACTCTGCGTCACCACATAGCCAATGTGCTTGAGAGGCTTTGTGTTCGCGCGCGTAGCGCAGCATGCCCTCCGCAAGGTCTAGGCCGACAATGTCCCGGCCGCTAAACTGCGCCTGCAAGCGTTCGGTAAACCAACCCGTGCCGCAGCCTAAATCTACAATTGTTTGCACTTCGTCCACTATTGCGCTTGGAACTAAGTGTTGGTCGAACAATTGATCACCCACATCTCTTTGTAGCTGAGCCATGGTGTCGTAGGTATTGGCGGCCTTACTGAATGACTTTGCCACTTTCATTTTGTCTAAATGAAACTTTTGTGTCTCGAGAAAAGCTCGCACTTGGGCAACAACGGATGCTGGCGAAGACCAGTGCGGGGCATGGCCTACACCAGGCAGAGTTACAAGGGCCTGCTTAGCATTTAGCTTTTCCATTTGCGCGGCACAAAGCTTAGGCACCAGGCCGTCACACTCACCCAGTAGGTGGAGGCCCGGCATCGCAAGCTCGCTAAAACTTTTACGGTTATCGATACTCGCCAGAATATCTAAGTGATCAAGCCACAATTCGTTGGGAGCCTGATCTTTTAGCAAGGCTCTCAGCCCCTTTAAAACCAATTTTTCTCGCTCATCATTCTGTGCGACCAAGGCCACAAATCGCTTAAGACTTAAAGCGTTGTTCTCTACAAAGCCTGCTCGAAATTGCGCAAAAGTATCTGCGTGCATGGCCGTCGGCCAATGTTCGCTCGCGACAAAACTGACATTAGTGGCCAGAGTTATAAGTGATGAAATTCGTTCGGGGTATTGAGAGGCGATCTTCGTTGCAAGCATGCCGCCAAGTGACCACCCCATGAGTACGCAGCGCGGCGGCAGCAACTTGACAATAGAAGCGATAAGGTTTGTTACGCTAAGCGGCTCAATACTTCTACGCTCTAGCGCAAGCTCTTCAAGTCCTGGCAAATCGATCGTCTGCACTTCCGCCAATTCACAGAGCGAATCCACGATAGGAGCCCAGCTTACACTACCGCAACCCCAGCCATGTAAAAGCACAATGGGCTCAGTCACAATTGGCTGATTTTTTGCCGGATAACAGGTCTTATTCAAAACAATCGTCCAGCGCTGACAACAAACGATCAACTTGAGCTTCGCTGTGTTCAGCCATTATCGTAATACGTAAACGCGCACTGCCTTCAGCTACTGTCGGCGGCCGAATAGCGCCAACTAAAATGCCAGCGCTTTCTAATTGCGCAGACACTTGCAAAGTTTTTTCGGCGCTACCGATAATAATAGGTTGAATGGGCGTTGAAGAATCCATTAAAGCCAAACCCAGCTGAAGGGCGCCCTGACGAAAACGAGAAATTAAAGCTTGTAGCTTTTCTCGCCGCCAACTCTCTTCCTCTACCAAGACCAAGCTAACACGAGTTGCTGCCGCCACTGCAGGCGGAAGTGCCGTGGTGTAGATATAATTACGAGAAAACTGAATAAGGGTTTCGATGAGCGTTTCACTACCCGCCACAAAAGCGCCATAGGTACCCAGCGCTTTTCCCAGCGTACCCATTAAAACGGGCAACTGCGTTTGGTCTAAAGAAAAATGCTCACTGCAGCCGGCGCCACGCTGACCTAGAACGCCAAAACCATGAGCATCGTCTGCCATTAGCCAAGCGCCATGGCGCTGTGCCACTTGCGCCAACTCGGGCAGCGGAGCAAAATCTCCGTCCATACTAAAGACACTGTCGGCAACCACGAGCTTGCGACGCGCTGCACTTTTTTGCAGACGGCTTTCCAAGTTACTGCAATCATTGTGTAAAAAACGTTGGAAACGCGCACCACTCAGCAAACCTCCATCCAATAGAGACGCATGATTAAGCCGGTCTTCAAAAATTGCATCGCTTTTGTCGAGCAGGGCGTTAATTGTGCCAAGATTGGCCATATAGCCGCTAGAAAATAATATGGCTCGATCACGCCCCGTAAACTCGGCGAGAGCCTCTTCCAGCAAATGATGCTCTTGAGAGTGTCCGCAGACTAGGTGAGACGCGCCGCTACCTACACCATAGTGATTCGCAGCATCGCGAAATGCTTTAATCACTGCAGGGTGATTGGCAAGGCCCAAATAGTCGTTACTGCAAAATGCGAGATATTCTCGCCCCTCCACAATGACACTGGGCCCTTGTGCGCTTTCTAAAGTTTTTCGGTAGCGAAACAGCTTATCCTTTTTTCGGTCGGCTAAGGCTGCCTTCAGTGCCTGCTCCACTCCCGCTCACCAACTATTATTTAGCGGCGTTATAAAAGAATTGATCGTTGCGCGCTTCCGCGACCGCCGCCATTAATGTTTCAGCGTGAGCGGTATCGTCTTCATTCACTTCGTACTCTTCACGACGTATACCCAAGCGCTTAAACAACTGCATATCTTTGTTCGCTTCGGGGTTTGGAGTCGTCAGTAGTTTTTCGCCGTAAAATATTGAATTGGCACCCGCCATAAACGCCATCGCCTGCATTTGTTCATTCATTTCCTCACGGCCCGCTGACAGGCGAACGTGGGAGGCCGGCATCATAATGCGAGCCACAGCGACAGTGCGAATAAAGTCGAAAGGGTCCAAATCGGCTTGATCAGCCAGAGGGGTGCCCTCTACTTTCACTAACATATTGACCGGCACAGATTCCGGGTGCTGGGGCATATTGGCCAACTGCAACAACAAACCAGCGCGATCACCCTCATCCTCTCCCATACCCACAATGCCGCCACTGCATACTTTCATGCCCGACTCGCGAACATTACCTAAAGTGTCGAGGCGGTCTTGATAGGTGCGAGTGGTGATAATATCTCCGTAATATTCAGGAGAAGTGTCTAAATTGTGGTTGTAGTAATCTAGGCCCGCGTCAGAAAGCTCCTGAGCCTGCGCTTGATCCAACATACCCAAAGTCATGCACGTTTCTAGACCTAAACTTTTCACACCCGCTACCATCGCGGTGACATAAGGCATATCTTTTTTCTTCGGAGAGCGCCATGCCGCACCCATACAGAATCGAGTTGCGCCACTGGCTTTGGCCGCCTTAGCCTCCTCCAGCACGCTCTCGACTTTCATTAATTTTTCACGTTCAAGGCCAGTATCGTAGCGAGCACTTTGCGGACAATAAGCGCAGTCTTCTGGGCAGGCACCTGTTTTGATGGAGCAGAGGGTACTGATTTGCACCTGATTAGGGTCAAAGAACTGCCGATGCATTGTTTGCGCCTTGAACATCAAATCACTAAATGGGAGTTGAAATAGCGCATTCGCCTGGTCTCGGGTCCAATTGTGTCTAATCATATCGCTCATAATAAGGTTCGCTCTGCTCTCGCTACTGCCGCTATAGCCGAGCTATAGTTAAGGCTGTGGGTATCGGAATTAGGCTATGATAACGGCAGATAATTATCTGTCAACCAAAGTGGCGCGCCGCGGTTAACTAATGAAGATTCACAGACCATGCCTTTCTATCCTCGCCGACATCCGCGCAGGAATACTGCCAAGGCACTGCGCCCTATGCCAACAAACCATAAAATCTGACCAAACTCTGTGTTTTGGCTGCGAGACAGACCTGCCCTGGGCTCTAAGACCCTGCGAGCATTGTGGCGCACCCCTGCCACCCGAGACAGAAGAAGGCGCCTGCGGGTCTTGCTTACAGCACACTCTACCTTGGTCAACTCTGATTGCGCCTTGCCTCTATCAATGGCCAATCACTGAATTAGTAACCCGGTATAAATACAAGGGGGATTTACAGGCAGGCCAGGTCTTAGCGGTATTACTTGGCCAGCAGATCATTGAACGCTACGCGGGGAAAATGTTTCCCGACCTTTTGATACCCGTTCCCTTACATTGGCGACGCCGATGGCAGCGCGGCTTCAATCAAAGCGAATGGCTGGCGTTTCAAATTATACGTTATTGGCGCAGCTCGGCGGAGGCCACACCCGAGCAAAAATCTCTCGAAATAGCGAATAAAATTTGTCGACGGGTACGCTTCACCCCCAATCAACAAGGGCTCACCAAACAGCAACGACGAGTGAATTTAACCGGCGCCTTTGAAATTCGAACAGAGCTAAAAAACAAGTCCGTTGCACTGCTCGATGATGTGGTGACAACGGGCAGTACCGTATTAGAAATCAGCCACTTGCTTACCCGCGCTGGCGTCGCCAATATCGATATTTGGTGCTTATGCCGAACAGCAAAGCATTAAGTATATCCCCCGAAAATATCGCCAATAAGCTTACATGAAGATCCATGCTGGAATAAGCTCGCCATTTGGGTGACAATTCACTCCCTTTACCCCTCAGCGGACACCTATATGAATAATAATACCCACTCCGTTGTCATCAGTGGCGGCGGCCTCTGGACACCCGAGCACAGCATTAGCAACGAAGAATTGGTGGCCTCTTACAACGCCTATGCCGAAAAATACAATGCCGAAAACGCAGCCCAAATCACCGCCGGCGAACTCAGCGAAAAACCGCTCTCAAGTGCCGAGTTTGTCGCTAAAGCCTCAGGCATCAAAAGTCGTTTTGCCTACTACAAAGATGGCGTGCTCGAGATTGACCGCATGCGCCCTCGGATCCCCGAGCGCGCGGACGATGAATTGTCGCACCAAGCTGAAATGGCTCTTAAAGCAGCCCGAATTGCATTAAAGGAGGCCAACAAAGACCCCAGTGAAATTGATGCTGTCATTGTTTCTTGTGCTTATACGCAAAGGTCTTACCCTGCGATCGCCATTGAAGTACAAAACGAGCTAGGCATTCAAGGTTTCGGCTTTGACATGCTCGTCGCTTGCTCTGCTGCAACGTTTGCGCTTCAACGCGCTTACGAAATGGTGGCCGCAGGCACTGCGAAATGTGTACTCGCTATCAACCCGGAGCTGACATCACCTCAGGTAAACTACTGTGATCGCGACAGCCATTTCATCTTCGGCGATGTGGCAACGGCAACCGTGATTGAAAGTGCAAGCACCTGCACTTCTGAGCACAGCTACGACATTCTCAATACCAAAGCGGTAACCAGCTTCTCAAATAACATTCGCTCAAATTTTGGCTATGTTGCCCGCGCTGAAGACAGTGACCCACTGGCCGACGACAAGCTCTTCCACCAAGAGGGCCGCAAGGTTTTTAAAGAAGTGTGCCCTATGGCCGCAGAACACATTCGCAGTCAATTAGAGAGTCAGGATATTGAGATTGATAGCGTTAAGCGCTGGTGGTTACATCAGGCCAATATCAACATGAATACCCTAATCACCAAAAAATTGCTCGGCCGCGCACCCTCTCTAGAGGAAGCACCTATTGTTCTGGATCGCTACGCCAACACCGCTTCTGCGGGCTCGCTGATCGCGTTTAACCTTCACCACAAAGACCTTAAACAAGGTGATTTGGGTGTTGTGTGTTCCTTTGGCGCAGGTTATTCCATTGGCAGTTTGGTCTTGCGAAAACGATAATGGATGACGCTGGCCACCCCTATGAACGTCTAAGTCCCGATGTGGTGATAGACGCTGTGGAAAGTCGTGGCTACCTGAGCGACGCGCGGATTTTAGCCTTGAACAGCTACGAAAACCGCGTTTATCAAGTGGGGATTGAGGATCAAACCCCCATCATCGCCAAGTTTTACCGCCCCGGGCGTTGGCAAGACGAACAAATATTGGAAGAACACCAGTTCACCGCTCAGTTACTGGACTTGGAAGTATCGGTGGTGCCACCACTAGCTGACGAACAGGGCTGTACCCTGTTTACTTTTAATGATTTTCGTTTTTCACTCTACTTACGCCAAGGTGGGCAAGCGCCGGAACTCGATAATTTCGATCACCTCCTGACTATTGGCCGGGTCATTGCGCGCATGCATGCCTTCGGCAAAATAAGCCACTTCAAACATCGCCCAGCACTGGATATCCAAAGTTACGCCATTAACAGCGCCAAATACCTCATGAGCAGTGGCTTTATTCCCGCTTCATTGGAGGAGGCCTATCGCACCCTCAGCCGGGACCTCATTGCCAAAGTTGAAAGCGCCTTTGCCAGGGTAGACTACACCCCCATACGCATACACGGCGACTGTCACCCAGGCAATATACTTTGGCGTCACGATGCCCCGCATTTTGTCGATTTTGACGATGCACGCAATGGCCCAGCCATTCAAGATTTGTGGATGCTTTTGTCTGGCGACCGCCAACAGAAAACTGAGCAAATTTCCGAAGTGTTGGAAGGTTACCGAGAATTTTGCGACTTTAATCTAGCTGAACTAGCTTTGATTGAGCCGCTGAGAACCCTTCGTATTATGCACTACAGCGCTTGGCTAGCACGCCGCTGGCACGATCCAGCTTTCCCCATGACCTTCCCGTGGTTTAACACTGAGCGCTATTGGGCCGAGCATATTCTGGAACTTCGCGAGCAAATGGCCGCCTTAGATGAACCGAGCCTGGCCATATTTTAGGAGCAGCCCATTATGAATACCGAAAACAGCACAGACCCCCTATGGCAAGAAATTCGCCGAGAAATTCGCTGCCAGGCAGAGGCAGAGCCTATTTTGGCCAGCTTCTTCCACGCCACCATCCTCAACCATGACACTCTTGAGGACGCGCTAAGCTTCCATTTAGCAAACAAACTCAACAGTGTCACAGCGCCCGCTATGCTAATCCGAGAGATTATTTCCGAGGCACTCGCCGACGACGCCGGCATAGGCATCGCCGTGCGCCAGGACCTGCGCGCCTTCGATACGCGCGACTCGGCCTGCTGCTCAAAAGCTACGCCACTGCTCTACTACAAGGGCTTTCACGCCCTACAAGCCTACCGAATTGCAAATTGGCTGTGGCGACATCAGCGAGAGACCTTAGCGCTGTTTATTCAAAATCGTATCTCAGAAGTGTTTGGGGTAGATATTCACCCCGCTGCGCGAATAGGTAAGGGAATATTACTCGACCACGCTACAGGTCTTGTGATTGGCGAAACGGCAGTCGTAGAAGACAACGTTTCAATCATGCACGCAGTGACCCTTGGCGGTACCGGCAAGGAGATTGGCGACAGACATCCAAAAATTCGCGAAGATGTTCTGATCAGCGCAGGGGCGAAAATACTCGGTAATATTGAAGTAGGAAAAGGCGCTAAAGTGGGAGCTGGCAGCGTTGTGCTTAAACCTGTAGACGCACATACCACCGTTTCTGGGGTGCCGGCAAAAGCCATTGGCAAACCGGTGTCGGCGCAGCCGTCAGCCGATATGAACCATCAAATCAGTTGCGATATGAAGTGCGAAAAATTATAAGCGATCAAAGGGGAATGTAATCACATCCCCTATTTTTTCCTCTGCGCCCATCTGCATCAATAGGCGGTCTACACCCAAGGCGACGCCTGCACACTCCGGCAGGCCCGATTGTAATGCCGCCATCAATTTATTGTCCAAGGGACATACAGGCAAACCCATACGCCCGCGCACAGCCAAATCACATTCAAAGCGCCGAGCCTGCTCTTCAGCATCGGTGAGCTCCCAGTATCCATTCGCCAATTCCATACCGTTGACATAAGCCTCAAAACGCCGGGCAACCGGCGTGCCGGTTTCGTCGATCTCCACCTTGGCAAGTGCCGCTTGGCTGGCGGGGTAATCGTAAATGAATACAAGCCCCTGCCCTAGTTGTGGTTCAATACAGTGAGTCATCAACAAATCTAGCCAAATGTCTCGATCAGAATCCTGCCAATCTAGATCAATGTTTTGACGCGCGCATTGTTGCAATTTTTCCATGCTGGCCGTATGTGGGTCAAAGCCCAGATGCTGCACAAACAGGTCTCGATAAGAACGGCGTGATACGGAGGAAAAAGTGAGTAGCTCTGTTAACAAGCTTTCTAGTTCGTCCATCAAGCGATGATCGTCAAAGCCCGGTCGGTACCACTCAAGCATAGTAAATTCTGGGTTGTGGCGATGGCCCGCCTCCCCCTGTCGAAAAGCCTTTCCCAAGGAGTAGATGGCACCGCTGCCCGCTGCGAGTAGGCGCTTCATGAAGTATTCAGGGGAAGTTTGCAGATAATGCTCATTATCGACCGCGCCTGACAACACATTGCCAACAGTAATCGACTCGATATGAGGGTCACTCACCGAAGCGGCACCGATAAGCGGTACATCAACCTCTAGAATATCTCTGCTCGCAAAAAAACGACGAAGGCGAGCATATAAATCAGCTCGCCTTCGCAGAGTGAGGAGTGAAGCGCCTGGGCGCCAAACCTGCATCGTAGTATGCCGCTAGTCTTTGGCGCGACCTAGGTATTCACCTGTGCGTGTATCAACTCGCACAACTTCACCGGTCTCGAGAAATAAAGGCACTTTAATGACCGCTCCGGAAGCCAGCGTGGCCGGCTTAGTGCCGCCCTGAGCCGTATCACCTTTTAGGCCGGGATCCGTTTCACTGATGGTTAATTCAACGTGGTTGCCAGCAGTTACTGCTAGAGGCGCGCCGTTATACAAAGTGACGACGCAGGTGTCTTGCTCTTTCAACCACTTGTAAGTGTCACCTACTGCGGTTTTATCGGCCTGATGTTGATCAAAAGTATTTGGCTCCATAAAGTGGTAAAATTCACCATCGTTATAGAGATACTCCATGTCGATATCGAGAACATCAGCCGCCTCGAGAGATTCACCTGACTTAAATGTACGATCCCAGACTCGCCCAGATCTCAAGTTGCGCAAACGCACTCTATTGAATGCTTGGCCTTTACCGGGCTTCACAAATTCATTGTCCAAAATGGAACAGGGGTCCCCGTCCAACATCACCTTAAGACCGCCGCGGAATTCGCTGGTATTATAGCTAGCCATTATTCCCTCATTTACTATTACATGGATATACAAAAGCGCAATGATACCCCGAACCGTGCCCACATGGCAGCACCCACGCTGGCAAGATGAGTTGGCCGACCTAATTAAGGACCCCAGAGAGCTTTTTGAGCTCTTAGAACTCGATCTGAATTTGCTGCCAGCAGCCACTTTGGCCCACGCCGACTTTGCGCTGAGAGTGCCGCGGGCCTTCGTTCGGCGAATGGGCAAAGGGGACCCTAGTGACCCATTGTTAATGCAGGTTTTACCTCTTGGTGAAGAGCTAGATACAAGTCCAGGGTATCAGCACGACCCCGTTGGGGACCTAGACGCCAACCCGGTACCTGGCCTCATACACAAATATCACGGCCGCGTTCTACTAGTGGCGGCCGGCAATTGCGCCATCAACTGCCGCTACTGCTTTCGGCGTCACTTCCCTTATCAGGACAACCAGCCAAACCGCAAGCAGTGGCAGGCCGCTGTGGACTACATTGCGGCCGACCCTAGCATCACTGAAGTCATCTACAGTGGAGGCGACCCCCTAGCTCTGGCAAACAAACAATTGCGCTGGCTAACTGAAACCATCAGCGAGATACCCCACGTGCAAAGATTGCGTGTTCATACACGATTGCCCGTGGTGGCACCTTCAAGAATTGACGACGAATGCCTTGAATGGCTAAGCCAACATCGCCTGCAAACCGTCGTAGTGCTGCATATTAACCACGCGCAAGAGATCGACGACGAGGTGCGTTATAGCCTTCAGCGCCTTCAGCAGGCCGGCATTACCCTGCTTAATCAAACGGTGTTGCTACGCGGCGTCAACAACAACATCGACGCTCTATGCGAACTCAGTGAAACCCTGTTTCAAGCAGGTGTGTTACCCTACTACCTCCATTTGTTGGACAAAGTCGCTGGAGCGCAACATTTTGACGTGCCGACAGAGCAAGCGAAACAGCTGCGAGAGTTAATGCTAAATCGACTGCCGGGATACTTGGTGCCGAAATTTGTACAAGAAATTGCGGGAAAACCTTCGAAAGTGCCTTTATAACATTCCATTTAAGGCACTATTCCTCCTATAATTGTAATTATACGAAGAAGATTAGGCGTTAGCTTACGCACAGCATTTATGGCCATAAATACACAATGAGTTTAGACCCTGTAAAAGTTTTTCAGCGTATTCAATTGCCGCCTCAAGACATCGACACTTTGATGTATTGCCGCAGCAACAAACCTGCACAGGTAAAAAAATGGGCCGAGGCACTGCCGGCAACCCAAATTCAGAAAACTAGCTCCCTGCTTTACAAAGCACTCCCTGAAATCGCCCGTTTGAAAACAGACCCCCAAAGCCGCCTGCTTATGCTTGAAAGCTTAAGGCCCTACGTTCAGTCTTGTATAGAGGGCCTAAGTAAAGACTTTCTGAATAAGCCCCTAATTTTACCCGACGACGCCGTCAAATCAGCCACCATCGCTCAAGCTCTGCAAAAGCACATGACAGCAGCCTATGAAGTAGCCGCCCGAGAATTGTGCCTAAACGACAAGGCGGCAAACGCCAAACAACAACAGATGCTCACCCAGGCTTTGCATAGAGCTATTTCGGGTTTAGGCCTGCAATTGATGCGCAGCTACCAACTCTATATCCCCATTCAGGGGCAGCTCTGGGTGCAGCTTCACGGTCTTTATCAGTTGGCAGAGCATTGGGAATGCACCTCTACCACGATCATGGACAGCACTTTAATACACTCTACCGGCTGCTCAATTCAGCAAGCCTATTTGAGAGTTTTGCTCTTAGCCACTGCGCGCCCAAACCAATTGCGGCAAATAGAGGTTAACGCAATTTATAGCGCTTTGGAGCTTTGGGCTGTGAACAGCGACTTGATAAGCGGCACTAATGATCGCGATAATTTGTTTGTGACAAACTTATCCAGCGACCAGGCGCCCATTTACAAAAGCCGCTTTCAAGGAAAAGAAGGTGACGACATTCGAGAGCTGGATACTCGCAGGCTCATTACCGCGATCAAGAAACATGCAGCTAAAGTAAGCCCAGAGCAGAAAAAACAGTTAATCGATATTAATCCCGGTTTACTCAATCATCTGGAAAATGCCTGGAGCGTCAGCCGTCAAAGAAACTTTGAACGGCGCCTCAGCCAGGGTGAGTTGGAAGTAACCGTTGGCTTGAGCAACCTGCACTTTCATCTAGCCGATCAGACTTCTTTTAAAGATTTATTACTTGCCGATGACCGGAAAAATGTCATGCGCGCCAGTCTCGATGACGCTTTTGGCGCAAAACCACTGAGCTCCGAGGTAGACCCCTGGGCTCAGTCTTTTGACGCTGGCGGCACTCACCTCATCAATAGCAAAATTGCGAACCGCTCAGACAGCGAGAAAAAAGAAGCTTCTTCAACACTTCATCCCATTGCCACCATTGTGATTATGGACACCAGCCCAGGCGGCTACTGCCTGAACTGGGAGGACAACATCCCAAAGCAAGTGCGAGCCGGTGAAGTTATAGGCTTGCGCGAACCCGGAAGACGAACGTGGAGCATTGCCCTGATTCGCTGGGTGAGCCAATCAAAAGGTGCCAGCCAACTGGGCATACAAGTACTGTCTCCACAAGCCCAAGCTGTAGGCGCCTCCGTTATCTATAAGACGGGGGACAAGTCGGAATTTTTGCGTGCCCTGCTTTTACCTGAGGTGAAAACCATTAACCAACCCGCAAGCTTACTAACGGCGACTGTGCCATTCTATGATCAAGCTAAGATAACGCTAAATGATAAAGGTGAGGAACGAAAAGCTCAGTTGGTCAATCAGTTACTCACCACAGGCACCGTCGCGCAATTTTCTTTTCGCGAATTAGAGAATTCAGACAAAAGAAGTAAAAAAGCAGAATCAGGAAGCAAAAGATCAGCACCCAAAAATGAAAGGGTTCCCGAAAAACGCAGCCCAAGCAAACCAGACTTTGACGATTTTGACTCTCTCTGGGATTAATAATCAGCCTTACAAAATGATGAAACTGTGAATCCAAACGATACGATTAGACTACTCATTCTCAACGACTCTCGCGACGAAGCCGAGCGGCTCATCAGCATGCTCCGCAATGCTGGGCGACCTAGCCGTGCAAAACACATTGAGAGTGAAGAGGGTCTCGCGAAATTGCTGCAGGAACAAACATGGGATCTCTTAATCGCCCACGATAAAACCAGCAATATAGAGCCGTCCGCCGCCATTCGACAAATAAAACGTCTCGACAAAGACGTGCCGGTTATCCTCCTCTCTGACGAACCTGGCACTCACACTGTGGTAGAGGGTTTAAAGCTAGGCGCCTGCGACGTGGTTACTGTAGATGAAGATCAGCATCTTCTGTTTGTTATACAGCGAGAACTGGAAAACAGAGAGAATCGCAAGCGCCGCCACCACTCCGATCGTAAATTGCGTGAAGCCGAACGCCGCAGCCAAGGCTTGCTCGACAGCTCAAAAAACGCCATCGCCTATTTGCAGGACGGCATGTTTTTGTACGCCAACGAATCCTTTGGCAGCCTTTTTGAATACCAAGACAAAGATGACATAGAGTGTATGACTCTAGTTGATCTGGTGGCACCCGACAGCCAAAACGATGTAAAAGCGTTTTTAAAAGACTTCACCCTAAAAGGGGGCGAAGGCGAAAACACTGAACTTAAATTTAAAGGCTTCACGGAAAATCAAACTGAAGTTGACGTAAATGTTGAGGTGACGCTCGCTCAATACGACGATGAAGTATGTATCCAGCTCTTGTCACGAGGCAACTTTGCAACAAACTCAAGCGCCCCTCTAACCCAAAGTAGCGCGGTCACAGAAAAGGACTCTGCAACGGGCCTTCCCAGTCGCCAACAGCTATTGCTCGCCCTTGAAGACCTGATTAACAGTGACGCCATTGACAACCAAAACAGCAGTTTGCTGTACATAAAATTTGATCGATTGTACGAAAATGTACAAGCTAAGATGGGCATTTCCGGCACCGATCAAGTTTTGGCGAATATCGCAACTTTAATTTCTGATACTTGCAGCGCCGATGAATACCTCGCACGCTTTGCGGATGACGCATTTATTCTGCTCGCAAAAAATATTAGTGGTGATCAAGCTTTAACCCGAGCTTCATACATTGCGGCTTTGATCGAAAACCATATCATTGATATCAGTGGTAAAACCACTCAGGTCACGGCAAGCATTGGCATTTCAATCATGAACGAAAGTGCGAAGAACGCACACACCATTATCGACCAGAGTATTGTCGCGGTGGCCGAGCTTGGTGACACCGGCGATAATGCAAAAGTGTACGAAGCCCCAATAATCGAGACCGCACCCGAAGATCGAGACCTAGACGAACTAGTTCAGTCGGCCTTTGACGAGCAGCGTTTCAACTTATTGTTTCAACCCATCATCAGCTTGCGCGGTTCTGACGAGGAGCATTACGAAGTACTCATCCGTATGCGCGACAACAACAATGAACAAGTTGAACCTAAAGAATTCTTGAATATAGCAGAGCACAATAAGATCATTGGCAAGATAGATCGCTGGGTTGTTCTGGAATCTATCAAGGTGCTGTCCCAGCATCGCGCAAAGGGCAACCATACTCGATTGATCATCAATATAAGCTCTCACTCACTGTGCGATAAAGAATTTTTACCTTGGCTCGCCGTTGCGTTTAAAGCCGCAGAGTTGTCTGGTAACGCCGCGCTATTCCAAATCACCGAAATCGATACCACTAACCATATGACCGCGGCAAAAGCATTTGCTGAGGGTTTACAGGCAATTGGCAGCGGTTTAGCTCTAAGCCATTTTGGTTGTTCCTTAAACCCCTTCAATACTTTAAAGCACGTCGACGCCAGCTATGTGAAAGTAGACGGTTCATTTACCCTCGACATTCAAAACAATGATGAATCGCCAGAAACACTGTCAAATTTGGTGAAAGAGCTGCATCAGCAGAGTAAAGTGACCATTGTGCCATTTGTTGAGAACGCGAGTGTACTGTCCACCTTGTGGCAGGCCGGGGTTCACTACATTCAAGGGCATTACTTACAGGCACCCACCACGTCCATGGACTACGACTTCGGGATGGACAATTAGAAGCTGCCTGCCTTCGGCCCACTAGCTTCCATATTCATCACGATCGCGGAAGCCAATCAAATACAAAACGGCGTCTAAACCCAGGGTCGAAATCGCTTGCTTGGCGGAAGCCTGCACCAAAGGTTTGGCGCGAAAGGCAATTCCCAAGCCTGCAATACTCAACATGGGCAGATCGTTTGCGCCGTCGCCTATGGCAATCACCTGCTCCAAAGAAATATCTTCTGCCGCGGCCAGTTCCCGTAACAATTCAGCCTTGCGTGCGCCATCAACAACGGTTCCAGTCACTCGACCTGTAACTTTGCCATCTTCTATTTCCAAATCATTGGCATAGACATAATCTAAGCCCAACTTATCTTGTAAATATCTCCCAAAATAATTAAACCCACCGGACAAGATGGCGGTTTTATAGCCTAACATCTTAAGTGTACTGACGAGGCGCTCGGCACCTTCTGTAATGGGCAGCTGTGCTGCCACGCGCTCTAACACCGACTCATCAAGGCCTTTAAGCAAAGCCATACGCTGGACAAAACTCTCGGTGAAATCCAGCTCGCCGCGCATGGCTGCTTCTGTGATAGCACTCACTTGATCGCCGACGCCCGCCGCCTTGGCCAACTCATCAATTACTTCAGCTTCAATCAAAGTCGAGTCCATATCAAAACACACCAATCGGCGGTTGCGACGATAGAGATTATCTTCCTGACAGGCGATATCAGCATCAAGGCGAGACGACAATTCCATGAAGTCTGAATGCAGTGCTTGTAAATCGGCCGATTCACCTCGTACTGAAAATTCAACACAGGCTTTGGTTTGTTTATCGAAATCGTCTAGGGAAATTCGCCCCGATAAGCGGGTGATTTTGTCGATGTTTAAATTGTGCCGTGCGGCCACAGCGGTAACTTCCGAAATTTGTGTGGCGGTAACAGTACGAGACAACAAGGTCACGATGTGTCGAGCTTTGCCCTGCTGTGTTACCCAGCGCTGGTAATCTTCCTCAGCAATAGGCAGGAACTTAACCCGCATGCCTAATTCATGGATTTTAAACAAAATATCCTTGAGCACAGGAGACGATTCAAACACTTCTGGAATTTCTACCAGTATGCCCAGTGTCAGCGAATTGTGTATTACCGCTTGGCCAATATCGAGAATGTTAGCCTGATATTGGGCAAGAATTGAAGTTACAGCGGAAGTGACACCGGGTTTGTCGGCGCCACCAATATTGATTAACAGAATCTCTCTCACATTCACTCGCTCTAATTAATTCTAATTCCGCATTATAGCGCCACTGGGGATACCAATCTTTACGTTTTCAGCTAAAATGCCTGCTCAGTCATCACCAATGACCTACCGAATAACAATAATGTGACCTGAATGCCCCTAAGCCGACAAATTGCTGCGCTACCCTCGTCTCAAGTATTAAGCCTATTACTGGCCGCCGCCGTGAGTGCCGCCATTTTAATGTGTGCGATCCTGTTTCACCAGCACGACCTCAAGAAACAAGAGAATTACAGCCGCCAATATGGTCAGGCCATGGCCAACCTCGCCGCTAGACAGGCCGTAGACGCCACCCTTAATCACGACTTAGTGAGCCTGCAGGTCTTACTCTCCGACATTGCCGATAACGGCCGTGTTATTGGCGCAACAATCCACAATGTCGAGAATCAATTGCTCGTGCAAGGTGGACACAGCCCCACCAAAACCCCTGTTCCTCGTGAATTAAGGCGCAGTTATACTTCGGTAATTGCTCTACACGACAGCGTTGCCGGATACGTCACGGTTACGCTTTCTTTACAGCCACAAAATCTCGCAAGGCAACATTTACTCTGGCAATTTTTGTGGTGTAGCCTGTCACTCACCCTTCTACTGTGCTTGATGGCGCTATTGAATGAGCGGATGAAAAAACGAGCTAATGCACAACAGCGAGAAGAAGAGGGCGACGAGGAAGAATACCTAACCGAAGCGGTACCTATTGTTCAACACCTCCAAGTGATTGATCAGAAGGTAAAAAAGCCCACTGAAATCCACCCTTTACCTGAACTCGGCATTTCCTTATGCCTAAAAATTCACAATATAGAAACCCTCAGCCGACAGCTAAACAAGCACAGTTTTAACAGCGTACTGGATACATTTGAACAACAGATACACAGCGTGGTTCGCCTTTATAAGCCTGAGCGACTTCCCGGTAAATCCGACGAAGTGGAACTTTGTTTTAAGGGCGACAACTTGGCTGAAATCGGTTTCAACGCTCTGTGCTGCGCGCAACTTCTGCTATCACTGAGCATGAACAAAAGTGGGCCGACACTAAAACTCGGCGCCCAAGTTTCACCTCACGACGACTCAGTCAATTTGAAAAACCGATTTGAGCGGCAGCACGCCAGCGAGGCCTTACCGCGGCAAGTACTCATTCATCCTTCATTACTCAGTGAAGAGCTCCTGAACCGAATTGAGATTGCCCAAGACGAACACACCATCGACGCGCGGCTAGTGCAAATAGCAGCGCCGTACGGTGAGTTAATTGAAAAGCAAGTACAACAACTCGCAGAACTCTAACCCCCCCACCGCTCTTCATTGCAGCCAGCATATCTAGTGCCTATTACTGAATCTGAGATCAGGAAGACCTCATATATCTTAATACACTGAAAACACCACCGTCGGCCACCGCTTCACCGAGACTAGCGAACTCAGTCAATTTTTAATGGCAAAGAATTTTTTATTGCCTAAGATTAAGCTAGAGCAACAAACAACAAGGACGTTTGAGAATGCCTGCCACCCAGTTAAATGACTTCCCCAGCCTCAGTCATTGTAAAAAAATTGAGAAAAGCCTCGCGATTGGCCTATGGAGCTACGACTTAAATTCGGAAGAATTGGAATGGAGCGACGTAACTAGGGAGATACACGAGGTAGACGAACATTATCAAGCCACTCTCAATGACGCGATCGAATTTTATTCTGACATTGAACCGGGAAAATTAGCCATAAGCGAAGTACTCAAGCGAGGCATCAGCAGCGGTGAGTCCTGGGACCTTGAATGCCGACTAACAACCGCTAAGGGTCGAGCTATATGGGTGCGCACTATTGGCCATTCAGTGACAAATGACGCTGGTGAAGTCATTAGATTTGAAGGCGCCATACAAGACATCACAAACCCTCGAGAGGTGAACGAAGACGCTAATCGAGCTCGGAAAGAATTGGAGTATCAAACCTACGCCCTCAACAATCACGCTATTGTGAGTATTGGCGACCTGGAAGGAAAAATTCTTTACGCCAATGAAAATTTCTGCCGCATATCTGGCTATACCAGCGACGAACTTCAGCAACACAACCACAGTATTGTTAACTCGAGAACCCAT
This sequence comes from uncultured Cellvibrionales bacterium, assembly GCA_913020115.1. Taxonomy (GTDB): domain Bacteria; phylum Pseudomonadota; class Gammaproteobacteria; order Pseudomonadales; family Cellvibrionaceae; genus CAJWCA01. The sequence continues at coordinate 72,506 of CAJWBQ010000009.1, forward strand.
ACTAAAGATTTTTGGTTGGACTTCTGGAACACCATATCTTCCGGCCAAGTCTATCGTGGAGAAATGTGCAATAGAGCAAAAAATGGAGCACTTTATTGGGTGAATTCTACGGTAGTGCCACACATTAACAGTGAGGGTGAGATCGATCGCTATGTTGCCATTCGCACCGATGTCACAGAAAAGAAAGCTGTCGAAGAGAAGCGTCAGGAACTGGAAAAAAGCCTCTATATGATGCAAAAAATGGAAACAATCGGCCAATTTGTTGGTGGCATCGCTCACGATTTTAACAACATACTCGCAGTGACCATTGGCTACTCCCAGCTCTTGAGCATGGACCTCGAGGACAGCGACGATGACGACATGAAATTCAACATTTACCAAATTGAATCGTCAGGCCATCGCGCCAAAGATCTCGTTAAAAAACTGCTGGCTTTTGCCCGAGGCAGCACAGAAGACTCTCAGAAATTTTCCGCAAGTGAACATGTCAGCCAGTTTTTAGACACTATACGGCCCATTATCCCCACCTCTGTCGGCATCAGCATCCAAACTTCAGAAGACCCTCTACCCATACAATTCAACAAGACCGGGCTAGACCAAATTTTAATGAACCTGTGCATCAATGCCCGTGATGCTCTACCTAACGGCGGCCATATATGCATTGCTGCCAACCGTACCCGCATCCATCAACAGCGCTGCGCCTCTTGCTTCAGTGAGTTTTCGGGGGAATATGTAAACATACAAGTGCGCGATACAGGCACCGGTTTGGAAGCCGCATCCATCGCCAAGCTCTTTGAACCTTTTTTCAGCACAAAAGAGGTGGGCAAGGGAAGTGGTATGGGCTTAAGTGTTGTACATGGACTCACTCACGGCGTGGGCGGACATATAACCTTGGAATCAGACAATCAAGGTACCAACTTCAGCATACTACTGCCTATTGTTGGCCAGCCTGAGAGCCGGCAACAACTTGATATACCTCATATCAAAAGCGATTTTGGCGAACTGTCTTTTATCGTTGTGGATGATGAAGTGGCCATTGCAAACATGATTAAATCGATGCTCAAACGGAGCGGCGCATCCGTTTTACAATACACAGACAGTAAAACCTTGCTCGAAGATCTTTACACCAGCAAGGTGTCAGCCGACATCCTCATTACAGATCTGACCATGCCTAGAGTCACCGGTATAGAACTCTGTCACGCGGCAAAGAAATACAATCCGCAAATTAAAGTGATTGCCATGTCTGGCTATAGCGATCGCGTCAGCGAGACTAATTTTCACCGCTATGGCTTTGACAGCTTCATTGCCAAGCCTGTTGAAATATCCAAGCTGGAGGACAGAATAACTCAAGTCACCAGCAACAAAATAGTAACCAGAGACACCCAAGTTAATCGCTTAACAGGAACAACAAGCCGGCCTTAATAGTCACTAGGCATGAGGGTAGCGAATCATCGCCCTACCCCCACAACTCCATATTTGGCCACCCTCTTAGACACTTCCTCCGCACCTTACCTTTACGTTAACGTAAAGGGCTGCTAAAGTACCACTTCTGGAACGTAACCGAGCCAAAGCTATGCCGCAAACCTACACCATTACAGACCTGTCTCGGGAATTCGACATCACTACCCGCACCATTCGCTTTTATGAAGACAAAAATCTACTTACCCCTGAGCGACAAGGTCAGGCACGGATATATTCCAGCGCCGATCGGACCACATTAAAGCTCATTCTGCGCGGAAAACGACTAGGCTTCACTTTAGATGAAAGCCGCGAAATTATTCAGCTGTATACACCCAGCAATGATAACCGTGAGCAGCTGCAGAAGCTCATTAGTAAAATACACGAGCGCCGAGCACTACTTGAACAACAGCAAGAAGACATTGAAATCATGCTGCTAGACTTACAAGCCTCTGAAGAGCGCTGCAATGAATCATTACTACTATTAGACGAGAATCGACTATGAATACTGCATACCCAACACTCAATTTCGACCTCGGCCAAGACATAGACATGCTCCGAGACGCCGTATATCAATTTGCTCAGGCCGAAATAGCGCCCCGTGCCGCCGATATTGACCAAAATAACGAATTTCCGATGGACCTTTGGAAAAAATTGGGCGATATGGGTTTGTTGGGAATGACAGTGGCCGAAGAGTATGGCGGCACCGATATGGGCTATCTTGCCCACGTAGTGGCCATGGAAGAAGTCTCTCGCGCCTCAGCGTCTGTGGGCCTCTCATATGGCGCTCACTCCAACCTTTGCGTTAATCAAATTCACAAAAATGGCAGCCACGAGCAGAAACAGAAATACCTGCCCAAATTGTGCAGCGGCGAACACATAGGCGCCCTTGCCATGTCTGAACCCAACGCGGGTTCTGATGTTGTGAGCATGAAATTACACGCGCGCCTCGACGGAGACCACTACATTTTAAACGGAAATAAAATGTGGATAACCAACGGCCCTGACGCCAACACCTACGTTATCTATGCCAAAACCCAGCCAGAAAAAGGCGCTTGGGGCATGACCGCATTCATCGTCGAGCGAGATTTCCCTGGTTTCTCTCGTCATCAAAAACTCGACAAATTGGGCATGCGTGGTTCCAATACTTGCGAATTAGTATTTCAGGATTGCCCTGTGCCCGTGGAAAATATCCTCGGTGGAGAAGGCCAAGGCGTAAAAGTATTAATGAGCGGTTTGGACTACGAGCGCACGGTATTATCGGGCGGCCCTATCGGTATTATGCAAGCGTGTATGGACATTGTGGTGCCCTATATTCACGAGCGAAAACAATTTGGTCAAAGCATTGGTGAATTTCAATTGATGCAGGGAAAAATTGCCGACATGTACGTAGACATGAACGCTTCCCGAGCCTATCTCTACGCAGTCGCGAAGGCTTGCGACCGAGGCGAAGAAAGTCGTAAAGACGCCGCGGCAGTAATTCTCTACACCGCAGAGCGCGCCACACAAATGGCTCTACAGGCAATTCAAACTCTGGGCGGAAATGGCTACACCAATGAATACCCATGCGGCCGATTGCTACGCGATGCCAAACTTTATGAAATTGGTGCCGGCACTTCGGAAGTAAGACGTATGCTCATCGGTCGTGAATTATTTAAAGAAACACTGTAAAGCACTGTATAAAAAAAATCACTCAGCAGGCCTCACTATGGCGATTATAAAATCCAAGATTAATACTCGTGATGATGCGTTTTCCGGCAATCGCGAGCACATGCAGATTCAAGTTGATGACCTCCATCATAAACTTGAAATCATTAAAATGGGTGGCGGAGAAGGCTCGCAGCAGCGGCACTTAGCCCGTGGAAAGCTTTTGCCGAGAGAGCGTGTTAACGCGCTGCTCGACCCCGGCTCAGCCTTTTTAGAACTGTCACAACTAGCCGCCTGGGAAGTGTACGGCGAGGACGTCGCAGCGGCCGGCATTATCACTGGAATTGGTCGCGTTGCTGGACAGGAATGCATGATTGTCGCCAACGATGCAACGGTAAAAGGTGGAAGCTACTACCCTTTAACCGTGAAAAAACATTTGCGGGCTCAAGCTATCGCCCAAGAAAACAATTTGCCGTGCATTTATCTCGTGGACTCCGGCGGCGCCAACTTGCCACGCCAAGACGAAGTTTTCCCAGATCGCGAACACTTTGGTCGAATATTTTTCAATCAAGCCAATATGTCGAGCGAAGGCATTGCCCAAATTGCGGTCGTTATGGGTTCTTGTACTGCCGGCGGCGCCTACGTGCCCGCAATGGCCGATGAATCTATTATTGTCAAAGAGCAAGGCACCATTTTTCTCGGTGGCCCTCCCCTAGTAAAAGCCGCGACAGGCGAAGTGGTGAGTGCAGAAGACCTGGGCGGCGCCGACGTCCACTGCAGAACCTCGGGGGTTTCTGATCACTATGCTCAAAACGATCACCACGCACTCGAGTTGGCCCGCAGCAGTGTAAGCCGTCTCAATCGTAGAAAAAATCCTAACTGCGATGTCCAGGCCTCGCAAGAACCACTGTATGACAGCCGCGAGATTTATGGAATTATTCCTAAAGATTCTCGCCAACCCTACGACGTTCGAGAAATTATCGCCCGCGTCGTAGACGGTTCAGACTTCGATGAATTCAAAGCGCTCTATGGCACCACTTTAGTCTGTGGCTTTGCGCGAATCTTCGGTTATCCCGTCGGTATTGTTGCAAACAACGGCATTCTTTTTGGTGAGTCTGCGCAAAAAGGAGCGCACTTTGTTGAGCTTTGTGCACAGAGAAAAATACCATTAGTATTCCTGCAAAACATCACCGGCTTTATGGTTGGCAAACAATATGAGGCCGACGGCATAGCTAAACACGGCGCAAAAATGGTGACTGCGGTAGCCTGCGCTCAGGTTCCTAAACTCACCGTGCTAATTGGCGGATCATTTGGCGCCGGAAATTACGGCATGTGTGGCCGCGCTTACGACCCGCGCTTTTTATTCATGTGGCCCAACGCCCGCATTTCCGTTATGGGTGGCGAGCAGGCCGCCGGAGTTTTGGCCCAGGTGAAGCGTGATCAATATGATAAGAAAGGCGAAGATTGGAGTGCCGAAGATGAGGCCTCCTTCAAGCAACCAGTGATCGATACCTACGAAAAACAAGGTCACCCCTACTTCGCCTCGGCTCGTCTTTGGGATGACGGCGTGATTGACCCAGCAGAAACTCGCATGGTGCTTGGTCTGTCTCTCTCAGCCGCGCTCAACAAACCAATTGCCGATACACGCTTTGGCGTGTTCAGGATGTAAATGATGAATAAGGCCGTATTAGTAGAGATTGACTCACAAGGTGTCGCGACGGTTTGCCTGAATCGTGCCGACAAACACAACGCCTTCGACGACGACATGATTGCGACTCTAAGCGAGGCCTTTGCTGCACTTGCAGAAAATGCTGCCGTGCGCGTTGTAGTATTGCGCTCTGAAGGCAAAAGTTTTTCGGCCGGCGCAGACTTAAACTGGATGAAACGCATGGCCAGTTATTCCCGCGAAGACAACCTCCACGACGCGCAAGCGCTAGCTGAAATGTTGAAGCGCCTGAATAATTTGCCAGTGCCTACCATCGCTCGCGTTCAAGGCGCTGCATTCGGCGGCGCAGTAGGCTTAGTCAGCTGTTGCGATATTACCATCGCTACGGAACGTGCCAGTTTTTGTTTAAGCGAAGTTAAAATTGGCTTAACACCCGCAACCATCAGCCCTTATGTGGTGGCCGCCATTGGCCCCCGAGCGTCTCGCCGCTATTTCATCAGTGCCGAACGTTTTGGTGCAGTCAAGGCAGAACAACTTGGCTTAGTCAGCGAGGTTTGCGATACCGCGCAGTTAGATGATCGCATTGGCGAGGTGGTCAAAAACCTGCTTGCCAACAGCCCAATTGCCATGATGCAAGCTAAGCAATTGGTGCGTGATGTGGCTCATCAAAGCATTGACGAAACACTAATTTCCGACACCTGTGAACGCATCGCCAACATTCGAGTTTCCAGTGAAGGCCAAGAGGGCTTGAGCGCATTTTTAGAAAAACGCTCACCCGCCTGGATAAAGGAGTAAGCCCATGTTTACCAAGATACTCATTGCCAACCGTGGCGAAATCGCCTGCCGCGTCATTCAAACGGCCCGTAAACTCGGCATTCGAACCGTCGCCGTATACAGCGACGCCGATCGCGAATCCATGCACGTTAATATGGCCGACGAAGCTGTTTATCTCGGGCCCGCACCCTCTCGAGAATCTTATCTTGTTGTTGAAAAGGTCATTGCCGCTGCATTGCAAACGGGTGCTGAAGCCATTCATCCCGGTTACGGATTTCTCTCAGAGAATGCGGAATTCTGCAGGCGCTGTGAGGCCGAAAATATTATCTTCATTGGCCCGCCAGTGAAGGCCATTGAAGCGATGGGTTCCAAGTCGGCCGCCAAAGAAATAATGGGGGCTGCAGGGGTACCGCTAGTGCCGGGTTATCACGGCGAAGATCAAGCTCGAGATATTCTGAAAAAATCTGCTGATGACATGGGCTATCCCGTACTGCTAAAAGCCTGTGCTGGCGGTGGCGGCAAAGGTATGCGCCAAGTTTGGAGTGAAGCCGAATTTGATGAGGCCCTTAACGCGGCCAAACGCGAATCGATGAACAGCTTCAACGATGATGCCATGCTGGTCGAGAAGTATTTAACCCAGCCTAGACACGTAGAAATTCAAGTCTTCTGTGACAACCACGGCAATGCTGTACACGTATTCGAGCGCGATTGCTCGGTGCAAAGACGCCATCAAAAAGTAATTGAAGAAGCGCCGGCGCCAGGCATGGACCCAGCACTTCGGGAAGCCATGGGCGAAGCCGCAATCTGTGCCGCCAAGGCTATTGATTACGCAGGCGCCGGCACCGTAGAATTTTTGCTGGACCAAGACGGTTCTTTCTATTTCATGGAAATGAATACTCGTCTGCAAGTTGAACACCCCGTGTCAGAAATGATCAGCGGTCAAGATCTAGTGGAGTGGCAGCTGCGCGTTGCCGCAAACGAAACATTACCACTCAGCCAAGATCAGCTACACATTCGCGGGCATGCCTTCGAAGCGCGCATCTACGCAGAAGACCCTGAACAAGATTTTTTACCAGTCACTGGCACCCTATCTTTTCTGCAAGCGCCAGAAAATAGCTCTCATGTTCGAGTGGACACCGGAGTTCGCCAGGGCGATGAAGTCAGTGTGTATTACGATCCCATGATCGCCAAGCTAATCGTCTGGGACGAGGACCGAGATAAGGCTTTAAGCCGGCTCACGAAAGCACTCAGTGAATATCGCATCAGTGGCATGACGACAAACATCGAGTTCCTCTACAATCTGGCCAGCTGCGCTCCGTTTCGCGAAGCACAACTGGATACTGGCTTTATCGAAAAACACCACAGCGTTATTTTTCATGATAACCATCAAGATGTCGCTAGAGATTTACCCATCGCCGCGCTGTATATTGTGCTTACTCAAGCCCAGGCCGCAGAACAGCAAGCACAACGTTCTGGCGACCCCTCATCACCTTGGCATACCAACAGTGCGTGGCGATTAAACGAAGCTCATACGCATTGTTTCGAGCTCAATTTTCACGAGCAGGTTCATGCTGTAACAGTTGAGCAAATTTCGCAGGGCGCGGGCACGCGCTATCGAATTACCACAGCTGAACAAAGTGTAGACGCGCAAGGAACGCTGTTGGGCAATGAACTTGTAGCCAATATCAACGGCTATCTTAGTCGCGCGACAGTGGCCAGCCACGATGACAGTTTTAGTCTCTACACTCAGGACAGCGCGCTCACCTTCAAGCTGGCACAACCCGACCTAGGAGAAAGTAATGATGACACTGATCCCGGTGGTTTGTTGGCCCCGATGAATGGCACCGTAGTGACCTTACTTGTAGCCCCAAACCAAAATGTGGAAAAAGGCGAAGCCCTAATGGTAATGGAGGCAATGAAAATGGAACACACTCTACGCGCCCCAGCCGATGGTTGTGTAAGCGCATTTTATTATCAGGCCGGGGAGCTGGTCGACGGCGGTTCAGAACTGTTAACCTTTGACGCCACAGACAAAGTAGAAAGCGAGTGAGCCACTAGGAAACTATAAAGATGAAATTGCCCAGCCGTGTGAAAATTGTCGAAGTAGGCCCGCGCGATGGCCTGCAAAACGAACAGCAAGCCATTGACCCGCAAATAAAAATTAATTTGATCGAGCGCCTGACTCAAGCGGGTTTGACGTACATAGAAGCGGGAAGTTTTGTGAACCCCAAATGGGTACCACAAATGGCGGGCAGCGACCTTGTGTTTCAGGGCATAGATCGTAAGGAGTCTGTGAGCTATGCTGCTCTAACGCCAAACTTACAAGGCTATAAACGAGCAATGGAGTGCAAGGCAACGGAGGTGGCGATTTTTGCAGCGGCTTCTGAAGCTTTCAGTCAAAAGAACATCAACTGCAGTATTTCCGAGAGTTTAGCTCGTTTTGAGCCACTATTGGTCGCCGCAAAAGCCGCCAACATTCCCGTGCGAGGCTACATATCTTGCGTGCTGGGCTGCCCCTATGAAGGCGATGTCAGCCCTGAAAAAGTACTCGAGGTAGCCGAAGAGTTATTCTCTATGGGCTGTTACGAAATTTCCTTAGGCGATACCATTGGGGTTGGGACCGCCAAACAACTTAGTCAGCTTATTCAAACGGTGAGCCGAGCAGTTCCGATCGACAAATTAGCGGTTCACCTTCACGATACTTATGGCCAAGCCTTAGCGAATACTCTTACCGCCTTACAAGAAGGCATTAGTGTCGTTGACAGCTCCGTGGCAGGCTTAGGTGGATGCCCTTACGCTAAGGGCGCATCGGGCAATGTAGCCACCGAAGACCTAGTGTACATGTTGAATGGCCTAGGGATTGAACACGGTGTTGATTTAAGTGCCTTGATTGATGCAGGAAATTACATTTGCGATGCATTGGGGCGAAGCACAGGCTCAAGAGTCGCCAAAGCGAGACTGGGCGCGTGAGCAATAGATGATGCTTGATTCCGACCGATAGGCCCGTCAGCTCTTTTCTAGCTGACGGGCTCTACTCTTTTCGGGCCAACGGGCCTTTTACAACGTCGGTCAACAAAATTTAACGCTAACTTCAGCCTCTGTATCTGCAAAATAAGTCCCCGCCTAAGCCGCTTTTCCCTTACACTCCCCCTTAGTATTAACTGATTTCTAACTCTCTAAGAAAAGCGCTCACATGACCTCAAAAAAACAAGCCATACTCCTTGTCAATCTCGGCTCACCAGATGCCCCCGACGAGCACAGTGTGCGCGCTTACTTAGACCAGTTTTTAATGGACCCCTACGTTATCCAACTACCCTGGCCTTTGCGCCGACTCATTGTTAGCCTATTGGTACTACCCAAGCGACCAAAAGATTCCGCGCACGCCTACCAAAGCATTTGGTCGCCGGAGGGCTCGCCCTTAATAGCCCTATCACGACAACTGCAAAAAGCCTTACAAGCCAAAACTACTTTGCCAGTTCTTATGGCGATGCGTTACGGTAAACCCAGTATTGAATCAGCCCTATGCGAACTTCAGGCCCAAGGAGACATTGACGAGGTCTTGTTTATTCCACTCTACCCACATTTCGCAGACAGCACTGTGCAAACTTCCATCGCGGAAGCTGAACGTATTATCAAGCAGCACAAATTAACATTTAGTCTTAAAGTACAAGCTTCATTTTATGCTCAGGAAGATTATATTCAATCGCTTGTGACTAGCGCCCAAGAAGCGCTGGCTTCAGATTATGATCACCTATTGTTCAGCTATCACGGCCTGCCGGAGTCGCACTTAAAGAAGGCCGACCCTACGGGCCAGCACTGTATGAATTCCCCTGACTGCTGCAGTCAAGCCTCGACCGCACACGCCACTTGTTACCGTCATCAAGTACTGGAGACAACTAAAGCTTTTGTAGAGAAAGCTCAAATTCCAGCGGAAAAATATTCTATTGCCTTTCAATCCCGCCTAGGTCGCGCCAAGTGGCTTGAGCCCTCTACCGAGGAAACGTTAAGAGAACTCGCGGCCAAGGGAGTCAAAAAGGTATTGGTTATTTGCCCTGCTTTCGTGACGGATTGTCTCGAAACTTTGGAAGAGATTGGCATCCGCGGACAAGAGGTGTTTACAGAAGCGGGCGGGGAATTATTGACCTTGGTGCCCTGCCTAAACGACCACCCTGAATGGGTGGACACGCTCGCCAAGTGGTGTGAACCAAGCTAAGACTCACTTGAATGTACACTCAGTCGAGCAAGGCAAGAACTTCTATACTAAGCACTGATTCACCGTCAGCCAAGTCTGAGACTAGGTAACGCCATTGCAAGTCAAAATTCAATAACTTCATACCATAGACTCGCGCACTGTCTGGCGTCTGATAGGACGGCTTGGGGTCCTGCTGCAAAACCTGCATCACCAAGGCCCTAATATCCAGCGGATGTTCGTGAGCGAATTTTTCGCAGTCAGATTCCGCTTGCGCACTCAATTCTACAAGTAGATTTTTTGGCACGCTATCGGCAAATTCATTGCTTGCTTCGGGAATATTATCCACATAGGGAACATAAGGCTTAATATCAACAATGGGTGTGCCGTCGATAAGATCAATGCCCGATATATGTAAAATAACCTTGCCATCGACGATATCAATTCTGTCCAATTTCACCACCGACAAGCCCAGAGGGTTTGGCCTCACCGGCGAGCGAGTGGCAAAAACCCCCATTCGTTTATTACCTCCAAGCCGAGGCGGACGGACGGTGGGAGACCAAGCTTTCCCCACAAATTCATGGAAAATAAACTGCAACCAAATATGGCTCACGCCCGCTAAACCACTGACGGACTCTGCTCGATTATACGGCGCTAACAACTCCAATTGAGCGCGAGATTCTGGCGCCAATCCTGGCTGCCTTGGCACGCCAAATTTTTCTTTAAAGCAGGAATGCACTACGCCTATTGAAGCAAAAGAATAATGAGACTCCACCGCTACTGCTCCCGCCCACTTTGTTGATGAAGCTGATTTTCCAAACGCTTCTTGTCACTTTTTCTCAGCATTACATAAGTTGCCCCAACACCACCATGATGTTTTTGCGCACTGTGGTAGGCCATCACCGCAGGCAATTGTGGCAACCAATGGGCTACGCAGCTTTTCAATAATCCGGGTTGCGGTTGGCGATCAAAACCCTTGCCGTGGTTTATCAGCACACAGCGAATATCATGCTGCATGCACTCGTCTATGAAACCGACAATTTCGACTCTAGCTTGCGCAACGGTTAAACCGTGTAAGTCTAGGCGTGCATCAATGGTATATTTTCCCAAGCGGAAATTTCTATAGACGTTAGTTTGCAAACCTGGCCGTTTAAACTCCAGTAGCGCAGCAGGGTCAACCGGCTCAATAAAATCTCCAGATAGAGGATCTCGGGTTTCTTCTTTAAGGGCCTGAGCGGCCTTGCGGCGAGCTTGCACTCCAGGTTCATTTTCAGGTGCGGCGAGAGAACCTCGACTTAAACCAACACGACGTGCCGACTTGTGCGGTGCAACGTCGCGCATCGAATCGCTGAAATCAAAGTCATCGGGAAAATCATCGTCCGACATAACTTAATCCGCCGCGACAATGGCGGGACCATACACTTCTACAAATTCAGAAGGTTGCCTCTTTGGTTTTCCACTGCTTATTTCGATACAGACTAACTGCCACTTACCTCGCAAGATAGTTTCTCCATCGCGCTTGCGTAACAGTTGAAAACAACGCTCCATACTGAGACCTTGGCTTTTTGTTAGCCAGGTGGCCAGAACTAATTCCTCGCCCTCTGAAGACGCAAAAATATAATCATACTCACTGTGACGAATGGCCATCGCTCGATCCAGTGTTTGATAATCCACTTCTCGCAAGCCCAATTCTGCAGAATGCGCCCATGCGGCCTGCTGGCACCACTGAACATACACCGCGTTATTGGTGTGCTGTAAGCCGTCGATATCGGCAGGACACACGGTCAAGGGAAGCAGAAAGGGCTTGGGAAAATCCCAGTGATAGGAGGTGTATTTTAATGTGGAACTTACATCAGTCATAGGGGCAGCCAACAAATTTTCTGTGAGGCCCAGCAGATGGCCTGCTGGGCCTCACATAATAGCGCCTGAAACGGCTAACACAAGCCTGAATCAACCAGCAACGGCGGCCACTTCAGATTTAGGTGTCTCACCTTCCAATGTACCTTTACCGTCTGGAGGTGTTTGAGTGGCTTGCAAATTATTCACTTTCAAGCCCGTAATGGCACGCGATAGCTGAGTGGTCATCAACTGTTGCCCCGACGCCAACCCGGGCGAGCGAATTAATACTTGATATTGTCCTTGCTGATTTATACGCTCTCCCACTACCTCCACTGCAACACCACGCAAGCGTTCGCCCTCTACGACATAGACCCGCTCATTGTCATACACGGCCTCAATCGGCACAGCGGAAACCTGGGCTTCTGGGGGGAGCTCAAGGGTGAGGCTGACCACCCGGCCTAGCACTATTGAGCTGTCTTCTTTTGCCACTTCAAAGATACCGTCAATACCACTGCGGCCCGTGGCAACTTCCGCCGCTAGCCGACTCAAGGTGAGCTTGATCTGCACCTGATCAACAGTGGCCATAGCATTGATTGGCAAACCGGCCGCCAAACGGTGGCGCAACCCAGCAATATACTTACCGCCAATGGCCGCTCTCACCTGCATTTTTTGTGTATCTATTAACCCTAGCAGTTCGCTACCTACATTTACTCGGTCACCAGGTGCTACAGACAAACCGCTGATCAAACCTGAAAACGGTGCGCTAATTTTTGTCCGTGATAGATTGAGTTGTGCCTGCGCCAAGGTAACTTCGGCCTGTGCTTTAGCCGCCAACTCCTTAGCTTCCATGTGAGAGAAATTGGCCACCGCTATTCGCTGTTGCTCTAAGGCAATGGCCTGTTGCTGGGCCAAACTTCTTGCTTCGTCTAGAACCGACGCAGAGATAAGTCGCTCAGTTTGCAGGTGCTCATAGCGCGCCGTTTTCCTCTGCGCTAAAACAAACATCTGCTGATGTAAGGCCAACATGTTTTTGTCTGCCACATGCTGAGCACGCAATTGCGCCACACGAGCATCGGCATCACTCAATTCAGCCTCAGCCTGTTTGATGCTCAGTTTTGCATCTCGGTCATCCAGCTGAATAAGCAGAGTTCCCTCTTTAACGGGCTGGCCGTCGTCCACCAATACTGCACTTACACTGGCTTGCAGGGCCGCCGTCAAATGCGCCTTTCGCGGTGTGGATACGCGCCCATACAGCGCCAAATTAGGCGCCATATCCGAGGGCGCTAATTCCACCGTGGATACCGGCCACACTTTTTCAGCCACTATTTCAGGTGCATGCTTCGGCGCGGTGACAATCAGCAGGGCACTGCAGATAACACCCCCCATTAATATCATCAATGCGGTACGTGTTTTACGACTGATACGAGACACCACCTTTTGCCACACCGACCGGTTAGCCTTAATCACTACTTGCTGGAACTTTTTAAATAATATTTTCATAACTTAAGCCCTGCTAGGTAAAGGTTGAGTTAAAGAACTTGGCGCCGCCTTGACCAAGCGACGTTCACGACGATGTTCAATGCTCCAAAGCAAGGCCGGAATTACCATTAAGATCAACAGCGTGCCGTAAAGAATGCCAAAACAGATAACTGTGGCTAGTGGCGCCATCGCTTCACCCATGGGAGAAGATTCTAGCAACATGGGCATAAGCCCTAGAGAAGTGGTTAGCGAGGTAAGGATTACCGCGCGCAATCGACCCGTGGCCGCAGATTCTATGGCGGTTTGGATATCCATTCCCTGAGCGCGATTCTCTTTAAATGCCATCACCAAGATAATGGAGTCGTTAACGATTACCCCTGCCAGGGTAAATAAACCCATGATCGACATAACCCCCAAATTCATGCCCAATACCTGAAGGCCAAAAAGTGCTCCCGTAAGCGCCAGCGGAATGGCGACCATCACAGCGAGCGGCCAACTATAAGATGAAAATATCCAGGCCAAAATAATGTAGATCAGCACCATTGACATCGCCGCGCCCATCATTAGATCTCGCGCCATACGTCCCTCGCCCGAAGAGTTTCCAGACAAACCATATTGCAATTCATATTTGCTCAAAAGCGCCGGAAGAACATTTTTTTCTAAGTCAGAAATCACCGTCATTGAGGTAGTAATTTTTTTGTCTACAGAAGCATTAATGTTAACTGCTAGCTCCCCATTGCGGTGCTGAATGCTATTAATACCACGGCGCGATTCGATGTTGGCCACAGTCGCCAAGGCGACCATTTCTCCCTGCGGAGTTATGATGGGAAATTGGCGAAGACTGCCCAACTGCTTTCTCTCAGCGTCCGGTAACTTCACCCGCACTTCAACTTCCGAACCGTCGTCATTAAACAACTGAATTCTATGACCTTCGTAGGCCGAATAAATTTGCCGACCAATCGCACCAGCAGTCAAACCCAGCTGCCGCCCCTCAGGAGTGAGGCGAAAAATCCATTGTTCTTGCCCGTAGGGCATATCGTCGTAGACGTTACTAACGCCGGGATATTGCGCCATAATAGCTTGCAGCTCTAACGAAGCCTCCTTTAACTTAGTGGTATCGCCCCCCTTAAAATGTAGAGATAGATCAGAGTTGAAATCGTTTCCTGTTTGAATTTGTAGCGTTTCGATAGCGGACAATTGCGGGATTTTTTTGCGCCACAGAGCGTTAAAGGTTTCTAAATTGACCGTGCGCTCGTTGGGCATGGTGAGCTCAACCAACAAATTGGCATATTCATAACCGCCTTTATATTCAAGATCAATGAAACCCATATTGTCGTATGACACATGAGACACAACTATGTCACCGCCCAACTCAGCTTCAGCCGCCAACATGGCTTTCTCTAGCACCAACATAGCTTCCGACTTTTCTTTCGGACTAACGCCACTGGCAAATTTTACTCCTGCCTCAAGATACTCAAAATCTAGATTTAGGTTAAGCTCAGGCTTTATCCGACCACTGAGGAGAAGCGTAAAAGCAAGCAAGAAAATCGCTAGTGCGGTGCACACTGTCGCTCGACGATTCACCAACGCCCAGCGCAATACTGGCAAGAATTTTTGGTCTCTAAAATGATCAAATGCGGCGTCAAAACGCTTTCTGAATCTCGCTTCTCGGCCTATTTTTTTATCACTACTTGCCAAGAGCTTTTGCTTTTTCAAGCTTTCAAAACTGCCGCGCAAATGACCAGGCATAATGAGAAAGCACTCAACTAAAGAGGTTATGATGACAAGCAGCATAACTAAGGGTATTTGCCGAACAACCTCATCGTTAATAATAATCAAAGGTAAAAAGGCGGCCATGGTAGTCAGTGACGAAGCCATGACAGGTGGAAACATTCTTTGAGCGCCCGCCGCGGCTGCCTCAGCCGGAGACAAACCACGTTCGAATTGAGCTAAAGAGTGTTCACCCACAACAATGGCATCATCTACAACAATACCTAAAGCCATCACCAAGGCGATCAGACTAACCAAATTAATGGAACCGCCAAGCGCGTAAAAAAGTGCAACCGCCGCTGAAAACGATACCGGTATTCCCAGCATCACCCACCACGCCACACGGCCATTAAGGAATAGGAATAGAGCTAAGATAACGAGCACTAAACCGCCTAGGCCATTGGTAATCACAAGGCTTAACTGGTCTTGTGCAAACAACCACGCCTCTAAAAATATTTTCGTTTCAACCCCTTCGCTCAACTCACCCTGAATGTCGCGATGCCAATCTTTTAATATCCTAGCCGCCTCAATGGTGTCGGAACCCGGCGCACGCATTACACGTAATATAATGCCTGGACGCTGATTTTGTGTTGCAGTCACTTGATAATCGCGCGACTGCAGACGAACATCGGCGATTTCACCTAGGGCCAAAAGATCACCTTCAGCGTGGTTTTTAATAGGCAGCTGCTTAAATCCAGCAACATCTCGTTGTTGATCTAGGCTGCGAAGTTCCCTCGCACCCTGCCCCTGGCCAATACTACCAAAGGGCATATCTCGGCTGGTATTGCTGATAGCATTCGCAATTTGGTCTAGAGAGGACCCTAACTCCAACAGCTTTTGACTGCTGATTTGAATCGCAATCTCTTCTTCTGGAAGCGCCTCAAAATCTATATGTGTAATTCCTCGACCTAATAAATCACGTTCGAACTGACGGGCCAAAGAAGCCAAATCACGCACATCGCCATCACTGGTCAACAGAACCATAGCAACAAGATCGCGCCGCTCGCTGATACGAATTCGAGCAGGCTCCATATCAGCGGGTAAATCTCGCACTTGATCAAACTGTTGCTTGGTAAGGTCTAACGCTCGACTCATATCGGTGCCACGTTCAAACTCAAGCCATAAACTCGCTCTTGAGTTTTCGCTGGTAGAACCCGATTCTTTGACAGATTTTAAGCTTCGAAACTGATACTCAACAGGTTGAGTTATAAGCCTCTCTATATCTTCAGCACTAGCACCGGGCCAAGTAATATCAATATCCACCCAGCGAGATGTTTGCGGTGGATTTAGTGCCGTATGAATATGGCTCAAGCCCCACAAACCCATCAACATCATGATCACCATGAGTAGGTTTGAAGCTACTTTGTGCCCAGCGAATAGGCGAATGAGTGCCGTCGGATTAGTCACAACCCTTTCCTCTTAGCAATGTGAAAATTTGATTAGCGCAGCGCGACCCCCAAGATGGAAGCCACGCTAAAAGTATTAACTAAATCTCGAAACGATTGTTTCGCAACCAAACAGTGGCAACGAGCAAACCGCTCGCCACGAGCAAGCCAAAGACCATGTTCATAGAATCTGTTACATGGATCGCTCCATTTGTCACCAAGGTATCCATCATGCCTTCGTTAAATGGCGTATGGGTACCTAACCAATCACCGAAATAGGAAGAGCCAAACAAAAGTTTTTCTAAAATTAGGATGCCAATAACTGGCAGCACCGCGGTCAAAAAAGGTGAACGCTTGGCATAAGCCGACGCAACCAACAACCATGCACACAGTGGCAACGCCCATAAGCTAATGTAAAGAACCAAACCAAGCTGCGAAACGAACGACGACAAAATGTGTAGATTAGGCGCAATGACCTGCCAAGGGTTTTGGTCCATCTGTGATGCAACAATCATTGCCATCGCGGCATAAACCAATTGCACCACCCAAGACGCCACTGTGGCAACCAAGGGCACCGCCACTAAACCAACAACCAACTTACTCGCAACAACTCGAGCCTCAGATATTGGCATAGACTTCCAAAACAGGATGCTGCGATCTTTGCGGTCGGCATAAAGCGTATTTAGCAGGTAGACCATCACCACAAACCAGGACGTCACAACAAATGCCAGATGAATGCCGTGCAGGCCACTGTCTAGGCTCTCCTTATTTTTCTCAAAGAAGCTTTCCACCTGAGGCTCAGAATCAGAGAGCTCGACCACTTCACCGTCATCAAACTGGATAACGATATGTCGCTCTTCGGACTTTTTTGATGTTTGCCTTTCACCCCTGCGGTCTATGAGAATTTTCTTCTCTATATCACGATCTAATGAACCGCCTTGATCATGTTCCTCAAAGCCAATACTCAGATTATCACCACTAAAGTCGACGTTTATTTTGGCGTAGTTAAAAAGGACCAAACCCACAATCATACTTAATACGATAACCCCGGAGAGTACGGCAGGCATAATTAGAAATGCACCGCGATGCTCCCAAAACTCTCTTTTTACCAACGTAACATTGCTATTCATAACGTAACTCCTCAAGCCTGCATCTTGGCAACAAATAGATCAACAATACTGGGGGTTCTAACTTTCCCCAACTCAGACAGCGATTCCTGGTCACCATTTTCAAAAATAAAGGCACTACCACCCAGAACACTGCGTTCACTGATTGGCCCCAGTGAACGAGCTTGCTCTACGCTTTCCCCGCGAACTTCTAACTCTACAAACTGACTCTCAATATTTTCCATTTCAGCTTCAAGAATTAGACGACCGTTTTTGATAAATAGCAGATCTGTGAGCAGCCCTTCCACTTCCTCAACTTGGTGAGTAGTAATAATGATGGTGCGCTCTTCATCGAAATAATCGTTCAACAAGGTTGTATAGAACTGCTTTCGGTAAAGAATATCCAAACCCAAAGTTGGTTCATCCAAAACCAATACCTTAACGTCAATGGCCATTACCAGAGCTAAGTGCAGCTGGGTAATCATGCCTTTTGACAATTGAGACACTTTCTTGTGCTGCTCAATATTGGTTTTAGTTAAAAACTCACGCGCCTTATCCACGTTGAAATTCGGGTGCACGCCTTCTAGAAATTCAATGGCTTGCGATACTTTCAGCCATTGCGGCAAGATAGCGGTGTCGGCAATGAAACATACCTGCTTCAACAATTCAGTTCGTTGCTTACGCGGGTCTAAACCCAGTACGTTAAGCTCGCCGTCGCAGGAAGATAAGCCCAACAAACACCGAAGCGCTGTAGTTTTACCTGCACCGTTTGGACCAATTAGGCCGACGATACGCCCCGCTTCAATATTGAAATCAACCCCGTCCAACACTTTTGATTTACCGTAAGCTTTAGACAGACCTTTTGCCTTAATTACCGTACTCATCAGCCTGCGTCCTTATCTTGTGTAACAATAATGTCGATGATTTCCTGCGTACTAAAACCTAACTGCCTTACGCGGCCCAATAAGATGGGCAGTTCATCGTTCAAAAATTTTTCTTTTTCGTTTGTGAGCAACTGTCCTCTTGCACCTTCAACCACAAACATACCCACGCCTCTCTTTTTAAATAGTAGGCCATCGTCAACAAGTTCTTGATAGGCCTTTGATACTGTCAGATGATTAATGCTGTACTCGGCGGCAATTTGACGCACTGACGGCACAGCTTCACCCTCTTTGAACACACCCTCTAATACCAAGTTGATAACTTTATCGCGCAACTGTCGGTATATGGGTTGATCGTCGTTCCAGTGATCCTGCATAACCTTTCACCTTACTACTGCTAATGGAAATTTATATTTAGGGCTACTTCGCCTGATGAATATTACTGTGGCCACCCACGTCATACTCAACTTCAGGGTCGCCGTGGTATAAAACATCAACGCTGCCCATCGCTTCAACGTTTAGCTCTTTGGTCACAAACACCTCCAAATTAGAAGAGCCTGCCACTTCAATTTCAGCCGTTTCACTTTCGAGTTTTGGCGCTTTGTAATCGCCCGAACCCGCGATTTCAATATATTGAGCATCAACAAAGCCTGCGCCTGCTATTTCGAGCACTCCAGAGCCTGCAATTTCTACCGCAAGCTTATTGGCATGCAAGGAATCCAGTGAGACATCTCCTGAACCCGCAATTTCAAAACTCACCAACTCCTCAGAAACAACATCACCCAGATCAATATTAGGAGAACCCGCGATTTCAACATCTACGCGGTCTGCGTGAATGTCACCAATCGATAGCTCCGCTGAGCCAGCCACTTCAAGATCGAAATCGCTCACGTCTAAGCTTTTTATTTCTACTTGACCCGAACCCATCTTCTCAATGGTGAAGTCGTCAACATCTAGTTTACCCACGGTTATATGGCCAGAGCCCATCAACTCTAAACTGCGAATTTCCTTCAGCTGAACATCAAAACGAGCGTTCGCCTCAAAAGCAAAAATGGACATGGACCAGTTGCCGCGCTTGCGCTGGATACGGAGAGTATCGCCGTGTACTTCCGCAATTACTTTGGGCAGGGCGTTACGGGGGGCAGTGATCTTTACGTACTCTTCATCGCCTTGCGTGAGATTTAGATCAAAGCCGTCTTCGAGCACAATGCTGCGTACGCGGTCTAGGCTGACAGTTTTTGTCACCAGATCTTCTGCTGACGCGGCAGAGGTAAATGCCAGCCCCGACAGACCAATAAATGCGGTAGTAAAGAAGAATCGAGCTAATTTCATAGTTATGCACCTTTAATCTAATACTGCGACAGCACCTTTGCGTGCCGGTGTTATATCCAACTATAACACCATAGATGAATTGAACAAGTGTTAATTTATTTTTTTTCCAAGTTGGACAATTAAGGCCTCACACTAAACTAGGGCCGCGGCCGCTAGGGCCGATAAGTTGGGGCTTCATTTTTCAGGTAATTGCCCGCCATTTCACTTGCCAAAAGATGTTAAAAAGCCGCACAAGCCAAGGCCTGTACGGCTTTTTTAAGGTTCTAGCATAAATCTAGCGAAAGTGCCGATGCTCAATCAATTGCGCCACTACTGAGGGGTCGGCTAAGGTAGAGGTGTCGCCCAAACTGTCTATCTCATTGGCCGCCACTTTACGTAAGATACGACGCATGATCTTGCCTGAACGTGTTTTGGGGAGGCCCGGCGCCCACTGAATAACATCCGGTTTAGCGATGGGGCCAATTTCCTTCACGCACATCTTCACCAATTCGGCTTTGAGTTCGTCGCTGGGGCTACACCCACTCATCAAGGTGACATAGCAGTAAATGCCCTGGCCTTTAATATCGTGAGGACAACCCACCACCGCCGCTTCAGCCACCTGATCGTGCAGCACCAAAGCGCTTTCAATCTCAGCCGTCCCCATACGGTGACCTGAGACATTCAATACATCGTCTACGCGGCCAGTAATCCAATAATAACCATCTTCATCACGTCGCGCGCCGTCACCAGTGAAGTAATACCCTGGGTACGTTGAGTAATAGGTATCGATACAACGTTGGTGGTCGCCATACACGGAGCGTATTTGCCCCGGCCAAGCGGCTTTAACGGCCAAGCTGCCTTCTGCGGCACCTTCAAGCTCTTGCCCGTTTTCGTCCAGCAGAACGGGCTGAACACCAAAAAATGGCACAGTGGCGGAGCCAGGCTTAAGGTCAATAGCACCAGGTAGAGGGGTGAGCATATGGCCACCCGTTTCGGTTTGCCACCACGTGTCCACTATGGGGCAACGGGACTCCCCAACGACGCGGTAATACCACTCCCAAGCTTCGGGGTTAATGGGCTCGCCAACGGTGCCAAGCAATTTCAATGAACTGCGGCTTGTTGAATTTACAGGATCATCCCCCACCGCCATTAAGGCGCGAATGGCCGTAGGCGCGGTGTAGAATATGTTCACCTGATGTTTATCAATAACTTCCCAACAACGCGAGGCTGAAGGGTAAGTAGGCACGCCTTCAAACATCAAGGTTGTGGCGCCGTTCGCCAATGGACCATAAACGATGTAACTGTGGCCAGTTACCCAACCCACATCGGCGGTACACCAGTAGATATCACCCTCTTGGTAATCAAAGACATATTTATGCGTCATAGAAGCTTGAAGCAAATAGCCAGCCGTGGTGTGCAGCACGCCTTTGGGTTTGCCAGTGGAGCCGGAGGTGTACAAGATAAACAGGGGATCTTCGGCCTCCATAGACTCTGGCTCACAGCTGCCAGACGCTTTGGCCACTTCTTCGTGGTACCAAACGTCGCGACCTTCAGACCACGCTATGTCACCACCGGTGCGCTGAACAACCAAGCAGGTATGCACGTTAGGGCAGTTTTCCAAAGCAGTGTCGGCGTTCACCTTCAATGGCACAGCCTTACCACCACGCAAGCCTTCATCAGCAGTAATAACTGTTTGGCAGTCGCTATTCAGAATACGGTCTTTTAGGGCGTCTGGTGAAAAGCCGCCAAATACGACTGAATGCACGGCACCTATACGAGCACAGGCCAACATGGCATAAGTGGCCTCAGGAATCATGGGCATGTAAATACACACACGGTCGCCCTTTTTAACACCACGCGCTTTCAGGACGTTGGCCAGCTTGCACACCGCCTGGTGTAATGCTTGATAGCTAATGTGCTGCGACTCACTGGGGTCGTCTCCCTCCCAGATAATGGCGGTTTGTTCGCCGCGTTTGGCGAGGTGACGGTCAATGCAGTTGACGGTGACATTAAGACGACCGCCGGCAAACCAAGAAATTTCGCCTTTGTGCAGGTCAGCCTGGCAAACGCTGTCCCAGGGTTTATCCCAGTCGAGAAACTCCGCGGCCTGATCTGCCCAGAAGCCATCGGGATCGGATACGCTGCGGGCATACATTTCACGGTATCGTTCGGCGTTAATGTGGGCGGTGGTTTTTAGGGCCACGGGAACTGGGTGAATGGGGAACTCTGACATCAATATATCCCTTATAATTGTATTTACTGTTTTTATTAGTGAAGTATCACGGAGCACTAGCCCGACCAATTATCTCAACAATAAGATGCATTGGAGAGCGGCTGACGAGTACTTACTGCGTTACGGGTCGCTGGCTTTGATTTTTATTATAGATCCAGCTTTGCTGACGGCTTCTTTTTTTACAGGGCGGTTATCGTAGCTTATTTAGGGGATGGGATACAGTCGTGAGGGGTAGGTTTGTTTTGGGGGGGCTCGTTGGGCCTAAGGGCTCTTGGGTCAGGGGTCTTGGATCAGGGACTCTTTAGATCGGAGGGAGGCGCCGGCTCAGTAGAGCCTGATACGATGCTGCGACCGAACGCACGCCCTCCCCCTCTGACCAACCCGCTGCGGAACTCGCAAGGAGACGCTCAAACAGTCCTCGCTCACAAGACGTTGGCCAGAGGGGAAGGTCTAAAAACGCGTTCTGATTGGTCGCAACATCGCATCAGCCCCTACTGAACCTACCAATTTTGCTATTTCCTGCTCTGCGGTTCTTTAATGTGTGCGATTCTGAACTCGGCAATACAGTATTGGGTATTGCCGAGCATGACCCTTTCGCGCTAGCTCATTTGCATGGGGATGGTGTTGGTGCTGCGCTCTACTTTGTTTTCTTCGGTGAGGTAGACAAGTTTGGGTTTGAAATCGGCTAGCTCTGTTTCATCAAATTCACCGTAGGCGGCTATGATAATTCGATCACCCATTTGCACTCTACGTGCGGCGGCACCATTCATGGATATGGTGCCAGAACCGGATTCAGCTAAGATTACGTAGGTGGCGAAACGCTCGCCGTTGGTGACGTTGTAAATTTCAATTTTTTCAAATTCGCGCAGACCAGCCAGTTCTACTAGGTCGCGGTCTATTGCACAGGAGCCGTCATACCAAAGCTCAGCCTGGGTGACACAGGCCATGTGTAGTTTGCCTTTTAACATTGTGGTTTTCATACAACTAATTTACTCCAACTCTGTAGATACGTTATCGATAAGCCGGGCACCAGCGGTAAACATAGCCCCCAATATCGTGATGGCTTTGTCGTCGTGGGCAGCAGGGGCGAGGGTTTTGCTGTTGCAAATACTTAGGTAGTCGAGCTTGAACCCTGAATTTTCTATTTGCCGGCTGGCGTCTCCGCTTAGGGTGGCGAAGTCTCTTCGTCCAGCTTCAAGTTGTTCTTTTACCCAATTAAGACTCTGGTTGAGCTGGCTCACTCTTGGCCGCTCTTCTGAGGTTATGAAGCCATTTCGTGAGCTCATGGCTAAACCGTCGGCTTCACGATGAATGGGCGCGGCGGTAATTTCTATTCCCATGCAGAGGTCTTCTACCATGCGGCGAATAACCGCTAGCTGCTGGTAATCTTTTATGCCAAACACGGCCTCATCTGGCTGAACTATGTTGAAGAGTTTTGTCACTACGGTGGTAACGCCTTCAAAATGACCTGGGCGGCTGGCGCCACACAAAACGTCGGTCATGGTGGGGCAAATAACGCGGCTCTGGGTATCTAGGCCGTTCGGATACATCTCGTTGTCATCGGGATTGAAGAGGTAGTCACAGCCCACGTTTTCAAGCTTTTGACTGTCTTCTAGTAGGGTTCGGGGATATTTGTCCCAATCTTCGTTTAAGCCAAATTGTAGACCGTTGACAAAAATTGAACACACCACTATGTCGTTGGTGCTGCGAGCCAACTTTACGAGCTCTAGGTGGGCGCCGTGTAGATTACCCATAGTAGGCACGAAGCCAATTCGCTTACCGGCTGCGCGCTCTTTGGTAAGCACCGCACGAAGGGAGTTAATGTGGTGAAATGTTTGCATGAAAGCACTCCAGTATAGCCGCCCTGTGGCTGGGCGAGGGATAATACACCGCAAAATACTGGGTGTACATTTTTTGGCGCGGGGCCGAATGAAAGCTCAGATTAAAATACGGTTTAGTATTCGTCGCGGTGCATGTATTCGGGGGCAAGGTTTTCGAAACGGGTGTATTTGCCTACGAATGCGGCCCGCGATGTACCAATTTCACCGTTACGCTGCTTGCCGATAATCAGCTCTGTGACGCCCTTATCTGGACTGTCTTCGTTGTAATATTCGTCGCGGTAGATAAACAGGATAACGTCGGCGTCTTGCTCGATGGCACCCGATTCACGCAGATCAGAGTTCATGGGGCGCTTATTTGGGCGCTGCTCAACACCTCGGTTTAACTGCGATAGTGCAATAACTGGGCAGTTGTAATCTTTTGCCATGGCTTTCAGGGAGCGCGATATCTCTGAAATTTCCTGGGTACGGCCTTCACTGGGGCCCGCTATGGTCATGAGCTGAAGGTAGTCGACCATGATTACGCCGGGGTCACCATGCTCTCTGGCAATGCGGCGCACTCGAGCACGCATCTCTTGGGGAGTGAGACCCGGGGTGTCATCAATAAATAGCGGCCGGTCTTTCATTTTCGATACGGCGGCAGACAATTTAGGCCAGTCTTCTTCTGTGAGCTTACCGTTACGCATTTTGCCGGCGTCAATGCGGCCGATGGAAGACAACATCCGTTTAACGAGTGAGCCTGCCGGCATTTCCATGCTGAACACGAGCGCGGGCTTGTCTTGACAGAGAATAGCCGCTTCTACGAAGTTCAAGGCCAGGGCGGTTTTACCCATGGAGGGACGCGCAGCCAAGATGATTAATTCACCCGCCTGCCAGCCGGAGGTGCGCTCATCTAGGTCTGAGAGACCAGAGGGCAAGCCGGTAATATCACTGCCAGATCGAAACAGTTCATCAATGTTTTGAACGGTAGACTTCAGGAGGGCATTTACGTCCTCGAAGCCACCCTCTTTAGGGCGCGCTTCAGCAATTTGTGCGACCTTTTTCTCGGCCATCTGCAATAGATCGTTGGTATCGAGGCCTGCGGGGTTAAAACTGGATTTACTGATTTCATTTGCGGCAGAAATCAGCTGTCGCAGCGTAGCCCGCTCGCTTACTATTTTTGCGTAAGCGGTAATGTTTGCAGCACTAGGGGTATTGCTGGCAATTTCCGCCAGATAGCCAATGCCACCCACGCGCTCGATTTCGTTGCGCTTGGTGAGTTCTTCGTCGAGGGTAACTACATCGATAGGGCTGCCAGCTTCAGAGAGGGCACTCATGGCATTAAAGATTATGCCGTGATCACCACGGAAGAACTCTGACTCTGTAAGCATTTCGGCTACGGCATCGAAGCGCTTGTTGTCGAGCATCAACCCGCCTAGCACGGCTTGCTCAGCCTCCACAGAATGGGGCAGCGCACTTTCAGTCAGCAGCCTACCCACACCACTTTCGTGCTCATAAGCTTGTTCTTCGGAGCGTTCAGCCATACCGCAAATACTTCTTTCAATTAACCGGAGGGGTACTGTAAGCAAAACGGGCCCAGTGAGCAACGCTATACGCTACTCTCTGTGCCCGTTTTTTGGCTTCCGCGCGCAATAAATTGCGCGCGGAAAAGTATCATTCGCTTACTTTGCTTCAGCGATAACACTCAATTTAACAATCTGGGTCACTTCTGAGTGAACCTGAACGTCAATTTCGAACTCACCGATTTCACGCAGTGCACCAGTAGGCAAGCGAACTTCAGCTTTGCTCACTTCAACACCGGCTGCAGTGATGGCTTCAGCGATATCGCGTGTGCCAATTGACCCAAACAACTTACCTTCGTCGCCAGAGTTAGCTTCGATAGTAATTGCCAGTTCAGCCAGCTGTGCAGCGCGAGCTTCAGCTTCAACTTTCTTCTCTGCCGCGGCGGCTTCAAGCTCGGCGCGACGGCTTTCAAACTCAGCGGTGTTAGCCGCATTCGCCATTACAGCCTTGCCATTCGGGATCAGGTAGTTACGGCCGAAACCAGCTTTAACAGCTACTTTGTCGCCGATGGCACCAAGCTTGCCCACTTTCTCGAGTAGAATAACTTCCATCTCGTTTACCCTCTAATTTGCAATAATTGCGGTTACTTCACTGCTCGCTCAATTAAACCCGAGGTTTAATGCGAGCGCGAAAATTAATCCACGTATCCATAAACGCCACCACGGTCAACATCACCATGAGTGGGCTGTAGAGCACCAATAACATTGGGCTGAACAGCATTAACGCCAAATAAAACATTACTAGCCAGCCCCGACGTATTGCCAACTGTTTTATGCAGCTGTGCACCAGACCAAGGCCTGAAATGAACAGCGGCAAGGCAAACAAACTGCCCCACACTTGGTAATCTCCCCCTACCGACAAACAATATAAAGCGCTCAACAAACACACTATGGCCTGCGAGGCATTGAGTCTTAGCCCGTGGAACTCCGCCTGAAAACCGCCAGGGTTATACAGCAGTGCTTGCCACCAACGGCCCAAGAACAAGCTCAGTAAGCTGTTCCAGGCCATGACATAAGCGATGAACCCCAACACCAAAGTATCGGTGGGCTCAAAAGCCAATGCGCCTTTGGACGCTATTGAAGCGTCCTGACTCAATATATTGCCTACCACCTTCACCAGCGCTTCCGCGGGTGAAGATTCAAACACGGTCAGCAACAATGCTGAAGCGGTGCTCAGTGCCACTAAACCTACCATTGCGTAGGACCAAGAGTGGGTGACTCTCAGTAACAGTGACACGGCGTAGGTTGCAGTAATAGCTGCCAGTGTGATGTAGGCCATCATGGGGCCAAACTCACTCAGAAACAGCGAAACTACTGCGGGTAACAATGCCCAAATAAGAACATGCGTTCCATCTTGGGCGCCGCGGCGCAAACTAACAAACGCCACGGTAGCTGGGCTAATCAGTGGAAACCAAGTACCGATTAAGGCAACCACTGCGGCCTGCACGCGACCACGCATAATGAATTCTGCGAGCGCACGCATGTAATGTATTACTCGTGTGCGTCCGTGTATGGCAACAGAGCTAAGAAGCGCGCGCGCTTAATGCATGTGGCCAGCTGACGCTGATATTTAGCTTTAGTACCTGTGATACGGCTAGGTACGATTTTACCTGTTTCAGAAACGTAGGCTTTCAAGGTTTCCAGATCTTTATAATCGATCTGCTTGGTGCCTTCAGCGGTGAAACGGCAAAATTTACGACGACGGAAAAAACGTGCCATGAGTCAGTCTCCCTTTATGCTTCGCCCGCTTCAGCGCTAGCTGAATCGGTAGAATCTACGGATGGAGCCGGTGCTACGGCTGGAGTCTCTTCGCTACGCGCTGGACGTTCTGTACGCTCAGGACGATCATTGCGGCTTCTGCGCTCGCGTCCTTCTTTTTCCGCTTTCATGATTGGCGATTCATCGGTAACGGCTTCATCCATACGGATAACCAAGTTACGCAATACCGCGTCGTTATAACGGAAATTTGTGGTCAACTCTTCCAACGCTTCTTCATTACACTCTACATTCATCAAGGTGTAGTGTGCTTTGTGAATTTTGTTGATTGAGTAAGCCATGTGGCGACGGCCCCAGTCTTCTAGACGATGTACCTGACCACCACTTTCTTTAATGGTGTTCGTGTAACGCTCGACCATGCCGGGCACCTGTTCGCTTTGATCTGGGTGTACCAGAAATACGATTTCGTAGTGACGCATTGTAGCTCCTTACGGGTTAAAGCCTTCTTTTTACGAACCGGCTGGGCCAAGAGGCACCAGAAAGGTTGTGAAGTAAGGCAAGGAGGGCCATATTTAAACCCCTGGCCAACAATAGGGGGCGCGGAATTCTAGGGGATATGGGGGGGAGATGCAAGCTTAGGGGCGTATTCTTTATGCCTAAGTGGCGTTCTTTCGGACTAAGTGGCGCCCGAAGGCCGATAACGCCCGCCGAGACTCGCTGTTCGCCATCCATGGCCGCTCTGCGCCGACGTCCTGTCGACGAAGGTCTCGGCGGGCGTTATCGGCCTCCGCCCTTCGCTTTTGAGGCTGGAATTTATGCAAACTGGGGTCAGAGCAACGTTCGCGAAGGTGAATCTTGGCCTGACCCCGATTGTGCCAAGCGTAGCGGTACTTCGAATGAGCCTGTGTCACGATGCCTACACTCTGCGAGCAGGGCACCGCTGCGGCTGGCACGGTTGGGGTCAGACCAAGCTTCCTCAGTCCGATCTAGCAAACTTGCCCGCGGGTAGAGAGGGAGATTGCTCTGACCCCAGTTTAGAACCCGTTGCCACCCACTTTTTTAAGCAGGCTCGCACCCAACACCCAACCTACGAACGCTGACGCACTGCCTCAAACAAACAAACCCCAGAGGCAACAGAAACATTCAAACTGCTCACCGTTCCCGCCATAGGGATGTTTATTAGATTATCGCAATGCTCGCGAGTAAGACGGCGCATACCTGCTCCCTCAGCCCCCATCACTAAACCCAAGGGCCCTTTGAGATCGACCTGGTAAATAGACTGCTCAGCTTCGCCCGCAGCACCTACCAACCAAACACCCTTCTCCTGAAGCTTTTTCAGACAGCGCGCCAAATTGGTGACAGCCACAAAAGGCAGAACTTCAGCTGCGCCACAGGCGACCTTCCGAGCTGTGGCATTCAAACCCACAGCTTTGTCTTTCGGAGCAACAACTGCGTGAACACCAGCCGCTTCGGCGCTGCGAATGCAGGCTCCAAGATTGTGAGGGTCTGTTACGCCATCGAGAATCAGTAGAAAGGGAGGTTCATCCAGCTTATCTAACATTGTGTACAAGTCTTCTTCGCGAAGACTCTCTGGCGCAGAGCAATGAGCTATCACGCCCTGATGATTACCATCCGCCGCGTCATCGAGAATTCTCCGGTCAGCATAACCAATGGGTACGCCATACATCTCCGCCAAAGCCACAATGCCTTGCAGTGATTTGTCTTGCCGCCCTTTTAATAGCTGCAACTGTTTCACACGCTTGGGTGCGCTGTTCAGCAAGGCTTTAACGGCGTGAAGGCCAAATACTATGTTGGTGTTTTGCACTAAAATTTCCTGCTCTATTTGCTCTTGGGCGCGCGTCTTGTGGAGATTTTGCACGCCCTACTCTTTTAATTAAGCTCAGCGCTAAGCTTTGGGCTTGGGCTTTGCCGCAGGCTTCTTCTTTATAGCCGCTTTTGCTTTGGTCGCAAGTTTCACTTTCGCACCAGGCTTTGCCTTAACCGCAGGTTTCACTTTGACGCCAGCTTTAGCCTTTGCCGCGGGTTTAGCTTTTGCTTTCGGCTTGACCTTGGTCGCAGACTTAGCCTTTATTCCAGCCCCAGACTTCGGCGCCGCCTTAGCTTTTGTGCTCGGTTTAACCTTGATCGTAGATTTAGCCTTTACAGCAGTTTCCGACTTCGGCGCCGTCTTAGCTTTTGCACTCGGCTTAACCTTGTCAGTAGGTTTAGTCTTTACGCTTGGCTTCACCTTGGCCGCAGATTTAGCCTTACCTTTCGCTACAGGCTTCGCTTTAGCCACTGGCTTAGCACCTGCAGCAGATTGGCTTTTTTTGCTTTTTGGCTTTTGCTCAACGGCTGATTTTGCTGAAGAGTTTTTGCCAAAAGCTTTTTTTTTGCCGTCCTTACCTTTTGGTTTCGCCCCCTTGCGCCGAGGTTTTTGTCCGGAGTCACTGTCGCGAGTAAAAGACTTCCCTTTTACTTCCACTAACTCGAAATCAATTTTGCGATTGTCTAGGTCTACGCGAACCACCTGTACTGACAAGACATCACCCAAGCGGAACACTTGGCGAGTGCGCTCACCCACCAAACGATGCTGAGCTTTTTCAAAATGATAGAAGTCGCGCGGCAAGGACGAGATGTGCACTAAACCGTCCACATAAATATCTTTCAACTCAACAAACATACCGAAGCCAGTAACACCGCTGATAACACCTTCGAAGGTGTCACCCACATGGTCCTGTAGATATTCACATTTGAGCCAGCTCACTACATCTCGCGTGGCATCGTCGGCGCGACGCTCGCGCAGAGAACTGCCTTCGCCAAACTGCAACATCGCATTGACGTCGTAAGGATAAATACGCGCCTTAGCAATATTGCGCGCACTCTCTACTCGAGTGACATGCTTGGTTTCAATGTTTGAACGCACTACGTGGCGTAACGCACGATGCACTAATAAGTCTGGGTAGCGACGAATGGGCGATGTGAAATGCGCATAGGCCTGGTAACCCAAACCAAAGTGGCCTTCATTGTCAGGCTGATATTTCGCTTGGCTAAGACTGCGAAGCATAACCGTTTGTATCAAATGCGCGTCGGGGCGCTCGGCAATGGAGTGCAACAATCTCTGATAATCTTCAGGCTTTGGCTTATCGCCACCGGCAAGAGAAAGCCCTTGCTCACCTAAAAACTCACGCAAGTTTGTTAGCTTCTCTTCTTTTGGTCCTTCGTGAACGCGATATAAACCCGGCAGCTCATGCTTCTCTAGGAAGCGTGCGGCGCAGACGTTTGCACTCAACATACACTCTTCAATCAGCTTGTGAGCGTCGTTGCGCTGGGTTGGCACAATGCGATCAATTTTACGGTTTTCGTCAAACAAAATACGCGTTTCAACCGTTTCAAAATCGATAGCTCCCCGCGCCGTTCTAGCCGCGCGAAGCGCGCCATACAATTCGTGCAGCTGGTCAACATCAGCCACAACATGTTCATATTCTTTACGCAGCGCTTGACCTTCCTTGCGCTCCGACCCTTTGGCTTCGCCAGTTTTCACGCCGAGCATTTTGCCCACTTTGGTATAAGTGAGGCGAGCATGAGAGTGCATAACACCCTCATAGAATTTATAACCACTCACGCGACCCGAGGCGCTGATGGTCATTTCACACACCATACACAAACGGTCCACATGAGGATTAAGAGAACAAAGGCCGTTTGACAGTGCTTCGGGCAACATGGGCACAACAAAATCGGGGAAATAGACCGAGGTGCCACGCTCAACCGCTTCGCGATCTAGGGCACTGCCAATACTCACATAGTGAGACACGTCGGCGATGGCTACATATAGGCGCCAGCCTCCGGAGCGCTTGGCTTCAACATACACCGCATCGTCGAAGTCGCGAGCGTCTTCGCCATCAATAGTAACAAAGGGCATCTCACGTAAGTCTACCCGATGTTTTTTGTCTTTCTCTGCCACCTCGGCAGACAGGGCCCCAGCTTCAGCCGTTACATCGGAAGGCCAAAGGCTGGGAATGCCGTGCGCACGAATGGCTACGTCAATCTCCATGCCCGGTGCCATATGGTCGCCTAAGACCTCAATAATACGGCCAGCAGGCAAGTTGCGTTTATCGGGTTGCTGAGTAATTTCCACGACTACAAATTGGCCACGTGTGGCTTTGCCGCCGTCACCGGGGGCAATCATTACATCGTGCCCCAAGCGAGCATTGTCTGGACGCACATAAGTAACGCCGTTTTCAATGCAGTAGCGACCGACTAGCTGATGGGTATTGTGGGCCAGCACTTCAACGATGGCCGCTTCATCTTTTCCTCGATAGCTTTCGCCCGAAAGGCGCACAAGCACCTCATCGCCGTCGAATACCTTGCGCATTTGTCGATTGTGCAAATAGATGTCGTCGCCGCCCTCGGCGGGCACAACAAAACCAAAGCCGTCTTTATGACCGAGCACACGGCCGCGAATCAGGTCAACCTGATTAATGCGAGCGTAAGCCCGGCGACGGTTGCTAATGGTTTGGCCGTCTCGCTCCATAGCGATTAAACGGCGGCGTAGAGCCTCAAGCTGGTCTTCACCTTTTAGGTTCAGCACCTCAGCAATTTCATTCTGGGTAAGCGGGCCGGGAGCGTTATCCAAAAGTTCTAGAATGTATTCACGACTGGGGATGGGATTGTCGTAATTTGCGGCTTCGCGTTTCGCATGAGGGTCTGCGGATTTCGCCTTCCTTCTTGTCAAGATGTGTATCCTGTGATGAGTCAATATAAAGTGATGGTCGTTATTTGGGCTCACTATAGCAGAGAGACGCGCTGGAAGCCCTGAAAACAATAGCCCGCGGCCCAAAACAAGGCAAAAAACCGCTCTGAGCCGATTGACATGACCCAAGTCTAACTTTATAGTGCGCGTCCTCAGCGCTAGACGTTGAGCTTTTCCCCTGCCCAGGTGGTGAAATTGGTAGACACGCTAGCTTCAGGTGCTAGTGCTCTTCGGGGCGTGGAGGTTCAAGTCCTCTTCTGGGCACCATATATTAAGTAATCCCTTGGTATACCTGCGCTCAGTGTGATTCGCGGGGAGCCTGATTACATAGGGTTAACCAGCAGGTTGACCCACTGAACAAAACCTCATTAAGAACCAACACGGCACCTATACCTTTCGTAAGCAACTCGAGAAGGGTTCATTGCGCGTATCTCTCAAAACCAAGGATACTACAGAAGCACACCGCCTCTACTTTAGACTTCAGGAGCAGTTGCTAGCCTACCCGGGCTTGTCACTACAAGAAGCCCGAGAACTAATACGTTTCAGCATAAAAAATCATACTCAATCCAGCTCTCAGGCATGCAGATTACGACTACTGTCTATGCTGAAAGCCCATGTTAGCCCAGAACAGAGCATACTTCTAAGTGCCTTATTTGAGAAATACTTGCAGGAAAAACTCAGAGCCCATGCATGGACCCGAAAGACCGCTTCACAAGCAGAAGACAACTACAGACTACTGCTTCGCCTTACAGGAGATATTCCTGCCTCTCAGGTAGATAAAGTAATGGCCGGAAGAGTAAAAGAAAGCCTGCAACTTCTGCCGTCAAACGCCATGAAGAAACGAGAATATCGCGACAAGTCCCTTCAAGAGCTAATCAAATCAAAGATTCCTGCAACCCATTTAATGTCGGTAAAAACTATAAACATAAAGCTAGCGACCTACTCCGAGGCTTTCAACTGGGCAGTGTCTCATGGCTTTTCAGACAACAACCCATTCAAGAAAATCCAAATCAAAGACAACCGGAACGTCCAAGAACTAAGGCTTACATTCACAGTTCATGAGCTAAATAGTCTTTTTGCATCCACGTCAATTACTCATGCAAGGAAACCCCATCATTACTGGCTACCAATTCTTGCTCTGTACACAGGCGCTAGGATCAACGAACTCTGCCAGCTTTATATAGACGATATAGGAAGTACAGACAACATTCTCTGCATGAGCATTAACGGAAACCGGGAGGATCAATCACTCAAGACTCGCAACAGCAGGCGCTTGATACCTCTACATAACGATCTAGTCAGCTTGGGACTACTTGACTATTTAGAGAAACAAAGAGTCAAAGGTCACAAAATGCTATTCAGTGAGCTCAACTTTAATGGGCAGAAATATTCCCACGAACCATCCAAATGGTTTAGTAGATTAAAGTCGAAGGCCCCCTTAATTGACGGAAATAGAAAAACGTTCCACTCTTTTAGGCATTGCTTTACCGACAACTTGGTAAACACTAACAATTGGGGCGCAGACCCGATCATAAAAATACTTCTGGGCCACCAAAACAGCGATATCACGACTGGACTTTACGGCTCTCGGCCCTCCCTTACAAAGCTACAAGAGGTTATATACTCCCTAAATTGGCGCCAACTAGGAGTCAAATACCCAGAATTCATACCAGTAAGCAAATGAACATAGTCCCCTCAATTTAGTCTAATATAATAGGTGTATACCTCAAAACTTCGAATATTACTGATCATATTTTCAGTCTTATATATATGGACATTACAGAGATAATCGGCAATGCTAAGAACCTGATTTATAGGGCAATTATCGATCGATTTGACACCAGACGGAAATATCATGATCCCACAATGGACTGCGGATGGTCTAATACCGCCTATCCAGCCAAATCAACCAGGGCATTCTTTAGAGCGCTCCCCGTATTTGGCAGAACTACATGAAGTAGTGGAATATTTTGCTATAAGCCCTGAAAGACGAAACATCTTGAGAGGCTTCTTGAAGTACAGGGAACAATTATATGCCTCTGGCATAACAGTTGGCTTCCAATGGCTTGATGGCAGCTTTGTCGAACATATCGAAATTCTGGAGTCACGCCCACCAAGAGATATCGATGTAGTTACTTTTTTTCAACCGCCGCCAGGAGAAACACAAGAATCCCTGTATAACACGAACCCTGACCTGTTCAAGCCTGGATACTTGAAGGCCCAATATCAAGTAGATGGATATTATCAAGAACTCGGCAAAGTCATGAATATCAATGACGTTGGTCAAGTCAGCTATTGGTATAGCATGTGGTCACATCGTCGCACTGGCACCTGGAAAGGATTTGTCCAAGTAAACCTAGATCCGAATGAAGACAAGGCTGCACTAGCCCTATTAAAAGTTAAAGAACAGGAAGGAGCATGGTCATGAATCATAATGAACACCTAGCACTTTCTTCGGAAATTAAGCAGCTCGAATCAGTCTTGTCCAACATTCCACAGTCAAATGTAATTGAACGAATTAGCTTTGAAGAACGACTTGCTAACGCCAAGAATATATTGACCAACCTCCCAATACCAAGGCTAGGAAAACATGCTCGCCTAACTTTCCGTGGAACTCCGGTTTTTGGCACTCATGGAATTGCGGCTGATTTTGCTGCCAAAGCTAGCTTCTCTTTTACCGAGGCGGTTGCAGCAGTAGCTGCAGGCCTCTCTGACAATTTGCGCTACATGGGTCCAATTCCAGACAAGCAAAAAAACCAACTGCTGATTACTGGAACTGCCATTGGCTCTTTTGGCTTTGAATTTGAGCTCCCAGCGAGTAATTCAGATGACCAACAAGCAATGTTTTCTGAGCCAAATACTGCAGAGCTAGCACTTGAGAAAGTACAGCAACTGCTTGATTTTTCTGCAACTGGAACAGATGACCAAGTAGCAGAGTTAGTTGATGAAATCCATCCTCGCGCAGTACGTAAAGTCTACGATTTCCTTGAAAGCCTACTTCAAGAAGATGCCTGGTGTGGCCTAGAGTTCAAAGATGAACAGTTTAAATATACTGACATACAGCAGCTCCAAACTTCAGTTAATAGACTAAAAGAAGACAATATTCATGAATCACTCGGAGAGTTTTCGGGCGAGTTTCAAGGAATCTTACCAAGTAGCAGAAACTTTGAATTTAAATGCATTGGAGGAGGAGAAGTCATTCGAGGCAAGATTGGAGCCGATATAAATGACGCCGATATACTCAACAGAGACTACCTACACAAACCAGTTACGGCTTCGCTCAACGTTGTACAAGTCGGCCAAGGTAGACCTAGGTATACTCTTACCAACATAGATGCGATCACTGAAAATCGAAACTGATAAGGTCAACCCTGTGCAAGCAAGCATCCTGTGAATCCTACTGTAACGCAGGTATACCAAGGGATTGCTTTAAATATGGTGCCCAGAAGAGGACTTGAACCTCCACGCCCCGAAGTTCGCCTTTAAGCAGGTTCTGGTCAGCCTGAGAGCTAGCGCGAGTCAAATAGTCGTTCCTGACCCACTCCGGACTTTTGAAGGTGGTTGATTTTTATTCTCTTAACCGGACCTTTGCGTCTGCCCCCCCCCCTTTTCGATGGATCCCTTTCCCATGTTCAAGATATGCAAAGCCTAGGTCTTTGTTTGCCAGATGAGCCTATCTCGGATATGTTTGTAACTCATTGGAAATCAATGAAGTCGATGGACGGATATTCTAGCCACGCCCTTGCTGCAACTTTTCCGCAGCGACACGGCAAAATTGTTGGTACGTAATCGCCGCTATTTGGGGCTGTCTTTTGCGGCCGGTTTTGGCTGGCAGTTGGTGTTTATTGTTGTGCTGTTTGCCTGGTATTCAGACTATTACTGGCAAGTCATGCACAAGGATAGTGATTTGCTTTTACGCGTGCTGAGTTATGTTTTGTTGTTTGCGCTAACCATCACTTCTTTTAAGCCTTTACGTCGACTGATGGGCCAAAAATACTGGTATAGGTTGCATTGCTTAGGCATTTGGTATTTTTGGGCGGCAATCTGGGTGAGCTATGCGGAATTGGCTTTCAGTAACCCTGCGCCAGTGATTGCCTGGGTGTATTTTACTTTGGGTTTATTGGTTTTAGTTGTTAGGCTGTGGGCTTTTGCTAAACGATATTATTGAATGACTAAGCAAGGGCTTATTTTCGGAGCCACCGGCGCGGTGGGGCGGCAGCTTCTCGATCTCTGCCTTAATGGTGATGACTACCAACAGGCTGGCCGGCCTTGCCCAACGGGTGAACAAGAGGTTAAAAATCTCAAACCCGTGGGGATACTCGGTCTTAAATATAACGATTTAATTTATAACATGTCCGATGTTGGCTTCGAACAGGTGGCAGATTACGGCGGGACCATAAAAATGCTTAAGTCCGGGCGCGCTGATTATTTGGCGGCCACCAACCATCCGAGCACCCAGAAATGGGCAAACAGCCTTGGTGTCTCGCTTAAAATTTGTCTGCGACGCCCACTGCTATCACTCAACGGTTATTGATTAATAGAGAGTTTATCTAAGTCATTTCACTCTAAACTTTCCCATCAAAAGATCTTGTCGTGCGGAGGATGCACCCACGTAAACCTCATAGTCCATGGCTTCAAGTTCCCATTCCTGACTATCTGGGTTGTACCAAGTCAACTCATCCACGGCCACCTCCAAGCTGACAGCCTTGGTTTCGCCAGCTTGCAATAACACCTTGTCAAAATCACGTAATAGTTTAACTGGGCGATCAACAGAGGAGTTTGCAAAACCGATGTAAAGCTGGACCGCTTCACTGCCGAGTACCTCGCTAGTATTTGTCACATCGGCAGTGACCTTAACAACACCGTTCTTAGTTAACTCGGGCGTTTGCACATCTAAGTTGCTGTACTGGTAAGTGGAGTAGCTCAAACCAAAACCAAAAGGGTAAGCCACATCGATATTTTTTTTGTCGAATAAAGTGTAGCCGTGATAATAGCCGTAAGTAATGGATTCGGCGTAGGGAGTAAAGTAGGGATAATTCCGAACGTTTTCAGGCATAGCAAAGGGCAATTTTCCACTTGGGTTAGCATCACCGTATAGAATATTGGCCAGCGCATTACCGCCTTCCATACCCGCGTACCAGGCAAACAAAATGGCCGGCACTTTGTCATCCCAGCTTGACATATCGATGGCACTACCACCGATATAAACGATGGCCATATTTTCGTTGATACCCGCCACAGCATTGATAAGTTGATGGTCACGGTCTAGAAGATTTAATACCTCTCGGTCACCACCCACACCTTTTTCACCGACTAACTTACCGGCTTTCGCCGACTCAGCCATTGCCGCTGTGGAAATGATATATTCGCCCTCATCCTCAAAGGTATAGCCGACAACAACCACCACATCATCGGCAGATTTTGCCAAGGCAGTGGCCCGTGTCAAATCGGATCCGTCATCAAAGATTACGGTATTACCTAAACGTTCGTGATAAGCCTGCAAGCCCTCATAGGGAGTAATCACGTAAGGTGATTTTGAATTACTTGAGCCCTTGTCACCGGTATTTTCTATGTCTCCGAGCTGACCAATAAGCGCTATGGTTTTACCCGCCGTTTTTGCAAAAGGCAATACACCATCGTTTTTGAGCAATACCATTCCTTGCTCAGCGGCCTCCAAAGCCAACTGCCTATGCTGCGGCTGAGCCAGCAACGAACGCGTATATTCCATAGAGTCTGGAGCCAACGCGTACTTTAAGCGTACCCTGAGGCTTTGGTAAATCAATTGATCAATCTGTGCTTCAGAAATTTGACTGTTATCCAGCCCCGCTTCAATCGCCTCATCGGTGTAAACAAACTGCACCGGCATTTCTATATTCAACCCAGCATTTATACTTTCAACCGCATCATAAACGGCAGCGACCCAATCGGAATGTAAGAAACCATCGAAGCCCCACTCTTCACGCAATATTTCTGTTAGTAAGTAGTGATTGTTAGAGGCATATTCTCCACGTACCTTATTGTATGCGGTCATCAAGGTTGCCGTTTCACCCTCTACCACTACCTTTTTAAAATGCGGTAAATACACCTCGCGCAGCGTTCTTTCATCTAACTCAACATTCACTACAAAACGAGAATTTTCTAGAGAGTTCAACGCATAATGCTTGGGACTTGCCATCACATTGTGTTGTTGAATGGCATGTGTGGCAGCAAGGCCAAACTGACCTAACATCCAAGGGTCTTCTCCGTAGGTTTCTTGGGCTCTGCCCCAACCAGGATGACGCAACAAGTTAATACAAGGTGTCGCGGCCATATTGGCACCCGATGCACGTATTTCTTTGGCAATAACATCGTTAATGCGGGCCTCAAGATCGGTATCCCAACTTGCCCCCCTAGACATCGCAACAGGAAAGGTTGTTGCACCACCATAACTGTCAGCTAAACGGGCACCACGCGGCCCATCTGATAGCACAAATGGCGGGATGCCCAGTCGCTTGTTGCGCCCAACGTAAAAGTGAGGGAAACGATCAAGCAGCAATATATTGCCTACCAGCTTCAATAGGTCGTGCTTTTTTTCACCGTAGAGTTGTTGAATTTTTTCCGGCAAGGTCATTTGCGCGATTAACTGTTTGGCCAAGATGTCAATCTCAGCCTGGCTATTTACATCGGCAAAAACAGCGCTATCAGCCTTTAGTTCATATGTGGAATAGTCATAAATTTGGGTGTAAAAATACACTGCCGCCATTAACACAAGGGCAAGCATTCCGTAGCCTACAAATTTCAATATTCTCGATAACATGGAGTACTACCTAATTTGTATTTTCGTTAAAATGGACACAGCTTTTGAGTCGTTGGAGGCTGTTTAAGCCGCTCTCAAAATCCGAACCCATCTTTTTTCAGACGATACAATGCCGGCTTCTCGTCACTGACATCGATAAACTCAATCCAAAGCTCCTCTGGTGTGAGATCAAACCTGACAAAGCCGTGTCTGGCGTGGGCGTACACCGTCTCTTTCTCGGGGATGACAAACGTTGTTTTCCCTGCGGCGCCAGACACTACTTGAAGCAGGGTATTCGAAACGCTGTTTAGTTGCAGGCTATGGTCATGGCCTGCGATAAAAATGAGGGGGTGTTGACTTGAAAATTTCTCAAAATCGGCAATATATTGTTGGTAGGCTGGGTGGTCGAGATCCCCGGAGTTGTCGACAAAAAACAAGAGAATCTTGAGTAGGTGATAGGCAATAGAATTTTGTTTTCCCGAGTGCGGACCGAATGTACTGATGGGGTGATGGGCAAGAATAAACGTCCAGGGAGTGTCTTTTGACGCGAGCAGGTTCAGACGCTGCCAGTGCGCGTCAATATCCATCTGCAGCTCCGATTCGTCGGCCCGCCTGGAATACAGTTCCAACATTTTCTGTGAGTCGATGGCGATAAAGGACGCACCATTGGTACCCGCTGATATTATCTCTGGCAGTTCAATCAAGTCATTACTTTGTTTCAGGGCCTCATATTCAGATTGGTCATTGGTATCTGCTATGTCGGGGTGATGCTGATTGTAGGATTTAATAATGGGCATTTCATTTTGGCCTGCAAAGCGCGCTTCAGCGTAGGTTTCCCATAGTGCCATGTCGCCTAGATGGTCATGGTTGCCAGCCACCAAATGAAATTCAATGGGCGTGTTTTGATATTGAATGCCCGCATAGTTCGATTCAATCACATCGGTGAGTTGTGCAATCATCTCCGGGTTGTTCCAGCCTGACGTCAGTCCATTCTGGTAAATATTGTCACCCGCTTCCAATACAAAGGGTTTGATATCCCGATCACCTACCGTCGAGAGATTTTGCTCTAGTAGTAAGGTAACCTGTTTTTGGTTTTGGTCCCCTGTTCCCCAATCACCCAGGGCATAAAAGGTCAGCACGCCCTGTCCGTCGGGACGAAGTGAAAGGTCGCTAAGCGATTCAAGCTTGCCCTTTGGATGAGCTTGATAGAGGACGGGTTCCGGTTGTTGAGAGAACGCGTAAATGCCGACCCCAAGCACAATCAAGACATAACTTAAAAACGCTAGAAGCGGAAACTTAATAATTTTCCAGAGTATCTTTAGGGGTGGTACCAAATTCATAGCTTGCTACTTTTGTCGTTGAGGAGGGGCGAGGCGGCACACTGGCCCGTGGTGCGGCCTTGGGCGACACTACACAATTTTCCATATATAGTAAATTATATTCGCTTATTTAGTCGATTTTGTTGTTCTCGACGAATGATTATCCATGTAATTGTTTTTTTATCCATTTTATTGTTTGCACTTTTAATTATACTGATTGTCGTTTCACTATGGCCTATTTCTAATTTTGGCTTCAGTACCATCAGGCTGTTTAAGCGATATATAGCGACCAGCCCTATTTATCATTTAGAGTAAAAACTATGAAATTGCTGCACTTATTTTCTCCCACTCTTTTTGGCCTATTGCTTTTTTCTACATCGAGCGCTGCGACTGAGTTGCCGCAGCTGGGTAAAGATTCTATACAGAGCGTTATCACTGCATTAACTCAACAAGAGAAAATTAGCTTGGTAATGGGCACGGGGATGGACTTTCCTGGTTTGCCCGATGAGTTTCAAGCGCCTGTGGTTGGCAGCTCAAATAAAAGTAGAGTGCCGGGTGCGGCGGGTAGCAGTTTTGCCATTGAGCGCTTAGGCATCCCTGAATTGGTTCTGGTTGATGGCCCGGCAGGAGTACGTATCAGTCCTAGGCGAGAGGATGATGATAACCGTTATTTTTCTACGGCATTCCCCATTGCCACTCTAGTAGCGTCGTCATGGGATGTAGAGCTTGCCCACAAGGTGGGTGTGGCTATGGGTAACGAAAGCAAAGAATACGGTGCCGATATTTTACTGGCTCCCGCGCTAAACATTCATCGAATTCCTCTGGGTGGCCGGAATTTTGAATATTACTCTGAAGACCCATTAGTTTCGGGCAAAATGGCAGCCGCCATGACTCGAGGCGTACAATCGCAGGGCGTTGGTACATCAATCAAACATTATGTGGCTAATAACCACGAATGGAACCGTAATGTTATCGATGTGAAAGTAGGTCAGCGGGCTTTGCGGGAAATTTATCTACGTGGTTTTGAAATTGCGATAAAAGAGAGTCAGCCCTGGACTGTCATGTCGTCTTACAACAAGGTGAATGGCACCTATACCTCTGAAAGCCATGAATTGCTTACCAAAATATTACGTGAGCAATGGGGGTTTGAAGGTTTAGTGATGACGGATTGGTTTGGTGGTGCTGATGCAATCGCGCAGTTAAAGGCTGGTAATGACTTATTAATGCCGGGCAGTGTTGGGCAGCAAAATACTCTGCAAAAGGCGCTGGATAATGGCGATTTAGACGAAGCTGTTTTGGATAAGGTACTTGAAAAAATATTGACGGTTATGCTTAAAAGCCCTGCGCATGCTAGCTATCAATACAGCGACAAACCTGATTTGGCCAAACACGCACAAGTGGCTAGATCCGCCGCCGCACAAGGTATGGTTTTGCTGCAGAACAATTTGACGACCCTGCCATTGAAAAAAGGCCAAAAAATTGCTCTGTTTGGTAACGGGTCCTATCAAATGATTGTCGGGGGCACCGGTAGTGGTCACGTGAATAGTGCTTACGCGGTTTCTTTGTTGGAAGGCTTAACCCATGCAGGGTTTGTGGGGCATCAAACACTGCATAAAAGTTATCAAACCTACATTAGCACGGAAGAAGCTAAGCAAGTACCGCAGCCATTCTATCTGCCGCAACCGGTAGTGGCAGAACGGGTAGTGAGCCAGCAAGAGATAGGGGATGTTGCACTGCAATCTGACATTGCCTTAATCACCATTAGTCGAAATTCAGGAGAGTTTGCAGACCGTGAGGTTGAAGCGGATTTTTACCTAAGTGATGCAGAGAAAAAATTAATCAGGTCCGTTAGTCAGCGTTATCATGATTTAGACAAAAAAGTAGTGGTGGTATTGAATGTCGGGGGTGTCATAGAAACGGCTAGTTGGCGTGATCATGTGGATGCGATTTTGTTGGCTTGGCAGCCTGGACAAGAGGCTGGTCATGCCCTGGCAGATGTTATTAGCGGTCAAGTTAATCCTTCGGGAAAATTGGCAGCAACGTTTGCCATGGAGATACAAGACTATCCATCGTATGAAGGCTTTCCTGGCGTGGTAACCGAGCCTCGATCGGCCGAGCTAAAATCAATAATGCGGGGAGATCATGCGGCCGAAGTGCAATATCACGATGGTATATGGGTAGGTTATAGAGCGTTTAATACTAGAAAAATTGACACCGCCTACGCCTTTGGCTTTGGGCTATCCTATACCCAATTCAGCTACGGTGACGTGCAGTTAACACGTCAAGAGGGGAGTGACAGTGTTCAAGTGAGCATTGAGATAACCAATACTGGCCCGCGTGCGGGTAAGGAGGTGGTGCAACTTTACGTCAGTGCGCCAAAATCCAAGCTTGAAAAGCCAGAAGCTGAGCTGCGTGGGTTTAGAAAAACCAATTTGTTGCAACCTAAGCAAAGTCAGGTTTTGAGTTTTACAATAAACCCTCGAGATCTAAGTTCATACGACCTTGAGTCACAGCAGTGGTTAGTTGAGGCCGGTAGTTACATAATTAAATTGGCTGCCTCCTCTACTGATATCCGCCGTGCCGTGACTTTTGATCAAAAAAAGGCAGTATATATTCCTTTGTAGCACGCTTATACACGACACGATTCAATTGGAAGTGAAACAAAGACTTCAACAGTGACATATATTAGATAAATTTATTGGAGTTAAATAGGCCAATCATGACCGTTATAAAGAGATTGCTCAGTGTAATGTCAATTTTTTCTTTATTGTCCTGCGCGGAAACACAGGAGCTATTGAAAAATAATAACCCCGATAAATATACCGTAGCGAAAGATGTCTTGTGGGCATCACCCAATGAATTTGACCTGACGATGGATATTTACACACCTACCTCGGGTAAAGATTCCTACCCCGTGCTGCTGATTTTCCATGGCGGTGGCTGGCTTATTAATAACAAGGGGATTATGGATCAGGCGTCTAAGTACCTAGTATCTAACGGTGAATACGTGATTTGTAATGTCGACTATCGACTGCTGGTCGATGAAGGAAATACGGTCACAATTGACCAGATTGTAGAGGATGTTTTTGGTTCAGTATTGTGGGTGCAGGAGCATATTGGTCATTATCGCGGTGACGTTAACAATATCGCGGTCACCGGTGACAGTGCCGGCGGACACCTGGCGGCAATGATTGTAAACTCTGGCCATCTTTTGGACTCCAATGGCTACTCTGAGCGGTCACTGCGATTCTCTCCTTCCTATCTCCCCGCCGGCGTCACGGCAGAACAGGTTGCCGAACGAGGTGGCATATCTGTGCAAGCGGCCATTTTAAGTTACGGAGCCTATGACATTTACGCCTCGGGACTGGGAGGTTTGGAAAGCTGGAAAAATCCTTTTTGGCTAATGGGCGGTTCGTTGGCCAGAGGCCTATTCGGCGATGAATTTAATGCCACTGACAACCCAGGTCTGTATAAAGGCGTCTCCCCGTATTACCTGATTCCCCAGGCCAGCGAACGCCAACTGCCTGCGCAACTGTTGACTGCCGGCAGCGAAGACGCGCTAATCTCGCCGGAGTCAGTAAAAACTTATATGACCAAGTTGCAAAATGCCGGGCACCCGGTTCAATACTGGGAGCATAGTGGTAGGTCTCATGCGTTTTTGGACTCCGGTTCAAGTATGTTGATGGGCCAGAGTTTTGAAAACGATGCGCCACAGGCACTGGACGTTATGATTAAGTTTCTTGATGGTGTGTTTTATTAATAACTCGGTTTTGCAGCTCCTGCCGATAAGCAGGGTATCAAGGTACCGCTTGACTATTATTGGTGTTTTTTACGATACAGTCGTGGGCTCATCCCGGCCAGTTTGGAAAAAGTACGAGAAAAATACAGTGGGTCCTCATACCCCACCTGCGCAGCAATCTGCTGTATTTTGAGGGACGACTGGGTCAGTAATTGCGAAGCTTTGGCGATGCGTCTTTCTTCGCGCCAGTTAATCAATGTGCTGCCGGTATTTTCTTTGAATAAGGTAGACAATTGGGTTCTGGATAGTTGCACGTATCCCGCAATGCCCTCAATTGTCAGCGGCTTTTCGAGGTTGGCGCCGACATAATCGATCGCCTTCTGCACGCGTGAATCAACAAATCGGCTGCCTGTAGCGTTAGCTAAACGCGAACAGCGAATAAATATCTGTTCGGTAATACTCAACAGTAGAGCCTTCGAGATGGTGTCTTGTGTTGCATCAAGGTCGAGT
The DNA here is from genome assembly GCA_913020115.1 of uncultured Cellvibrionales bacterium. Classification (GTDB taxonomy): domain Bacteria; phylum Pseudomonadota; class Gammaproteobacteria; order Pseudomonadales; family Cellvibrionaceae; genus CAJWCA01. The sequence goes on from CAJWBQ010000009.1 coordinate 116,453, forward strand.
GTGCTCTCAAATAATGACCGGATAACAGGGTAGTCCAAATCCGGTATTTGAATGTGGTAAATGTGTGGTCCCACCTCACGCCAGTTCAACCACTGCAGCAAGCGTTGGTCAGCTTGAAAATATATCCAGTGATGAGTCCAGTGGGACATTGTATCGGCGCGGCGGTAGTCGTACATCGCATCCGGGGAAAGCAGTACCATATGCCCGGTTCCGGCTAACAGATTTTGCCGAATACAGTTGTAGGTCCCCATGCCACTGGTTGAGAGGTTTAGACTCCAGCCACGGAGTTTACTGGCAGGGCGAACCGTTGACATGTCATTGAGCTGCCCTTTTTCCATCATAGTAACCCCGGAGAAGGTGTGATCAGTAAATAAAGCGTCCACATTGGCCGGGCAATTAATTGCTTCAGTTATAAAGGCCCGGGCTTCCTGTTCGGACAAAGAGACGTGGGGCTCAAACTTACTCTTCCACTTTTTTATTAACTCCAGCTGCTTCGGCTGGTCTTTGTAAAAGTCGGGATAGCTGAGCTCAGTCATCAGCTGTGTGGTGCGCTCTGCGGGGTTCCCTCGGTGGTCGCCAAAAACAAACCGAAGTGCTGCCTTATGGATCTCATCACTCTGCGGCTGCCCATTATAGGCTCGCCACAGAGCCTCGGCATGCGTAACTGTTGCGGGGGCTACTACACTATTTTCCATATGTGGCCTCTCGTAGAATTCTGGTCAATCACCGTTCTTGCGTCAGATTGGGCAACAATAGGCGCTAAATTGGTGTTTTAATTGAGGGTCGTTAGTTCCTAGTCCTTCCCGGTCGCTCCAAGAGAGCAGAAAGATTGTTTATGCTATCGTACATTAGTCCATAAAACAGGTGTTTCGTCCATTTTCTTTTTTGACGATTTTAATATACTAATTTGTGCGTCCTAGATAGTCAGGCTTGTAGTTATTGATTACGTAAATTGAGAGCGTTAATCCCTTCTTAATGGCCGTACAGTACTCAGCTAGATGGACAGCCTAATATTAATAATTGTAGAGAGAGTGGGAATGATAAATATAATAAAAAGGTCTCCAGGGCATATTTTGCTTACCACCAGTATTGCTGCAGCCTCTGCTGTCGCAGCGCCAAGTTACGCAGACTTATTCTTGGAAGAAATCATCGTGACTGCTCAAAAGCGAGAGCAAAGCTTGCAAGATGTTCCGATTTCCGTCGATGTGATGAGCGGAGATGAGTTGTCGATTCGCAATGAAAACGAAATTTCGTCTTTAGTTAAGGTGAGTCCAGGTTTTACCGTCAAAGCGGGTTCATCCGCTAACGACCAGGCTTTGTATATTCGAGGTGTGGGCACACAATCCTTTAGTCGCGGTGTTGATCAGTCTGTGAGTGTGGTAATCGATGGGGCCGTGGCCACCAGTACCGGCACCTCGCTGTTAGACCTCAGTGATGTAGAACGCGTTGAAATATTGCGTGGACCGCAAGGTATGTTGTTTGGCAAAAATGCGTCTGCCGGTGTTTTAAACGTTGTGACAAAAAAGCCCAGTCAAGAATTTGATATGGCGTTAGGTGCCAGTTATGGCAGTAAAGAAGAAATTAAAACCCATGGCTTTATCAATGGCGGCATTACCGAAAACCTCGCTGTTAGATTGTCGTTTTACAATAATGAACGTGACGGGATTATCACCAATGATAATCCTGAAGGATCTGATTACAACGATAGAAATGAGTGGGGCGCAAAGTTAAAGTTTGCATATGAATTTTCAGATGATTTAAGTGTCTTGGTCGGTCTCAGCCATGCCGATCGCGATATTTTGTGTTGTGTTGGTGGAGTCGAAATCAATGCAACTCCCCAAGATAATCCGGCACACCCCTTTGCCTTCACCTTGCAAACTCCCTCCGGAGATGAAGAAGACCACACCTTTGAAAATGATACCTCAGTGGCGACGACCGAGTTGGATACCGCCACGGTAGAGTTTAGCTATGCCTTGGGTGATCACACCCTAACGTCAATTTCTTCTTATGCGGAATCAAATTTAGTCAGTGATTACCGTTCTGTTGGTCTGTCTCGTACACTATTGGTCGCGAACACATCGATTGATGACATTGAACAGTTCACCCAAGAGGTTCGCATAACTTCACCGGGTGGCGAAGCGGTGGATTATCAATTCGGTTTGTACTATTTTGATAAATCGTTATCAGGTAGTAGCCTTCAGGTACTCGATGCATATGCCGTAGGATCCGCTCCATTTCCCGATTTTATTTATCAAACTAAATTAGCCATTAAGGGGGTTGCGAATAAGAGTTATGCGGCCTTTGGTCAGGCAACCTGGGATCTCACCGATACCACGCGAGTTACTGCAGGCTTAAGGTATAACTATGAAGATGTTGACTTAAGAATGGTGGTAACCAATCCGATTATTGATCCGGTACCGGCCTATCTTACATTCCCCTTTGCAGCGCCTGGAGTCGTGGATGAAGAACGTACCGATAACGCCTTGTCTTGGCGTTTGATTGTAGAGCATGATCTTACTGACGCGGCGATGGTTTATGGCAGCGTGGCTAGAGGGTACAAGGCACCGGGTGCAAACACTCTGTCGTCAGTTGTTGTTGCAAAGGCCACGGGTTTAAACGCCATCATTGATCCGGAAATTCCAACCAACTTCGAAGTTGGATTGAAATCAACCTGGATGGACAACCGGCTGATGCTGAATGCGGCTATGTTCTACACCGAGTTTCAAGATTTTCACGCCACAGTCTCGAATGCCGAAGCGGGTCAGTTACCCAATTTCAATTTGAACAATGTGGATGAGTTGCGCTCTCAAGGTATTGAGATAGAGTTGAACGTCAAAGCTACTGAACATTTGTCCCTATCTGCGAACGTCGCTTACATCGATGCGGTGTTCGAATCTTATGAAGGTGCGCAGTGTTATAACGGCCAAACAGAAGCCCAAGGTTGTGTTAACAACAACCAGGATCTATCGGGTAAGGAGGCCTCCAATTCCCCTGATTGGTCTTACAATTTCACGGGTAGGTATGAGAGAAATATCGCCGATTCGGGCGTAAATGCTTATGCATTAGCCACCTATTATTGGCAAGACGAGGTGCAATATTCGGCTGCGGGTAATCCGATGACAAAAGGCGATGCATACGGGTTATTAGACCTGACTCTGGGTGTCGAGTCTGACGATGGTAAATATCAATTACAGGTTTATGTGAAAAACGTGTTTGATGAGTTTTACGTTGCTGGTTTAAGTGATTTCACTTCCATCGTTCCGTTTCCAAGGGTGAACTCTCTTGATTACACCTATGAACGTCGTATGGGAGTGTCGGCTACCTATAACTTTTAGTTTAACGGAGCTTAGTTTGCGTTCATTCATAAACATCCGTCATTTCCGCCTGTGCGGGAATGACAATAAAGTCATGTTTTTCTGTTTATGGTTGGGCGCAGGTTAGTGGTGGTCTCCCCTATTATTTGGACGGGGCCATTTTTGTTTAACAGCTGGTATCTCTTGTTACTTTGGAGAAAACAATTGTACTACTCGAAGTATTTTTTTTCGATGGCGACCTTTTGTTTGGCTCTGCTTGGATTCGCGGCTACGGTCTTCGCACAGGCAGTAGACGATGCAAATAACATTAGTGACGTGTTGGCTGCGACTGACCGCCTTAACCCTCAAGATAAACCCAATATTATTGTTATATTCGCCGATGACTTGGGATACGGTGACATTGGTGCATACGGCTCAACTACCATCAAAACACCCAACATTGATCAAATGGCCGACCAAGGCGCCATGTTTGACGCGTTTTATGCGGCGTCGCCGGTGTGTACCCCCTCTCGCGCAGGTTTGCTAACGGGGCGTTACCCCATCCGTCAGGGAATTCACGATGTATTCTACCCAGAAAGTTTCCAGGGCATGGACCCAGAGGAAGTTACGATTCCTGAGGTGTTAAAGGAGGCCGGCTACGCCACGGCTTTAGTGGGCAAATGGCATTTGGGTCATCACCAACAGTATATGCCTTGGAACCAAGGCTTCGATGAATTCTTTGGTTTGCCATACAGTAATGACATGGGTGGCTTATATTACTTCGATAACAAAGACATAGATTTCGAAGATGTAGACCAGCGCTATATTACAAAAACCTATACTGACCGGGCGTTGCAATTCATAGACAAACATCAGCGGCAGCCCTTCTTTCTATATCTCGCGCACAATATGCCTCACGTCCCTGTTTATGCGTCGCCGGAATTCGAAGGACAATCGGCCGGTGGCGTTTATGGCGATGTTGTTGAAGAATTAGACTGGAGTGTCGGTCGAGTTTTGGCACGATTGGACGCACTCAAGCTGTCAGAAAACACGCTCGTTATCTTCACTAGCGATAATGGACCGTGGCTAATGATGGGGGATGAGGGAGGTTCTGCGGGAGAGCTTAGGGAAGGCAAACAGTTTACCTTTGAAGGCGGAATGAGGGTGCCTGCGGTAGCCTATTGGCCAGGGACGATTAAGGCGGGTACAAAGCCGGCGGGGTTCGCGACTATGATGGATTGGTTGCCAACCTTTGCAAATTTGGCGGGTGTGTCAGTGCCCGTTGACCGCGTTATCGACGGCAAGGATATCACCGGTTTGTTAACCGGCAGCGGAGCACGATCTGAACAAACATTGTTTTATTATATGAGTGGTGAGTTGCGCGCGTATCGCAGTGGTGATTGGAAAATTAAGCTGCCTTATAGGGGTTTAGCTGGGTTTCTTTCCTGGCTGCAAGATGGCTTTATTTCGGGGCATGACTTGCTGCTGTTTAATCTAAAGGAAGATCCCGGCGAGCGGAATAATTTGGCTGCGGAGCAGGGAGGCAGGGTAGAGTCAATGCTCGCTGAGATAGAGGTTTTTAAAGCCTCCCTAGGTGTTGTGCCTGTCGCCAAGAAAACGGGAAAAAATATGGACTTCAGTCCTTATGTTCATCTTGGTTTCCGTTTCGTTGGGAAAGTTTTGTTGATCTTGCTACTGGCATCGTTTTTCCTTTTTTGGATAATACGCAAAGCTCTGCATTTAATTCGGCATTAGTACAGGCTGAATCGCACCCGCCCCACTAGACACTCCTAATGGTTATACTACCAAGACTTAGGAGTTCAATATGGCTGGCGAAAG
>CAJWBQ010000010.1 GCA_913020115.1 uncultured Cellvibrionales bacterium
CTCGGACTTGCAAGTGATTTAATTGATAAAGTTAAAATAAATAAAAAGCCGCCTAAAGGCGGCTTTTTTATGGGCAATTTGCGTTAATAAAGATCAAAAATATAAATTAGTCACCAAGCTCAAAAAGGTGGTATTTCTTCTTACCTAATTTAACGATGTAGAAGCGACCATAAAATGCATCAGATACAGGAAAGCACTTATCGATGTCCATATTTTGCTCCGCTCCCTTGGGGTGACTATTAATCAAAACTGCATTACGCCCCAAAGCGTCTTTTACCTGCTTGCCTGACGAGACCATACCCGCATCAACCAACACCTGAGTCAGCGACAAACCTTGAAGCTCTTTACGCGATAAAGTCGTCGCTGGCAGGCCGTCTAACTTCAGCTGGTCCAAGTCGGACTCGCTCAAGGACTCAAGTGCGCCACTAAAGAGAGCTGCCGTAATCCTTTCGGCGGCTTCAAGGCCAGAGTCTCCATGAACCAAACGAGTAACTGCTTCAGCTAATATTCGCTGCCCTTGAGGGCGACCCTCTGCAATGCGATCCGCCTCCTCGATACCGTCAATCTCTGCGACACTTAAAAACGTGAAGTATTTTAAAAACTTATAAGTATCAGCGTCAGCACTGTTTAACCAAAACTGATAAAACGCATAGGGAGAGGTTTTCGCTGCATCCAGCCAAATGGTACCCGACTCTGTTTTACCAAACTTCGTGCCATCCGATTTGGTGACAAGCGGAAGGGTTAAACCAAAGGCCTTGCCCCCATGCATCTTCTTAGTTAAGTCGACCCCCCCGACAATATTACCCCACTGATCGCTACCGCCAATCTGCAGGGAACAGTCATATCTCTTATAGAGCTCAGCAAAATCAAATGACTGCAGCAACATATAGGTAAATTCTGTAAAGGATATTCCAGCCCCTTCACGGTCAATACGCTGCTTCACAGATTCTTTATTGATCATATTATTAATGGAGAAGTGCTTACCAACATCGCGCAAGAACGTCAGCACATCCATGCCTACGGTCCAGTCTAGATTGTTGACCACTTCAGCAGAATTGTCACAGCCATCAAATTCAATAAAGGCCGACACTTGAGTCTTTATCTTACCCACCCAAGATTCAACAACGTCGGCCGTATTTAATTTGCGCTCCTGAGCTTTAAAACTCGGATCACCTATTAAACCAGTTGCACCGCCGACCAGTGCTATAGGCTTATGCCCCGCATCCTGGAAGCGCTTTAGCGTAAGCAAAGGCACGAGGCTACCAATATGCAAACTGTCTGCCGTAGGATCAAAGCCACAATAAAGCGTCCGACTACCCTCACCCAAATATGTATTCAGCTGATCGTCACCAGTCATTTGAGCGACCAAGCCGCGAGCCTGCAAATCCGCCAGAAGATTCACGTCTATAGAGGGCATAATTACACTTCCAATCAATAAGTTAGTTTGTACTCACTTCCATTCTGCAAGAAGAGGTAGCGGGAGAGTGGGCCACCATACCGAAAAAAAACCCAAAAACAAGGCCAGCCAGAAGCTTTAGTTGACGTGTTTCTCATCTCTATAGTTTTTAAGGTGATTCTTAAAGCAATATCTGATATAAAATCAGACCTTGAGCGGCAAATATTAGTAATAGGTATAGCTTTCCAATGGAACCCACTGATTTTAATAAGAAAAACCCAGCTGTCCGAACGATGCGACAGTTCCCGAAGAAGCACTTAGTATTAGTAGGTGCATTAGCCTGCTGCTTAACCCTGGCTTTGACCCTATTCCCCTCAGAAGACGTATCAGCAAAACGCCAAGAATTAACCATAGAACTTCCCATGCTCAGCGATCACAGCCCCGAAATGGGTGACGATGCGTTAGAAGAAGAGATTCAGGAAGAGGAGTTTGTCTGGCAAGAGCTCACAGTAAAAAACGGAGACAACCTTTCTCTTGTTTTTAAACGTGCAGGATTAAATGATCGGGATATCTACGAGTTATTTAAGAAAAGCAAAGCCGCCAGCAACCTCAAACAGATACACCCAGGTCATAAACTGGCGTTCCAGCTTGATGATAACGGCAAGCTTTTACAGCTTCGCCACAGCAAAGACAAATTGAGTAGCCAGCTATTTTACCGTGATGACGATGGCTTCTCAGACCTAAAAGAAACACGCACTCCCGATACGCAAGTTGCATTTAGATCAGCAGCCATTAAATCGTCGCTGTTCGTGGCCGGCCAAAACGCCAACATGGAAGCTAGCCTAATCATGGAACTCGCCAATATTTTCGGCTGGGACATTGACTTCGCTCTCGACATTCGCAAAGGAGACAGCTTTCAAGTCACCTATGAAGAACACTTTCTTGACGGGGAAAAGATGGGCAATGGCCCGATCTTAGCGGCCACCTTTATAAATCAAAATCAAACTTTCGAGGCTGTGCGCTACACCGATAAAGGCGGTGACGCCCAATACTACACCCCCGACGGCCACGCAATGAGGAAGGCGTTCTTACGCGCACCTCTTGATTTCAGCCATATAAGCTCTGGGTTCAACCCTAACCGCCTGCACCCCATCCACAAAACCAAACGCCCACACCGCGGTACAGATTATGCTGCAAATCGCGGAACCCCAGTGTATGCGTCTGGTAGCGGCAAGGTGATTACTTCCAGCTACAATCGAGCCAGCGGCAACTATGTCGTTGTTCAGCACGGCAATAACATCCAGACCAAATACCTTCACCTAACAAAACGAAAAGTAAAAGTTGGGCAACGCGTAAAGCAGAAGCAGTTACTTGGAACAGTAGGGTCTACCGGCTGGGCTACAGGACCCCACCTTCACTATGAATTCTTAGTGAGTGGCGTACACCGCAACCCAAGAACAATCGTGCAGAAATTGCCCAAAGCTAAATCTATTTCAAAACAGAATATGGCCGATTTTCAGCAAAAGACTAAACCTTTAATCGCCAGCCTTAGTCGTTTCTTCCAAAACACTCAGCTGGCAATGGCTGACACTGATACGACAAAAAATCCATAGGCTCACAGGGAGTTCGTGAGATGACTGCTTGTACAGAACGCTATATAGGCCTGATGTCCGGCACGAGTTGTGACAGCATTGACGCTGCTCTCGTGTCATTCGAAGGCGGAAAACCGCTCTCACTCCATACCCACAGTCACCCAATCTCACCGGCACTTAAGCAACAAATTTTGGCTATTTGCCAGCCCGGTGACAATGAAATTGATCGCATGGGCGCCCTTGACCGCGAACTAGGCATCGCCTTTGCCGAAGCCGCGCAGGCACTGATTGCCTCAAGCGGACTCTGCCGAGATTTGATCACTGCGATCGGCAGCCACGGTCAGACAATTCGCCATCGCCCACCAGGGCCTTCATCACCCCAGCCATTTACTCTGCAAATTGCCGACCCCAACCAAATCGCCGAAATTACCGGCCTCACCACCGTTGCCGATTTCAGGCGGCGAGACATGGCGGCGGGTGGGCATGGAGCACCTCTAGCGCCTGCATACCATGAAGCCTTATTCGGTTCAGAGCTCAAGTCCCGTGCAATTATCAATATTGGAGGTATCAGCAACGTAACGTTGCTGCGTCCCGACTGCGAAGTATTGGGCTACGATACTGGCCCAGGAAATGTTTTGCTAGATGCCTGGATTCGTAGGCACAAAGGCCTTGAATACGACGCACAAGGACAGTGGGGAAATGAAGGAAAATGTAACAATAGGCTCTTGAAAAGTTTGCTAAAGCACTCATTTTTCAAGGCCCGCGCGCCCAAAAGCACTGGCCGAGAAGACTTCCATATGGGCTGGCTTGAAGAACACCTGGCTGCCCTGTCTACCCCTCCAGCTCCAGAAGACGTTCAAGCGACATTACTTGAACTCACCGCAACAACGATCACTGATTCTCTTCAGGTCTCCTCACCGGAACTGCCAGATGAAGTTTTTATCTGCGGAGGTGGCGCCCACAATACCGCGCTGCTCAATTGTCTTAGTGAAAAGCTGCCCGACACAATGGTTTGCACGACGGAGGCGCTGGGCTTATCGCCGGACTGGGTCGAAGCGGTAGCATTTGCTTGGCTCGCCAAGCAGGCACTGCATAAACTACCCGGAAACCTGCCTTCCGTAACCGGAGCTAAGCAAAGTACCATTTTAGGAGGAATTTACTTTTCCACTTAGAAGTAAACGTATTGCTCTTCGCTGAGCAGTCGCTCAACCTCATCGGGACCAAAGGGGACGGTGCTTACAAAAGGAAATAACTTAGCAGGGTCTTGGCCCATCACCCCCAATCGTGTACGACACACCGCAACATCAATGACACCGAACGCCGATAAACGCGCCGCTAAATCGACAATAGATTTGTAATCACGGTAATTATTTTTGAAAAATATCGCGACTTCTGGCCCGTGCAACACAAAAGCCAAGGGAGGCTGCTGGTCAGAGATTTCGCCACCCAAATAAAGTTCTTCCGCCCTTAACAGCGCAAGGTTTACATCTTTTGGAGAATTTTGCTGAATTCTTGCTAGATACCCCGTTGAAGACGGATTGGCCAAGCTCGCCGAAGGCTCTGCAGCCACAAGCGCTCCGCCCATCAAAACCCCAAGAATTAGGGCTAGGCAATACCGCAAGTAAGCGCTATATCGAAAACGAAGACCCACAACCACAGGTCGTAGACGCGTTGGGGTTTTGAACCACAAATTTTGAGCCCTGAAGTCCTTCTTCATAATTTACCTCTGCACCCATCAAATAAGGGTAGCTCATCGAGTCAACCAACACTTGGATGCCGCCCGCGTCCAAAACAGAATCATCTTCTGCTACAAGCTCGTCAAAGGTAAACCCGTACTGAAAGCCGGAACAGCCACCTCCAGTGACAAAGACTCGGAGCTTGAGCTCTTCATTGCCCTCTTCTTCTATCAGGCTTTTTACTTTAGCGATAGCGCTGTGGGTTACTTGTACCGTTTGCGGGGTATAGGTTTCAGCTGTACTCATGAGTCAATCTACTTCTCGGCTTACAGGGCCTAGGGCCCACAAACGGCCATTATCTCTTTACCTGAGTAATTTAGTCAACTATTACTGTGCTAAGCTTTCCCTCCACTGGGTACACTCAAGCCAATAGGCTCTATCGTAGAACCAGAACCTTTACCCGATTTCATGTCTTCGCCCGCCTTACTCCCACCATAAAGCAGGCTACCGTTCACCTGAGAACCTTTGACCATTTCTATCATATGGTAGTGAACATTGCCTTTCACCACGGCCTTAGCCGCCAGCTCAACATGCTTCGAGGAGTAAATGTCGCCAAGCACACTGCCGTCAACGACAACACTGGGTACTCGAATTTCACCTTCAACCTGGCCCTTGTGCGCGATCACTACTTTGGCATCACTGCCAGCTTCGGCGATAATATTGCCTCGTACCTTGCCTTCAATCTGCAGCTCACCCGTGAACAACAAGTCACCCACTACTTCCGTACCCTTTGATATCAAGGTGTGATTATTTGAAAATGCCATGTCTTTCTTATTACTCCACATAAGGGGGTTAACTCTCCTGAACTAGCCACCCAAATTTTTTGTTAACCGTAACAGGGGTGGGGCCAATAGATGTAGCCACAAGCTCTATTCGAACCGGCTCAAAACCTAATGGCAACTTTAACTGACCTTCGAAATTCTGAAAATAACGAAACCGTAATTTAATATTCTCTACGCTCACTTTGTTCGACAAGGCGTTTAAGTGAAGCGAATTTTCAACACCATTCTGGCGCCCAATGACTAAAAATTTTAAATGCCCGTTCAGCACCTGATGATTGGCCGCTAATTGCTGCACAACCAACTTATATTCGTAGGTTCTGGCTTCAGGGGTTTCCAGCACTTCCAGAGAGCCAATGGTTAAGCCTCTCTTATCAGCGGTTGGAGACATCAGGCCTCGATAAAAGGTTATATCCTCTTCCAGAGCGGCAATTTCATTTTTCAGTTCGATGACTTCTTGGCGAACATCCTCATTGGCTTTCCGGTCAACTTCTGCACCCAAGTTGACATTGGCGAGCTGTTGACCAAATTGCTCGGCCTTCCTCACGCTAGCACTTAATTCCACTCGCAAGCGGTCGCGCTCATCGATAGCCTCTGCCTGAAGCTCGGTACCTTTATAGATACCAAATAGATAGCTTCCTCCAGTGCCACCGATTACCAGCAGCAACAGCAGAATTCTGACGAATAAGCGCACATAGGGACGGTACTTTACCACCTGCATTCGATAGCGCTTGCTACCTTTTACTGCATTCATTTAACCTCCTGTAATTATCTCGAGAGACTCAAGGCATTAAGGCTACGTGCCGAAGCCCCTCACTTTCATCAAAGCCGAACATAATATTCATGTTTTGAACGGCCTGCCCCGACGCACCTTTTGTCAGGTTATCGATCACTGACAATACAACAATTTTATCTCGCCCCTGTGGCCGACAAAGCGCAATGCGGCAGACGTTAGACCCCCTTACTGAACGGGTGGCGGGGTGACTCCCCCAAGGCAATACATCCACAAAAGGTTCCTGAGCATAACGGGTTTCATACAAGTCCTGCAATGCCGCGTCAGACAGCTCCTTACCACCACCTTGTAAGTTGGCATACAAGGTGGCATGAATCCCTCGAATCATAGGCAGTAAATGGGGCATAAATGTTAGCTGAGCCACATCAGCGCCCTCAGGTTGAACATCCCTCAAGCCCTGTTCTATTTCAGGTAGATGCCTGTGCCCAGCACTACCGTAGGCCTTAAAACTGTCGCTAATTTCTGAGAGCAGATTGTTTACATTAGCCTGACGGCCTGCACCACTAGCGCCAGAAGCGGCATTGGCAATGAGGTCGCCAGGGTCCACTAAGTTATTTTCAAGAAGAGGAATCAAGCCTAACTGCGTGGCCGTGGGGTAACACCCTGGGCACGCAAGGAGCTGAGCGCTTTTGATGGCCTCGCGATTGACTTCAGGTAAACCATACACCGCCTCGCCAATCAATTCTGGACAGCCGTGAGCCTGACCGTACCAATTGGCCCATACGTCGGCATCTCTGATTCTAAAATCGGCCGAAAGGTCTATGACCCGAACGCCACGATTGATTAAAGCTGGCATCATATTTTGTGCAACCCCGTGAGGAGTCGCAAAAAACACTAGATCGCAAGTTGCTAATACTGAGACGTCCGGGACCGAAAATGCCAAATCCAAATGACCTCGCAAACTTGGGTAGAGCGTTGAAACCTGAACCCCCGCCTCCGCTCGAGAGGTGATAACAGAAACCTCAACACCCGAGTGACTCAACAACAATCTCAACAGCTCAACACCGGTATAACCTGTGCCACCCACGATACCCACTTTAATCACAACTACACCTCAACCACTTTATATACGCAAATATTCACCACTACGACGCCCGAAAGCGAGTAGAAGTTTGGCTTCTGTAAAAACTAACGATAAGATTAGGCCACTATAATAAGAGCCCTTCGCGAAAATCAAAAGTTTTGCTCGACTTATTTATCAATTATTTGCAATTGCCTTATTATTCCGTCGTTTTGTTCCCTATATTGAGAAAGCTATGACGCCAACGCGCAAACCCCCTTTCAAACAGTCATTGCAGCAACTTTGGCAGCACAATATAGATAAATTCCGCCATCAGCTCGCTTATCAGGAAGCCCTGCCACAGCTGACAATCCTAGGTTTGATAAGCGGGATACTCGCGGCGCTAGTGATTGTATTGTTTCGCTACGCTATCGATTGGCCACTGTCAAAACTACTTCCAGGGGATAGTGAAAATTTCGAAGCCCTTGCCTCACATTGGCGCTTGATATTGCCCCTAGCAGGCGCTCTTGCCATCGGTATTCTGCTCAATGGGGTGAGCAAAGCTCACCGAGCCATTAGCGTAAGCCACGTGCTTGATCGCTTACACAACCATCAAGGGCAGCTGCCCATGGGCAATATTTTGGTCCAGTTTTTTGGTGGAGCCCTATGTCTCATCACGGGCCAATCTGTCGGCCGAGAAGGTCCCGCAGTCCACTTAGGCGCAGGCGCCGCCAGTCAACTTGGACAGTATTTTAAACTACCCAATAACAGCCTGCGGACACTAGCTGGCTGTGGCGTGGCTGCCGCCATCGCAGCTTCATTTAATACCCCTATGGCTGGCGTAATTTTTGCCATGGAGGTTGTGCTCATGGAATATACCATCGCCGGCTTCATTCCCGTGATCTTGGCCTCTGTATCCGGTGCCGCCATCAGCCAAATGGTCTTTGGGCAAGATTCCTTGCTGGCAGGCGCAAACATTCAAATGAACAGCCTCTGGGAAATTCCATATATGGCGTTTGCGGGGCTCGTCATCGCGGCCTGCGCGGCTATCTACATTAAGCTACAGTACTATTTTCAACACTCAGGGCCCAAGTCCATCATGGCAAGGCTTGTAGCGGCAGGTGCGGTAACTGGCATAGTGGCTCTATTTGTGCCTCAGGTGATGGGCTTAGGCTACGACACTGTATCTCTTGCCATGCAGGGAAAAATTGGCCTGAATTTACTAATGATCATTATCGCTAGTAAACTTTTTGTCACAACATTCAGCTTAGGCATGGGAATGCCCGGCGGGCTAATTGGCCCCAGCCTATTTATTGGCGCCTGTATCGGTGGTGTTATCAGTGTCATAGGGAGCACCTTGGCGCCAGAATATGCCGCAAGTTCAGGTTTTTACGTCGCCCTAGGTATGGCGGCGATGATGGGCGCCATTTTGAATGCTCCGCTCGCGGCACTAATGACAATTATAGAACTGACCTATAACCCTAATATTATTTTCCCAAGTATGCTGGTGATTGTGGTGTCCTGCTTTGCAACACGGCAATTTTTTGGCTGCGAGGGTATTTTCCAAATGCAGCTTCAGGCCGCGGGCAAAAAAACCTCCAGTGGTCCCGCGCAACAGATTCTAAGTCGAGTTGGCGTGCGTAGCGTGATGAATACCGCCTTCGCTAGCTGCGCTACCAGTATTAGTCATTCAGCGGCCGTGCATTTACTGCTCAACCAGCCTCTTTGGATTATTGTTGAAGGCAATAATCGATACTTGCTACGCGCCGCTGACTTAGCTCAGCACTTAAGCCTGCTCGATGCGGAAGAAAATTTTGAAGAATCCGAGCTCATTCAATTGGATGACATCCCTGCTCGACGCTTAAGCTTGGCTTACGTTCAAGACCGTGCAAACCTTTTTGAAGCCTTGCAAACTCTCAGCAAAGGAAACTTTGAAGCGCTGTGTGTGACTAAGCTTGCTCAACCCAGTACTGATGCTCCTGTTTTGGGTATAATTACGGCAGAGACCATCAGCAACTACTATCGGATTTAAACTCTATGCTTTGGATTAAGGCTTTTCATATTATTGCGGTAGTATGCTGGTTCGCGGCGCTGTTCTATCTGCCTCGCTTGTTTGTCTATCATTCCATGAGTGAAGATAAACTTAGCCAAGAGCGCTTCGAGATCATGGAGCGCAAACTGTACCGAGGCATCGCCACACCATCGATGATCGCGACTCTGTTGCTAGGCATTGCTCTCGCGGCTTCCAATTGGGAGTATTTTCAAAGCGCACATTGGTTTCAGGCAAAAATTGCCCTCGTGCTTGTATTGATTTCTTACCATCACATGTGCGGTCGCTACATAGAAAAGTTAAAAAACGGGCAGAAACCTCATGGACATACCTTTTTCCGCTGGTTTAATGAATTTCCTGTATTCCTATTAGTCGGCGCAGTAATTTTGGTTGTGGTCAGGCCTTTTTGACAGCAATTCTGGGCACCTGTGATAAACTTTAAATACCTTATGGATTATATGGGTTCAGGAGCACACCATGGCTCGATTTGAGCACAGTACCCCCGTCGTTATGAGTTTATCCAACTTTGATCCCAGTGGTGCCGTTGGTATTCAAGCCGATATAGAAACAGTGGCCAGCTTAGGTTGTCACTGCACTCCCATAATTACTTCTTTATGGGCAAAGGATACCGCAGAGCTCAAAGAAATGGTGCCTATTGAAGCAAGTTTACTGATTGAACAAGCTAGAGTTATTTTGGAAGACATGCCCGTAAAAGCCATGAAAATTGGCCACTTAGCCAACGTGGAGCAGGTAGAGGCCATCCACAGCATTTTACGAGACTACCCTAATATTTGCGTTGTACTCGACCCAGTAAACACTCGGTGGGGCGGCATTGAGTTCACAACCAGTGCGGTGAACCAGGCACTGGAAGCACTTTTACTACCACTGGCAACTCTGGTAACCCCTGACCTTGTGGAAGCTCAAAATATTGCACGGCAAGCGGACACTATAGACGCCTGCGCCATGGAAATACTCGAATTTGGCTGCGAACACGTATTAGTCACTGGCAGCAACCGAAACCAAACGAGCATAGAAAACAGACTCTACGACCAAAACGGACTCACCAAACAATACCAGTGGGAACGCCTTAATATTCACAGCCACGGCTGTGGAGCAATACTCTCAGCCAGTATTGCAGCCTACCTTGCACACGACTTAAGGCTAATCGACGCTGTTGAGCAAGGTCAAAATTTTACCTGGCACGCACTTTCACACAGTCGCCAGCTCGGCATGGGCCAGCGCATTCCTAATCGCCTATATTGGGCCGATAAAAATGCTTCTCAAGGCCGTAAACTGCAATAAACATTCGTTGTCATACACACTCACCACTCAGCACAATACAGGAACCGGACATGAGCCGATCTGAAGTACTTTTTGAAGCCGCCCAAACACATATCCCCGGCGGCGTAAACTCTCCCGTAAGAGCATTTAAAGCCGTAGGCGGCACGCCCATTTTTTTTGAACGTGCAGAGGGAGCCTACCTTTTTGATGCCGATGGAAAACGTTATGTTGACTATGTGCAATCTTGGGGGCCAATGATTTTAGGTCACGCTCACCCAGAAGTTATTGATGTGGTTATTGAAAGATCAAAGCTCGGCTTGAGTTTTGGCGCCCCTACAGAAATGGAAACCCTGCTTGCAGACAAGGTCTGCGAAATTATGCCCAATATGGATATGGTCCGCTTCGTCAATTCAGGTACAGAAGCGACTATGAGTGCAATCCGACTCGCCAGAGGTTTTACCAATCGCGACAAAATTGTAAAGTTTGAAGGCTGCTACCACGGACATTCAGACTCATTATTGGTAAAAGCCGGCTCAGGCGCACTGACAATGGGGGTGCCCAGCTCGCCTGGTGTTCCTGCCTCACTTGCTGATCATACGCTGACCCTAAGTTACAACGATATTGATGCCGTAAAACAGGCCTTTGCCAGTATTGGCGAGGAAGTAGCCTGTATTATAGTTGAGCCGGTAGCGGGCAACATGAACTGTGTTCCACCAGTACCTGGCTTTCTAGAAAGCCTGCGTGAGGTTTGCGACCAGTACGGTGCATTGTTAATTATCGACGAAGTAATGACCGGATTCAGGGTTAGCCACACCGGCGCCCAAGGTCACTACGGGATCGAAGCTGACATTACGACCTTAGGAAAAGTGATCGGCGGCGGGATGCCTGTGGGCGCCTTTGGCGGTAAACGCAAGATCATGGAACACATTGCGCCACTGGGTCCTGTGTACCAAGCGGGAACATTATCTGGCAACCCAGTTGCTATGGCCGCGGGGCTAAAAACTGTAGAGCTGATTAGCCAAGAAGGCTTTTACGAGAGCTTAATTGCAAAAACAAACTATCTTTGCACCAACTTAGAACGTTTAGCCAAAGAGGCGGGTATTCCGTTCACCACCAATAACGTGGGCACCATGTTTGGTGGATTTTTCACTGAAGAACCCAAAATCACCAATTTCCAGCAGGTGATGGCCTGCAATGGCGAGCGGTTTAATCAGTTTTTCCACGGGATGTTACGAGAGGGTGTTTATTTAGCACCCGCTTCATTCGAAGCTGGATTTATGTCTGCTGCCCATTCGGACGAAGATATTAAATTTACCTTGCAAGCCGCAGCTCGAGTATTTGCCGATTTAGCTTAAACCAGCGCGTCTATCAACTCTAAGCTCTGGGCCGAGATGTCAATAATATGAAATCCGGCCCAATGCTGACTGCCTCCTTCGTCGGCACGTGTCCACAGACAATCACCACCCACTGCAATTTGGTTCTGCCCATTAACCGGTACCGACAGCTGTAGCGATAATTGATACAGTGAATCCACCGTCACTGGACCTGTGCCAACAAGCATAAACCCCTCGCGGTGAATATTCACCAAACGCCCTAGCACCTGATCTGTCATCACATCAACAATAGTAATACTTTGTTGTATGGCACGCCGGCTGAGTCGCCGTTGGTTATCTTCAGTCATTCTACTTACCTTTAGTTTCCTCAACACGATCACCTTCGGCTCGCGTGTTCAAACTATGTAATATATTTTCCAAGGCTCGTTCAAAGAACGGTTTTGTACTGCCGGCAATCACTTTCACTTTACCTGCAATCATACCTCTTGCCAGATCAAGTCCGGAACTCATGGCGACCTTTTTACCCATCTGGTCTACCAGCATATAATGTGAGGTCTTCGAGTTATACCAAGCCACCTTTAAACGCTTACCTTCTTCAAATTCAAACCATGTACCGAATTCTATAAGCTTGAGATTTTCAACCATTTTCAATTCAGCATCACTTACTACCAGCTCGGCATCAGGTGACTCACCCGCCTTTTCAGCCGCCAAACTTTCCAGCTTATCTCTCATAACTGCTGGCGCAGGCTCGGCCTGCTTACTTTGCAAGGCGAGTTTTTGTAGTGAAAATAATGCATCCAATAATTTCTTGGCTTTTACTTGATCGTAGCCAATATTGTCAAAACCCTGCTCAAGTAATTCTGCAATATTCTCCACAACCTCAACCTGACGAGTTTTATCTTCATTGGTTTCTTTAGGCTCAATAGACCAAAGGATTTCGTCGATCAGGCCCAAACCCTCACGCCAGCTCTCTGAGCTCTCCCCATAGCGCAGCAGGGAAAAAGAAAGGTAATCAGACCATGGCTGTAATAAAAGTAACAACACGGCTGAAGGTAACTGCTTGTCATCCGTTCTAGCCCTAACTTCGCGATTGACCTGCATTTTTACTTCGCGAAGCTTTTCCTCCCCTTGAACTTTTTCTAGGGCCCTACGCTCCATAAGCTCCTGGCGGCGGGATATTTTTTTAGTGTAAGTATTAAAATCTAAGAGCAGCTCCGCAAAAATACGAACGTCATTTTCAAATTTTTCCAACAACTGAGACACAACTGACTTAATCTTTGGATAAATTTCATATTGACTAGAGCCGTCAATACTCACCCATTTGGTGCCAGCCTCTGCCAAATTATTCAGTAACAAACGTGCGGGGTGATCGCTTTGTTCAAAAAAATCTTTGTCTATAAAGGCCATCTTTAAAAATGGGGTGTGTAAATAGCTTAATAAAGCTTTAACCGACGGCGGCAAGTTATCATCGGCTAACATATATTCAAACAACATACCCACCAAGTCGATGGTATGCATATCCGTATGATCAACCGCTCCATCTTCCTTATTCTCTTCCTGCAACTGCCTAGTTAACTGATTACTGGTGGTCGCTATTCCCTGCGGGTTTAAAGCCGTAAGGTCGCCATCTGCAAAACCTGCGGCACTGGTTATGGACAGAGCGTCTGCCTGCATATTTTGCAGAGCCCCCACCAGTTGCTCGCTAGAATAAACGGGCACCGTTCGAGCACCGCTGCTGGCAAACGACGGCGACATAGCGGAAGAAACGCCAGAATTTCCACCCTGTGCACCTGGCATCAGGCTTTCATGGGCCAAATGATTTTGTAATTCTCGAATAGCGTTAACTAAGTTACCTTGATATTGGGCGCTGTTTTGCGCATCGCCTTGCACTAAACCTTGAAGATTGGAAACCCCTTGAGCGGGATTAGCCGGACTATAGGCACCAGAGTTACTCCCACCTGCAGCTCCACCTCCGCTAGGTACAGGTATAAATGAACGGTCTACATCAGGGGTAAACTGCAAGTTGGGCAGCAGCCCTTCAGAGGCTAGATAATCGTTAATATCTTCTAGCAGAGAACCTAATAGAGGAATGAAAAATTTATCAAATGCCTTATAGGCCAGTACTTTGGCGCTGACATCAAGCTCCATCAATGTAAGGGCGCGACGCAGACCTTCACAGAATTGAATAGGGCTACTGGGATTATTGCTCTCATAAACTTTAGAACCACCCCTAAGCACAGAATAACGTTGATTCAACTTCCAAATCAGTTCGGCGTAAACATTATCGGCCCGTAAAGC
This sequence comes from uncultured Cellvibrionales bacterium, assembly GCA_913020115.1. Lineage (GTDB taxonomy): Bacteria > Pseudomonadota > Gammaproteobacteria > Pseudomonadales > Cellvibrionaceae > CAJWCA01. The sequence continues at coordinate 14,260 of CAJWBQ010000010.1, forward strand.
GATTGATGATATGGCGATACTCTCTTCAAGCTTTTCATTTTCCAATAGTGACAGGCTGTCGCGTTGAGAGTGCTCGCCTTCAGTATGGGTATCGAGAGTATTTTTCTTAAACTTGATGTAGCTCTCACCGACACTTCCGCAGAAATAACGAATGAGATCATCTTGATGTTTTTTGAAGCTTTTCTGGATTTCGAACAGACGAACCTGGTCTTGGTTATTGCTGGCGTTATCCGCCAAATCAAACAAGCGCTCTTCCAAAGCCATTAAGCAGCTTGGAAAATGCTTCGCAGAAAACTCGAGCGCCATACCTCGACAGATCTTCAGACGCTCGACAACCCTGTCATCTGAGGCCTGAGTTTGTGCTCCCACCTCTGGGCGATCGCTTTGTGTGTTATCGCTGCTGCTCATAATCCCACGCTCACCATCTTCCATTTCTGTATGACGTCAAATATCACCTGATACTAGCACCTCTTCAGGGGGTTTGACAAAATCGGGAGCAAAAAAAACGGTTAAATTCAGCCACTTAAGGCTTGGTGCCCATCATCAGAGCCTGCAAATCCTTTCGCAGCGAGGTTTTACCTGAGGGAGCATACGCAAGCCCCTGACTCGCAAACTCTTGAGCGCGCTTACCATCCCCCAAGCGGCTATAACATTTTGCCAATAGAAGGTGCCAGCGGGCGTTATACCGGTCTATTCTCAAGCCACGCTCGGCCATATGCACCGCTCGCTGCCATCGATCTTGATCATATTGTTCATAAGCCTGCTGCAATAACGCGTCACTGGCAGCCTTGGCCTTGTCATTCTCAAACTTCGCTGGCGAAAGAACTCGCGGGGCAGAGCGATTTATAGATGTCTCAGCCTCCACTGAGGAGGGTGTAGCGTCCTCTACTTGCACGGGAGTAACACTGCAAGCCCCACTCACACACGCAAATGCCAGCATAAGCACTCTAGAGGCCCTAAAGTCTAATGCGACCTTCAATTTGAATACTCCTTGCTCATTAGTTTTGCCAAACCTTTCTCCACCAGTGAATCACTGGGTTTTTTCGCCATTCACAGCGAGATTTTTTTTGTGGCTGCTGACCAAGTTCAAAAGGTAGCAGGCGCGCACCTCGGCAATTCTCGCCACTTGCGTTTCCCGTCACCGAATCTACCCAATAGTATTCGAGGTTTGCCGGCTTAGCCATCGTCAAACTTCTCCCTGGAGTATTACTCATTAAATCGGCCCAAATCCGCAAAGCACCGGTTGAACCCGTGAGTGGTGTTATTCCATTATCATCGCGACCCACCCAGATACTCACCAATTGGTCACCGTCGTAACCACTAAACCAACTGTCTCGCTGGTTGTTTGTAGTGCCCGTCTTCCCCGCCGTAACCCTTTGCTCCGCCTCGTTTCGCAACTTCGCCCGCTGACCGGTACCATCCTGCATCACAAGGCTGAGCGCGTAGTTGAGCTGGTAAATTGTAGAAGAAGGGAAACGGCGCTCGGAGCGTAAAGCATAACGTTTAAGCGTTTCACCCTGCGGGGTTTGAACCGAGCGAATAGCTCGTGGTTTAGTATAGAAACCATCGGCCGCGAAAGTATGATACATAGAAGCGACTTCAAGCGGCGACAGTTCCAAAGAGCCCAAGAGCAGGGACGGCACCACCGCAAACGAGCGCTCCAAACCACTAGCTTGCAGTGTAGATTCAACAAGATTGAGACCAACACTCATGCCGAGCCTCGCGGTGGCCTGATTAAAGGAAGACGCCAGAGCTTTGTATAAAGGAACATCACCATGACTCTGGCGAGAAAAATTTCTAGGCTTCCAAACACTTTGATCGGGACCTCTTACTGCCACCGGTGCATCACTAATTAGGCTGGAAAGAGAATACCCCTCCCCCAATGCCGCCAGATACACCGCGGGCTTAACGAGCGATCCAATCGGGCGTCGAATATCTATCGCCCGATTAAAGCCCGAGTATTGCACTTTTCGGTCACCCACAAGCGCCAGCACTTCGGCGCTGCCCAAAGCCAGCATTGCCAGACCACTTTGCAAGCCGCCTTTTGTCAGGCTGTGTTCTAACTCCAGAGTGTTCAGCGTTTGGCTCAAAGACTTCTCTGCCTGATGCTGCGCCTGAGGGTCTAGGGTTGTGAAAATAGCCAGACCCTCAGTTTTTAAATCACTCTCCTCATAATCTTGCAGTAATTGGCGGCGCACCAACTCCAAAAATGCGGGATAGGGCTGCAGCTTTTTGCGCGATCGCGTTACAACACCCAAGGGAAGCCTGACTGCAGCATTGTAGTCCTCTGCCGTCAGCAACTGCCCATCCTTCATAATTTGCAGTACAAGATTACGACGCTCTAGAGCTCGAGCAGGATTCTTCCAGGGGTTATAATACGAAGCACCCTTCACCAATCCTACCAACAGAGCAATCTGAACGGAATTTAGTTCAATTAAGGGTCGTCCAAAATAGTGTTGAGAGGCCAATCCAAAACCATGAATCCCCTGCGCACCGCTTTGCCCAAGGTATACCTCATTGATATAAGTTTCTAATATCTGCGCCTTTGAGTAGTGGAGTTCTAGCGATACCGCCATCAAAGATTCTAGAATCTTTCTTCCCAGGTTTTGCCGGCTATCCAGATAGAAATTCTTAATCAATTGCTGAGTTATAGTACTGCCACCTTGCACCACTCCACCGGCTCGAATATTCGCTAGGGCTGCGCGCAAGATAGATTTAGGGGAGACGCCGTAATGACTCACGAAACCGCGATCCTCCACCGCAATCAAGGTTTCCCCCAGTAAAGGAGGCACATCTAGAAGTGATACCAGCGTCCTATTCTCTGGATGATTAGGATAAATGCCACCAATTTCCAGAGGTTCCAATCGCAATAAGGCTAAGTCCTCACCGGAGAATGATTCAAGCTTAGAAACGCGTGAGCTTTCAATTTTCAGGCTGAATTTTTTCGCCTTTTCCTGACCGTCTATAAAGTCAAATCCGCGACTAAAAACTTTATATTCTCGACTATTCTTCAGCCACTGCCCCGGCGCAGTGAGGCGCTCTACTTGAACATATGAGAGTCGCGAAAGCTCATATTCGAAACTCTGGCTACGCAAAGGTTTCGATACATACAGCTCAAGAGGACGGGCATAAACTCTGGCTGGAATAGACCATTTTTTCCCTTCAAATTTTTCCCGAACCACATAATCTAAAGCCACAACGCCCGCTAAACTCAGGAAAATAGACAGCACCAAAGCCCCTATCAACCAACGCTTAATAGCAGGCATCGACGCATTATGTTTCTTACGGATTTTTGTTTTTGAAACCATGACAACTATCGAAGAGAGTGAACCGGGGCTGGGGCTGCAATACCAAAACCTTGCGCATAATCAACACCAAGTTTTTCCAGCAATTTCAATATGCCTTCATTCTCAACGTATTCCGCCACGGTTCTAATACCCATTACATGTGCTAGGTGATTAATTGCACTTACCATTGCATAGTCTACAGAATCCGTTTCCATAGATTTGATGAAGGCCCCATCAATTTTCAAATAATCGACAGGTAAATCTTTCAGATAGCTAAAGGAAGACATACCACTCCCAAAATCATCCAAATAAAATTCACAACCACGAGCCCGAAAGGTTTCAATGAAGCGAATGGCGCGAGCAAAGTTGCCCACTGCCGCCGTTTCTGTAATTTCAAAATTCAGTGCCTTAGCGTCAATAGCCGTTCTCGACAACTCTTGCTGCACAAAATCCCGAAAACTTTCGTTACCCAAAGTTGGGCCGGAAAGATTTACCGCATAACTCACTGCGGCTAAACCGGCTCGCTCGCGCCGAGCGATGTAGTCAACAACATTGCTTAAAACCCAGCGGTCAATATCTTCCATAAGACCATAACGTTCAGCTGCTGGAATAAACTGCCCTGGCAAAATTATATTGCCATCACGATCTCTCATTCGAACTAACACTTCGTAATGAGGCACATGAGCTTGATTGTCGGCAAGGCTAGAGATTACTACCGGCACTACGGGTTGCTGATAGAGTACGAGCCGATTCTCAGCCAAAGCATCATTAATTTTTTCCACCCAGTGCATTTCATTGCGCCGGCGTTCAACAATTTGACTATTATGGTGGTGATAAAGGTGAATACGATTTCTGCCCGCCTCTTTCGCTGCGGCACATGAAGCTTCCGCAGCGGCCATCACCTGTGCGTCAGACTCGCTATCGCGATCAATTGCAACCGCGCCAACACTAATACCCACTGTTAGGCGCTTGCCCCCCCAAGAAAATACAAATTGCTCCACGCCCCGCAACAACAAATTAGCCACGCGATGGGTTCCAGCTAAAGTGCAGTTGCGCAGCAGAATACCAAATTCGTCGCTGCCCAAACGAGCCAGCAAATCTTGGCTGCGCAAAGCCTTTCCAAACAGCTGCGCTAAGCGCTTTAACAACTCATCACCCGCCGCATGACCACAAGTGTCATTTACAATCTGAAACTGATAGATGTCGACATAAATTAAGCCATGATTTTCCGTTCCAAACCGGGCGGCCTCCATTGCTCGGGAGAGCTCCGCTTCAAAATAGCGACGGTTTGGCAGTAAGGTTAAGGCATCATGGTTTGCTTGCCAGCTTAATTTAGCCGACAGGCGACGAGCTTCACTATTGTCCCGAAGGGTAATCACGGCCCCGACAATTTCCGCCTGACTACTGCGTACAGGAGAGGCCTGAGCGCTCACAGGCAAGGGATTGCGGTTTGCAACGAGTAAGCGAGAGTCTGAGTCGGCATGCACTCTGTCGCCCCGACGAATAACTTGAGCAAACATCGATTCTAATATCTGAGTTTCTTCTGACCCACACAAGCGCAAAATATCATCAACCGGCTCCCCCTCTACATCACCACTTACCAAACCCAACATCTCTCGAGCCGCATCGTTGATGATGAGCACTCGCCCCTCAGCATCACTTATCAATATGCCGTCTGCAACACTCGATAAAGTCACCTGTTGGATTTCACGCTGACGCAAGAGCTCATCTTGCAGAGGGTGCTCTTGAGATTCTCGGCTAAGGATTATGGTACTTTCAGTGTCACCGATTTCAACACCATTCAAACGCAGCGCCAAACGAACCCCACTTGCATCCAAGCCGGTCAGCGTAAGAGGAAGGCCACTCTGGTATACGCTCAAGGCTTTGGGTATGCCCGCCGAGTCGTTTTTATCAACATCCATGCAAGGCAACAGTTCACCCAACAATAAATTGTCAATTGAATAATGGGAAAACAACTGAATAGCCGCGTTATTTAAGTAGAGTATTTCGCCAGAATGACGAACTATTAGACAGGCGTCTTGGCTGTGCTCAAATATAGAACGAGCGCTTCCTATAGCATGAGTTTGACCCTGCTGTCGGTTTTTCTCCATAGTGGAAAGAGTTGAATCAACTGGATCCACGAGCCACTAGCCTCTTGTCCTGAATGAGTGTTTCCCAATATCAATTAATATTAGCTTGTCTTTGCGTCTACGACACTATCTTATATATCCAAATTATTTGCTATTAAAAATTAAACTTTATTACCAAATCTAAAACAAACCAAGCTGCTGGTCGATTATTTGATCAAAGGTAATACCTTTGAAATGCAATATACTATCGGCCACTGGCGACAATTGTTTATCAACATAGTGCTGATAGTCGATAAGACTGACTCGCTCTTGAATCGGCTCGGGGCCATTAAGTGTTATTAGGTATTCTATCCAGTCGCCTCTGCGCAAGGTACTACTGGAAACTTTTCTCGCAGCTTTCACATGAGGCGGGGCCGTTTTCGTATATTCATGCAAATTCCTCCGCAAGCGCTTTCTATATATCAGCTCATGGTCGCACTCACCATTCAAAACCGCCTCGGCTGTATTCGCGACAAAGTTTCTGTAGGGCTCGTCGGCAAAAACTCGAGCAAACAAAACCTCCTGAAAACGCTTAGCCAATGGCGTCCAATCTGTGCGAACACTTTCCAAGCCCTTAAAAACAAGCTTTTGCCCATTGTCGGTTTGTACAATACCCGCATAGCGTTTCTTACTACCTACTGCCGAACCTCTTATCGTAGGCATCAAAAACTTTAGATAATGCGTTTCAAATTCAATTTCCAAGGCACTGGAAATACCATAATTTCGCAGAAGTAATTCTTGCCAATATTGATTGAGCCCAGCAGACAATTGATTTCCCACGGCGCCCGCTCCCGCTTGATCAGGCCTGTCTTTCAGCCAGACAAACAATGAATCAGTATCGCCATAAATAACCTCAAACCCCTGCTCACGGATCCAATCTCTGCTCGTCTGAATAATTTCATGACCCCGAAGAGTTATCGAACTACAGACGCGAGGATCATAAAAGCGACAGCCTGTAGAACCCAAAACACCATAAAACGAATTCATGATTATTTTTATCGCTTGCGATAAAGGTTCGTTATTAAGGCGCTTCGCTTCATCTCGGGCTCGCCATAAATTTTCGATTATCGAAGGCAATATATGTGTCACCTTGGAAAAATACGCGCCATTAAAACCCGGCACAACATCATCATCAGATAGACCCTGATGCTCCGCGGCCCAGAACCCCAAGGGATCTATTAAGAAGGTTTTTATAATACTTGGATATAGGCTTTTAAAATCCAAGACGAGAACATCGTCATAAATTCCCGGGGCTGAGTCCATAACATAGCCACCAGGGCTGACAATGTCTGATTCAAGCTCTCCTAAGTTAGGCGCGACATAACCACTGCGATGCAATTTCGGCAAATAGGCATATTCAAAAGATGCTACTGAACCACCTATTCGATCCAGCAAAAGCCCCGTCAGGTGACTCCTCTCCAGCGCAAACTCCAGTAGTTTTTCACGAGTAAAAATATCGGTCACCAACTCACAATCGCGCAAGTTGTATCGGGCTAGTTGAATTTTATCATCTGCAAACAACTGAGTAATATCGCCCCCGCGATCAGACCCCGACAATAACTTCCCCTCGCCCAACAATTGACGCGACACCGACTCCAAACTAAAGCTGTCAAAACGATAGGTCGCCGCCTTGAGCAATTCAATACCATCCAAGGCAATGCGACCCGGAATACTTATATATTTACGGTGCCCTTCATCATCCTCACGCCAATGAGGACTTTGATGTGCGCGACCAATTGTAAAGCCCAGCTTGTGAGTTTTACAAAACTGCGACAATACCCAAAGATCGAAACCCACTACATTCCAGCCGATCAGCACATCCGGATCAAAGGTGTCCAGCCAAATCAAAAACTGCATTATGCAAGCACGGGTGTTTCGGCAGTAAACTATATCAACATCGCCCGACTCTAAGTCACTGGAAATTGATTCCGACACCATGAATACGCGTGCCACACCCTCCGCTTGAACGGCAATGGAATACAAGGCCTCAGCGTCCATCGAGGTCTCAATGTCGATAGACGCAAGCCTTAGTGTGGGCCGGTAATCAACAGAACTTAAACGAGGATTTAGCAAGGGCTCGGAACTTGTCGATGCAAGCTTGGCCTTGGGGTGATCAATTGCACAGGCGGCGGTTATGAAGCGCTCCATCAAGTAGCGCTCTGGAGGCTTGATGTCAGCCTCCCAATGAGGGACACCTATAGTGTCGAGGCGATCACGAAACTCTCGCGCTCGCCGCTGCGAACGAAAGTAAAAAGCATTGACGTCTTGATTGCGAAAGGTTTTTAACGCGACCGGCGTTTGCCGCCAGCCCCCAGTAGAGCCCAACAAATTTATTGCCGTTTCAGCATCGTCTCGAGCGAGGAACATAACGCTCTCTTGCCCGTTCACCTGAACCCACTGCGGCCCCTGCTCAGTCGCGAACCACAAATCCAGAACAATTCCAGAAGGAGAGTCCCGCCACTGCCGGGTTAACAGAAACCCGCGGATCATAGATATATAGTCTCTACTTTAAAACCGAACTATCCCTGTTCCAACAAACGACGCAAATCAATAATGCCGGCGTTTGCTCTCGACATATAAGACGCCATCACTAAAGAATGGTTAGCCAGCGGGCCAAAACCACTACCGTTAAGAATGAGCGGGCTGTATACGGTCTCTTGAGTGGATTCCAATTCGCGAATAATTTGCTGCAAACTAACCAAGGCATTTTTCTTTGCTAGCACATCGCCAAAATCGACCTCAACAGCACGTAAAAACTGGATCAAAGCCCACGCAGAACCACGAGCTTCATAGAACACATCATCAATTTCAAGCCACGGAGTTTTAACTTCCATTTCTTTTGGCACCGGAGTCGCTTGCGAGGCACGCTCCTCATTGGCCAGATCGGTATTAATTCGACGCTGTCCAACGCTGGCACTCAAACGCTGAGACAAGCTGCCCAAGCGAGACTCTACAGTTGACAACCAATATCGTAAGTTATCGGCCCGCGCATAAAATTGTGCATTTTGCTGCCGGGTATCAACGAGCCGAAGTCGATAGGCTTGTAAAAATTTAATGCCCTGACGATACTCTGATTCAGATGCGGGTACAGCCCAGCTGTCATGATCGAAATTAAACCGCGATTCTGCTCGCGCCAAATCATTGTCTTCGCTGGATTGTGACTGCGAACGGCTGAACGCCTCCCGCATCGCCTTACTCATATCTCGCACTTGTATCAGCACGCCATATTCCCAATTGGGTATATTATCTAACAGCGAACCCGGCGGCAGTATGTCGTTACTCAGAAACCCGCCCTGCTTGTTAAGCAAGAGTTCGGCCACGCCAATTAAAGTGCTTGTTGTTACCACACCAACTACCTGCGGATTGCCGCCCTCAGTGTGAAGCGCAGCGTTATCTTTGACATTGAACGCGTCGGGCTCTGCACTCCAAAAAATACCAATGGCAATAGAAATTAGTAGGTAAAGGGCGAAACCATAAACGCTAAATTTAAGGAAAACACCCGCTCCTGCTGCATCTTCAAACCAATCTGACAGCCAGTTGCGCAGCCCCCGTGACCAAGTCGATATCTTGCCTGTAGACCCTGTAAAAACCATTACTCTATTCCTGTAGAACGCTCTTAACATTAGCATCAATGCTTAATTGTAAACCCGACTCAAATTCTAATATCAAAGGCAGAGAATCACCTTCCACCAAGGAGGCATCAACATCAAACAACATGAGGTGAAAACCTCCAGGCTCCAAAGCCTGAGTTTCACCGGCCGCAACCGCCAAACTTTGCACCTGACGCATTCTCATCATTCCGTCGACATGGGAGTGACCGTGAATTTCTATTGTCTTCACACGCCCTGATGCCACCCCCACTAATTTTTCTTCGCGCTCGGAGTGATTTTCAATCGTCAAGAATGCCGCCGTCATGGTTCTTGTGGGCAGCAAAGCTCGCACCCACGCTTGAGTCACCACAACATTTTCAGCTTGAACCGGCATCACGCCTGCGAACAAGCCGCTGAGCAACAAAAATGAAATTACTGTTCTCGTCACCTTAGACGACCTCCACCATCAAAATTTGTGAACTTTGGGCTCACCCAAAAAGTATCCCTGCCCACCGTTTAGCCCCAAATCTAAGACGCTTTGCCATTCGTCTTCAGTTTCTATGCCTTCAGCATATATCGCAATGTCACAGCTGCGCGCAATTTGCACCAATGAGCGTACAAAAAACTGATTGTCCGCTTGAGCAGGCAGCTGCCGAATGAAACTTTGGTCCACTTTGAGGCAAGTTAAGGGCAAACTTTGTAGATAGCTAAACGCTCGAATACCCAGGCCAAAGTGATCGAGTGACAGTCCCGCCCCTCGGCTTACCAACATTTGCGCAAATGCCTGTACCACATCACGGCTGGCGGCCAAGCAAGTTTCTGGCACTTCAAATAACAAACGTTCGGCAAATTCACGATCATTTGCAAGCAGCTGATCCAGCCACTGAAAAAAACTAGGGCTCAACACCGATGAGGGGGAAAGATTAACACAAAGGCTCGGCTTTTGCGCAGCATTAGGCCCACCAGCCATACAAGCTTGCCGCACCAACTCAATCACCTTTTGATCCATTTCGAGCGCCAAATTAAAGCGCTCCAACATTGGCCAAAAAACGCCCGCCTGCAACAAATCATCTCCGTCGGGAATGCGGCACAATATTTCATAATGCTCAAGCGTACGATCACTGCCTACAAGCGGTTGAAAGTGCAGCTGAATCAAACCTCCGCTCAAGACGTTTTGTAAAAATTCACGCCAGTCTTGGGCTTGACGTACGACCGCGGGCAAACCACGTCCCGACTCGAGACCCTCGGGCAGCATCGCCCATCCCGACTCCGATCGCCCCTGAGCCTGCCGCAATGCAAGGTCAGCCACAGGCAGCATTTGATGTTTAAGCGTTAGGGCTTGGGTGTATGCAACCCCCGAACTCACGTCGGCACATGCACGCAAACGACCTAACAGCCCTCCCATAAAAACCCTCACTTCGTCTTCGCTCAAGGCAGGCAGCAATACGCTAAAATCGGCTCCGCTCCTCCGAGCCACAATGGCTTCGGAATAAGGTTCTAGCTGTTCGCGAATAATTCCGGCGAGCTGCGCTAATAAATCATCCCCACTCTCTCTGCCTTCCACGTCATTCAACGCTTGCAAACCATTTACATGCAGAAGTAGCAGAGCCGCTGCGCCACCACCCCGTTCGGAGCGGGTGAGCGCATCTAGGCGCGCATCGAAGTCTCGCCGATTGGGCAAGCCTGTAACAGAGTCCACCCAAGATTGCCTATGAAGCGTCTCCGAGAGCTCGACCTGTTCTTGAAATAAGTCTTTCAGCTTCATAACCATGCGATTCATGGCCACCACAATACTTCGCAGCTCTGGAGTTTTAGGCAGCTGCTCTTGCACTGGAAACTCGCGACGAGCAATCGCGTCAGCCTGCAACTCCAACAACTTCAGAGGCCTAAATAAGAAACGCAAACCCAAGCCAACCAAGAGATAACACAGAAGGGCTATAGCCAAAAATACTTGCAGCTGCTCAACAAAAACCCGCCACAAGTCACGGTAGGCGTAACCCGGATGACTAACGACCTTCAACTCTCCCAAGCGATACCAACCCGACACCACTTCAGCGCGCCCCTGCGGCTCAGGTAGCAATAGGGTATTCACAAACCAGGACGGCACACCCTCTATACTGACGGGCAATTCCCGACGGATGACCTCCTTGTCATTTAGGTCACGAAATTCAATCAAGCGGTAATAGCCACGATCGAAGATAATATCAACCATAGAATTTAACAAAGCCTGATCATTTTCCTGCGCCGCCCGCGATAAACTGAACGCCAGAGATGTAGCTGCGTCCTCAGCGTGCACTTGCATTTGTTGCGACAGATAGTCTCTTGCGTTGTTCACACTGACGTAAAGATTACCCACAAGTAAGCTCGCGATCAGCGCCGTGACCACTAAAATGGACTGTCGAAATAAACTCATTTCCCTCTGCCTCCGCAACCCTTAGTAAATTCACACATTATTAATTTAAAGGCACATCAATAGGCGCGCGTAAAACAACTTTTACTTTACGCCCCAAACGAATATCACCACGCAGCCTGAATCCGGGCACAGAGGCCTTCATCTGACTGTACAGCCAGCGACCGTCTGAGTCTGACAAAGACACAATCAACATGGTCTCACCGGTCTCTTTCATACGCTCAGCGATAACACGGAGTTGGTCTAAAATGACCGGGTCGCGCCTCGCCACTTGCGCCGCATCGAGACGAAAAACGGCATCAAGATCTTTATCTGGGGTATCAGCCCGAACCTGAACAGAGCGCTGCTCTTTAAGCTGGACAGCCAAAGCCTTAATCAAAGAGTGGCTGGGACTCACAACATTCGCACGTGCTAAATAGGTCTCAGCCTGCTTCCACCGCCCCTTCGCCAAGGCACTCCGAGTCAGGGCTAAATAACGGAGAAGCACCTGCTGCAATCCCGAGGTCGCCTGCTCATTATCTGGTTTCAACATCAATACCGCTCTATATCGATCATAAGCGTTGTCATGGGACGGAGACATCAAGCGATCCGCCGCTAAGGCTTTTTCTGCTGCCGCCAGCAATGCTAAACTGGTATCCGGCGCAACCTTATGCGCCTCAGCTTTAGCCTCCACTGCGGGTGCCGGCTGATTTGGATTGTTCATGCAGGCCCCCAGAGCGAGCGCCAAAGCCAAGGGCAAAATCTTCCAACTTTCAAAATTGCGAACAGTTAACATTCAATGACACCATAAATAGACTACAATGCGCCGAAACTCTGCCCTAAAGCGAAGGTCAAAGCAACGCTTCAGACCTGAACCTTTGAAACAGGAGCAGCACTGGCAGCAAAGCCCATTACAGAGAGTACGATCAACCATGCGACTCAGCAGTATTCTAATTTTTTTAGCCCTGGTACTCAGCACTCAAGCTAATGCCCAATTTTCTGACGGCGGTGCACTATTGGCCAATCAGGCCCCTCCTACACTTGGTCAAGCAAATGAAACAGAGACCTTTTTACGGGTAGAGGAAGCTTATCAACTAAGCACTGAAGTTCAAAATCAAGACATTGCCTTACTATGGGCAATAGCACCCGCCTACTATTTATATAAAGACCGCTTTTCTATCAGCGCGATGATTGATGGGAAATATCAAAAACTCGACGCTCGCTTTGAGAAAGGCAAAGTTAAATACGATGAGTATTTCAATAAAGAACTGGAAGTATTCTATAACAGCACTGAAATACTCATTAGCAAAGAAGGGCTGCCAGTACAGTTTTTACTCAAAATTAGGTCACAAGGCTGCGCAGATGCAGGCCTGTGCTACCCACCTCAAGACGAGTATTACAATGTTGACCTAAATTCGGCCACGATCAGCCCCAGCAGCAAACCAAACTTCAAGCAGGCCGAATCAGCCAATGACACGAGCACCAGCGAGGAGACAACACTCTGGCTACCTTTGGTTTTACTCCTAGCAGTTGCCGGCGGCGCTATCCTCAACCTTATGCCGTGCGTGTTCCCAGTTTTATCAATCAAAGCCCTAAGCATTGCTAAGGCTCAGGGTGGCCATAAAAGTCACGGCTGGGCATATACTGCCGGCGCCGTTGTCGCATTTTTACTTGTCGCCGGAGCAATGCTCATCGCCCGCGCTGGCGGCCAAGCTGTTGGCTGGGGCTTTCAACTCCAATCACCCGTACTCGTGGGCCTGCTCGCTTACTTGTTTTTTGTCATGGGGCTGAGCCTGTCTGGGCTCGCCAACTTCGGAACAAATTTGATGGGTGTGGGCCAAGGCCTAAGCACCCAAAAGGGCTTACGAGGCTCATTTTTCACAGGCGTGCTAGCGGCCGTTGTCGCCAGCCCCTGTACAGCTCCTTTTATGGGAACGGCGCTAGGGTATGCACTGACGCAAACTCCTGTCGTCAGCCTAAGCGTGTTTGCCGCCCTGGGATTTGGCATGGCGCTCCCCTTCCTACTGATTTGCCACATACCAAAGCTCAATCAATATCTACCCAAGCCCGGCGCGTGGATGGAAACATTGAAGCAGTGCCTAGCATTCCCTCTCTATCTTGCCGCGGTATGGTTACTTTGGGTTCTCGGTCGCCAAGCGGGAAGCGACAACATGGCCGCGATGGTGATCGGCGCCATTATGATTGCATTTGCACTTTGGCTAAAATCTCTTAGCCCCTCCAAAATTTCTGGAAGCATCGCCTTAGCTGCCGTTATTGGGGCCTTGTTAATTCCGTTTAATTTACTGCCAAACACCCATAAAACGGTGAGCAATGAAGGCCCCTGGCAAACTTACCAACACAGCAAGTTCGCACAGCACCAAGCGACCGGCCGCCCTATTTTTATAAACTTAACAGCCGATTGGTGCATCACCTGTCTGGCGAATGAGCGCATGACCCTCAGTACAGACGCGGTCAAGGAGGCGCTTGAGCGCCTCGACGTGATCACCCTTAAAGGCGATTGGACTAACTACAACGCCGAAATTACGACCTTGCTTAACAAGCATGGGCGAAGTGGAGTACCTCTGTATCTGCTCTATGCAGCAAGTGGCAAAGGTGGACCACGTATTCTTCCGCAAATTTTACGCACTGACGACCTTCTGGAAGCACTAGAATTTGCATCAAGCAACTAAACCTGCAACTTTAGGCGACGTTAGTCACAATATATCGAATTTTATAGGCACGATGCAGCAAAACCCTGCATATGGAGGGTATATTCGTTAAATTGTGGCCAATCTTCGCCAATCCGGTAAAAACCTAAGTCCCCCCCACCCCCAACAAGCAGATTTAATCAGTTAACTTCTGCAATCTTGCGTCGAACTTCGGCTAATTAACCAATTTCTTAAAATATAATAGACAGTTACCTTATTTTGCTGCAGACTCGTTTCACACTCTAGTAGAGCCCCGACATTATCATGGCAACTATCCTCGTGTTACACGGCCCCAACCTGAACCTGCTCGGTACTCGGGAGCCTGAAATCTATGGTTCAACTACTCTGGACGATATTAATCGCCACTTAACTGACATATGCACTGCACAAGGCCACCACCTACAGGCACTGCAGAGCAACGCAGAGTACGAGCTCATTGATCGCATTCATGATGCGGCGAAAGAAGGCATCAACTTCATATTGATCAACCCTGCAGCTTTTACTCATACCAGTGTGGCGCTGAGAGATGCGCTACTCGGAGTCAAGATACCCTTTATAGAAGTGCATCTTTCAAATATTCACCAGCGTGAGCCATTCAGGGCCCACTCCTATTTTTCTGATGTCGCCCAAGGCGTCATCTGCGGTCTCGGCGCCAAAGGCTACGAATTGGCTCTGCTGGCCGCACTGGAACAAACTGCTGAGCTCAATTAAACCTGCAGCCAGCTCGCTAACAATAGATGAACAAGAGAGATAACAATGGATATTCGCAAGATCAAAAAGCTGATTGAATTACTCGAAGAATCAGACATCGGTGAACTGGAAATAAAAGAAGGTGAGGAATCTGTACGCATCAGCCGCAATGGTAACTTCATGCCTGCGCCACAATATGCCACAGCTCCCGTAGCGGCCCCGGCTGTTGCAGCTGCACCAGCCACCGCTGCAGCTCCTGCCGCCGCCCCAGAAGAGAAAAAAGAAGCCCTGAGCGGACATATCATAAAGTCGCCAATGGTAGGCACTTATTATTCTGCACCCAGTCCAGGCTCCCCCGCATTTGTACAAGTTGGCCAGCATGTTAAGCCAGGCGATGTTATATGCATTGTCGAAGCCATGAAAATGATGAACCAAATTGAAGCAGACAAAGCGGGTGTGGTTGAAGCCATTTTAGTCGAAGACGGCGAACCCCTCGAATTTGATCAGCCTCTAATTACGATTGTGTAATCACTGCAACACCGAATTCCACACCGTAACTTGGAGCTGGCCCTATGCTAGAAAAAATACTAATCGCCAATCGCGGCGAAATCGCATTGCGAATTTTGCGCGCCTGTAAAGAAATGGGCATCAAAACCGTTGCTGTTCATTCGCAGGTAGACCGCAACCTGAAACACGTGCGCCTTGCCGACGAATCTGTCTGTATCGGCCCCAACTCTTCAACTCAGAGTTATCTGAATATTCCAGCCATTATCAGCGCTATGGAAATCACCGATTCGGTGGCCGTACACCCAGGCTATGGTTTTTTAGCCGAAAATGCTGACTTTGCCGAGCAGGTGCAAAAAAGTGGATTCACCTTTATTGGTCCTGATGCCGACGTTATTCGCTTAATGGGCGATAAAGTGTCGGCCATTGCCGCCATGAAAAAAGCGGGAGTTCCTACTGTGCCGGGTTCTGACGGAGCCCTGCCCGACAACAAGGAAGTCTGCCAGCAAATTGCCCGTAAGATTGGCTACCCAATTATCATTAAGGCCGCATCAGGTGGTGGTGGACGCGGCATGCGCGTGTGCCACTCTGAGGCGGCGCTATACAATTCCATTCACGTTACGAAAGCTGAAGCCAAAGCTGCTTTTGGTGACGATACGGTCTACATGGAAAAGTTTTTACAGACCCCCCGTCACGTAGAAATTCAAATCATGTCTGACGGTCAAGGCAATGCCGTTCACCTAGGTGACCGCGATTGCTCACTGCAGCGCCGCCATCAGAAAGTGCTAGAAGAAGCGCCTGCTCCAGGCATCCCTGATGACGTTCGTAAAACAACGGCCGAAGCCTGCGTACAAGCGTGTATCGACATTGGTTACCGCGGTGCAGGCACCTTTGAGTTTCTCTACGAAAACGGCCGCTACTACTTCATTGAAATGAACACGCGCATTCAAGTTGAGCACCCCGTGACCGAGATGGTGACAGGCATTGACTTAATCAAAGAACAAATTCGAGTCTGTGCTGGGGAAAAGCTTTCTATAAAGCAAGAAGACATCGAAATCAAAGGTCACTCATTTGAATGCCGCATCAACGCGGAAGACCCAAAAACGTTTATGCCCTGCCCAGGCACCGTGAGTCAATTTCACGCACCTGGTGGCCTTGGCATTAGAGTTGAGTCTCACCTTTACAGCGGTTATCCCGTGCCACCGCACTACGACTCAATGATCGCCAAGATTATTACTCATGGTGACGATCGTGAAACGGCCTTAAATCGCATGCGCAGTGCACTAGATGAGCTAGTGATTGACGGCATTCGAACGAATACGCCCCTGCAGCAAGACCTCGTGAGAGATACGGCTTTCAGAGAAGGCGGCGTCAACATTCACTATTTGGAGAAAAAACTGGGGCTATAGATGCTCCAGGTATTCCCATGCCTTGGCTACAATTAATTATTAACACTCCTCGCAAGTACGCCGATTCTCTCGAAGACGCGGTACTGGCGGCGGGCGCCGTGTCGGTTACCCTACAAGACAATGCAGACGAGCCAATTCTCGAGCCGGCCTTGGGCGAAACCCCTCTATGGACTGAAACTCGACTCTCTGCACTTTTTGATGCGGAAATTGATACTGCCAGCGCCATGGCAACGGTTCAATCTCGCTTTGGCAATCCACTGCCCGACAGCCGCTGGGAGCAGCTTGAAGACAAAGACTGGGAACGAGAGTGGATGCTAAATTATCACCCCATTCGCTGCGGGGATAATTTATGGATTTGCCCAAGCTGGCAGAAACCACCCGAACCCGAGGCGGTTAATCTCATGCTTGACCCAGGCTTGGCATTCGGTACTGGCACGCACCCCACCACGTTTTTGTGCCTGCAATGGATTGAGCAACAGGCAATGAACGACAAACAACTGATAGACTACGGCTGCGGCTCGGGAATTCTCGGCATCGCCAGCCTATTGCTGGGAGCTAAACAGGTAATAGGGGTAGATATTGACCCCCAAGCCCTATTAGCCACTGCTGAAAATGCACGGCGCAATCATCTACCCGCTGACAGCATGCCGGTATTCCTACCCGACGACCACCCACCTGAACCCGCCGACATCATGCTGGCAAATATTCTGGCGGGACCCTTGGCCGAACTGGCCCCCAAACTTAATGCCCTCACTAAGTCTGGCGGGCGACTGTGCCTATCTGGTATTTTAGCCACTCAAGCCGAGGCCGTAATGGCCGCTTACACTGAGTGGTTCACCTTTGACCCCATTGCTCAACAAGAAGAATGGGTGCGACTCAGCGCGATTAAAACAGGATAAGCACTCCTTATGACGGTTTTGGTGACACGCTGCCCTCAATGCGCAACTTCGTTTCGATTGAAACCCGCACACCTAAATTCCGCTAAAGGAGCCGTTCGCTGCGGCTCATGCCTACACATTTTCGTCGCCCGTGAACACCTCGTTACCCGGGCCCCTAAAAAAGTAGCCAGCGAAGACCCTCAAGCAAACCTCGAGGAAGATTCTAAAACCGAGAATCGCACCAGCACAGACGAGCCGTTGTTTTCCGAGCAAGCCCCACAGGTCGATATAAACGACGAGCCCCATTCAGAGCTTGAAACTAACTCGCCTATAGAAACAGAGATCAAGGTAGAACCAGAGGCAGAGATAGAAACAGAGACCTACCTAAAAACAAAAAATGAGGAAAACTCCGAGTTTGAACCTGATTTGCAGGTCGAAGCCTGCCCGCCCGTCGCCGAAGAAGATATGGACGATGAACCGGTCTGGACCCAAAGTGATTTTGAATCTGTATTTGCTCAGGAAGATGAAGCACCTGCACATGACCTGACCGAAAACTCATCCAATACTGGGCCCTCTGAAGATACCTACCCCTTCGACTTTGGGGTTGAGAAAACAGATAGCTCCGAAGACGAAGCTTTGATTGAGAAAGATATTGCCGCCTTCACTTTTAGCAAGGACTTCCTAGACTCCACAGACGACTCTAGCCCAGCGAGACCAAGCGAGGATAACAATCAGTTTGATGACGTTTATGGGGATAATATTGATGACCCTGCTAGCCACGAAGCAGATGAGGACGAAGATGATGACTCCTGGGCTGCCAACTTGCTTGAAGAACTCGGCGACGAAGAAGGGCAGCTAAACGCCAAGGAAGTCGCACAGCAAAGCCCAGATGGGCAAGCAAGGGATCTCGATGACTCATTTTTTCGCCAGCCCTCCCACGAAGCTATTCCACCTGAGTTTGCCGCCCCATTAAACGAAGAGCCCTCAGTAGAAAATTTTTCGGAAGCAGAGTCCGCTTGGCTCGACCAAATTGAACCCGAGCCTCTAGAAATCGAAAAACCGACGCCCACCAAGCCGCTCAGGAAAAGTCATTTATGGACAAGTCTGTCACTTTTGGCCGCGCTAGGGTTAATCTTGCAGTTTGCGAGTTTCAAATTTGATACCTACAGCCGAATTGAACCTTGGCGTTCAGGCTACCAATGGGTATGTAAACTTGGGCTGTGCACACTCCCAGACCTCGGTGACAAATCCAAGATCAGCACTTACAATTTAGTGGTGCGAAGCCACCCTAGCACCGCTAAAGCACTGATGGTTGACACAATTATCCTCAATTCAGCCGAGTTTCCACAGGCCTTTCCAAGGCTTGAATTAGTATTTAGCGACTCCAGCAACCAAGTTATTGCCTCTCGGCAATTTAAACCTTCGGAATACCTAGCGGGCGAACTTGCAGGGCAAAGCATTATGCCTCGACAGCGGCCCATCCACATCACTCTTGAACTGGTAGATCCGGGCCCCGAGGCCATGGGTTATAGCATTCATATCCGCTAAATTGCTGTTTTTAAGGCCACAAATTTCGAGAGTCTAAAAATTCGGCAATTTGTGCAATTTCTGCTTTCCTAGTAGCCCTTCTAACAGGTATCATAGCGACCCTTTTCGGCTCGGGCGGTTAAAAAATCACCTACTGCCTATCGAGAGGAATGTGCAACAACAGCACCGACTAATAAGCACAGGCAATATTGGGGTAAAACATTGATTCAGATTGGTCCCTATGACATCGATAGCCAGGTGATACTTGCACCTATGGCTGGCGTCACTGACCGACCTTTTCGCCAGCTTTGCAAACAGCTCGGCGCAGGTGTGGTGGTGTCCGAAATGGTGACATCCGACATCCGCCTGTGGAATAGCCCAAAATCTCGCACTCGACTCAATCACGAAGGTGAAGTGGGTTTGCGCTCAGTGCAAATTGCCGGTGGTGACCCCGATATGATGGCACAAGCTGCTCGCTCTAACGTTGAGCGCGGCGCTGAGATTATTGATATCAACATGGGCTGCCCAGCTAAAAAAGTCTGCAAAAAATCCGCAGGCTCTGCACTGCTGCAAGACGAAGCCCTAGTCAAAACTATATTAACGCGAGTCATTGAGGCCGTAGACGTGCCCGTGACTCTAAAAATTCGCACCGGTTGGAATCCTGAAAATCGTAATGGCGTGAACATTGCCAAAATTGCAGAAGATGCCGGCATTGCTGCACTCGCTGTACATGGCCGCACCCGCGCCTGCCGATTCGAAGGCTCAGCCGAATACGATACCATTGCCACCATTGTGAACGCCGTTAATATTCCGGTATTCAGCAATGGCGACATTGATTCGCCGCAAAAAGCCAAGCAGGTGCTGGACTATACAGGTGCCAGCGCCGTGATGATTGGCCGAGCGGCTCAAGGAAGACCTTGGATATTCCGTGAAGTAGACCATTTCCTACGTACAGGAAACCTACTAGCGGAACCCAGTCTACAGGAAGTCAGAGACATACTTAGCGCACATCTGTGCGAACTCCATCGCTTTTATGGCGAATACATGGGACTTCGTATCGCCCGTAAACACGTCGGTTGGTACTTGAAAACACTCGCTAATGGCGAGGCCTTTCGCAAGACCTTTATTCAATTAGAAACAGCACAAGATCAATATAAAAACGTTCAGCATTATTTTGAACAACTGATCACACAAGAGGACATGGCGGCATGAACACAGCAGAAACCTTAATGGCAGATGCACCAGCGGATATTTCTAACGCTGCAGCAGTAGAAGCATTTTCCAATATTGATCACAACCAATCTTTGCGTGATTGCGTTGAACAGGCCATGGATAATTACTTCAAGCATCTAGACGGGCAAGCGGTAACAGAAGTGTATGACATGGTGTTGGCCGAAGTAGAAGCGCCGATGCTAGAGGTAGTAATGAAGTATACCCGCCACAATCAGACCAAAGCAGCACAGGTGTTGGGGCTCAATCGAGGCACCCTTCGCAAGAAGCTCAAACAATACGGCCTGCTTTAATCACGGCTCGCAACATCGAAGAAAGGGGAGGCATATGCCACCCCTTTTTCAATCTGCACGATCAATTATTAGCAAGACCTTGAATCACCGCACCACCCAACCATCATAGACCTATCACGGAACTTTCAATCCATGACAAACAGCACCGATCTTGTTCAGGTAAAGCGCGCTTTAATCAGCGTATCCGATAAACACGGCATTGTGGAATTTGCTCGAGCCCTTGCAGCTCAGGGCATAGAAATTTTATCCACCGGCGGCACTTTCAAGCTTTTACAAGAGCAGGGCATTAATGCCACTGAAGTTTCAGACTACACAGAATTTCCAGAGATGATGGACGGCCGAGTAAAAACTCTGCACCCAAAAATTCACGGCGGCATCCTGGCGCGTCGCGGTATGGACGACGACGTGATGGGCGAGCACGGCATCAAGCCCATCGATATGGTTGTAGTGAACCTGTACCCATTTAGCCAAACCGTGGCGAACCCAGACTGCACGCTTGCTGACGCCATTGAAAATATCGATATCGGCGGACCAACAATGGTTCGTGCTGCAGCCAAGAACAATGCCTTTGTAAACATTGTTGTTAATGCCAGCGACTACGACGGTATTATTGCCGAAATGCAAGCCAACGATGGCTGCACGTCCCAGGCAAGCCGTTTCGACTTGGCCATCAAAGCCTACGAACACACGGCGGCTTACGATGGTGCCATTGCTAATTACTTTGGCCGCACGGTACCCGGTGGCAGCGAACACTTTCCACGCACTTTTAACACTCAACTCATAAAAACACAGGAAATGCGTTACGGCGAAAATCCACATCAAAAAGCAGCTTTCTATGTAGAACAGAATCCGCAAGAGGCCAGTATCGCTACCGCCTCACAGCTACAAGGCAAGGAATTGTCTTACAACAACGTAGCCGATACGGACGCTGCTTTAGAAACCGTTAAGTTGTTTGAAGAACCCGCCTGTGTGATTGTTAAACACGCCAATCCCTGCGGAGTAGCGGTTGCCACCGACCTGAAGTCAGCTTACGAATTAGCCTACGCCACTGACCCCGAATCGGCGTTTGGCGGCATTATCGCCTTCAACCGAGAACTTGACGCTGAAACTGCCAACCTCATTGTTGAACGCCAATTTGTCGAAGTCATTATTGCACCCAGTGTTAGTCAGGCTGCCATTGACGTTGTCGCATCAAAGAAAAATGTTCGCCTGTTAATTTCCGGCGCGTTCAGTGCAAACAATGTCGCTGACTTCGACTACAAGCGCGTGAATGGAGGACTGCTAGTTCAAGACCGTGACAACGGTATGGTAAGCGCTCAAGACCTTAAAATTGTCTCTAAGCGAGTGCCTAGTGAAGAGGAGATCCGCGACCTACTAT
Organism: uncultured Cellvibrionales bacterium; assembly: GCA_913020115.1. Lineage (GTDB taxonomy): Bacteria > Pseudomonadota > Gammaproteobacteria > Pseudomonadales > Cellvibrionaceae > CAJWCA01. Next base: position 36,272 of record CAJWBQ010000010.1, read on the forward strand.
TCTCCTGGAAAGTGGCAAAAATGGTGAAATCAAACGCTATTATTTACGCCAAAGGTTTGCGCACCATTGGTGTTGGCGCAGGTCAGATGAGCCGGATTAATTCCGCGCGTATCGCGGGCATCAAAGCCGAGCACGCCGGACTTTCCGTGCCTGGTTCTGTTATGGCGTCTGACGCATTCTTCCCCTTCAGAGACGGTATAGACAACGCGGGCAAAGCGGGTATTGCCGCGGTGATTCAGCCCGGCGGCTCTATGCGTGACGAAGAAGTCATTGCTGCTGCAGACGAGCACAAAATGGCCATGGTATTCACGGGCATGCGTCACTTCCGACACTAATAAGACGGCGAGCATATAATCTATGAGCAATATTCTAATTATTGGGTCTGGCGGGCGCGAGCACGCCCTGGCCTGGAAGGCGGCGCAATCAGCCGAGGTAGACACCGTTTTCGTTGCCCCTGGTAACGCCGGTACAGCATTAGAAAATAAAATCCAGAACGTTGACATTGCGGTAAGTGATTTTGCGGCGCTGGCAGATTTTGCCAGCAACAACAAGGTGAGGCTCAGTATCGTTGGACCAGAAGTACCTCTGGTTGATGGCATTGTGGATTACTTTTCAGAGCGTAAGCTGAAATGTTTTGGTCCAAGCAAAGGCGCCTCTCAACTAGAAGGCTCCAAAGCTTTTACTAAAGACTTTCTGGCCCGTCATAATATTCCAACAGGAAGCTATGAAAACTTCACAGACCTTGAGCCTGCACTTGCTTACGTTCGCGCTCAGGGTGCCCCCATTGTCGTCAAAGCCGATGGACTTGCTGCAGGCAAGGGCGTGATTGTCGCCGAAACCGTAGAGCAAGCTGAAGACGCCGTGCGCGACATGCTATCCGGCAATGTCTTTGGTGAAGCTGGCTGTCGCGTGGTGATTGAGGAGTTCTTAGGTGGCGAAGAAGCCAGCTTTATTGTAATTGTGGACGGTGAAAATGTTTTGCCGATGGCAACGAGCCAAGATCACAAGCGGGTTGGCAATGGTGACACTGGGCCGAATACGGGCGGCATGGGTGCTTATTCTCCCGCCCCAGTGGTGACAGCAGAAGTCTACCAGCGAGTGATGAATGAAGTAATTTACCCTACGGTGCAAGGTATGGCTGCGGAAGGTAATCGCTACGTTGGCTTTCTCTATGCCGGCTTGATGATTGATGCTGAAGGCACACCAAAGGTCATTGAATATAATTGTCGATTTGGCGACCCAGAAACTCAGCCCATCATGATGCGCTTACAGTCTGATTTAGTGTCCTTGTGTGAGGCCGCCATTGACGGCACTCTGAACCAATGTGAAACCAAATGGGACGAGCGTTCAGCAGTGGGTGTTGTACTGGCGGCGGGAGGCTACCCAGGTCACTACAACAAAGGCGACATCATTTCAGGTTTGTCGGAAGCAGACTCGAACGATGCCAAGGTTTTTCACGCTGGCACACAATCTACAAACGGGCAAATCAGCACTCATGGCGGCCGTGTTTTGTGCGCAACAGCACTTGGAAACAGCGTTACCGAGGCCCAAGCTAAAGCTTATGAGACCCTTGGAAAGATCTCCTGGAAAGGAATGTTTTATCGCACAGATATTGCTTATAGAGCCATTCAGCGCGAACAAAACTGATCAACTTTTAGTGCCATTTTTAATGCGTCAATACTGATGTAAGTATTGGCGCATTAAATTCTCCTCAACACCAGCCGTTCAACAAGACCTGAACCCTCGACAATGAAGGCCCAAGGCAATAGCACCGATTATAAAGTCACAATTGTCACAGTCCCCCAAACCTCACCAAATACGCCTATACTGGTAGTAAGGACCCCTACTCAACTACGTAATCTAACAATGAGATGAATTCAAGCATACACCACAACGCTTGTTCAAAAATCGATGCGCTCCGGCCGCTATTCGTGATGTGTTTAGTCATAGGCCTAATTTTATTTACACCTGCAGATGCATTTTCCGCGAGCGAATACAGTCAGTTTGACACCAGTGAACGCTGGTGGCATGGCGCATTTTTTGGCGCGGTACTTGTGCTCATACTGATTAATTTTGGTCAGTATGGCATTACGAGAGAAAACTCTTACCTCTATTACGGCGGCTTTTTAAGTGCTCTTTCACTCAGCCTTGCGAGTTGGCTAGGCTATTTTACCGATAGCTGGATAGAAAGGGGCGCTCTGGGATCTACTTCATTAACCCTACTTGTCTATCTTACCTTCATTGCCTACGGCCAGTTTTGCCGAAGCTATTTTCAGCTTCAAGAAGAACACCGCCTTTGGAATAGCGTTATTCATTGCCTGTCCCTTGTCACACTTTTAGCCGCTGGCATTTCAATCAACACCCCAACTGCACTCAGTAATACTTTATTGGCTGATGTGGGAATTCTTACGGCCACTCTACTATTCATACTCAGCGTGGTGATGGTGATAGAAAATGCGCCTCGCGCACAAACCTTTATGTTGACGCGGCTCATTATTACCCCTCCGTCCATTGCCTTGGCTTTTAGTACGTTTCACTTTGCCCCTTGGAGCAATGACATTTACGGCCTATTGATGACAGCTCTCTGTATCGAAGCACTCATACTGACCTACAGCCTAATAGACCATAGTGTTAAAAATGTTCAGCATCGCCTACAGAATCACCACAATCAGTCGCTGAAGCATGTATTGCTACTGTCACAGATAAAGACACTTCGCTCTATGAGCCGAGAAATTCGCTCGCCCATAAGCGGCGTTATTGGCATGGCACAATTGCTCCAAGACACCTCTCTTACTCGCAATCAAAAGGACCAAGTTCAAACCATTCAACACTCAGGCGAAGCCTTGTTAAAGTGGCTCAATCGGCTAAGTAATTGGTCGGCTATACAAACCGGGCGTGTACAACTGAGCTCCGTTCCATTCGATTTGGGAGCACTCGTTGGAGAGTCTATCGACGATCACAGCGAATATGCCACTGACCGACATGTAAGCCTAAAGTTGGAACTTGACCGCCGATTGCCACCACTGGTTAACGGCGACCCTGAGAGGGTTAAACAGATACTCGCGGGCCTGTTAGGTCACGCGCTGTTTTATAGCGAGCAGGGCCACCTCCTGCTTAGGGTGAAACCTAGCCAGCATAAACACCAGTGGGACTTTACCCTAAGCGACTCACACAGCGGCCTGCAAGAATTGGAAATTGAAGCTTTACACAACGATCTCGATTATTCATCACACTCCGCCGCGCAACAAGATTGGTATATTGCCCAGCAATTGAGTAAATCGATGCAAGGTAAACTTACTGTAGCGATTAATCTCCCCGACAACCCTGAGCAAAGAGTTCTATATACTCTGGAACTTAAACTTCCCCGCCACACACTGCTCCAGCACAACGAAGCCGATTACGACCAACTCTTACGAGGTAAGCGACTGCTGATTGTAGACAATAGCATTTGGTCTCGAAAACTACTTACCAAGCGTGCCGAAAGCTGGGGAATGCTAGTGCACGGCGTACCCTGTGGGGCCGATGCATTCGCCTATCTCAATACACAGGAAAAGAATCGGCAGAGTGACATAATTGTTCTGGATCAAGATATCCCCGATATTTCCGGGCTGGAACTCGCCGCACAGCTATACAACACACAGACTATGACCAAGGGGGCAACACTCATTATGCTCAGTGGAGCCGGAACTATGCCAAGCCTAGAAGACGCGGCTGCACGGGGGATACGGCGGGTTCTACACAAGCCTATAACGGCTAATTCTTTAAAAATCACCTTGGCAGAAGAGCTCACTCTAGCTCAAAATCGCCGCGCACATCCTAAAAACTAGACTAGAACCTATCCACATTCTGGCTCTATAATGTCCGCTCACAATATCAGACAAGCATGAATCCACCATGGCTCACCCAACGCAAAAACGACCCACCCTGTCTCCCTTCGATAAGTTCATTACTCTGACGGATAAAGCTCTGCGCACCTTGAGCAAAGGCAATACCCAAAGTGAACGGGCCTCTCCTGCCAGTAAAATGGACGCAGTAGATCTTGATGCAGAAGAGCGGAAACACTCAGCGGGCTTAATGCGGGTCAACCACAGCGGCGAAGTCTGTGCTCAGGCGCTTTATCAGGGGCAGGCCCTTACAGCAAAACTTCCCAAGGTCCGCGCCGAAATGGAAAAGGCGGCGGAGGAAGAGGCTGACCACTTAGCTTGGTGCGAGCAGCGATTAAACCAGCTCGACAGCCACACCAGTGCACTCAACCCTCTGTGGTACGGGCTCTCTTTCGCCCTTGGCGCCGGTGCAGGCTTAGTCAGTGATCGAGTAAGTCTAGGGTTTGTCGCAGCAACAGAAGATCAGGTGTGTAAACACCTGAGAGGGCATCTCGACAGCTTGCCGCCCCAAGACACTCAGAGCCGCACTATTGTTGAGCAAATGCTAATCGATGAATCTCATCACGCCCATGCCGCCTTAGAAGCCGGCGGCGTACGCTTTCCTGGGCCAGTCAAGGCAATGATGTCTATTGTTTCCAACGCCATGACTGTGAGCTCTTATCGCCTTTAGTCCTCAGTAACAATCTCATAGCTGTGGCTGATTTCAACACCAGCGGCTTCTAGCATAATAGAAGCCGAGCAATACTTAGTGGCCGATAGTTCCACCGCTTTTTTCACGTGATTCTCTTTTAATTTCACGCCAGAAACCACAAACTTCAAATGTATTTTTGTAAATACCGCCGGAATTGCATCCGCGCGCTCAGCCTCCACCTCGACTTTACAATCAGTAACGTTTTGCCGAGATTTACGCAATATGCTCATCACATCAAAATTGGCACAGCCGCCCAAACCCAGGAGCAACATTTCCATTGGCCTGAGACCCATATTGCGACCGCCATGATCTTCGGGCCCGTCCATCACCACCGCATGACCACTACCAGATTCACCTAAAAACAGGGCTCCGTCCACCCACTTCACTGTTGCTTGCATCTCGACCTCACTTTACATGTGCTAATCTCTGCGGCTACTTCGCCCACAGGGCGCGCAAGATTAACACAAAATCGCTAAAAACCTAGAATGTGAGCCTATTCCTTGCAATTCCTCGCGCATCTGTCTTTGCCTTTTACCATAAACTGCGTAAGCTAGGGCTACCATCATAAAAGGAGCTTCACCTTGGTCGCCGTCTCCCTCACGCCCCATATCAAAAACGTCGATGAATTTTTGAGTCATTGCCATCGGCGACGCTACCCAGCGAAAAGTACAATTATTTATGCCGGCGACAAAAGTGATTCGCTTTATTATATTGTAAAAGGCTCTGTCACCGTCGTTATCGAAGACGATGAAGGTCGCGAAATGATTGTGGCTTACCTCAACAATGGTGATTTCATTGGCGAAATGGGTCTATTTGATGAGAAGGACTCTCGCAGCGCCTGGATTCGCGCGAAAACCGAATGTGAAGTAGGCGAAATCAGCTACTCTAAGTTTCAAGAAATCTCCGAGCGACACCCCGAATTCTTATACGCACTGGGCGAACAAATGGCCAAACGCCTGCGCAATACTACGCGTAAAGTTGGCGACTTAGCGTTTCTAGACGTTACAGGACGAGTAGCCCGTACACTGCTGGACCTCTGCAAAGAACCCGACGCTATGACCCATCCAGACGGCATGCAAATAAAAATCACCCGCCAAGAAATTGGACGTATTGTCGGTTGTTCAAGGGAAATGGTAGGTCGTGTTTTGAAGACCCTAGAAGAACAGGGCCTCGTAACAGCAAAAGGTAAAACGATGGTGGTTTACGGTACTCGTTAAAACCCTAAGGAAAATTAATTAAACATTTCTAGCAAGCGCATACCGGGGTCGTCGGCCTTCATGAAGGCCTCGCCCACCAAAAAACTGTGCACATCGTGCCCTCGCATAGCCATAACATCATCAATGGTATGAATACCGCTTTCAGTCACCACGATACGGTCTTTAGGAATTTTATCCAAGAGCGCAAATGTGGTGTCCAATGTGGTGCCAAAGGTATGCAAATTCCGATTGTTGATCCCAATCAGTTTGTTGGGCAAGACCAGCGCCATCTCCAGCTCAGCCGCATCGTGAACTTCTACCAATACATCCATTCCCAGCGACAAGGCCAAAGCATTTAGGTCTGCTAGACGCTCGGCTGACAAGACCGCAACAATTAATAAAATACAATCGGCACCTATGGCTCGCGCCTCATACACTTGGTATTCATCAACAATAAAGTCTTTACGAATAACCGGCAATGACGCTGCGCTTCTCACCTCCTTTAAATACTCATCAGAGCCTTGGAAAAAATCAACGTCGGTTAGCACCGACAAGCACGCCGCTCCACCTCGCTCATAACTCACTGCAATTTTAGCTGGGTAGAAATCCTCTCTAATCACACCTTTACTGGGCGAGGCCTTTTTGATCTCAGCAATAACCGCGGCGTCACCGGCCGCAATTTTACGTTCCATGGCGGCCACAAAACCTCGAGCAGGGGCTTGTTCAAGAATGCATGCTTGCAGTGTTTCAAGCGATGTTAGCGCCTTCCGCTCGGCAATCTCTTCAATTTTACGCGCAATGATATTACGCAATATAGTGGGAGTTTCTGGCATAATTTGATCGCTCACTCGTTCCTCTCTTAATCTTTACTTGCAATACTAACGCTGGGAACGAAATTCAGGAAACCCAGGGCGTATTGTCGAATTACAGATTTTTTAACACGTCTGAAAACGACGCTAACTCTTGGATTTTGGCTTTTGCCAAACCGCTGCCAATGGCATCACTTGCCATCAGTACACCCTCGGCAAGACTATCTGCTATACCTGCGACATATATTGCCGCACCGGCGTTGAGCGCTATCATATCGCCAGCCTTGCTGGCCGCGTCATCATCAGATTTACCCAAAGCATTTCCAATCAGAGCTAAGGATTCCGCCGCGCTTCCAACAGATAAACCCTCCAAATTTTGTCGTGTCACACCAAAGTCTTCTGGTTTTAAGCTGTACTCGCGAATCAAACCATCTTTCAATTCCGCCACATGAGTATCGGCCGCGATGCTTATTTCGTCCAAACCGTCAGCGGAGTGAACCACCATTACGTGCTCACTGCCCAACTGCGCCAACACTTCTGCCATGGGCCTACACAGATCACGAGAGTAAACGCCGATTAGCTGTCGCTTAACGCCCGCCGGGTTTGTCATGGGCCCAAGGATATTGAACAGCGTGCGCATACCCAGCTGTTTTCTTGGACCAATAGCGTATTTCATTGCACTGTGATGTGCGGGCGCAAACATAAAGCCCACACCAATTTCTTTAATACAGCGTGATATTTGTTCTGGGTTTAAGTCTAAATGAATACCAGCCTCTTCCAGAAGATCGGCGCTACCGGTAGAGCTTGAAACTGAACGATTACCGTGTTTCGCAACTTGTCCGCCCGCCGCCGCGATAACGAAACTGGCCGCAGTGGAAACATTAAATAAATTTGCACCGTCACCACCCGTACCGACGATGTCCACCAAATTTTCCCCGCTGACCACTACCGGGGTGGCCAGCTCGCGCATCACTTGCGCGGCACCGGCTATTTCGTCAATTGTCTCGCCCTTAATGCGCAGTGCCATTAATAGAGCGCCAATTTGTGCATCACCGGCTTCTCCGGTCATAACTTGTCGCATCACAGCGATCATCTCTTCATTTGAGAGGCTAGTACCTTCTACTAAAGTCGCTAAAGCTTGGAAAATATCCATCAATTTCTCCAGATTTACACCGCGTCAATTTCCGACGGCTGTAAAAAATTACGTAATAAATCATGACCGTGAGCCGTTAGAATTGACTCGGGATGAAACTGCACTCCCTCGACTGGCAATACTTTGTGGCGCAGCCCCATAATCTCGTCCACTTCACCGGCCTCTGTTTCGGTCCAAGCGCTTATTTCCAAACACTCTGGCAGGCTGTCTTTATCAACTACCAAAGAGTGATAACGAGTTGCCTCAAACGGATTCGACAAACCAGAAAATACACCTTCGTTGTTATGATGAATAGGTGAGGTTTTACCATGCATCACTTGACGCGCTCGCACCACTTTTCCGCCAAAGGCCTGGCCAATACTCTGGTGCCCCAAACAAATACCCAGCAAAGGGATTTTTCCTGCAAACTCTTCAATGGTGGCCAGCGAAACACCCGCTTCATTTGGCGTGCAAGGGCCCGGAGAAATAACTATTTTTTCAGGCTCAAGTGCCGCAATTTCCGGCACGCTAATATCATCATTTCGAATCACTTTTACATCGGCGTTTAGCTCACCCAAATATTGCACAATGTTATAGGTAAACGAATCGTAATTATCAATCATTAGTAACATTAGTCGTCTCCTACAGAACCATATCAACAGCGCGAAAAATTGCCCGGGCTTTATTCATTGTTTCTTTCCACTCCAAGGCGGGCACCGAATCGGCCACAACACCCGCCCCAGCTTGCACTGTTAGTGTGCCGTCTTTAATTACCGCAGTGCGAATAGCAATGGCCGTATCCATGTTGCCATTCCACGCAATATAGCCAATGGCACCACCATAAACACCGCGCTTAACGCTTTCGAGTTCATCTATAATTTCCATCGCGCGAATCTTTGGCGCGCCGGACAAAGTCCCCGCGGGAAGTGCTGCACGCAACACATCCATTGCCCCTAAGCCGTCTTTAACTTGGCCTGTAACGTTGGAGGTTATGTGCATCACATGAGAGTAACGTTCAACTACCATCTTGTCGGTAAGTTTTACGCTGCCAATCTTGGACACTCTTCCTGCATCATTGCGCCCAAGATCAATCAACATTAAATGCTCGGCAATTTCTTTAGGATCGTTCACCAACTCTTTTTCCAGCGCCAGATCCTCAGCTTCAGTGTGGCCACGACGACGAGTGCCTGCAATGGGCCGCACGGTTACTTCACCATCTTCTAAGCGAGCCAAGATTTCCGGGCTACAACCAACAACATGATGGTCCCCCAGATCTAGGAAATACATATAGGGCGATGGATTAAGACTGCGTAGAGCTCTGTATAAATTCAAGGGTTCTGCCGAAAATGGAATAGAGAGACGCTGTGACAACACAACCTGCATCGCATCTCCCGCCAAAATATAATTCTTAACGTCATCCACAGCCTGCTCAAATTTCTGCTGTCCAAAGCTGGAGGTGAAATCAGCTTCCCGCGCCTCAGATGAAGCCAAGGACATAGGAGCAGTTTCTGGTACAACGGTATGCAGGCGTCTCTCTAACTCGTCCAAACGAGCCACGGCTAGATTGTAAGCATCGTCGATATCCGGATTCGCGTGAACCACTAATACCAATTTACCGCCAAGGTTATCGAACACCAGCACTTCATCGGAAACCATTAGTAAAATATCAGGCGTGCCAATCAGGTCTTCAGGCGTACTAGCCTGCAAGCGAGGTTCCACATAGCGCACGCAGTCGTAGCCAAAATAGCCGACTAAGCCGCCATTAAAGCTCGGCAAACCTTCTAGCTCTGGAGCGCGATAACGAGCTTTGAAAATTTCTACGAAATCCAAGGGGTCGTCACAGCTGAAACTCTCCACCCTTTCACCATCGCGCTCAATCTCTATCTGATTGCCACGGGCTTTCATGATGGTTCGAGCTGGCAGGCCTAAAATAGAGTAACGCCCCCATTTTTCACCACCTTGAACGGACTCTAGAAGATAGGAGTATGGCCCCTGGGCCAACTTTAAATAACTGGATAGAGGTGTATCGAGATCCGCGAGGACCTCTCTAACAACGGGGATACGGTTGTAGTTTTGCGCAGCCAACTGGCTAAAGTGTTCGGGCGTCATGGACGATTCTCAGTGTGTGAGCGGCTCTTCGCTCTTAATATAATTCTGCGCTGTGTATAGCGTCTGAAAAACTTGCACAGGCATAGGGGGGCTGTAGTCAGCCGGGGAACGGGACTAACGACGCCATCGCTTGGCGTGAGATAAGCACGTATTTGTGCTTGTGGTAATAGAGCTGTGCTTCACGGAGCCTCTCCAAATCATTGAGGCTGGTAGTTTACTGAAATTTGAGGGGGATGCAAGAATTTAGCGGAGTGCCACGCACCTAGGGATCTTTCTTAAAAAAGGCCACCTAACTAAAGCATGGCCTTTTGGTAAATAGACTTAAAAACTAACGATCAACTAGAGCTAATTGTTCTCTCATAGCATCCACCGCCGTTTTGTACGACTCAGCTCCAAATATAGCGGACCCCGCGACAAAAGTGTCTGCCCCAGCTTCCGCAATTTCTCGAATGTTGGCGGCCGTAACCCCCCCATCAACTTGCAAACGAGTATCAGTGCCTGCGGCATCAATCAAAGCTCGAGCTTCGCGCAACTTGTCCAAAGTATGAGGGATAAATTTTTGCCCCCCAAACCCAGGGTTAACAGACATAAGTAAAAGCATATCCAATTTGTCTAAAACATACTGCACCTGCCCTAGAGTAGACGCTGGATTTAGCACCAATCCAGCCTTACAGCCGGCTTCTTTAATCAGCTGTAAGGAACGATCAACATGTTTTGACGCATCTGGGTGGAAGGTAATGTAGGTAGCGCCGGCATCGGCAAAATCGCCAATCAGACTGTCTACAGGCTCAACCATCAAATGCACATCTATCGGCGCCGTGATACCGTATTTGCGCAGTGCTTTACACACCATGGGGCCCACCGTTAAATTAGGCACATAATGATTATCCATCACATCAAAATGGACAATATCGGCACCCGCTTCTAATACCGCATCAACTTCAGCGCCTAAACACGCAAAGTCTGCGGCCAATATAGAAGGTGCAATTTTAAAGTTTTTCATAAAGAGTCCGATCAAACAGATTAAGAAGCGCGCATTGTATAAGTTATAAGCACGCAAGTCAGGACACAGGTGATGATTACAATGGCTTTTCTGCAAAAACCATTTGCCCTCAGGGCAAAACCAATACTCTTGAGCCTAATACTCAGTTTCAGTACAAGTGTATTTACGCTGGCGCAAAATCCTGAGCCGGTGCCTGAGGCCGAAATCAGTGATGAAAGCGCCATCGATACACAATCCCCTTACCGCAATACCGAAGAGCGAGACATGAAGCTGCTGGCCTCACGCCTATCGCCGGACGCCGCAGTGTGGCTTGGGCAAGGCGATGAGAAATTCCTCAGTATTTTTGAGCCCGACCACACTGGCCAGCCCTATGGCGCTCTGCTTATTATTCACGATGAAGGCCAGCATGCCAATTGGCCCCATAACATCGAGATCATTCGAAAAACAATGCCCGAATATGGCTGGGCAACACTTACCATATCACTGCCCAAACCTGACTATTTGCCCATTCAGGCCAGAGACCCTGAAAAGACACCCGAGCCTAGTGCCCCGGAGGAAAACAGCGAGGCTACCAAGCCCGACGATTCGCCCACAGATGAAACTCAAGACCTCTACAATTCAGATACGGGCGAAGTAAGTAATCTCAATGATACGCCAGCTAACACCGAAGTAAGTGATGAAATTGAAAAGGCGGAGACTCCAACGGTATCTGCCGAAATAAGAGCTCAAACCAGAATTACTGCTGCGATCAAATGGCTGAATGAAAAAGGACAATTCAATATTGCGCTATTAGGCGATGGTATAGGCGCGGCCCGAGCCAGCCAATTTATTGCTCATGTTAACGAGGAAAATGCGGGTACCGATAACATCAATATTATCCGCGGCATGATTATGCTCAGCCCTCAACACACTGTCCCGCCTGGGGAGGTCAGCTTGCTTGAGTATTTCAAGCAAGCTCCCATGCCCACCTTGGATGTTTATTTTGGCCGCCGGCCTTACGACCTAGAGGCCGCTCGTCTTCGTAAACATCTAGCCCGCCGCGCTCAGTTTAGGGTATATCAGCAGGTGCATTTACCTGAAACTGTCGCGTTCGACAGCATCAATCCATACAGTAATAACAGCCAAAACGGGGCCAACCGACTCACTCAACGCATACGGGGATTTCTACAAAGTCACGCGCGGGGCGTTAAGGTTGACAATGCGCACATCAATCGACGCTGAACTTAGCCACCTAACTGTTCGTTAAGCATGCTTAGCCGCTCAGGAGTTCCGATGTCTTGCCACTCGCCTGAATAGAATTCTCCCGCCAAGGCTTCTTTATCTATAGCATGAAGAAGCACCTCTAAGAGGGCAAATTTTTCCCGCTGCAGGGGATATTTGGCAATCAGATCGGGACTCATGAGAGCCATGCCACTGTATGTACAGGAATCGGACGAACCCTCACCTGCACGAGCGAGTCGCCCAGACTCAGTCAATACAAAGTCACCCTTCTGATGAAAGTCTGGGTTCTTCACCATGAGTAAACGTGCCAGTTCCTGTGATCGCAATGGTTTTTCAATCAAGGTTTGGAAACTATAATCGCTCCACACATCCGCATTGACCAGAATAAAGGGCTCGCCACCTAAATGATCAAGGGCTCGCGCAATAGCGCCACCCACTTCCAAAGGGTAGGGCTCGTGAGAATAGTTGATCGACACCCCGAGATCCGTACCATCGCCCAGATAGTCACTTATTTGTTCCCCCAGGTACGCTAGGTTAACCAAAATATCTGTAATCCCAGCTTTCCGTAAACGCTCTATAGTGTGCACAATGAGAGCTTTGCCACCGGCCTTTAGCAAGGGTTTTGGGGTGCGTTCTGTCAGTGGCCGCATCCGTTCACCCTTGCCCGCAGCCAAAATCAAAGCCTTCAAACCCTATCACCCGCTGTTGAATATTCACTATACCAATCGAATTTTGCGAGCCCTGGTAGCAGTCTTCGTTTGAACCAATCTGCTAGGGCTTGGAATTCATCATAGCGTTCGCACACTTCAATTACGTAGCGTGTGACTAGAGGAATGTCTTGTAAGTAGCCCGCCTTGTGATCGCGCAGTGATAAGCGCGCAAAGATGCCTAAAACCTTTAAATGCCTCTGCAAACCCATCAGATCAAACCAGCGTATAAACTGCTCTTTACTGATAGCCGGCATCAAGCCCGCGTCTACGGCCATGTCACCGTATGCGCCCGCCCAGTGTTCCAATTGGTCTCGCGGCCAACGAATATAACAATCTTTGAACATGGAGACTAAATCGTAGGTAATAGGTCCCCACACCGCATCTTGAAAATCAATGACTCCAGGGGCACTGCCATCGGTGACCACTAAATTGCGGCTATGAAAATCTCTGTGCACAAACACCTGAGGCTGCTCTAAAGCAGTGGCAGATAATAGTGTAAACGCCTCATCAATCATCAGGCGATCATCAGTATTGAGCTCTACGCCAAGCATTTCGCCCACGAACCACTCTGGAAACAGCTCCATTTCGGATAATAATTTAGCATTATCGTAATAGGGAACAACGCAATCAGGGCTGGGGCTTGCCTGCTGCATCCGCAATAGAATCATCATAGCCTCGCCGTACAGCAACTCTGGACCATCATTCAAGAGGGCAGGCAAATACATCTCGCGCCCCAAATCTTCAATGATGAGAAATCCACGCTCTAGGTCGGCGGCGACTATATTTGGGGTATGCACACCATTAACTCGAAGGAAGTTGGCGATACTGACAAAAGCTTCTGAATCTTCCGTTTCAGGCGGCGCATCAACCGCCAAGAGCGCCGGGCTGGTATTTAAGCGGAAATAACGACGAAAACCTGCATCACCGTTGATGGGCTTTAGCTCCACCTCGCCATCAAAAACCCAATCTTGCAAGCCTTGCTCAGTGCCTGCCGCAATCTGCTCCACCCATTGGCTCAGTGCCGTCATTCTTTCACTCATTGAGATAACTGCCTTAATAATTCTTATTTTTTGCCACTATTCTAGCTCAGAGGGCTCACTTAGGCCCCCTTGCAATTCCAAGCGACAGTGCTTTCAAGTAGAATCAGCGCCGGAATCATCCATTGGCGTCAGCCAATTTACTCTTCATGCGGAAAAATCTCGATGGTGCAACGCAATTCTGCCCTAATGGTAGCCATTTACGCTTTGGCAAACCAACCTTTTAACCTCGCAATGGCACAAGCGTCTAATCCTGAATTGGGCCACGAATGGCTTTGTACAGCCGCCGAGCAAGCTGAAAACCCATCGAAGGTGTGGCAGTGTGAATCGCAGCCACATACTCGCAGCGTGAGCACAACCCGAGCCGCTTCCGCTCCACCCTTCCAGGCGCATCTAGACTGGGTACCACTAGAAAAACTGAGTGAAACACAAAAGGCTGCTCTGCCTTACGGTTGTTGTGGAGCGTACATAGAACCTTTGCGCACCGATGAAGACGCCAACACCCCCCCCTCCGAGGCGCCACTGCGCGGCTCGGCCAATCAGTCGGAACTGATTGATAATAAAGACGCCATTCTCAGCGGCGAAGTTCTGTTCACAAAAGGCCGTCAAACAGTTACCGCTGAAACAGTGAAAATTGACAAGAGCACCAATACAGCCTCTCTCGAAGGCAATGTGTCAGTGAGAGAACCCGGCCTGCTAATGCTGGCGAAGCGCGCCACACTTGATACCCAGAATAACAGTGCAGAGCTTGATCAAGCTGAATTTGTCATTCACGAAAATGGTATTCTCGGCAGCGCCAAACGCTTGAGTGTCGACAACGACAGCGTGCTCACTCTAGAAGATGGCACCTACACTCAGTGCGAACCCGAAAATAACGCTTGGTTGCTGAGCGGCGACGAAATAGTTATCAACCCCAATACCTCCAGAGCTCAGGCTCGTCATGTCACCTTAAAAATTAAAGGCGTGCCGGTACTGTACTCCCCCTATATGTCTTTCCCCATTGGCGGCAATCGACAATCAGGAATATTGGCACCCACATTAGGTCATGGCGCCGAAAACGGTTTTGATCTCAGTGTGCCGTATTATTTAAACTTAGCCCCCAACTACGACCTTACGCTCACGCCCCGCTATATCGCCGAGCGCGGCACTGGCTTGGAAGCCGAATTCCGGCACCTAAGCCCGAAATTCTCATCGCAGCTAAGTATGGCCTTTTTGGGTAATGATGACGGTGGTAACAACGACGACCGGCAACTGCTCTTTCAACAGGGACTAATCGAAGCCGACGAAGTTCGCCCACACGAAGGTGACGACCGCTGGCTGATCAATGTGGCGCAAACAGGTAAATTATCGCCTAAGTGGAGTACCTTAATTGATTACACCCACGTGAGTGATTTAGATTACTTTCGTGATATGGGCGCCACCAGCTTAGACGTTAACAGCCGAACCCACTTAAAGAGATTGTTGCAAACCCACTATCGGACGGGTGCTTGGGGCTACACGCTCAAAACTGAAGACTATCAGTCATTAATCTCCAGCCGGCCAAGAGCCTACCGTCAAGTGCCATCGCTGGAAGCTAATGGCGACTATAAATTTGGCGATGTATCGCTAAGTTTGCATCACCAATACACGCGCTTTGATCACGCAGACGAATTTTCGAATGACAATAATGCCATCACCGGCCTACCAATTATTACCGGGCAGCGTGGCCGCATGGAATATCGCTTGGCCTGGGAAAAAGAATGGCTTTGGGGCCACTTTAAGCCGGCCGTCATGGCCAAAGGCTTACATTATAATCTGGATTCAGACGCCCTATCAGCGGAAGACAACACTTCTCCCGATATTTTTGCGCCACAGGCCAGCCTAGATATGGGCCTAGTATTTGAGCGGCAAGGCGATTTGTTTGGCGGCTATACACAAACGTTTGAACCAAGGCTGTTTTATTTCTACAGCGAGCTAGATGACCACAGCGAGCTTTACAATTTGGGAGCCAGCAATCAATTTATCGATTTTGATACGGCTGAGTTGGCTTTCACCTACAACCAACTGTATCGCGATTCTCGCTTTTCCGGTGGCGACCGTATTGACGATGCCAATCAGCTAGCAGTGGGTATGAGCACGCGCTTCATTAACAATGCCACCGGCAGCGAACGCCTGCGCGCAAGTCTTGGACAAATACACTACTTTGAAAACCGCCAAGTAACTCTGACGGGGGAAGAGAGTGTCAACACCAAGTCTGAACTGGCCATGCAGGTAGCCGGGCAGCTCAATAGTAACTGGCGGCTCAGCGGCAACCTACTCTATGACGAAGACGACCAAACCCTGAGTAAAGGCAGTTTTGGCGCTCACTATCTTGATTCCGACTATCGAATTTTTAATTTGAGCTACCGCTACACACGTAAAACCGAGGCGGTGGATACCACTGACTTCGATATGGACGGTGACATCACCGAGCTCTATGACCGCGATGTAGAACAAGTCGATACGTCTATCGTATGGCCACTGAACTTTGGGCGCGCCGGGAACTGGAATGCCATTGCCCGATACAACTATGATTTTACCTACAAACGGAACTTAGAAACGCTGTTGGGGCTCGAATATAACAGTTGCTGTTATCGTGTCCGCCTAGTAGGTCGCCGCTGGTTAGATAACGACCTAATCAACAGCAACCCAGAGTTTGCCTTGGATTTGAAGCATGATGAAGGTATTTTCTTTGAGTTTGAACTGATAGGCTTGGGCGGCACTGGCCAGCGTATTCTCAAGACCCTCACCGAAGGCATTGCTGGCTACGAATCAAGAGAGCAGCGGTTCCAACGATGACTCCAACAACAATAAGTAACGGCTTTAACCTGAAGAGACCCATGCACATGACACACCTTAAGAAATGCCTATCGCTATTTGCGGGCATATTGCTACTCAGCAGCAGCGCCATCGCTGAAAAGATCATTCTCGATAGAGTAGTGGCCATTGTTGATGACGACGTAGTTATGGCCAGTGAACTGCAGTCTCGACTGCTGACAATCACTCGCAGTTTGCAGGCTTCAAATACCGAAGTTCCTCCTTTGGATGTGATGAAATCACAAGTCTTGGAACGGCTAATCGTTGAACAGTTACAGCTGCAGATGGCCAAACGAGCCAATGTGCAAATTTCCGACGAAGAGCTCAATCAAGCCATTGGCCGCATCCAACAAGGCAACAAGCTGACCAAGGAACAGTTTCTAGAACAGCTGGCTAAAGACGGCATGACCATCGAAGCTCTGCGGCACGACATTCGCCGCGAACTCGTATTAAACCGAGTACAGCAAGGCAGCGTGAATCGCCGAATCAACATTAGTAAGCAGGAAGTTGATGGCTTTCTCGCCTCTCAAGAAGGTAAATTCTGGGCTTCTCCTGACTACCTTTTAGGCCACATTCTAATTGCCACGAGCAGCGACAAAGCGGTACAAATTGCCGCCGAAGAAAAAGCCAATAAGCTGCAAAAACAGCTACTTGACGGTGCAGACTTTAGAAACACGGCTGTAGGCAATTCCTCAGGTCAAAACGCCCTAAACGGTGGAGACATGGGCTGGCGGAAAATTGCTCAGCTACCCAGTTTGTTTGCTGATATTGTCCCCAGCTTAGCGGCCGGCGATGTTTCTGCCCCCTTTGAAAGCCCCGCGGGCTTTCATATCTTGAAACTCTACGAGCAACGCGGAGGTGGTGAGCAGCTCATCGACCAGGCCAAAGTTCGTCATATCCTCGTCAAGCCTTCTGAGATTCTGAGCAACGATGAAGCCCACGCCAAATTACTGGGTATACGCCAGAGCATTATCGACGGAGCAGATTTTGCCGAACAAGCTAAAGAGCACTCCGAAGATATTGGCTCAATGCTCAGCGGCGGAGACTTAGGTTGGTCACTTCCTGGGCAATTTGTGCCTGAGTTTGAAAGCATGATGGGCCAGATAGAAATCAACGATGTGAGCGTGCCCTTCCGCAGTCAATTTGGCTGGCACATACTACAGGTACAGGAGCGCCGCAGCGAAGACATGAGCGAGAATATGCGCCGCAATCAGGCCAGTAATTTACTGCGCAAGCGCCGCTTTGACGAAGAACTACAAATTTGGCTACAAGAAATTCGCGACGAAGCTTTTGTAGAAATAACCCTCAAGTGATACGGCTGGCCCTTACCCCTGGTGAGCCTGCGGGCATTGGGCCAGACCTAATCGTTAGCTGGGCTCAACAGGCCCGCACTCAGGAAGTGTTAACGATCGCCGATCCTGAACTGCTAAGCCAGAGAGCTTCCTTACTAGGCCTTTCACTGAAACTCAGAATTCACACAGAACGATCACTGAGAGACCCCGCACGCGGTACCGCGGCGGGTGAGCTTGCGGTATTGCCTGTTTCGCTCGCGAGCCCCGCAATCGCCGGTGAACTGAACCCGACAAATGCACCCTATGTGCTTGCCACCTTAGACAAAGCTATTGAGCTCTGCCAACACGGTATCTGTCAGGCAATGGTGACAGGACCTGTGCACAAGGGCCTCATTAACGAAGCTGGCATCCCGTTCAGCGGCCATACCGAGTATCTAGCGGCGCACACCCATACAGACAAAGTGGTAATGATGCTGGCAACCGAGGGCCTGAGAGTCGCCCTAGCCACTACTCACCTTCCACTGAAAGACGTGGCTGACGCCATCACCGAGC
Organism: uncultured Cellvibrionales bacterium; assembly: GCA_913020115.1. Lineage (GTDB taxonomy): Bacteria > Pseudomonadota > Gammaproteobacteria > Pseudomonadales > Cellvibrionaceae > CAJWCA01. Next base: position 54,743 of record CAJWBQ010000010.1, read on the forward strand.
TTAGCTTAAGCAAAGTTATCCGCATATTACATCACGACTTACAAACACAGTTTGGTATCGACAAACCACGTATCTTAGTTTGCGGACTCAACCCCCATGCCGGTGAAGGTGGGCACATGGGACGAGAGGAAATTGAAGTGATAGAACCCGTACTCAACACTTTGCGACAACAAGGTATCCAACTGGAAGGCCCACTGCCGGCCGACACATTGTTCACGCCCAAATATCTCGACCGTGCCGATGCGGTGCTGGCTATGTTTCACGATCAAGGCTTGCCCGTGCTAAAATTCAAAGGCTTTGGCAAAGCCGTAAACATTACTCTAGGTCTGCCCATTATTCGCACCTCAGTGGACCATGGCACTGCGATTGATCTCGCGGGTCACGGCCAAATTGATGGCGGCAGCCTCAATACGGCACTGGACTATGCCGCTCAAATGGCATCTGCAAAAGCGGATGTCAGTCACCCCCAGACTTAAAATGATTACCCCATGATGAAATCAACACCCGGCGACATAAACCATCGTGCCCGCAAACGCTTTGGGCAAAACTTCTTAGAAGACGACGGTATAATTCAACGCATTGTCCGATCTATCGGTGCGAACAGCAGCGACCATCTTGTTGAAATAGGACCAGGGAAAGGCGCAATCACACAGTGGCTGGTGGAGTCCTGTGAGAAGCTCGATGTGGTTGAGCTGGACAGAGATTTAGCCGCATGGCTTAGCATTCAATACGAAAAACAAAGCCACTTCACCCTACATCAGGCAGACGCCCTGAAGTTTGATTTCAGCCAACTGCAACAAGGTGAGAAGCCACTGCGCATCTTAGGAAATCTGCCCTACAATATTTCCACTCCCCTTATATTTCATTTGCTCACCTACCACAAACTGGTTGGTGACATGCACTTTATGCTGCAAAAAGAAGTCGTCGAGAGAATGTCTGCATCACCAGGGCAGAAAGCCTACGGCAGACTGGGAATTATGGTGCAGTATTACTGCCGAGTTGATACGCTTTTTTTGGTGCCGCCAGAAGCCTTCAACCCTCAGCCCAAAGTAGAATCGGCGATTGTTCGACTGCAACCCTACGATCAACCGCCCTACCCCGCCAAAGATATCAAACTATTTCAACGCTTAGTTAATATCGCGTTTCAACAACGCCGGAAAACTTTACGCAACGCCCTTAAACAATTGGCGCCGGTCGAACAAATAGATGCATTGGAACTCGACACTTCTCGACGTCCAGAAAATTTATCGCTGCAAGAATTTGTGGATTTAAGCAATATTTTAAGCGACTTAATTGAGTAAAAAGTGACACTATGAGCAACATTGATATACAAGTAATAACTCAATACATCCACGAGCAATCTAAACCCGATGCTGGGCGTTTTGTATTCTCCTATACCGTTACCGTTAGTAATCTGGGCGAAGACCCTGCGAAATTGATTGGCCGACATTGGATAATCACCGACGCGAGCGACGCAGTTCAGGAAGTACAAGGCGTTGGGGTAGTGGGCGAGCAGCCGCGCCTAGAACCGGGGGAATCTTACACTTATACCAGCGGTGTAGTATTGGACACTGAGACCGGAACAATGAGCGGTCACTATGAAATGCAAAGAGACAGCGGCGAACAATTTAATGCCAAAATCCCAGCCTTTGCATTAGTACCACCTCACGCGGTTCACTAAGCTTCCTTAGAGAGCAATCCATGAGCACTTATGCCGTAGGAGATATTCAGGGCTGTTTAGCACCGCTTAAATGTCTCCTTAAAGACGTCAACTTCAACCCGGCGCACGATCGCCTGTGGGTGGCGGGGGACATGGTCAACCGCGGCCCGGAGTCGCTAGAAACCTTGCGTTTTCTACGCAGTCTAGGAAACAGCCTAAGCGCTGTACTGGGCAACCACGACTTACACTTACTCGCGCTCGCCTACGGTCACAAGACTCCCAGCAAGGGTGACACTTTAGACCCGATTTTGAAGGCGGCGGACCGCGAAGAGCTCATTTATTGGCTGCGCCAGCACCCGCTCATTCACACAGATAGCGAGCTTAATTACACGATGGTACACGCCGGCATTCCACCGCAGTGGGATTTACCGTCTGCCCTACAATACAGCGCAGAAGTAGAAAGCGTATTGCGCGACGACAAGCGCGTAAGTAGCTTTCTAAAAGCGATGTATGGCAATCAACCTGCACAATGGCATGAGGGCCTTCAAGGGCACGACCGCCTGCGAATCATCACCAACTACCTGACCCGGATGCGATTTTGTAAAGCCAACGGCGAGTTAGATTTAGAATGCAAAACAAGCCCCGAGTTTCCACCAAAAGATTACGCGCCCTGGTTTTCTTTTGAAAAGAGACTAAGTCACTCTAATAAACTAGTTGTGGGTCATTGGGCTGCGCTCAAGGGTGTTTGCAAAGCCCCAAACGTATTCGCCTTAGATACAGGCTGTGTTTGGGGCGGGCAGCTTACATTGCTACGCTTGGAGGACGAGCAGCGCTTTCAATGCGACTGCAAGGCCTGAAAATGATTTAGACGTAACCGTTAGGGTTTCCCGCTTGCCAGCGCCAAGCGTCTTCCACCATTTTGCTTAAATCATATTCGGCGCGCCAACCCAGAACTTCACATGCCAGCGCTGGATTGGCGTAGCATGTAGCGATATCACCGGGCCGCCGTGGGTGAATCTCTACTGGCACCGGTTTACCACAGACTTTGGAAAATTCAGACACCACTTCTAACACACTGTAACCTTTCCCTGTGCCCAAATTGAAAACCTGACAACCCGGTTCGGCCGCGAGCAAGTGATTCAATGCTTTTACGTGCCCAACCGCCAAGTCAACCACGTGAATGTAATCGCGCACGCCGGTTCCGTCCACCGTTTGGTAATCGTCGCCAAACACTCGCAAGTGAGGTAACTTCCCCACTGCTACCTGGGCGACGTAGGGGAGCAAATTATTGGGCAAACCGCTAGGGTCCTCACCGATAGTACCGCTGGAGTGAGCACCAATCGGGTTAAAATACCGCAGTAAACTCACCTTTAAGGTGGAGCCGGGGGCACGACAAAAATCTTGTAGCATCTCTTCAACCATCAACTTGCTGCGCCCATAAGGGTTTGTTGCACTGGTAGGAGAGCTTTCGATGATGGGTACTATTTCAGGGTCGCCATAAACCGTTGCGGAAGAACTGAATATAAGCTGTTGAACGTTCGCCTCGGCCATTGCCTCACATAAGGTGAGTGTTCCCGCAACATTATTCTGAAAGTAGGCCAAGGGCCGCTCTGTAGACTCCCCCACGGCTTTCAAACCCGCAAAGTGTAATACTGCGCCAATTTCGTGGCGACTGAAAACACCCGCCAAGGCCGCTTTATCGCCGATATCGATCTCGTAAAACGGTATGTTAGCGCCCGCTATTTTTTCACTGCGTTCAAGTGCCATTTTCTTGCTGTTACACAAGTTGTCTACCACTACTGGCTGATAACCTGCGGCGATTAATTCTATGCAAGTATGACTGCCAATATAACCACATCCACCGGTCACTAACACTTTCACGAAATAGTCCTCTACTAGGTTTAAATAAGCGCCACTTAAGCAGGAGCAAAGCAGCCGGAAAGGTTCGTTATTATCACACAAAAGCACATTGATATAAGGCAAGGAATCATAAAAAAACACCCATATTCTTCCTAGGTGTCCGCTAAGGGTCTATGCTTTGACTAGGGGTAGAAGGTTTAGGTAGCCCGCCATCTGAATTCCTTATGAAAAAAATGTCTATAGAGTTACATGCTACCTATGGAGCCTAAGGAGATATCCCCGGTCTAACTGTACTAACTAGCGATATTAGTTAAAGGAGTGATCCATGGGTATTTTCAACCACTACCGCGAGCGCTACGAAACATCACAAGAAGAAGAGATCAGCATCCAAGATTATCTGGATTTGTGCAAAACAGATCCCCGGGTCTATGCCTCAGCCGCCGAGCGCATGCTAATGGCAATTGGCGAGGCCGAAGAGGTTGATACATCGAAAGACCCTCGCCTCAGCCGAATTTTCTCCAACAAAATTATTCAACGCTACCCTGTATTTGAAGAATTTTATGGAATGGAAGAATGCATTCAACAAATCGTTTCTTTCTTCAAACACGCGGCTCAAGGCCTCGAAGAGAAAAAACAAATACTGTATTTATTAGGCCCTGTCGGTGGCGGTAAATCATCGCTGGCGGAAAAGCTGAAATACCTGATGGAGAAATCGCCGGTTTACCACCTCAAAGGCTCCCCTGTGTTCGAATCTCCCCTGGGACTGTTCGACCCCGAGGAAGACGCTGAAATACTCGAAGAAGACTATGGTATCGCCAGACGTTACATTAAAACAATTATGTCGCCTTGGGCGGTAAAACGCCTCCATGAATTTAAAGGCGATATCAGTCAGTTTACCGTAGTTAAGGTTTACCCTTCGATACTGGACCAAACCTGTATTTCCAAAACAGAGCCTGGGGATGAAAACAACCAAGACATCTCGTCTCTTGTGGGAAAAGTGGATATTCGCAAGCTTGAAGATTACCCTCAAGATGACGCAGACGCCTACAGCTTTTCAGGTGGATTGTGCCACTCCAACCAAGGTCTATTAGAATTTGTCGAGATGTTTAAGGCGCCAATAAAGGTATTACACCCCCTACTCACCGCCACCCAAGAAGGCAACTACAACAGCACAGAGGGTTTAGGGGCGATTCCTTTTGACGGCACTATTCTAGCCCACTCCAATGAATCAGAGTGGCAAACCTTCAAAAACAACAAAAACAATGAAGCCTTCATTGATCGCGTTTATATCGTTAAAATTCCCTACTGCCTACGGGTTTCTGAAGAAATTAAAATATACGAAAAATTGCTCACCAACAGCTCGCTGCAAAAGGCTCCCTGTGCACCAGACACCTTAAAGATGCTGGCCCAATTTGCGACACTTTCTAGACTTAAAGAAACTGAAAATTCCAGTATTTTTTCTAAAATGAAAATTTACGACGGCCAAAATTTAAAAGACACCGACCCCAAGGCAAAGTCGCTGCAAGAATACAAAGACGCCGCCGGAGTTAATGAGGGAATGTCTGGCTTATCTACACGCTTCTCATTCAAGATATTATCTAAAGTCTTTAATTTCGACAGTAGCGAGATTGCCGCCAATCCTGTTCATTTACTTTATGTTTTAGAACAGCAAATTGAACAGGAGCAATTTGCACCAGAATTACAGGAAAACTACCTAACCTTCATTAAGGAATACCTAGCTCCAAAATATGTAGATTTCATAGGCAAAGAAATTCAAACAGCCTACTTGGAATCTTACGCAGAATATGGCCAAAACATTTTTGACCGCTACGTCACTTATGCTGATTTCTGGATACAAGATCAAGAGTATCGAGATCCAGAAACTGGCGAAATTCTAGATCGACAGTCCCTCAGTGAAGAGCTGGAAAAAATCGAGAAACCCGCGGGCATCAGCAACCCCAAGGATTTTCGCAATGAAGTGGTTAATTTTGTTCTCCGAGCTCGCGCCAACAATCAGAGCAACTCTCCAATCTGGAACAGCTATGAAAAATTGCGCACGGTAATTGAGAAGAAAATGTTTTCCAATACGGAAGATCTATTGCCAGTAATTTCCTTCAATGCTAAAGCATCTGTAGATGACAAAAAGAAGCATCAAGACTTTGTTGACCGCATGAAATCCCGAGGTTATACGGAAAAGCAAGTTCGCTTGCTGTCTGAGTGGTATCTGCGCGTAAGAAAATCGCAGTAATCCATCCAGCCTAAATTGACGCATGACGGGGAAAATCTATGAGTTACATTGTAGACCGCCGACTAAACGCCAAAAATAAAAGCGCGGTAAATCGGCAACGTTTCTTGAGAAGATATCGCCAGCACATTAAAAAGGCGGTTGGCGAAGCCCTTACTCACCGCTCAATCACCGACATCAATAAGGGTGAAAAAATTGGCATCCCGACAAAGGACATCAGTGAACCGACATTCCACCAAGGACAAGGAGGTTCCACAGATAATATTTTACCTGGCAATAAGGAATTTATAACGGGTGACAGCATACCCAGACCGCAAGGCGGTGGCGGCGGAGGAGCCGGCGAAGGTAATGCCAGCGATCAAGGCGAGGGCATGGATGAGTTTGTCTTCCAAATAACCCAGGAAGAATTCTTGGAATTCATGTTCGAAGATTTGGAATTGCCGAATCTAGTAAAACGGCAACTAAAGGGTAGCGAATCGTTCAAAACCGTGCGCGCGGGAATCACCAATGAGGGGTCGCCGGGAAGGATTAATATCGTTCGCTCATTAAGAGCGGCCAATGCCCGACGCATAGCCCTAACTACTGGTAAACGCCGCAAGCTTAAAGAGCTAGAAAACCAGAAAGCATTGCTCTCTGAGATTGATGACACGCTAAAAGATAAGCGAAAGATAGAACAAATCGAAGCGGACATACTACAGCTGAGAAAAGCCATAAAGCGGGTTCCTTGGCTAGATGATTTCGACTTGAAATACAATCTACACGTCAAGGTACCCACTCCCAGCTCCAAGGCCGTGATGTTCTGCGTGATGGATGTGTCAGGTTCCATGAACCAGGCCACCAAAGATATTGCAAAACGATTTTTTATTTTACTGTATTTATTTTTACAACGAAATTACGAACGAACAGAAGTCGTGTTCATTCGCCACCACACTAGCGCCAAAGAAGTGGACGAAGAGGAATTTTTTTACTCAAGGGAAACTGGCGGAACCATTGTTTCAAGCGCCCTGAAGCTAATGAACGAAATTATAGATGAACGCTTCTCACCCAGCGAATGGAACATCTACGGCGCACAAGCTTCTGACGGCGACAATTGGAACGACGACTCCAGCACTTGCTTTGAGATGCTCACCCAAGAACTGGTCCCCAAGTGCCAATATTTCTCCTACATTGAAATAACACCCAGAAATCATCAAGCCCTGTGGGAAGAATATGAAGGAGTGAAAGCCGCGTTCCCCGATGAATTTGCCATGGAGCAAATTGTTTCCAGCGCTGATATCTACCCTGTTTTCCGTGAATTATTCCAGAAGAAAAGCGCATGAAAAAATCACCGATATCTACCACATCCGAATGGACTTTCGAGCTCATCGAGACCTATGACCGAGAAATAGGAAAAATCGCTGAGGAATACGGTCTAGATACCTATCGCAGTCAAATTGAAATTATTAGTTCAGAGCAGATGATGGATGCTTACGCATCAGTGGGAATGCCTTTAGGCTATCATCACTGGTCTTACGGCAAGCAATTCCTCAACATTGAACGCTCATACAGCCGTGGTCAAATGGGCCTAGCTTACGAGATTGTCATTAACTCCAACCCCAGCATTGCCTACCTTATGGAAGAGAACACCATGGCGATGCAGGCCCTTGTGATCGCTCACGCCTGCTACGGGCACAATTCATTTTTCAAAGGTAACTACCTGTTCACAACTTGGACGGATGCAGACTCTATTATCGATTATTTACTGTTTGCCAAGAATTACCTCGAAGGCTGCGAGCAACGCCACGGCATCGATGAGGTTGAGGCCATACTCGATTCCTGCCACGCCCTAATGAACTATGGTGTTGATCGCTATAAACGACCACACCCTATATCGGCTGCTGAAGAACGCATGCGACAAGCCGAGCGAAGTGAATATCTGCAAAAGCAAGTAAACGACCTTTGGCGCACAATCCCCAAGCTGAACCCCGCTGAAGCCACGGAAGAAAGCCTTCGCTTTCCAGAAGAACCTCAGGAAAACTTGCTGTACTTTATCGAAAAAAATGCACCATTACTGGAGCCTTGGCAGCGGGAGATTGTGAGGATCGTAAGAAAGATTGCGCAGTACTTTTACCCGCAACGACAAACTCAGGTAATGAACGAAGGCTGGGCCTGTTTCTGGCACTACACCTTACTCAACGACCTATACGATCGAGGCCTAGTAACAGAGGGCTTTATGCTGGAATTTTTGGAAGCTCACTCTAGCGTTATTTACCAACCACCTTACGATAGCCCTCATTATAGCGGCATCAACCCCTATACCCTAGGCTTTAAAATGATGATTGACATTCGACGCATTTGTGAGAAACCTACCGCCGAAGATCGAGACTGGTTTCCAGAAATCGCAGGCAGCAATTGGCTAGACACCTTAAAATTTGCCATGGGGAACTTTAAAGACGAAAGTTTTATCCTCCAATACCTGTCGCCCACAGTTATGCGAGATATGAAGTTGTTTTGCGTGAGGGATGACGATCGCGAGCCAAACATTAACGTTTCCGCCATTCATGACGACAGCGGCTATCAGGCCCTACGAGAGAAGCTCGCTGGCCTTTACAATTTAGGGAATCGAGAACCAAACATTCAGGTATACAGCGTGGATGTGCGAGGCGACCGCTCACTGACACTGCAACATCTTCAGCATCAGCGCAGGCCTTTAGCGGCAAATGCCTGCGAGGAAGTTCTCACCCACCTTCATAGACTCTGGGGATTTGACGTACATTTGAATTCTTTAGACGATGCAAAAGTGACTCAACATTTTCAATGCCCACCTGCACCCGAGAACATTCCGGAAGACTAACCCTCGATGAGCGTCTGAACCTTGGCAAGTAAGTCTTCGTTATCAAAAGGCTTCGGCAATATATCGTTGGCGCCCGACTTCAAGGCGCGGTCTAGGCCCTCTTGAGTTTCCGCCGAAATCACAAGAACTTTAGCGTTAGCATGCTCTTCATGTTCACGGATATAGCTGAGCACTTGATAGCCGTCTATACCGGGCATTTTTAAGTCCAAGGTAATCAAAGAAGGTTTCATGCGAGACAATACCGCCCCTGCTACAAAACCATCCTGGGCCACTTCCACTTCATAACCCGCCCGCTTTAGCACTCGTCTTATTGCAGAGGCCATTTCAGGTTGATCTTCAATGACAAGAACCGTACGACTCTTGCCTGCCAACTCCTCGGGAACCGGCATTTTATTGTCACGCATGAAGGCCACAAAATCGTCTACCTGAATACGGTGATCCCCTCGCCCAGGAAGCTTGTACGCCTTCAACTTGCCCCGCTCTATCCACCGAATGACCGTGCGGAAGTTAACCCCGCAGTATTTGGCAGCTTCGCCGGTAGTAAGTACTCGCACCTCTGGCATAGTGGCCTCTAAGTAGTGATATATCCAATTTCATAACGCTATTTGCGACCTAGCATAACGGATTTACAAGCTGACTTAAATGCCAAATGTACATAAGCTGTCCACTTTCAATGGGGAAATGATCTATACGACACGTTTGACAGGTAAGTCAGCATATGTATAATAGTCAGCAACTGAGTGGGATTACTGGCCTCGCTCAAAGCAGTCGAAGTAAGCCCAAGAGTTATTGAGCAAGCACTGCCCTAAGTTGATTTGTTTTCATGCGGATCCTCCAAGAACACCCTAAGACCCTTAGCCCCAGATTGTAGTCGGGGCTTTTTTTTTGCCCTCAGAAGCCGCAGAATGAGCTCTCACTCATTATCACGGCCAATCCATGCCCGAATCCATTCTGTTAGTAGACGACAACGAAATTAATCGACGCCTCGTACGCTATATATTGTCGACGGACTATCAACAGGTGCAAGAAGCTGCCGACGGAGACGAGTGCCTGGCCGCGCTTGCCAACAACAGCTTTGATCTAGTATTACTCGATCTAAATATGCCCAAAAAGTCTGGCTTTGACGTACTCAAAGAGCTGCAATTGCCCAGCTCCCCACGCTCACCCGTGGTCATCGTGCTATCAGCGGACAACGATCCCGACACCATCAGCCGAAGCTTCCAGCTAGGAGCTGCAGATTACCTAACAACCCCTTTCAATAGAGAGGAACTTCTGGCTCGAGTGAAAACCCATCTAGCTCTACACAATCGCGAACAATACCTCGAAGAGCGAGTGCAAAAGCGCACCGCCGCCTTGATGGAAACCAACCAGCGCCTAAAAGAAACAACAAAACAACTTATTCAAGCGGAAAAGATGGCATCACTGGGCCAGCTCGCGGCAGGAGTAGCCCATGAAATCAATAATCCAGTGGGCTACATCAATTCCAATTTAGATACACTTAAATCCTATGTTAAAGATCTATTGGAGCTAATTAATCACCACCAAAATCTTGAGGCATCACCTGACAACAGCGCTGCTCGCGAAGCTGTAAAAGAAGCGCGGCAGCGCATAGACTTAGAGTTTCTTGAAGATGACATTCAGCATCTAATTCAAGAGTCTCTGCAAGGGGTTCGTCACGTTAAACAAATCGTCAGCGATCTAAAAGGCTTCTCTCACCCTGAAGAAAAAGAGTGGCACTCAGCCAACCTCAATGAATTAATCGACAGCAGCTTAAATATTGCTAACAACGAATTGAAATATAAAACAAAGATTGTTAAGCACTATCAAGAACTGCCCTTAGTACAATGCATCACGCCACAAATTAAACAAGTTTTGCTCAACCTTCTGGTCAATGCTGGCCAAGCCATTGACGGCAACGGCTGCATCACAATTGAAACGGGTCTGGCCCCTTCTGCCGAAACTGTGTATGTGAATATTCGAGACAATGGCCACGGCATTGAGGAGGAATTACTGCAGAAAATATTTGACCCCTTCTTCACCACAAAGGCGGTTGGCCAAGGTACTGGCTTAGGTTTGTCCGTTTCATACGGCATTATTCAATCCCATTTAGGCAGCATTACTGTAAATAGCAAAATGGGACAAGGCAGCTGCTTCACTATCAACTTACCTGTCAAACAATAATATGAAAACATTCTTAGTAGGTGGGGCGGTTCGTGACAAATTGCTCAACTTTCCCTGGCACGAAAAAGACTGGGTCGTGGTTGGAGGCACTCCGGAACAAATGCTTGAGGAAGGCTTCATTCCAGTAGGAAAAGATTTCCCCGTATTTCTTCATCCAAAAACAAAAGAGGAATACGCACTTGCAAGAACCGAACGTAAAATGGGCCCCGGCTATAAAGGCTTCACCTTCTACACTTCTCCGGACATCTCCCTTGAGGAGGATTTACGGCGTAGAGACCTCACCATTAACGCCATTGCAGAAGCTCCGAACGGTGAACTTACTGACCCTTATGGCGGCCAAGAAGACCTAAAACAGCGTTTGCTTAGGCATGTATCTGAAGCATTCTCTGAAGACCCGGTGCGAATATTACGCGTTGCCCGCTTTGCCGCTCGCTATCACTATCTCGGCTTTACTGTTGCACCCGAAACACAGAAATTAATGACTGAAATTGTCAACAGTGGCGAAGTTGATCACCTTGTGGCAGAACGAGTATGGAAGGAACTCGATCGAGCACTGGAAGAAAAAAACCCAGAGGTATTCCTAAGCACACTTATGGATTGTGGCGCGCTCAACAAAGTGATTCCGGAACTAAGAGATTCTGGCAATACACCCTCCCCATGGCAAGACCTCACCCGCATAAGCCAATTAATCAAAAATCCAGCGGCTCGATTTTCCGCCATGTTATGCCGGTTGAACACTGAAAGTATCAAACCATTATGTGAGAGACTCACAGCGCCAAAGGAGTATCGCGAACTCGCAATAGCCACGGCAAACAGCTTGCCACTCTATCTGGAAACCTTTGCACCTTCAGCGCAGAAGCTACTGCAAGTCACTCTGGCATTGGATGCATTTCGTCGACCAGAGCGCTTTAAGCTTTGCTTGCTAACCTGCGAGCGAATCACGAACAATACTTTACCCAGCCAGTGGCTACACAAAAGTCTCGCAGCGTGTGAAAATATCAACCTTAAGGATATCGCCGCTGCCGGCTTCAAGGGCCAGGCATTTGGTGAAGAATTGCACTCCCGGCGACTAAGCGAGCTCAACAAACTAATCAATACCTTTAATTCTACTACTGGAGAGTTCATATGAGCTTGGCACCTGTTGCGTTGATTACTGGCGGCGCACGTCGTATAGGAGCAGAAATTGCGTGCACCTTGCACGCAGCTGGATTCAACATCGCCATTCATTGCCGGCACTCACTCGGCGATGCAAACACACTAGCGAATAAACTCAATACCACTCGAGCGAATTCCGCCAGTGTATTTAGCGCTGATTTAATCAACAAGCAGGAAATAGATGAACTCGCTAAGGCGCTCAAAGAAAAATGGGGCCGACTCGACGCGCTGATAAACAGCGCGTCGAGCTTTTACCCAACACCACTCAACGATGCAAGTGAAGAGCAGTGGGACGATTTAATGGGCAGCAATCTTAAAGCACCCTTTTTTCTCGCCCAAGCCTTTGCGCAATCACTGCAGAAGACAGGCGGTTGCATCATTAACATTGCCGACATTCACGCTGAGCGACCACTGAAACACCACGCCATCTACTGCGCGGCAAAGGCGGGCAACATCATGCTTACTAAAGCATTGGCGCGCGACCTCGCTCCCGGTGTTCGGGTAAACGGAGTAGCACCAGGTGCGATTATGTGGCCTGAGAGTGAAAGCGAGCTGAACCCTGAGCAGCAAGCTGAGATTCTCCAGCGCATTCCTTTGGCACGCGCCGGAGAGCCCAGTGATATCGCACGAACCATACGCTTCCTAATTTGCGACGCACCTTATATAACGGGTCAAATTTTACCGGTTGACGGAGGCCGCAGCGTTAACACCTAATTGGCGCGCGAAATTATCTCATCGCGCCAAGTGAAGTCTACCGGCCACAAATGTTGAGACGCATGATCGTAGGCTTGCCAAAGTTCTTCGTAGCTCTGTTTCAGTTCTGGATGTAAGTCCAACCCGGCGATTTCAGCCATGGGGCACAAAACAAAAGCATTTTTGGTGATTTCGTCACGGGGTAATTCTACTCCGTCTATTTCACCGAAAAATAAACCGTAAGTTAGAATATCAATATCTAAGGTTCTACCACTAAACTTTGGACCAAGCCGTGTGCGACCGTTTTTGTCCTCTATGGACTTTAAGCAGTTTGATAATTCTCCGACCGGGAGCTGGGTTTGAATGGCCACCACCAAGTTGTAAAAATTATCGCCCTTAAACCCAACCGCTTCACTTTCATAGACAGTGGACACGATTAGCTCGCCAAAATTGTCAGCTAGTGCGTCAAGCGCTGCAGCGATATTACGCTGACGCTCTATGTTGCTGCCTAAGCTAAGATAAACGGTGGTCATTTGGGTTTTTCACCACGTTCGATCAACATGCCTACGTCGCGAGCACCTCGCACGGCACCCGGCTTACTCAAACGCAATTTTACCCATGGTACGTTAAATTCGCTCATAACTAGGGCAGCTACTTTTTCGGCCATGGTTTCGACAAGTAGGAATTCTGATTCTGCGATGAATTGTATGAGCCGCTTGCTAACGGCTTTGTAGTTCAATGCATATTGTATGTCATCAGTCTCAGCGGCTTTTCGTATGTCGGCGGCCATTTCAAGATCGAGACTTACGATTTGTTTAATTTCGCGCTCCCAATCGTATATTCCGATGATGGTTTCGATCTGTAGTTCTCTGATGTATACAATATCCATAGTGCTCACGTTTTGTTCTCAACTTGCCGTGTTATTCACGAATTTTAAATCGGAGTTTAACCCCAGCTTAGTTGCGCACTGTAAGTTTTGCCCGAACGCACGCTTTTCCTCTCTGACCAACCCGCTGCGGAACTCGCCCGAGCGGGCTCAAACAGTCCTCGCTCAAAGACGTTGGCCAGAGAGGAAAAGCTAAAACGCGTTCTGATCGGGCAAAACTTACAGTGCACAACTAAGCCTCCCCCTGTTCTTTGTTTATATTTCTTCCGCTGACCTCAATGGCGGCAGCTCTTCCATTGGCCACCTCGGCCTTACTTTAATGGCTTGTGAGGAGCTCTGCCCAGCCTCTAAGCGCTGACAACCGGCGTAGGCAATCATGGCGCCGTTGTCGGTGCAAAATTCGTGGCGCGCGTAGAATACTTTTGCGCCCAGTTTTTTCAGGGCTTTTTCTAACTCTTCTCGCAAACGTATGTTGGCGGAAACTCCTCCAGCGATGACTAGGGTGCTGAATCCTGTTTCTTTTAGGGCGCGGCGACATTTTATCACTAGCGTGGCGACTACAGCCTCTTCGAATGCACACGCTATGTCGGCGGAGGTCTGGTCGTCGGGAAGGCCATCGGCTTCGGTATGAGCCGCCACTGTATTTAGGGTGAAGGTCTTTAGGCCGCTGAAGCTCATATCTAGGCCGGGGCGGTCGGTCATGGGGCGCGGGAATTTGAAGCGGGTTCGGTCGCCCTTTTTGGCTAAGGCCGCTATACGTGGGCCACCTGGGTAGTCGAGGTCGAGCATTTTTGCGGCCTTGTCGAAGGCTTCGCCTGCGGCGTCGTCCAATGATTCACCAAGCAGGGTGTATTCGCCCAGATTGTCTACTTTTACAAGCTGGGTGTGACCGCCAGACACGAGCAGGGCAACAAAGGGGTACTCTGGCGGCTCGTCTTCTAGCATTGGGGCTAATAGGTGGCCTTCCATGTGGTGCACGCCTATGGCGGGCACGCCCCAGGCGTAGGCCAAGGCGCGGCCAACACAGGCGCCCACCATTAAGGCGCCCACTAGGCCTGGGCCTGCGGTGTAAGCTATGCCGTCGATTTGGCTTTGATCTGTGTCACTCTCAGCCATCACTTGGCGAATGAGGGGCAGGGTTTTACGCACGTGATCTCTGGAGGCTAGCTCGGGTACTACGCCGCCATATTCGGCGTGTACGTCTATTTGGCTATAGAGAGCGTCACCCAATAGGCCCAGCTCACTATCGTAAATAGCGATGCCCGTTTCGTCACAGGAGGTTTCTATACCCAAAACTCGCATACTATCTGGTCCGTTAATTTTTGATCGAGCCTTTAAATCATGGCCCATTTGGGCCTGAACTGAGGCATTTATGGTCAATTTCCACTACCGCAGGCATGATAATCAGAGAGTGACTGAAGAGCCAGCCTAATTTACCTTAACTTTTACTGTTTCTGGGCTTGCAGCCGGGAACCGAACTGTATAGAATTTGCGCCCCTTGGATAAGGAGAAATTATTTGTTTTTCTCCTAGACACTAAACAGATTTAAGACAACCCTGTAAAAGGTAAAGACATGCCAGCAGTTAAGCTGAAAGAAAACGAACCATTCGATATTGCTCTACGTCGCTTCAAGCGTTCGTGTGAAAAAGCCGGTATTTTGGCTGAAGTACGCCGTCGCGAGTTTTACGAGAAGCCCACTACTGTGCGTAAGCGCAAAGGTGCTGCGGCCGTTAAGCGTCACGCTAAGAAAGTTCAGCGCGAAAGCAAAAAGTTCGTTCGCCTGTACTAAGCACTAGAGTGCTTGCGGAGGTCTAGCCTCTACTACCTGGCACTCTGTGTATTTGCTTACAGGCACCGAAGCCTGTAAGCCCTGTGACAATGAACCTAAGTCTATAGCTCCCACTCGTAAATCAATGATTTTTACGAGTAAAGCTGATAGCCAATAGGAATAAAGATGGCCACTTCTGCCTTAAAGCAATCCATCACTGACGCTATGAAAGCGGCCATGCGTGCCCGCGATAAAGAGCGTCTGGGCGTTATTCGCTTGATGCTAGCTGAATTTAAACGCATAGAAGTGGACGAGCGTATCGATCTCGACGAAGATCGCGCTCTTGCTGTGCTCGACAAAATGAGCAAGCAGCGTCGCGATTCTGCCCAACAGTTTACCGACGCAGGCCGAGATGAATTGGCTGCACAGGAAAACTTTGAAATTGGCGTAATTGCCGAGTTTCTGCCGGCACAACTCAGCGATGAAGAGCTCAGTGCTATTATTGCTCAAGCTATTACTGATAGCGGCGCCGAGAGTATGCGTGATATGGGCAAAGCCATGGCATTAATTAAGCCACAAGTGCAAGGCCGAGCCGACATGGGCAATATCAGCAAGCTCATAAAAGCTAAACTCGCCTAAAACCCGCCCTTCTAGGCAAGCTACTCCCTCTCGCAGACACTATCGCTCTCCTGTAGACTTTACGCTATGGCCAGCCTAATACCTCAAGGATTTATCGACGACTTACTCGACCGCCTCGATATCGTTGAGATCATCGACACTCGCGTAAAACTGAAGAAGTCTGGCAAAAATTTCAGTGCATGCTGCCCATTTCACGACGAAAAAACGCCCTCTTTTACTGTGAGCCAAGACAAGCAGTTCTATCACTGCTTTGGTTGCGGCGCCAGCGGTAACGCTCTGGGCTTCCTAATGAATTACGAACGCCTGGAATTCCCTCAGGCCGTTGAGCACCTGGCCCGCAGCGCCGGCGTGGAAGTGCCAAGAGAGGCCAGCAACCCCGCCGCCGACAAACGCGCCGCCGAAAAGAAACAAATTTATACTCTGCTGGAAAAGGCGGATGAGTTTTATCGCACGCAACTGCGGCAACACCCAGCACGCATGGACGGGGTACAGTATTTAAAAAACCGCGGCCTTAGCGGTGATATTGCCCGAGAATTCGGCATTGGTTACGCCCCCCCCGGTTGGGATAATTTGCTTAAAGCACTTGGCAGCAACACTGACGACCTTAAACGCCTCTTCGAGGGCGGCATGTTTATTGAGCGGGAAGGTAAACGCCAGTTTTACGATCGCTTTCGCCACCGCATCATGTTCCCCATTCGCGACACGCGAGGCCGTGTTATCGGTTTTGGCGGGCGCGTGCTGGGTGACGACAAACCGAAATATTTAAACTCACCAGAAACACCCATTTTCCATAAGGGCCAAGAACTCTATGGACTACATGAAGCCCGACAGGCCTACCGAGAAATACCGCGTCTACTCATAGTAGAGGGCTACATGGATGTGGTGGCACTGGCCCAATTTGGCATTCGCTACGGGGTGGCAACTCTCGGCACAGCCTGTGGCGAAGACAATCTCAAGCGGGCATTTCGCTACACCAATGAAGTGGTTTTTTGCTTTGACGGCGACAGAGCCGGCCGCGCTGCAGGACTTCGAGCATTGGAAAACACACTGCCGGTAATGGAGGATGGGCGCCAAGTTAAATTTCTCTTTCTGCCCGACGGCGAAGACCCCGACACCCTTATTCGCCAGATTGGCGCTGAGAAATTCACCCACATGATAGAGCTCGCGGTACCGCTTGAGGACTTCTTGTTTGACGCAGTAGCAGATGGCTTAGACGTACAAAGCATGGAAGGCCGTGCGCGCCTAAGTAAACTCGCAGCTCCACTGCTCGACAAACTCCCCAAGGGCGTATTCCGAGAGTTGATGTTTGCCAACTTAGCCAACCGCACAGGCCTTGGCAAAGACACTTTACTGGAACTCATCAAAGAATTACCGAAAGCTGGCAATGCCTTGAGCGCCTCGGCAGAAGCCAAGCCACGCGCTCGCGAAACAAGAGCAAAACCACAAGAAAGAACTACTAATATAGAAGCACATACAAAAGACTTTGATCAGCCCTCAGTTCAAAACCCCCAAGAAATGCCCCCGGCGCATCATTTTGAGGAGCCAGCCGCTCAAGACTACGAGCCTTTCTACGACGCGGAACCTTTTGCCGAGACAAGGGAGTCATCCCCCTACTCAGCGCCGAGTTCTCGCTACCTGATGCCCCCAAAACGAAAAATTATTGCCCTGACACTCAGTCAGCCCGAATTGGCCTCGAAAGTGGAAGATCAAGAATTCTGGGAGCAGCAAAGCGACTCAGACCTGCAGCTCTTTGGCCGCCTGGTGAAGATCTTACGCCAACGACCTCATTACAAACTGCCCCATATCATTGGCTTTTGGTCTGCATCCTACGGGGAACAAGAAACGCAATATTTGAAAGACATTGCCGGTATCGAGCTAGTGCAGGCTACCAAAATCATGGCCAAAGCAGAGGAAGATGAGCGTGGCCGCTATGATCTCAGCCAGGCTTTTACCGATACATTGGCCAGCCTGCGCGGCCAAGAGCGACGAGACATTAGCGCTATGTCACTGGAAAAACTGAAAAAATCAGACTTAACACAGCTCACTAGAGATGAGAAAGAGCAATTGGTTGCCGCTGTTCTCCAAGGCAAAGGCTCAAAAGGCCCTTAAATCGCCAAAAGGCCCTTACAAATCACTATATCGCTCTTGAATTCCTAGAATAAAACGCCATATATGCGGTATAATTCCGCGCTTATATTTCGCCAACAATCCACCACCATTTCGACAGGGTCCCGAATGACTGATACCGCCCAACAGCAACAGTCTCGTATTAAAGATTTAATCGCAAAAGGCAAGGAGCAGGGCTACCTGACCTATGCCGAGGTTAATGACCATTTACCAGAAGATATTTCGGATCCCGATCAAGTTGAAGATATCATTCAAATGATCAACGACATGGGCATTCGTGTCTATGAAGTGGCCCCAGATGCCGACACCCTACTGATGGGTGACGGAGATTCCTCTGCCGATGAAATTGCCGCTGCAGAAGCCGCTGCCGCCCTGGCCGCCGTTGAGACCGAAGCCGGTCGCACCACCGACCCAGTGCGCATGTATATGCGTGAAATGGGTACTGTTGAGCTGCTGACCCGGGAAGGCGAGATAGCCATTGCCAAACGCATTGAAGAAGGTGTCCGCGAGCTGATGCACGCCGTCGCTTACTGGCCCGGCACAGTCAACATGCTTCTCAGCGAATACAACATGGTTGAGCGTGAAGAGCGCCGCCTAGCTGACGTTATTCTAGGCTGGCTAGACCCTGCCGATGTTGACCCTACACCTCCCGTAATCAAACCTGTCGCCGAAGCCAAAAAAGAAGACGACGATAGCGATGACAACGATGAAGACGACGATGACG
Organism: uncultured Cellvibrionales bacterium; assembly: GCA_913020115.1. GTDB lineage: Bacteria > Pseudomonadota > Gammaproteobacteria > Pseudomonadales > Cellvibrionaceae > CAJWCA01. The sequence goes on from CAJWBQ010000010.1 coordinate 73,514, forward strand.
AAGACGAAAATGTAGGCGGTGTAGACCCAGAAGAAGCCAAAGAACGCTTCGAAGCTCTTACCAAGCAGAATGCTAAAACCGAAAAAGTCATTGCCAAATATGGTCGGGATAGCAAGCAAGCCGCTAAAGAATTAGACGCACTGGGTGAAGTATTTAAATTCTTCAAACTGCCTCCGCGCCAATTCGAGCCAATGTATGAAGCTGTGCGAGGCATGCTTGCGCGCCTGCGCCGCGAAGAGCGGGCCATTATGAACCTGTGTGTTCGCAGCGCTCACATGCCACGCAAAACCTTTATCAAAGAATTTCCAGGCAACGAAATTGATGAAGACTGGATTCCAGAAATCATCAAGAAGAAGCGCGATTACTCTGACGCATTGAAAAATGTGGAAATGGACATTTACCGTTCACAGCGTAAGTTACGCGCGATTGAAGCTGCCACCGGCCTTGACCTCGCGACAATCAAAGACATTAATCGCCGCATGTCTATCGGCGAAGCACGAGCGCGCCGCGCCAAGAAAGAGATGGTAGAAGCGAACCTGCGTCTAGTAATCTCAATTGCAAAAAAATACACAAACCGCGGTTTACAGTTCCTCGACTTGATTCAAGAAGGCAATATTGGCCTGATGAAAGCCGTCGACAAATTTGAATATCGCCGCGGCTATAAGTTTTCAACCTACGCCACTTGGTGGATTCGGCAAGCCATAACCCGCTCTATTGCGGATCAGGCTCGCACCATTCGTATTCCCGTGCACATGATTGAGACCATCAACAAGCTCAACCGTGTATCTCGCCAAATGCTTCAGGAAATGGGTCGTGAACCCACTCCGGAAGAACTCGGAGAGCGCATGGAAATGCCCGAAGACAAAGTGCGTAAAGTGTTGAAAATCGCCAAAGAACCCATATCAATGGAAACCCCCATTGGCGACGATGAAGACTCTCACTTGGGCGACTTCATTGAAGATGGCACCATTACCTCTCCCGTTGAATCTGCTACAGGCGAAGGCCTAACCGAAGCAACTCGCGAAGTATTAGCGGGCCTTACCGCCCGCGAAGCAAAAGTCTTGAGAATGCGTTTTGGTATTGATATGAATACCGACCACACATTGGAAGAAGTGGGCAAACAGTTTGACGTAACCCGTGAGCGAATTCGCCAAATTGAAGCAAAAGCCTTAAGAAAACTGCGCCACCCTTCTCGCTCAGACCATCTTCGCAGCTTCTTGGACGAACAATAAATCCAACGCTGGTTTTAGCCCGCGCACAGCTATATAATGCGCGGGCTGTTTAAGTACTCACTTAAACATTTTTTGTAGGGCCTTTAGCTCAGTTGGTTAGAGCATCCGACTCATAATCGGCAGGTCCCCAGTTCGAGTCTGGGAAGGCCCACCATTTTTCTTTACCTCAAAGAGTTTTTTCAGTTTTGAAGAAATTCGCTAGCCGCTCCAAATCTCTAGCAGACCACGTAAATCAATAGATCACCGCAACACACTTCAGCAAGCCTCAACAAATAGAGAAACACCTCATGAATGTCACCATTAGTGGATACGTAAGCTTTTCTTGTAGCCACTGCACCAAACTGCACAGCATCGAAGCTCAGGCACTTACGTTTACTGAAGACACCAGCCTTGAAGCCGAGGAAGATGAATACATTCGATATGTATCCACGGTCGACACTCACTGTGCGTCTTGCGGCAATGAAATGGGGCTCGGCATTGATACCTGGGAATATCCAGAGGCTATTAGTAATTACTCTTACTATGCTGCAGTGGGTGCGTACAACATCGGATGTGAATTTACCATCGAACACTTCTTTGATGACGCGATCGCTAAATTAGAGAACACTCCGCATGTTTATGGGGTGGAGAAGGAAGAGCTAAATGAGCTCGATGAAGAAATGAAATTCAACGAGACGCAAAATGTTGAAGGTTATGCCGACCAATATGATGATACTGAGTGAGGCTAGAGCTGGATTTATTATCGTCCGGCGCAGTCACTCATAATCAGCAGGTCTGCGGTTCAAGTCCGCGAGGGCCCAGCATTTTTCCTAAGGCTTGTTAGAGAGAAGGCTCTCTGCAAAGTTCTGCATTACTCCTGCGCTACATTTCTATAGCCACTATCGCCTAAACCCATTATTTGTTTTATATTCTGCTAATGGATTTAAAACATAAGGGATACTATGAGCGAACTGAGTTTCTTGGCAATCATCGGGGGTACAATCGCGTATCTCGACAACTACAAGCGTGCCCTAGTAAAGGTCTCACTCCCAGCTTTCTTCCTACTACTACTGATAGACCTATCCTCACTGCTAGAATTGACTGACCCTGCAGGGTATTTGATCTCTATTTTTACAGTAGCGGTGCAAACTATTTTTGCTATCAACATCCACCGAGTCCTAATACTGGGTCCCGAAGCCGTATCTCGCTGGGGTGTAACTAGCTGGACCATGAGGGAAACACTATTCACAGCGTATGTCATCCTGACAGTTATAATCACTATCCCAGTAGTTATATTTGCAGCAATACCCTTTATCGGAATATTGATTGCACTAGTGGGCATGTGCTGGATTTTTGGAAGATCTTCTCTCGTATTTCCTGGCATCGCGACAGATCACGAGATGTCTATTGGAAAGTCCTGGGATATGACTAAAGACCACCAAATAACTATGACGCTAGTAGTAGCATTGCTACCGGTACTACTAGGATTGGTCGTTGGTTTATTGGATAACATAACTGACGCCCTACTATTTACATCCGTACTTTCAACTCTTGCGACGGGAGTAACTGTGGCAGCCCTGTCAACAGCCTTCAAGATGATCACCACACTGCAAGCTCCAAAAGGAGAGCAACGCGTATGAATATCGGTGGTCTTGGTGCGAAATTGGCACAGGTCAAATCTCAGAAACCAAGCAATCCCTGTGATCGCTGCGGGCTCCAACACGACATTGATATAGAGTCGTGTCCTCACTGCAGTCATCTGGACGAGCGCGGTCTAAAGGCGTTAATTGCCCGTATGGAGAATGAATACATTGCAAGGAAGTCCATGGGGTATAGATTTATGATAGTTGCAGCAGTGCTTGCTTTGATAGTCATGATCATCGCAGTCAACTGAGAATATCAGCTTTCACAAGGCCTAGATAAGCTGAATCAGAAACATAGAAGCTCCGTACCCCTAGCCAAGCTACGAAGTATAGATAAAGGGTAGACAACCCTATCAATTGAGCACTCATCATTTTGACTAAAACAGGACTGTCGGGCTACTGTCAGGGCAAAGTCGTGGTCGACAGCGGTATATTAACGGCATTATCCGCTCTACAGAGAGACGAGGAATACTCATGATTGTCCGAAAGTTAAGAACCAAACGAAGCTGGTCTCAAGAACAGTTAGCCGACTTTAGTGGCTTAAATGTTAGAACCATTCAACGTGTCGAGAACGGCCAGAAAGCCAGCCTAGAGACACTAAAATGCCTCGCCTCTGTGTTTGAAATCGAAGTGGATACATTAACAGAGGAAATTACAGTGATTGATAAAGAAGCAGAAACCTGGAAGGAACTACCCTGGCTGTTCAGAGCCAATATGCTAGGTGTAAAGTCGAGAAAGTCCCTTATAAAAATTGAAGTGGTCTTGCTTGTATTTGCGGTTGCAAATTGGATTATCCAGCCGGACGAAATATTCACACCAATTATGTTTTTGTCTGTCTATGCTACCAGCCTACTAACACGCTATGGGGACAGTAAAAAGGCTTGGTAAGGTAGCCTTATTATTACTTAGCCCCACGCAGGCTCGGGGCCGATGGCTACTAGCCATAATCAACAGCTCCTCGACTCAAGCCCGCGAGGACCGAAATTTTGGGAGAGTGAGGGGCCTACTAAAGAATACCCATATATTCGAAACACAGGAAAATCAATAATTCACGAATTGACTAAGCTTTGTAAGCGGCTTCAATCCAAGGTGAAATCAAACCCAAGTGCGTTAATACGGTACTCAACATTAGAACCATCCAGTGTTGCTGGAATATATTTCCACTGATTAACGGCGTCACAAGCGGCTTCACCAAAGTAAAGCCCTGGCTGCTCTTCTAGTACTTCACAGTATTTGACTCGGCCCTCCTTAGAAACGGTTAAGGTAACTTTCACCCAACCTTCGATACCACTCCTTGCGGCTAATATTGGGTATTCAGGGGAAACTCGAATCTCAGGAACAGGCTTTACAGTTCTCTCCAATATTAATCTTTCCTTTTCTTTCTTCACCTCCGCCAATCTATTCACCTCCGCCTGTCTCGCCAACTCTACTAGACGAACGCGCTCTATCTCTTTGCGCCTTGCTTCTGCCGCGATAAGATCATCTACCTTTAACATGATAGAAGCCATCTCTCGGGAGAGTGAGTTAGACGCTTTGAAGGTATAAAACCGATTGATCTCGCGCCTCGCTTCGCCATATCGCTTCAACGCATAAAGAGCCTGTACACGCAAAGAAGAGAGCTTCGCATTCCCTTTCCCCAACATTTTTTCAACTTTCGCAATCGCATCAAGGGCCTTCTGATATTGCCCTTCATCATAGGCCACTTCGGCAGCAAAAAAATACGCGCGAGCTTCAGCATCTTGGGATGACTGAGCATTCACAAAGGGAAACAACAAAAGTTGAAAAAATAGAAAAAATGGGAAAAATTGTCTTATCGTTTTCTTCATCACTGAATCCGTTGGTAACCTTGCGATATATATCGCTGTATTGCACTCTTGAAACCGCTCTTAATCTCCAATCGACAAGCTCGCATCCTCCGACTTTTCTCAGCCTTCGCCCTGCGAATGTCTGCCGCCGTCGTGCCATCTTGGGTCATCGTCAGGCCAAACCATTTACTTTTTCCCCAGTCGCCACTGACTCTTTTACTTGGTGGAATAACCCAATCGCCACTTTTATCGACCACCCCATGTTCGAGCGGCGTTACACTGTAGTAATATCCGTCAAAATTACTATTAGATGCTGAAGGCCGAGCTTTGCACCTTCTGTAAATCGTATCGCCAGAGGGCTTTCTAACCCGTGCCATACCTGACTTGAACGACAAAATTTCCCAATGCCGGAAAGGAATTAAAACGCTGCCTGTTGTTGAAACAACGCCACGGGTACCCGCGTCTCCATACTTGATTTCATAATCCATTCCGGCATCTCCACTGCCATTTGATTTACCTTCCCAAAAGCCATCTTCAGCGCTGACGTCCTCACTTTCTCCAGACCAAAAATTCTCACTATCCTTCGCCAGCTCAATCTCGCTGCTAATACCGGACCAAAAATCAGCGTCCTGTTCAGCATCCGTTTTTCGAGCCCCTCGATTACCCCCGCCACCCGACCAGAAGTCGTCGTCAATGCCTTGCTCTGCCTCAATGGCTGCCTCTTGACGGTCTAGCGTCTCAGCCTTATCCGCAGCAAGCTCTTTGCCCCCTCGCTCATCGCTTTTAATTTTTATACGGTTCTTGTGTGTTCTGGCCTGCTCAATTTGCACTCTTAGGCCAGCAATACGCTCTCGAAACCTACGCTCTATGCTCGAAGACATACCGATCGATTCGCTCAAGCGATCCAATTCAGCTGCAATGCCAAACAGACCATTGGTGTTAATATAAATTATCGCCTCATCGCTTAGCTTTATGTAGCGGTCGATGTTTTCAATAGGGCTGTTTTCTCCAATTGTGGGGCGACCCAACAAAAGTCGCGAAACTTGTTTTTCGGCCTTAGCATAGACCTTCCTCAGAGGTTCAATTTCCTCATAGAAAACTCGATTTTCCTTTAATTCAATATCGCTTGACGCCTCTGGCCTTGCCCTTGAGTTTTCTTGCGCAAACAAAGACGCCGAGCAGAGAAAAAAAACCGCTAAAAAGAAAACCCGCATCAATGAATTGTCCTTTTCATATCTTTGCACTCATCTATAGAATTGATACTTTCAATCCGAGAAAAAATTGGTGCCTATCATGGAGAAGCCTCTCCAATAATTCAACCACGCAATCTTCGAATTTGAAGAAAATAATGCTCTGGGTTTCGATGACTAAAGCAGCAAGTGGTTTTTGACTCTGGAGAGGTTGATCATTTGCTACATTTCAAAATTTGAGTACATCCTCCTATTCTCTACGCCATCAACTTAAACGTATCGTACTGACAAATACATTTTCCTTCAAAGCTGTCGCGGCATCCTATTTTGACTAAAATAAGGACTGTCGGGCTACTGTCGGGGCGAAGTCGTGGTCGACAGCGGTACATTAACGGCACTATCCGCTCTACAGAGAGACGAGGAATACTCATGATTGTAAGAAAGTTAAGAACTAAACGAAGCTGGTCTCAAGAACAACTAGCCGACTTTAGTGGATTAAATGTTAGAACCATCCAGCGTGTCGAGAATGGTCAGAAAGCCAGTTTGGAGACACTAAAATGCCTCGCCTCTGTTTTTGAAGTTGATATGGATACATTAACAGAGGAAATTACAGTGATTGATAAAGAAACAGAAACCTGGAAGGAATTACCCTGGCTGTTCAGAGCCAACATGCTAGGTGTAAACTCAAGAGAGTCCCTTATAAAAATTGAAGTGGCCTTGCTTATATTCGCTGTAGCGAATTGGATCATCCAGCCAGACGAAATATTCACACCAATTATGTTTTTGTCTGTCTATGCGACCGGCCTATTAACACGTTACGGGGACAGTAAAAAGGTATGGTGAGGTAGCTTTACAGTTACCTACTCCCACCCTGACTCGGGACCAAGGACCTACAAATCACAGAACGAATGAACGGGGGTCGCAGTCGATAAACCAAGGCTGCACTGTAGTTCGACACTCACCAAGCCCCTAGAAATCTGGCCAAAAAGTCAGTGCGCTTCACGAATACGGGTCTACAATTAAGTAATAAAAATTACTCAATGACCCCAGAGGAAGCTGTGCGGCCGCTCAACAAACACCAAAAATTAACGCTGGGCCTCACTCTATGGGCTATTCTGGCCGGCTTTGTCATCCTCGTTCCCCAGCTGCCTCAATCTGTGGATAAAAAAATCAATTTACCCTTTATTCCTGTCGCCAATAACGATAAGGCCTTGATTTTCTTTGGGTTTAGCGCCTGCCAAGGCGTATGCCCCACCACCCTATCTGGCCTCAGTAGCACGCTGAGAAAAATCAAAGCACCACAAAGGCCAGCAGTCTATTTTATCGATATTGACGAGAACAGCTCACAGGAGCTGGCAAGTAACTATGCCAAACAGTTCCACCCCACCTTCCAAGGGTTTCACCCTTCACGCCTACAACTGAAACAGCTGAAAAACAATTTCGGCCTGAATCTCGGCGTGGTAAACAACGAAATTAGCCACAGAGGGCGCACCTATTTATTGGAGAGGCGTGACGGAAATTGGTGGCTGATCAAAGTCTATAATCCTGAGACCTATTCTCTAGACACAATTGCAGATGAATTTATTGAAACTTAGCCCACGGAGTGCCCCATGCTGAATACGCTTTTTGTCTGCTATAACAGAGACCTTTCCGACCACGTGAAGGCAAAGTTTGATGAGGATTTTATATCTGCTGACAAAATTTTATTGTGCATAATTATCGTGTTCTCTGTAATTGTTGCATTCGGAACGTCCTGGCAGCACGGCCAATTCAAGCTGGGCATGATCGGCGGGGCCTTGATTTCAACAGTGGCCGCAATTACCTACCTCATGATGGCGGGATCGGCGATGAGCCGCATAATAATGGCGACAGCTCTCGCCGCCCTTCTGGCGATAACGGTTCAACAATCGAATGGCCTAGGTGAAGGGCATTTCTTGTTTTTCCTAGGGTTTACTATTTTGATTCGCTATCGCGATTTCACGCCGCTACTGCTGTTTGTTGGATTAACCGTCGTGCATCATTTGACCCTGACTTATTGCCAGAGTATTGGCGCAGAATTCATGGGGCGATCGATACTGATCTTTTCTTGGGGTACCGATACTGAATGGGGGCTATTAGCGCCACTTCTTTATCATGTGTCTTTTGCGTTGACCGCCATGGTCATTTCAAGCTATTACATCTACGATGGAAATATGCGATTCGTTGAGTCAAACGCAGTACTTGGAACAATCGAACAAGCGGCCGGTGGCGATCTTTCGATACGGGTCGACTCCCACATTAGGACATCGATGGCGGATAAAATTGACGCCTTTCTTGTACAATTAGGTGACGTATTTAAGCAATTGGAAAAAATAACCACATCGGTTATTTCCCACTCAAGTGAAACCAAGCTGTCTTCTTCCGAGCGCGCAGAGAATTCAAGAAACCAACAAGACCAGGTTCTATTAGTGGCTTCAGCCGTTACAGAAATGGCGGCAGCAGCTCAGGAAATTTCAAGAAACGCAGAACAAACAGCGGCAGCGGCCGGCATTAGCGTTGGCATTAGCGAAACCGGTGGCACCACGGCTAATACCTGCAAAGAATCAGTCATTAGCCTTGCTGAGCAAGTTAAGAGTGCCAGCGATATCGTCGCGGAGCTAGATGTTAATAGCCAACAAATCAGCACGATTGTAGCGACAATCAGTGGCATTGCCGAACAGACGAACTTGCTGGCATTAAACGCCGCCATCGAAGCCGCTCGAGCAGGTGAACAGGGCCGCGGTTTTGCCGTGGTGGCCGACGAGGTTCGGGTTCTCTCTCAACGCACACACAGTTCAACTGTAGAAATTTCGGCCATGATTGACTCTTTCCAGAGCACGCTTAAATCCGCCGTAGGCACAATGGATGGCTGCCACCAATTCGCAGAAACCACCGTCGAAAACTCGAGTGCTACGGTACAGTGCTTCGCTGATATCTCTGAGGGAATTAAAGGAATATCCGCCTCGACAGAGCAGATCGCCACGGCCGCAGAACAGCAAACTTCCGTAACCAATGAGATTGACAACAATACCAACCAGATTCAAGTATCTTCGGAAGACTTTTACCAAGAGGCACAAGAAAGCGCAAAACATGCACTGGAGCTTGAAACCCAGGCCTTGACATTAAACAAGCTGCTGAAGCAATTCCAACACTAGATACTTTTCTAGGGCCGATACAACTCTAAGAAGCGCGACTGCAATTTGTCCTACGTCGTAATTCTGCTAAGGCCGCGAAGAGCCCTTCAAGCGGCAGCTCTCCGTTCGAGACCTTATGATTAATAAACTAGGTAGCCAGATACAAAGCTCTATAGGCCAAGTTCTCGCGGCTTCGCTCTTTGCGATAATCCTTGCTCGAATGTCAACCGAATGAACAGTGATCCGTTTTAGCTTACAGTTAACCTTTAAGCATTGGAGTTTTGATGTGGAAATAGCTTTACCAGCACTCTACCGCCTTTGGAGAAGCAGTGGAAAAAATCACGGTTTAAGCAGCCTTGCACTTTTATCTGCAGCTTTAATTGCCCTATCGAGCTTTAGTGCGACAGCACAAGATGACTACGACGCCCAAGTACAGGAAATGTATGTCGCTTACTACGGTCGACCAGCCGATCCGGCAGGCTTGGAATGGTGGTCAGGCAAGTTAAACGACGCCTCTGGTAACCTAAGCGAAATTATTGAATCCTTTGGCGCCTCTGACGAATACCAACAGCGTTTTGCTGGTTCTACCAATGAGGACCTCGTCAACAATATCTTCCTGCAGGTACTTGGGCGTGACGCAGACGCGGCGGGCCTAGATTTTTATGTGGGTAAAATCAACAGTGGCGATATGACCCTAGCCACCCTTGCCCTCAATGTCGCGAATGGCATCGAAGACGGCAGCAGCGATGATGCTATTTTTCGCAACAAGCTCGAAGTCGCCGACGCCTATACTCAAGCGGTAGATGAGGGGCAGTTTAGCTATACCGATATCGACAGTGCCAAACGAATACTAGACGATGTTGATGGTAGCGAAGCGTCTAGAACGGCCGCACTGTCCATAATAGAGACTATCGTTGGTGCTGAGACCGAAGTTGAACAGTATTTTGTTGAGAATGTGCAGCAACAAGTATTGCAGCCTGCGTGTTTGAATTGTCATATTGAAGAAGGCCTATCGGGTCATACCAATCTAGTTTTTAACAACACGGGAGAGACGGGTATTGGGGGCGAGCAAACCACTTACAATATCGCAGTCTTTAAAGGCTATCTTACATCAGTTGACAATGATGAGTCGGTAATCCTCAACAAAGTACAGGGAATTTCCCATGGCGGAGGCACCCAATTCAGTTCAATTAGTAGCGAATATCAAGCATTGACTACCTTTCTAAATCTTCTGACAGGTAATGTCTCAAATGAGGTCGTTTTATCCGAGTTTTGGTCAGGTATTGGGCTGGCAGATGCTAGGCAAACCCTACGTCGTGCCGCGATCATTATCGCTGGACGACTACCGAGTGACGCGGAGTATGCTCAAGCCGAGATGAATGACGAAGGTCTTCGCCAAGCCCTTGCCAGCCTAATGGAGTCGAGCGGGGAAGGATTTCACAATTTTCTCATTCGCTCAGCTAATGATCGCCTACTAACAGACGCCTTTCTCGAAAGCTTAAAATTTGAAGCTCTCGACGTACGCGATGGATTTTATCCTGAGCTGACAAACGCGAGTTACGATAATCTTGCCGAAGGAGGCACACAAAGTGACTTCTTTGATTGGTTTAGCAAAGTTTCTTATGGCGTGACCCGTGCGCCCTTAGAACTCATCGCTTACGTGGTTGAGCAAGACCTTCCCTATACCGAAATTCTCACTGCTGACTATATGATGGTAAACCCTCAATCAGCAGAAATACTGCGAGCCAACATCCAATTTGACAGTGATGACCCCACTATTTTTAAACCGGGTAAGAATAATGGCCAAATATTTCGCGATGAAGAGTGGGTCCATGAGAATAACGATGAGTTTGGTGTGAGGATAAACGCACACAGCGGTTTTTTTGAAAACTACCCTCACGCCGGCGTGCTGAATACCCAAGCCTTTTTAAACCGTTATCCCACTACAGAAACCAACCGCAATAGGGCAAGAGCCCGCTGGACTCTCTATCACTTTCTCGACCTCGACATTGAAAAATCTGCCAGCCGAACAACAGACCCAGAAGCACTGGCCGACACCGACAATCCCACAATGAATAACGCGGCTTGTACAGTTTGCCATGCAATCCATGACCCCGTTGCCGGTGTTTTTCAAAACTATGGCAACGAAGGGCGTTACCGGAGCAGCGCCGGAGGCCATGACGCCCTGCCTCGCACTTATAAACAAAGCGATTTGTACCAAAGTGGCGATACCTGGTATGCCGATATGCTTAAGCCTGGTATTGATGGAAAAGAAGCCCTTGATAACACCAATAGCATGCAATGGCTGGCGCAAGAAATTATTGACGACTCACGGTTTTCTTCCGCAACAATTAAATTTTGGTGGTCTGGGTTAATGGGACAGGAAGCCCTAGAGGCTCCAGAGAACAGCAGCGACGTAAATTTCTCTGCACTACTCGATGCCTATGAAGCTCAACAAGAAACGATAAGTCAGTTAGCAAGTGACTTCGCTAAAAATTTTCAAGTGAAGGCACTCCTTATTGATATGATAATGAGTCCGTGGTTCAGAGTAAGTACAAGTGCGTCAACTATTGATGGCGAGCGAAAAATATCTTTAGATAATATCGGCGCTGGACGCCTATTGACCCCCCGTGAATTGGAAAACAAAAGCTACCACCTATTGGGGTTTCGGTGGGGAGAAGCAGAGACTTGGAGATCCCCCGAAGGTTATACAACACACCTTGGAAACACGTTTCGTATTGACTATGGTGGAATTGATTCAAACGGCATTACCGAACGTATGCGGCAAATGACGGCCATCATGTCCAATACCGCCCAGGCGCAGGCACTCGCCATGGCTTGCCCCGCTGTGGTATTAGATTTCAATCGCAACGAAGCTGACAAAATATTATTTTCCGGCATTGATCGCACAGTCACACCCACTAGTAGCGGTGGTCCTGATTTACTAAAAGAAAAACTTCAGGCACTACACTCCTCTCTACTGGGTGAAGAACTGGCCTTAGACAGCACCGAACTGACCGAGAGTTACGATTTACTGGTAACCCTATGGCAAGATCGCCAATCACGAAACGCGACCAAACGAGCTTGGAATGTAAGCGATGAGTTTGCTTGTAAATTTCCTGAAGGTGGCGAAAGTTATAGCATCTCATCCGATGAAGCTGAAGACCCGAATTATATGCTAGGCACATGGATCACAATGCTGGTTTATTTCATGACGGATTTTTCCTACCTACATGAATAAAGCGCTATCGAAGAAAAACTCTGTGAACTATACCACCGATATTTCCGCCTGCGCGGAACGTTACAATTGGGAAAATTTATGAAACGTCGCGAGCTACTAAAAATGATGGCCATGTCAGCCAGCAGTGTAGGGATGCCACTGTTAGCTAAGCCGCTATTTGCTCAATCGAGCCAATACACCGGCCCGCTGTTTTTAACTTTGCAGGTATCAGGTGCTTGGGATGTATCGAGTTTCTGTGATCCCAAAACAAATATTTCAGGAGCGCCAGAAATTAACCGCTGGTCGCAAACTGCGGGCATTCAACAAGCGGGAAACATTCCCTATGCGCCCTTTGGCAATAATAATGCCTTATTTGAAAAGTATCACAGAGACATGCTTATTATTAATGGCGTTGATACTCAGACCAACGCCCACAGCGTAGGTATCTTACACAATTGGAGCGGTCGAAATGCAGTAGGCTACCCATCACTGCCCGCTTTATTCTCGGCGACTTATGCCCCCAATCTACCCTTGTCTTATATTAATTTCGGTGGCTATGCTAACAGTGCAGGCCTAGTGCGTTACAGCCGCCTAAACGGCATTGATAACCTTGGTGAATTACTTATTCCCAACGTAGCCGACATCGACAAAAGCAAAAGCTATCGCAATGTGAGCGACATGGAAAAAATTTCCGCGCTGCAGCAACAACGATTGGATAGGCTTAGCAACAACGAAACCTTGCTCCCACGTCAGCGGAACAACGCGGCCGCCTACGCTGCGGCTCTCAACAATGGCGCTGACTTGGAAACTTTCGCCAACACTTTACTTGGCGTTGATTCATTTCAAGAAGAGGTAGAAGTAGGCGGTACAGGAAGTAGTGATCTACTCACTCAAATACAACTCAGTGTACTGGCTTTTTCCGCTGGCGTTGCTTGTAGTGGCGATCTATATGTAAAAGGTTTTGATACACACAACGACCATGACCAAGATCACGAACCTCGTCTGGCTCACTTAGCCGACGCGATTGATTATCTTTGGACCTACGCAGAGGAACGGGGCGTAGCCGATCGTTTAACCCTGATGATAGCGTCAGATTTTGCCCGAACCCCCTATTACAATAGTACTGACGGCAAAGACCATTGGCCCATTGGCAGCGTCATCTGTATGAAAAAGGAGGCGTCTTGGGGAAATAGAGTAGTAGGCTCAACAGACAGCGCACAAGCTGCCTTAGCTCTTAACCCTAGCACCTTGGTACAGGATAATAATGGTGTAATCATCCAGCCTGGCCATATACACAAAGCACTGCGTACTGAGCTAGGCTTGGATGGCGCAGGCTTGGCCTTCCCTTTTGAGCTGACGGATGATTTGGATATTTTCAATCCAGCTCTGTAGTTTCAATTTCGATCTCAGCTGGAAAGCCAACGGCTTTCGAATCACAAAAAATGACAGTTCTATTCACCCCGAATTGGTCGCAACGGAAAAGCCGTATATTCTGCAGCCCTCAAGGGCCTAGATTCTCAAGCCTCCTCCCTTCCATTTGAATTTGTAAGACAAATAATATCTTAGAAAATCAACGCGGCTGAGTCATGGACGCTCTTATTGTTCGATTAAAGTTAAAGCAGGTGCCAAAGAATCCGAACGCTATCGGCAAAAAATCTATGCGACTTTTTCTAGGAATTTCGGTTATATGGATATAGAATCCAGTTTTTTTGCTGCCAGTAAGCTTGCAAGCCACTAGCTATTAGAAAGTATTTAACGGAAATTATATATGGCGTCTCAAACTTCTATCAATCTCGCACAGCAAATGTATGTTGTTTATTATGGGCGCCCAGGAGACCCAGGAGGTTTATCCTATTGGGCCAATGTCTTTGACACTACCACAAATTTAACTCAAGCCTTGAATTCATTTGGCACATCTAGTGAATTTAATGATAGCTTTGGCTCACTTCCAAGCAATGAACTGATAAGCAATCTCTACCAGCAAATGTATGGAAGAACTCCAGACTCAGGTGGTTTAGATTTTTACACCGAACGACTAGCATCAGGAACTGCAACCCTGGCTTCGATTGGAAAACAGATAGCTGATGGCTCTCAAAATTCCGATCAGGAAACTTTAAATAACCGAATCATAGTCGCCAATTCATTTACCGACGAGATAGCATCAAACGAAGCAACTTTTGGTGCAGATGATGTCGTGCCTACCCAAGCTTTGCTTTCCGCGGTTGATCATACAGACAGCTCAGTGAGCGCCGGAATTAGTAGCGCTATTGCTTATGTAGCCGGTCTACTGACTGACACCAACAATAGCTCCTCATATCAAGTGGTTGAACAAGTCGCAAGTTATTCTGAAGCCAAGGCTCACGCCGAATCTCTGGGAGGGCACTTAGTAATAATTAACGATGCAGATGAAAATAACTTGGTCTATGATTTATTAATCAATGCAAATATTACAAGTACTGCAGCCGATGGTGGCGACGCCATATATGCCTGGATTGGCGCTAGCGATGAGCTAAATGAAGGCACGTGGCTGTGGGCTAACGGTGAATCAATGGAACAAGGCTACACCGAGTGGGGCTCAGGCGGAGTGGAGCCTGATGATTTTACACATTCGTCGGTATCACCCACCGGGCAAGATTACGCCGCCATGGCTCTATCAAGCTGGCCTTATGGTTCGGCAGGTGAATGGAATGATATTTCAGGGCAGAACCAATTAGCCTACGTTATCGAATTCGGCACTTTTGATACGTTCTAAAGTAGTTCGATATTATTGTCGAGCAGAACGCATGGACGCGAACGCCCGAAGACACCCTCTGGTACCGGCGTCGACCTGGCAGCGCAATATCAGAACCATGCCGAGCAATTGCCCGAGGACGGTATATTCAGGTATATTAAAAAGCTTGGGGAGTGTTGTTGCTTCCTACACCCAGCCAACAACTATTGCTAGCGAAATCGCTTCGAAGGCAGGTCGAAAATATGCCAAATACTAACAAGGTGGTAAAACAAGTGCTCGCTCGCTTGATGCTTTTAGCCCTCACTTTAACCCCTTTGAGCCTTGTTGCCGTTGAGCCGATAAAAATAAGCATCTACACCAACTACCCTCCATACCTCTATCACGAAGACGGCCAACATACGGGTTTGTACCTGAAAATTGTGGATCTTACCTTAAAGGCAATAGACCAAGCCTATACTGTCGAAGCACTACCTTTTAAACGTGGCCTTTACCACGCTGCGGCAGGCGACAGTATTATTGTAGGTATATTGAAAACCGATCAGCGCATGAATACATTGGATTTCTCAGAGCCTTTTTATCAGGAGCGCGTTTCGGTGTACTTTAATCACCAACAACACCCCCGAATAAAAAGCGTCGAAGAATTAGACGGTTTACGTATTGGCACACTCTTGGGTTGGAGTTATGGCACCGAGTTTGATCAAGCAAAAGCAAACAATCGCTTCTTCACTAAAGATGGTGACCTTGAAACAAATTTTTATACCTTGGCGAAGGGAAGATTAGATGCGGTGATTCATTCTGAGTTATCCACGGATTACATCCTGAATAAACTCAAGCTAAAAGATGAAGTATTTCTTGGTTCCGAAGCGCTAGAAATTGGAAATATTTATTTCGCAGTTAAGAAGGGAACCCACAAAACATTACTTGATAGAATCAACAAAAAATTAGCTGATCCAGACCATATAAGAGAAATAGATGCTCTCATTGATAGTTATAAAAACTAGCTAGCCACAATCCATCGATAATTCGCCTAGCGTAGCCAATATCACCTACGTGCATCAATAAACAATCGTAAACAACCCTCGATCGAAAACTTCCTAGGCACCAACGAAAACCTCCCCCTACCACCCTATTCATGTAACGAACAGGCATATACTAATCGAGCATAATAGATCAGCCACTTAGTCGTCTAATCAATAAGCGCTGTCGCGGTGAAACGTCGCAATAAAAACCACCAACAATGTTCTTGTCACTCTCTCGATATTGACTCGGCCGAGCTAACATCACGTCAAATTTCTACTACGCTTGAAGAACCGTTCCACACACAAAGAGCATCTTCAATGAAAATACACACAGCAAAAATATTCACCATGGCTCTCGTCATCACTACTACCCCAACAATCCACGCCGAAAGCAATGCAGAGTTAATTGCCAAAGCGGAGTCTGCGGCGCCAGCTGCCATCAGCAAAGGCGCTACTATCATGTATCGCGGAGAGACACTGCGCAAAGGCAGTAACGGCTGGGTGTGCATGCCTGAAACTCTGCCCGACGACAACGCTCCCATGTGCAATGACGAAGTCTGGATGAATATGATGCAGGCCGTCGGTACCAAAGCGCCCTTTAGTACCGAAAAAATGGGTTTGTCTTATATGCTGCAGGGAGACGGTGGCGTCAGCAACTCCACGCCGTATCATGCCAACCACTCTCAGGCGGACGACTTTATCAAAGAAGGGCCACATCTAATGCTCATATTACCGAAGAAAATGCTAAGGGGCATGAGTGATGATCACACAAGCGGCGCGCCTTATGTCATGTGGAAAGATACGCCCTACGCTCACATTATGATTCCCATTCAAGATAGACAATGAGAAAAAGATATGCCCTCTTCCGCAATGGGCGCCGAAAATCTCGGCTCCATTGTAGGTTTATACAAATACTAGTTTCTTAACAATTCCCCGATTCCACCTTCAAGGATTTTGAGTGTCACTGTATCAAGTCATCACCGAGCACTACACCCACTGTTCTTTTGTAGAAATCCCTTCAATATGTAAAGTAGCGCTTTTCCTTCCCAGCAACAAAAACACCAGTGCGGCTACTATGAGCGCACTATTTACACCCAAGGCGGCTTGAGTCAGCGCATGCTCGTAAAAATTTGCGCTATATAATAGGACTAAAGCAAGAAGTGATGCCGCCGATAGAAATTGAAAATTTCGACGAGATTCACTCTCCTCTCTTCGCCAGCCGGAATAACAACAGAACAAAGAGTAAGTTACCCAAAAAGTTACTGTAGCACTAAGGCCAAATATTATTTGAGCAATAGCTGCTAGGCAAAGAGCCGCGGGCGATGCCCACACAAAACCAAGCCACACATCATTTATTAGATCCCGGTGCCTCCTCTTTTCCAACCAGAGATTGATACCCGTTACGGAAATTATTGTCAGTGACAAACCCAGTACGAAATACAGTATCTTTACCGAAAAACCACCAAACTCCCCAAAATGTAATCGGTAAGTTGAATAAAGAAACTGCCTGCCAAATTCCCCATCGGAAAACCCAGCCTTCCCGAGGTAATTTCCTTGTATATCGAAACGATAGTTTTCAGAATAAATAAGCCGGCCTGGATGCTGAGCATAAATTTCAATAAATTGCCCGGAAGTGTCCGGCTCATGAATCGTTAAAAATAGAGGCGATGCCTTGGGAGCAATCAGGGAAAAGTTTTCCATTGCACCGATTATATTAGCTGGCCGCAGATCTTGGCTAAGCTCAGGCTCTTGACCAAAAACCTTTCCGACAACAATGTCTTGATCACCGCCGTGAAACACACTAGCGATTACAATCACAACTACGCTTGCAAGCCCAAAATAAGCCCCCGTAAGGGCGATCATAATATGGAATGGTGCGCCCCAAACACTGAGGCGATTGTGTATATCTACTCGCTCAAGTTGCTTGCTGCCACCTCTACGAAATCGAAACGCGTCCTTCAGCACACGCGGATGCGCTAGGAACCCAGATAAAATTAGGCTTAGAAGTAATACGCCAAATATGCTGACGACGATAAGCCCCAGTGTATTGGGTAAAGAAAGGTAGGCGTGCAGCTTAACCAACATCTTAGTCCAAGCAAGGTTTTCGAATTCGCCAAGCGTACCGTCTTGATTAACAAATCTTGCTACATGGTCATTTTCCACAACCACTCGAGGTATACCAGACTTGGGAAATACGAGATGTAGATGTCCAGTTTCTTCTGGATGGGAATCGATGAAATCTAAATAAGCGCTTTCAAGTAATTGGACATCATAATCTCGATACTCCTCCACGTTGGGCTGCTCCCAACGCTCGAACTCCTGATGAAATACCGCCAGTGTTCCAGACATGCAAATCAGATACATAAAAGCACCCGTCAGCAAACCGAGCCAAGAATGACCCGCGACTGAACGTTTAACAAAGCTTTTCGCGCTCATGTCTTTTCAATGACTCCATAGAAAAAGGTAGATAGCGCTAAACAGACCACTAATACCGTTGATGAGAATAGGGCGAATTCGGCGCCCATCGATCAATGCCCATACCACTGCAGCGCCCCAAACCACCGGCATCAATAGTGCGCCCACCGCCATGCGATTTACCTCCTTGATTGGCAGAGAGTAAGTAAATACCAAGGTAATAAAAGTGCTCGACATGGCCAGAAAAACAATAACAAGAAAAAATACACCGCCATTCCGGAGTATTTTCGTATAGCTAACCCGCTGAAATTGATAGCGCTTCGGACGCGTGTGAGCTATCGGCTTATGCTCTGACTTGACCAAAATAACCACCCAAGCATAAAGTGAAGGCATCATTAAGCTAAAGACAATACCGAATTCGATTCCGGCAGATGCCACCCAGAATAACAAAGATCCTGCCAGAGGAATCCAACCGAGAAAAACCGCCGTGCCGTGCACGGGGTATTTTCTACGCCAAAAAGTGAAAAGGATAACAATACCTATCAAGCCACTTAAGACCGCCAAAAATCCGCTCAACATGATCAAAAAAAACTATACATATAATTAGTGAACCGCCGTATGAGTGTGCGGATACGTGAACGAAATAGGAGGTTCTTGCTGAGGTGTCAAAGCATCTAATTCTTCTATCTGGCGATAAAGAGCATTTAGGTTCTTAGTGATGCAAAGCTCAGATTCTGGGTGATTGGCAAGCTCCCGCTTCAGGCGATCTACAGTAATACTATAGATATTTTGACACTGCTCTACGTACCCTAGTTTTCCAAAGGCACCCATTAGCAAAGAGGCTGAAGAAGTAAACAACTCGTAAGCATTATTCGCTTCAAGTGCTTTTGTCGTGATCATGATTTCAGAGGTCTCAAACGCGCATCCTAAATGCGGTAAGGCTTCCTGCCACATTTGCTGCTCATAGAACATTTGACCCGTATCAAACCCATCTTGCCAGCAGGTTATAGCCCTTCCCGAGCTTTTAGTAAGCTCCGCTCGATGCGCACCACATAAAAACCTTAGCTTCATAGTTACTACTCCTGCGTTAGACTTCACGTCGTAATGATAATGATTATTATTAGCAATGCAAGTGATAATGATTATCATTGGGTTTTCGGGCCTTTCACTCAATGTCACGCCTATACGCGAACCCATGGCGACAGAAGTTAGAAAGTGAAAACAACATGAACTTGAGGCCTTAATCTAAGCGACTTTAGCGACCTGTCAGATTTGATCGCACTGCTGCTCTTACTTTCAAAAAAGCCTGACTTTTGTTACCCTTGCGCCGCCCAAACACTCAGCGAGTGCAACTGTCAGGGCGCCGAAATATCACCCTGGTTTCCGGCACGAGCCAATTGCGAGATTCACCATGTCAGATAAATTTTTCTTCAAAGGTCGCCCGGGAAACAAGCCCAAGCACGTCAATCACGCCTTTAGTACGAACCGAGTCATTAAGCAGGGAACGGAAGAACACCCCCTGACTCTTACCGTGACAGACGAAGCCCGCAAGGTAGAAGTTGAAGCCATGCTGGCGGTGGAGGGCTTGTTTGCGCTTGTGACTGTCGATGCTGACGCGACTGAAAATATTGCTGAGCTGGAATGCATTATCAATAAACCCACTGCAGTGAGCGTATTGAAAACTCCCACGCGAAATGATCCTTGTTCTTGTGGTAGTGGCAAGAAATTTAAAAAGTGTTGTGGTTGAATTAAAATAAGCGGCGCGAGCGTTGTAATATGGCTAAACCGCAGAGCAAAACCGAAAAGAAAATCGACAACAATGTGCGTCTTGCGCTGAAGTCTGCCTGTGAAACATTCCTGGAGGGCATTCCTGGCTTCCAGTGGTTAAGCCATCAAGCCAACTACACTAATTTTCCCTCCAGCCTGCTCATTACCTGCATTTTTAACACGCTAACAAGCCAAGAAAATGCAGATGAGAAAGCCATTCACAAGCTTATTCAAAGTAAACTTCTAAAAATTGGCGTGAAAGTAAAAGCGCCAAAACAACAAATAATCTTCGATTCAGAAGAAGCCTGCGACCATGAGAATGGCGGGAATTGGGCCGAGCGTTTCGACCAACGCAAAGGGCGAGAAGTGGCAAAAAACCGCCCCAAATAAGATCCTAAAAAGTAATACGCCCACAACAAAGAATTTATACCACTGTAAACCTTATACCGGCCAAAGCGTTACCAACGCTAAACCTCTGAGTAAAAAGGAAAATCAATGGACCCTCGGCAATCTCCCACACTGACGCTAATTGTTTTGAGCCTACTGTTATCCGCTTGCGGTGGCAGTGGCAGTGGCAGTGGCAGTGGCAGTAGTGATGCTGCGACAGCCGAAACGCCCCCGAGCAATGTCACTGAACCACCAGCGACAATCACCCCGACAGACGACATTTATACAGACAACCCCAATTTCAATGGGCAACTCAAAGATGCCATCCTACTCAACCGAAACCCTGATTGCCGCGCCTATGCCCTAGATTCGAATGATGGTGACTACAGCTCCTTTGAGGTGGTCGACACGTCCAACGGAATTAGCGATGCGCTAAGCCTAGCGACCATTGACTTAGTAGTGGCCAGTGATTGGAACCCCGCCACTTACGACTACGACAACGTTAGCGTGGCAACAAACCCCGAAAGTGCTACCCACTGCCGGCTAATATCCAACCTGATACCCAATCATACATTTGGCGTGACCGTAACAGGCCCAAACGGCAGCGGCTGGATAAACCCAATCGATCACAGCGACACTGAAGTCACCTACATTCCTGTCGACCCCGAACATTTAGATGCTAGAACTGACACCCCCAGAAATCCCCCTCATATGGACTACGACGGAATTTTGCTCAATGGCGTGGGCATTGCTATGGATTCTGGCTTCTGCTATCACCCCGGAGTAACAAGTGGCCCGCAATCTCTACAGACAAACTCGGCCGGCAACACCTCTGGTTGCGGACCGCAAAATACTTGGTTCGAGCTACCGGCCTATACCATCTGGGACGACTTGGCAGAGCGCATGGCTGCTGTATTCGACGGGTATTTTGGCCACGGCTATGTGGGCTCTTACCACTATCACGCCATCACCCACCCCCTACAGGAGGACAATGACCAAACAAGCCCACCTTCCAGCGGTAAAGGTTCACCAGCCCTAGGTTTTGCACCAGACGGGTTTCCTATATATGGGCACTGGTTTACGGATGAAACAGGGCAACTTACCAAAGCCGAATCCGGCTATGAACCCCAAACCGGTAACTCGCGCACGCCCATTGCAGCTGCGCTCTATGGCACACCGCCAACCCCTTGGGATATTGCCAATCAAGCTGAGAATTTCGCCAGTGACTTCGGCTTGCCTCTAGGGCGCTATGAGCAAGATTGGGCCTTTAGCAACTCCGGCAACTTAGATGAGTGTAATGGCCGCTTCGACGGAAACGGTGTCTATGGATACTACATCACCGATAAATACCCATTTACCCCCCCCTGTACGATGGGCGCACGAGACCCTTCCTTTAGTAAGATATCACCATCGCTCTAGCCTACATCTTCGATCTCTTAAGGGGGACGCCCCTCGTCAAGCCGAGCACCTACCCAAGAGCGTAAGTGCTCGGCTTGACGATGACTGTGTAAGGGCCATGCCGGCCATCAACATTACACACTAAAAATACTCTATAAAATATTGTAATATTACACAAATTGCGTATATTACAGATATTAGTAATATTTAACCCTAGAGCCAAGATGAAATCTGTTACCGCTAAATCATTAATTCTCGACTTGCTACGCACCAGCAAGCCTCAGGCGCTGCCGGTACGAGCGCTCGTGGCCACGGCTGCCATCTTCGATATCAGTGAAAACGCGCTGCGGGTAAACCTTAACCGACTCATCAAACGAGATGTGATCGCGATGGACAGCCGTGGACACTATCAGGTATCCGCCACAACGAGCCCTTTACGGAATTGGGTATCAAGCTGGAGAGATGGCGAACAGCGCATGCGGCCATGGCAACAAGAGTGGTTGAACTTACAAATTTCAAGTGCGATGAAAAGTAAAGCCAGCGAAAAACTACAGCGCGCAGCTTACCGCTTTGGCTTTCGGCATCTCTGGAATAATAGCTGGGTGCGCCCCGACAATCTCGCAATGAACACAGCCGATTTGCGCCTACTGCTCACCCAACTCTCCGACCAAGATGATTTCATGCTTTGCGTAGTGAGCCATTTCGACAGCTCAATCGATTTAAACAGCTTGTGGCCACTCGCCGGCTTAGAGGAAAGTTATCAGCGCCATATCAAGGCCTTGAACGAGAGCATTGCACACATTAAAACAGTAGATACTGCGCAGCGTTTTCGAGATTCATTTATCTTGGGTGGCAACTGCATACACACCTTGGCCATAGACCCTCTTTTGCCTGAGAGCATGCTCAAAGGTCACCTTAGGAATCAGCTGACAGAGTTGATGCAAACCTATGACACCTTATGCCGACCATTCTGGCAGGACCTGTTTTCACAGTATGATTTCTTAAATTCACCCGCACATTTAGAACCACAACTCAGTCAGCCTCTGGCAATACGCTAGCCAAAAGGATCCAAAGCATGAAAGTCAGTGAAGTATTAAATAAAGAAGAAATTGCCTATTTTAGCCGCAAAAGCGACTGGAGAGGCCTCGGTGTAATTCTCAACACCTGGGCCAGTATCTTGATCTTGTTTTTTATTGTGAGCACCTGGACTAACGCCTTTACAATTATCGCTTTATTGCTGTTGCTACCTGGCCGCATGCTTGCCCTGGCAGTAATCTCCCACGACTGTGGCCATAAAGTATTATTTAAAAGCGAAAAGCTTAATTTTATTGTTGGTCAATATTTTTCCGCCAATCTCGTGTTCACAGACCTGACAGACTACGCCACATCTCACCGGCAACATCATAAATTGGCTGGCACAGATCAAGATCCAGACTTACCAAACTACCAACATTACCCAGTCGAAAAGAGCAGCTTTAAACGTAAGATTATCCGCGACATCACCGGCCAAACAGGCTACAAATTGCTGCACTATGTTATCAGCAGTGCCTTACAATACCGCCATAAAGAACGACGTGAATTCGCTTGGCCCTTTGTGAAAGAATTGTTCATTCAGGGAGTGTTTGCCGTTTTTGTAAGCTTAGCGTTTACCCCGGCCCTCTACCTAATCTGGCTAGCTACCTTTTTTACCTCCTACATGATTATTGTGCGCCTGCGGCAGTTGGCTGAGCACGCGTCAGTTCCTAACCTCTACGACCCAGACCCCAGGCAAAACACTCGCACGGTTATTGCCCGCTGGTGGGAGAAACTGGTTCTCGCGCCCAATAACGTTAACTTCCACGTAGAACACCATTTTATGGCTAGCGTGCCCTGTTACCGCCTCGCTGAATTCCACCAGCACCTTCAAGACAAAGGCGTGTACAAAAACACAGTGATTAGTGAAGGATACCCTAGCCTGCTTAAGCAACTTATAACACCCTAAGTTACCAGCCGGCGCGATTCATACGCCGACTCAAAACAGACTCTCCTCTCGTACCCCTCCCAAATGCCAGCTCAAGCTGGCATTCTCACCACCTTGTACCATACTAAGCTAGGAGCCAATCCTGACCTCTAGCTGTGTTTGGGCATCCCTCATCACTCATATTTATAGTTACATATAGCGCAAATAAATTTTCCGTGATGACCGTCCAGTCGTTAGACTCAAGAGAAGCGAAATTCAACCTTATTTCGTTTGCGGTCGACGCTAATAACTAAAAATACGTCAACCAGATGGAAAACCGTACAGCGTGAAAATCTGTACACCAATAATAATCAGACATTCCATACAATAATTTCGCCCCCTCCTGAGATCGGCGTAAAGCAACAAGCGCCCTTTTCTGCGAGAGATCGAAACGCTAAAGGATTTGAAGCAATGCACACTATTCCCTATCGCAATCAGATACTGTCACTCGCGGTTGCCGCAATCACTGCAACTGTTAGCCCTACCGCCCTATCTCAGGACGACTTTCTTGATGAACTTGAAGAAGTCATCGTAACTGGCTCTTACATCAAAGGTGCTTCCACCACCGCTCCGTCCCCGGTTTCCGTTATCGACAGAGCTGACCTCATGCAACAAGGCGCCCCCACGACTGTGGACATCGTCAGAAGCATGACCTTTTCCAGTGGTACAGAGAACCAGACGAATCAGTTTGCTTCAGGTAATACTGCCGGCACCGCGAACATTAACTTGCGTGGCTTGGGCCTCAGCCGCACGCTGGTTCTAATGAACGGACGCCGCATGGTGACCGCCGCCGCTCAGGCGAACGACGGTTCAGGCTTTGTGGATATCAACACTATCCCTTCCTTGGCGATCAACCGAATAGAAGTACTTAAAGACGGTGCTGCCGCCACCTACGGCTCAGACGCAGTAGCCGGTGTTGCGAACTTTAATACCCGTCATGATTTTGAAGGCATTGAGATGTCAGGTTCTTACCAAGACATTGACGGCAGTGACGGTGAATTTGATCTAGGTGCTATCTGGGGCTTAGCTGGAGACAATTGGAATTTAGTCACCTCTTTGGGCTACCGCGAGCGTACAGAACTTCCACACAGTGAGCGCCTAGACGCAGTACGACCACGCGTTGACACACTTTCCAGTGCTGAGTCAGGCAATACCGTTCTCGGCGTTATCGGCGCTCCCCAAGGTCTTATTCTGGGTGGCCGATCAACCACAGGTAACCCTGCCGCGTTTATTCCTGTGCCTTTGTCCTTCTTGGAGCCAGGCGGCGGTGTAACTGCGGCTAATGCCACTATATTGAGAACCGCACCCTTACCCGTAGCCGCTGGCCTTGGCGGGGTGCGACCCGGATTCGTAGTCGACCCTGAGTGTGAAGCCGCTGGAGGTGTTCTAGAAAGTTCTAACCGCTGTGGCTACGACTTCATCAATTACAGTAACTCTATTGAAGACGAGAAGCATCTGCAGTTTTTCTCTGAAGGCCAAATTGAACTGAACGACACTACAACACTGTTTGGAGAGGTGATGTATGCGAATTCAGACGTGCCTAACTGGAAGACCTCACCATCTTACCCACCCCTGTTAGAAGCCGATCCAGATCGCTATCTGCCAGGAGACCACCCCGCATTGCTAGACTTTGTTGGAAACTACCCAGGAATCATGACAGGTGGGCTGGTGGGTCTTGGTAACTTGTATGCAATACCAGCCGACTTCAGCGGTGGTGCGATATTTGTAGGCCGACCAATTGCAGTTACCGGCCCCGCCGAAGTGGGTAGCCGTGAACACACTACGTATCGCTTTATGGCGGGCCTTGAAGGCGAATTCAGCAACGGCGCCAGCTATACTAGCTCGTTAACCTTCTCTGAGAACACTTGGGATGGTGAAACCATTGACACCCAAACCGAGCGTTATTCTGCAGCGCTTCAGGGCTTTGGTGGCGCTAGCTGTGACGGCGTAACGGCCGGCGCAAACGGCTGCTCTTATTACAACCCATTCAGTTCGTCCATAGAAGGCACAGAGTTTTACGATCCAGCTCTTGCCAACACTCCTGAATTGCTGGCTTGGATGAAGGGCACTTTGGGCATTGAAAGCACCAGCACCTTAACAGTATTCGAAGCCATTGTTAGTGACGACTTAATGTCGATAGAAGCGGGTACGATCTCTTACGCCGCGGGTTTCCAATACCGCAATGAAGAGCTAGAAAACGTCTATAGCGACCTAGCAAACCTCGATAAAAACCCGGGTGCCACAGACGCCTCAGGCAACAGAGCCGGCGCCTTTACCTTCTTGCGCGGGGGTGACAATGATTCGGTTGATCAGGATGTTTATGCCTTTTTTGGAGAGCTGGCAATACCCCTAGCCTCAAATATCGACATGCAATTGGCACTGCGTTATGAAGACTACGGCGGAAACATTGGCGATACTGTTGACCCCAAAGTGGCTGTTCGCTGGGACATCAGCGACTCGTTCACCCTTCGCGGCTCAGCCAGCAGCACCTTCCGCGCTCCGTCATTGAACCAAACCACGGGCGAAAGCACCGCGCTTGAATTTATTGGCAAGGAACTGCTCTTTAAGGCTGTTGACCGTACGGGTAACGCTAATCTCAGTGCAGAAACCGCCAACACCTTCAACGTAGGTATGATCGTCAAGCCAAGTGACAACAGCAGTATCACTTTGGACTATTGGCACTTCGACTTTACAGACATCATTGTGCGCGAGAGCCCCAACGCTTTGATTGGCGATGTATCGGCCCAAAATGACGGTGTTATCTGTGGCGTCAGTGCCAAAATCACTTGTGACGCGGGTGGGCAAGTAATTGCTCGTCTTGCGACTGAGTATGTCAATGGTCCCGATATCACTACTAATGGCATCGATCTGAACGCAAACTATCAGTTCAGTGGCTTAGGCGGCAATTGGGATTTGAACCTCGATGCTTCTTACGTGAACGAATATGAAGTAGGCGCTTTCCAGGGCAAGGAAGCATTTGATGCCGTAGGCTCGATGAATGCCGCGACGTTTGTGCGCCCTATGCAAGACCTGAAGACAAACCTGTCTTTAAACTACCAGCGTGACAATCATAACCTTCGCCTCGTGAGCTCTTATGTAGCTGACTACATAGACAATAAAACCGACGTACTGATCGGTACGAGTTTTGCTGATACCGCTTATGATACAACCGTGGATTCTCACACCACTTACGATCTGTATTATACGCTAGCGTTGAACGACGGTGATTCCACACTTTCAGCTTCGATTATCAACCTCAGCGATGAAGACGCACCATACGCAAGAACAGACCTGCGCTACGATGCCTATACTCACAATGCCTTTGGACGCATTTTGAAAGTAGGCTTCACTCACAGCTTCTAATCTAATTAGCTTGATGTGATTAACCCTAAGGGCGGCCATGGCCGCCCTTAGTCATTTCCGGAAGTGAGTTTCACACCACCTCTAAGATCTCCGCCTCTATTTCCTTTGACTCAGGTCGACCGGAACACGATAATGCAGGCGCCATACAACAAATGTCCTGCGGGTAGCGCTCCGACCGCAAATCAATAACAAACAAGGTGATTCCGTGTCTTTAAGCAAAAGTTTTCAACCACTCTACAAGCAGGCATATGAGCTACTCACTAGCCGCTTAGTTAATGGTGACTGGAAACCTTCTGAACCTCTGCCCAGCGAATATGCGCTCGCCGCCGAACTTGGGGTCAGTCAGGGCACTGTACGGAAAGCCCTAAACCAGATGGTGGCCGAGAATTTGCTCGATCGGCGTCAGGGCAAAGGCACCTATGTAGCAGAACACACCCAAGAAAGCTCATTATTTCGTTTTTTCCGACTACGTGAACCCAATGGCGAAAGTCTGATTCCCGAGACAAAAGTGCTTTCTTCTTCGCGACGGGAAGCAACTGCGGCCGAGAAAAGCCATTTAAACCTCGAAGGTAGTTCGCCGGTTGTTGAGCTAATTCGCCTGCGTTATTTAAAAGGCGAGGCCGCCATTCTGGAAAAAGTGATTCAGCCTCTCTCCGTATTCCCAGATATCGATAAAGAAACTGAATTGCCAAATTCTCTTTATACTTTATATCAAGAAAAATTCGGCATCAGCATTGTCTCAGTTCGCGATGAGCTTCACGTCACCCAACTTCCTAGTGAGTATGCCGACGATTTGGGTTTGGCCGCTGGCGCACCCGTGCTAATGGTTGAGCGCGCAAGCATTAATATTGATGGTCGCGCAGTGGAATGGAGTCAGGCCTATTGCAGCACTGAGAAATTTGTTTATTCGGTACACCTAAAATAGCTTAATCTCTGCGCAAAGCCTCCCATCGAATTTAAAGGTACGCTCAGGAATTTTAAACAGAGAGTTCTGCCATGATTTGCCGGAGCCTAATTACACTCCTCACCTCAGTTTTTTTGTCTATGCCTCTCTGGGCGGACGAAAGAAACTTGAATTCAATCATGAATGTCAGCTTTACAAACACCGAAACCACCTTGCTAGAGCTGATTCAGCTAGACCCTGAAACCCTATCCCTTCAGGAGCGGCGTTGGTACTACCTCAATAAGGCTCTAAGTGAAGTTCAGTTGTCATTATATGAAGATATGAGCCGCAGTTTACGCTCCGCAGAACCTCTGTTTAACGCCGGCCTCGAAGGCCTCAAAAACCAGAACTATCAACAAGCCAAAGCGACATTCTTTTTTCTACAGGCACGCTATGCCAACAATAGCTCCTCATTCAGTCAAGCCATCTACTATGCAGAGGCGGCAAGATCTCTGTCTACGGCGCATAATTTAAGTGCAATCTATGTTCTGGCGACGTCTGAACTGGCCAATGCTTACGTAAATATCTCTAACAACGAACGCGCTCTCACCTTAAATTATCAAGCTTACAGCCAGGCGAAGACACTAAACAGGCCGGATATTTTTGCTTATGTAAATCAAATTTATGGCAACATCTATCACGACATTGGGGCCTATTCCGACGCCATAATACATTTCAAGGAATCGTTGCAAGATTTCCAATCCTTAGGCTATTCTGCCTTCGCTTCCACCAGCCTATTTGGCATCGCTTCATCTTATCGGTATCAACTAAAATATGACTTAGCGATCGAATATTTCGAAAAGTATAAAAAAAGCGTGTTGCCAATTAGCTTCGCTAAAAGTCACTACCAAGCTTTTTATGGCCTAGGAATGACCTTAGCCGAATTACCAAACTGCCGCCAAGCTCTGCCCAACTTACAGCGCGCGATTGAAATAGGCGGCCCCGAAGATTGGGATTTTGAACTATTCAAAAAGATATCCTCATGCAATGTGCTAATGGGAGATATCACAGAAGCCGAAAATGCATTCACTCAAGCTAAGATGACATTAAGCAAATTACCCGATTTGCATAACACAAAATGGGCCGTGGAATTAACCCACATTGAATCCACCATTGAGAATGCCAAAAACAATTCCCGAGTCGCTTACGAACTATTACTCAAGTACAATTTGGACATACTGACAATTAATAGAAACCTATACTCAAATCGGCTAACCGACATCAGGCTGACCCTAGGCGCACAAAAGAAAGACATCGAAATTCAGCTACTACAAGAGCGAAGCGAACATCAAGAGAGACAAGCCTCCCTCTACATTTATTCGATATTTGCAGGGGCCACACTGCTATCTGTTCTTATATTTTTGCTCACGCTCTACTATAGAAAATCAAAAAAATTCCATCTCTTGTCAATGAAAGATAGCCTGACCGGTATTTACAATCGTCGACATATATTCTCCCAACTCGAAAAAATGTATGGAGAAAGCGAACCGACCAAGAAGAAGTTTTCGGTACTGTGTATAGATATCGATGATTTTAAGTTGATCAATGACAGCTTCGGCCATGCCGCAGGTGACTCCGTCATTAAACACATCGCATCACTAAGCGAAAAAACACTCAGAATGACTGACATTTTGGGCCGGATTGGCGGCGAAGAATTTATGGCAATACTGCCAAGAACTAAACCCGAGCAGGCCGAAAGTATCGCCCAACGCTTATTAACACAGATCGAGTCCACACCCACTACACTTGCCGATGGCACCGTTATTCACGTCACCATTAGCATCGGGCTTTGTCATTCGAAGCCGGAAATCACTAGCGCGCAAGCCATTTATAACGAGGCCGACTTAGCTTTGTATCAGTCAAAGCACAAAGGTAAAAATAGGTTGAGCATTGCTATACACAGCTAATAAAATTGACACCCCCACGACGCCTCTCTGAAATAATAACTAACAGGACCTTATTCAATGATTCAACACTTCACCCACCTATTACGTGTCCGGTATTCTGAATGTGACGCGCAGAAAGTAGTTTATAACGCAAAATATGCAGAGTTTGTCGATATCGCGGCTACAGAATTTACGCGAGCAATTTGGGGGGACTACACCGAGCTCCTTGAGCGCGGTTATGACAATCAGGTGGTGGACCTGCACATCAGCTGGAAGGCGTCAGCCCGATTTGACGATGTTCTTGCCATACAGATTCATACCCTACGCATTGGCAAAACGTCTTACGCGCTACAATGTGATTTCCTGAATCACAGTACGGGAGAAGCCATTGTAAAAGCTGAAATCACCTACGTTATGGTCAGCCCTGAAAAGCATGAAAAGATGATAATTCCCGAGGGCCTTCGCTTATCTTTAGAAAAAGGCGCGCCCGGCGTAGTGGCTAATCACGCCGGAGTATAAAAAGAACACGAATTAAAATTGCGGAATAAGCCATCACGAAATTAAGGTGTATACCAAATTGGTGAAGTATAAGCGCGCTCCTGAATACTCTCTGCCACCTCAGGTGCCGCGCCTTGCTGCAGAGCCATCGTGTCGTAACTGGAATGCCTCGGCGTCGCAATTTGTAGAACCCGGACATAATAAAAGGCCTTTTCCGAACTGCTGAAATTCGGATCTGTCCACAAGGCGGTCAGTTCAGCAGCCCCAACCTTATCGGTATAATTCAAAGTGTCAGCGTCAATGGTGCTCACCAAGGCAGGAAGTTTACCCTGTCCGTCTACTTGTCGATCGCCAGCCCAGGAAATATTGTATATTTTTTCTTGCGGCCGCCCATCAGAATCCAACCAGCCCTTAATAATCTGCACACGGTCTAGGTTCGCACCCTTCGGATCTTTCACCGCGCGAACCATCAATTGCGGCGCCTCATCACTGTAAGTCAGGTCTCCACCCATCGGCACCCCTTTGCGATAACCGATCGCAGCAAAACTCTCGCTATTAAGATCTTCTGCGCTAAAGTCCCAACCGGCAAACACACGAACTCGCAGGCGAGGACCTGTTGTGGCATAAACCTCTTTCCGCTTGAACGCTGCAAACAAAGATTCTCGAGTATTTTCTGGTGCCCAGACTGCCGCCAGCCCTTGAGCCGCCATGCGCCAATAGTTTCGCTCATCTTTCAGTTTATTTTCAGGAATTGAGTCTGCCGCCAGCTTGCCCATGAAGTTGGTTTCTTCAGCCGAAGCTAAGCCCGTGTGAGAATCGGTGGAACCAATCACGCCAAACTTAAACGGATTAACGCCCACTTCTGCTTCAATCGCTAAACCCTGCTTTAAAGCCGAGCGGACAAAATCACCAGGGCCCGCTTTATAGTTGTCACCAGCCAAGCCCTGCTCAATGTAATTGGTATAGGTTTCAAAATCAGCAAACTCATCATCAGGCGACAGCGCCGGATGAGTTTCCGAATCACCCTTAATTTGTGTTATTTCAACAATAGGTTCACGGCTAACTCGAGTTTTGGCGTATTGGGCACTGATCACCTTCCCCTTTAAAGTTGTATCAGCGAACATATAGCCTTTCGAGATATTGGAATTGTGAGGGATACTGATAAAACGCGAACCGGTGGCCAATTCGGTTTCACTCAACCATCGCCATAAATCTTCTGGGTACTGGCTTTGATCGGAACCATAGGGTAAGTACTGCTTGGCTTTCTCTGCGCCGTCCGGAGTAATCACAATTCGATGCAAGTTGGCTCCCGTGGGAATGGAGCTCCATTCCCAGCCAATCAAACTTGTGAAAGTACCCGGCTGGTTGTGTCGCTCAGCTGCGTCAACAATATCCTCCCACGCGCGAGTTTCAACCTTACTAGTGTCACCAAACGCAGAGGCCGGTAGGCTATTATTCGGATCAAGAACTGGGTCTCCGCCACTATTCTTTCCCGCGAGAGGCAGCAATTTTTGAAAAAACCCAAACCCTGCATCTTCATCAACCGCGTTCTTTAACACTCTAATCGCAATCCAACGCTTGATGTTGCCAAACCAGCCCAAGTCCTCCAATTCCGCCCTGTCATTATAAACAGCTCGCATTACGCCCATCAGTTCAGCGTGATCCGCAACCACCAAAAAATCCAGCGGTGTATCAATTTGCACACGAGCGCGATGGTAGGGGTGAATAACTGGCAAACCTTTGGCCCAGCGATAAGCCGTATCGGGATCCGCGCTTTGATTACGGTTTAGAAAGGCATCAAATGAGTAGCTAGTGTGCAGATGTGTATCACCAAAATAAACCTCTCTGGAAGCGCCGGATGCACTCGCCGAGTGCAAGGGAGAGCTGACCAAAAGAGCCAATGTGAATGCAGAGAACTTTGTCCGTATTTGTGTATTCATTAATATCCAGTCGCCTATGGCCCTTAAAATAAATCACAGCTTGAATTTTCACCAAACCAAGTACTAATTCCCCTCATAACACCTTCAAAAAAGCTATTTGAGGCATGAAGATATCTTGAGGCCTGACCACAAGCGCTGTATGGTGACACTATAACTATTAGATCGAAATACAACAAACAACTTATGGGACGATCGTACCGTTTTATAAGGGTGAAGCCAACTCTATGATGAACATTCGGCAGGGTCTATTGACCTATCTACGAAAAGGCATGTCCGTTAGCGACAGCCACGAAATAAGCCAAAAGATCATTATCATTAAGCTATTTTCATTTGTCGGTATGAGCATAACCGGCATATTGGCGGTGACCGCCCACCTTAATGACAACGTACTTCTCGCCACGGCGCTCTACTTCGCGAGCATGATATTTATCCTCGCCCACCACATCTTAATCACCTTTAGGCACATTGATACATCGGCATCAATCATATTGTATTCACTTTACTTACTGATGTTCTATCTCGTGCATTCCGGCGGGGCAGACAACACCGGGCCACTGTGGATATTTATGGTGGCTCCGGTTTCTTTGTTCCTAAAAGGGCTTAAAAAGGGGCTAGTGAGTATTGGTTTATTTCTACTTGTGATCGCCACCCTGCTTTTTTATCCAAACAACGAGCTATTAGACACGCTCTATACTCCAAGCTTTAAATTGCGCCTTATCTATTCATTCTTAACCATAACTTTTCTCTCTGGGTGCTATGAATACTCTCGCCTACAGTCCTTCCAACATGTAAAAGATTTGTCGCGGGAATATGAACAACTATCGAAATACGACCCCTTAACGGGTGTTTCAAATCGCCGAGACGCCACGAATAAGCTGCGGCACGAACAGCGCAGAATTGCACAGAACCAGAAGAAACTGAGCATTATTCTGTGTGACGTCGACTACTTCAAGCGGGTCAATGATGAGTTTGGACATGAGATAGGCGATCGGGTGCTCGTCCAGCTAGCGGATCTCTTTTCGTCTGTCATCAGGCAGCGAGATTTGGTGGCCCGATGGGGGGGAGAAGAATTTCTCATCATGCTGCCCGACACCGACGTTAGAGGCGCAAACCTCGTTGCGGAAAAAATTCATCAGGGCTTAGCCGACTTATCCATGGACTTCTCCGGAGCCAAACCCCGCGTGACGGTCAGTATTGGTATTGCAGAAGTTAATGCTGGGGACGACATTAAAAAAGCGATTGGCCAAGCCGACAAACACCTCTACGAGGCCAAGAGCTGCGGCCGCAATAGAACCTGCGGCGGAAGCATATCTAAGACGATATAAATATTCCTATGAACCTGCTATTCTGCGCGCGCCATTTCAACCGATATGGCCAAATCCTAGGAAGAGCAGATGCGTATAATTCATTGGTTTGTAGGTTCATTGATTTTGTTTTTAGATTGGCTCACGAGCCCTCGAGGAATTAAGCGCGCCAGCCACATACAGGCCTCGGTAAACGCCAAAGCGCAAGATTTCACCTTGTATCAATACAAAGCCTGCCCTTTCTGTGTGAAAGTTCGCCGCTCAATGAAACGCCAGTCACTGCCTATCGAAACTCGCGATGCCAAGCGCTGCGACAAGGCCAAGCAGGAGCTATTATCTGGCGGAGGAGCTCTGAAAGTGCCCTGCTTACGTGTTGCAAACGCCGATGGCAAGGTGCACTGGATGTATGAGTCGAAGGAAATTATCGCGTATCTTGAAACCCAGTTTGCGGAAGCGGCTTAAAAGAAATGGAAACCTAGTCTGACTGATCCATTGTGGCCTGAAACTGGCTCGACAGGGGTTGTAATTTATTGCGCGCTTCCAAGCGCCGAATAGAGGCAGAAAACGTCTCCTCCAAGGCGATTCCCTGTGCAGTACTATGGAAAGCGTATACAAACTCATAATGGGTAATTGGACTACCAATGTCATACTCAGGTCGGGGCAGCTGACTAGCTTTGGCCAGCATCACACACTCGTAGGGCGTCGCCACCAATACATCTATTCGACCCGCACTCAACATTCTTAAATTGGCCCCTTGATCTATCGCCCAGTGAATAGTGGTGCCCTGGGCGGCCAACAGATCCATATCTAATTGATTATATATATAGCCTTGCACGAGCCCCAAGCGTAAGCCTTTCAAATCGCTGAGCTTTTGCAATACAGGCTGACCATGCCTAGTGAACAAGTAACGACTCAGCCTGGCAAAGGGAACACTGTAGATAACATCCATTGGCCGCTCGACTGCGTTAAACACAGAAAAAATGCCGTGGGCATCGCCACTAAAGAATGTGTGCCGCGCACGACGAACAGGGCTAATTTCAAGGGAGGTGGGCAGGCCAGTTTCGGCGGCAATCAGTTGATGTATTTCAGCTAAAACCCCACTTTTAGGGCTTTCGAGTACACCTCGATAATGCCCTGCCACAATATTTACAGTTTCTAGATTCAAAACTAAGGGTTTCACTGGAAGCTCAGCGGCGGCCATTGAGCAGACGCAAGGCCCAAACCCTAAGATTGCCAGCAAAACATACCTGCTGCGCGAATTACCCACAGGCGAGACACCTTGTAACAAACACAATAAATTCTATAGTTAGCACCAATAAGAATAAGCCCTAGATACCTGAGCATACTCGCGACACCCTGAATTATCCAGTCGCTTCTCCTGCACTTAAACCATCGATAAACACCGCTACGGCCTCCAGCGCTCGCGGCTGCCAGTCGCGCATGTCCACCAGCTCTCCCACAGCATGCTGCTTCAAACTGACACTACCGTGCATGAGCGCCCACACCTGCAAAGCCACACGAACTCTGGCGGCCTCGTCTACTAAAGTCGGATAGACATTCCCAACAAGGTCGATCAGGCCCGAAAAGGCCTCTATAGCCACGGTTTTAGCCTCTTTTGAGGGCGAGTAGGCCCCATTATTCTCACCAAATATCAAGCGGTAGTGAGCTTCGTGCGTCTCGGCTAGCTGCAAGTAATTTTTAGACGCAAGCAACACAGCTTCTCTCGGGGCTAAACCCAACTTTAAAACATCCATTGCATCCGCCACGTAACCAAAGCCCTCGATATAGAGCGCATCTAAAATACCCTGCTTGCCCTCGAAGTGGCTGTATATACCGATGGTAGACACCCCAGCTTGTTTCGCGATTGCCCGCACGCTTAAAGCGGCGGCCCCCCCCGTCAAAAACAAGGACGAGGCCGCTTTAAGAATTTTTGCTTTATTTTGATTCATTTAATCAGTAACACTTGACAGTGAATAACATCGTTATGTTTAATATAACAGCGTTATGGTTGATATTGAATACTAGCCTAACGCTTCTTTTAAACAAATTATACGTTCGTAGATTAAAGGTGCCGCAAACAATGAACCCTATACAACTAGAAACAGACTACTTGGTCGTGGGCAGCGGTGCTGTCGGCATGGCCTTCGCTGACGTTCTTCTCAGTGAAACCAAGGCTAATATCATCATAGTCGACAAATACCCTAAGCCCGGCGGTCATTGGAACCTAGCCTACCCCTTCGTTACTTTACATCAGCCCTCCGCATACTACGGCGTGAGCTCAAGCGAGCTAAGTAAGGGTCGTATTGACCCGATAGGCTTGAACAAGGGGCTTAATGAGCTGGCCTCTGGCGCCGAAGTTAGCGCCTACTTCGATGAGGTAATGCGCCACAAGTTCTTGAGCTCTGGCCGCGTGCAATATTTCCCCATGTGTGAATACAGCAGTGATGGTCAATTCCAATCATTGACCACCGGGCAGCGCTACAGCGTTACCGTGAAGAAAAAAACCGTTGATGCAACGTATCTAAAAACTTCAGTGCCATCAACTCACACACCCGACTTCACCATCGAGCAAGGTGTTCAATTCATTCCCCTCAACGATTTAACTAAGGTGAAATCTCCACCCTCTGGTTACACAATTATCGGCGGAGGAAAAACAGGGATCGATGCGTGTTTATGGCTGCTGGAACAAAACGTAGACCCCGATGACATTCGCTGGATTATGCCGCGTGACGCATGGCTGCTCGATCGTCGAAATACCCAAACCTCACCCGAATTTTTCAGCGATTCCGTTGGCGCTCAAGCTCTGCAAATGGAAGCAATTGTAGCGTCCGAGTCAATTCCCGACCTATTTGACCGTTTAGAGGATTCAGGTGTACTACTTCGAATCGACCAAGAAGTTCGCCCAAAAATGTTTCACGGCGCCACCGTCAGTCAAATGGAACTCGCAGAACTGCGGCGCATTAAAAACATAGTCCGCATGGGCCGCGTTGTGAAGCTCGAAAAAGATCAAATTACCTTTGAACAAGGTACCTTAGCCACCAGCACAGATGAATTGCATGTCGATTGCTCATCCAGCGCCATCACCAACGTCAAAATCATACCCATCTTCCAGGGCAATCTGATTACCCCTCAAACCGTTCGCTCTTATCAGCCTGTTTTCAGTGCCGCATTCATTGCCCACATTGAAGCGACTTACAGCGACGAAGAAAAACAGAATGCCATTTGCGGTGTTGTACCCTTACCCAATCACGATACCGATTGGATAAGAATGTTCTCAGCGTTCATGATGAATCAATACACTTGGTCTCAACATCCAGAAATAGCCACTTGGCTACTGGGCGATCGACTTGATGGATTCAGCACCCTCATGCAGTCGGCGAGTCAGGACGACGAAGAAAAGCAAGCTATTATTCAACGCATACGTAGCAATGCAGTGCCTGCTGTTATGAAACTGAACGAATTTATGGCCGAACTTAACTAAGCTCACTGGAGACTAAACTATGACTCAATTTCAAATTCGTAAAGACAACTTTTCCACACAGCGCTTAGTCGAAAGTTCGACCAATAAAGCTGCGCTAAATACCGGAGAAGTACGCGTCAACATTACTCGTTTTGCACTCACTGCAAACAATATTACTTACGCAGCCATGGGCGACTTCCTTGGTTACTGGCAATTTTTCCCCGCAATAGGGGACGACAGTGAAGGCTGGGGTGTCATTCCCGTCTGGGGCTTTGCCGAAGTTTGCGAATCAACTCTCGATGAGCTGCCTGTGGGAGATCGTCTTTACGGTTACTTTCCACCGGCCAACCAAGTCATCATGAAGCCCGTTAATATCTCGTCACAGCGCTTTATTGACGGCGCGGAACATAGAGCCAAACTCCCGCCTGGCTACAACAACTACCGCCGAATCAATCCAGAAGCCGCTCAAGATTTACAAGCCGACAATGAGCAAATGTTACTGTCACCTTTATTCATCACCTCTTATTGCCTGTGGGACAGTTTGCAAGACAAGGATTGGTATGGTGCACAGCAAGTAATAGTCGTGAGTGCTTCGAGCAAAACTAGCATTGGCCTCGCTTATGCGCTAGATGGTGACAATGCCGCACCTAAGAGTGTCGGCGTAACCTCAACTAAAAACCTCGCACAAGTTAATTCGCTTGGCCTTTACGACAGCGTGGTGACCTACGACTCTTTAGACCAAGTCGATGCCAACCTGCCCACTGTAATTGTAGATATGTCGGGCAACAGCGAGGTACTAAGAACACTCAGCAGCCACCTCGGCAACAACATGAAGTTTTGCATAAACGTGGGTTTAACCCACTGGGAAGAGCGCACGGAAAATAATGGTCTCGACGAAGGTCGTAGTGAGTTCTTTTTTGCGCCAGGCCATATACAAAAACGAATCAAGGAATGGGGAATAAAGGAATTCGAACAAAAAACTTCAAGCTTCATTACAGAAACAGCACTAAAAAGCCGGACTTGGTTGAAACTCAAAACTGTTTCGGGCTTGAGCAGCATGCCTGAGGTTTATGACGATGTTTGTGATGGGCGTGTCGCCGCAGACGAAGGTATTATTGTTGAGCTCTAAGAGAACAAATACCGAGATAGCGCTGCTATCTCGGTTATCTAACTTTAGGGCTTAGCGCTCAAAGCTTGTTTTAGTGCCGTTAATTTTTTTATCTCATTAGCATTTAATGGTTCATTGTTGTCACAACGAGGATCCGTTTTTTGCAGGAGAGCCAAAATATCTTTTGTCAGTGGAATAGGGTCACAACCATGGCCCGTTTCACAAACCAAGTCCCACTGCGGCTTTGCCTGTATGTGACACCCAAAACAGTTGCCCCCAAAACGATTCACCACATCCACAAACCCACGTTTGCGGATTTTGCTGCCCTCAGCTGAGACATCTAACTCGAAGAATTCCCAATCTTTTGTCGCCGGGCTAAAACCTTCACCGTGCTTGACCATCACTTCACCTGGCACCAACTGCACAAGTGAGCCCTCGGGGTATTTACCGCCTTCAGGCGAGTTTGCAACCGCCAGAGTTCCCTCTAAATTGCCTTTTAAGTTGTCGACGTAAAAACCGCGTACCTTTGTCATATCACGCATACAGTTAAACGTGCTGTCGTCGATATCGATGGCCTTTCCGGCCGAGTCGGTCGCCATTGTATTCCCCGCCATCAATACCCACAGCGCCACACTCACAACCGTGAACAATTTACTTTGTTTGATCCACATTTTTGCACTCTCCACTGCTATTTATAATTTATATTGTACGCAAACTAATTGCGTACAATATTATTATTCCCTTGCACTGTCAAACTATTTGCGTGCAAAATACTTTCTCAAACTCACGTATGCAGGTATCTCCGTGACCACCTCCCTTTTAGACCTCGACAAACAGATTTGCCACGCTCTCTATAGCGCCTCCAATGCAATGGTGAGGGCTTATCGCCCTATGCTCGAACCTCTTGGCCTCACCTACCCACAATACGTCACCATGATGAGTCTATGGCAGCACAACAATGTGAGCATAAAACAATTAAGCCTCCACACCCGCCTCGACTCTGGGACCTTAACGCCACTGTTGAAGCGTTTGGAAGCAAAGGGCTTTTTATTAAGAAAACACTCCTTAGAAGACGAGCGTCAAAAGGTAATCAGCCTGACCAAGTCTGGCCAACAACTGAAGAAACAGGCGTCCAAAGTTCCTGAACAGCTGCTTGTAAAGACCAGCATGCAAGAAAAGGAGGCCTTGAAGCTCAAGCAACTGTGTGAACAATTACTCGAAGACTGCACCTGACCCCCGCTTCTGGAGTCCAAAACACAGTTTGGCCAGCGGCAAGGCTGAATTTGAAGTATGATGCGCCTTGCCTTCAGCTCTCCGGATACTCTTATGCTTAAAGCCCTTTTCCTCGATATGGACGACACTCTTTGCGACACCATGGCCGCCAATGAACACGCCATCAAAGCAATGAGAAAAAGTATCAGCGCCCACTTTGGTCGCGATGTAGATTCACAACAATTCACTCGAGCTTACATCACCGGCATCATGCGCCAGTGGAATGAAGACGAGCAAGCGCGATATTTGCCCATTGCACAGGAAGAGGGTGAGCACGCCTTCCGTATTCAACTCATTTTGGATCTACTTAGAACACAGGGAATACAAGGTATAGAGCCTCAGCTTGCTGGGCAACTACAAGACGGCTTCGACAACGAGCGCATGGCGGCTTTCAATTTTTACCCCGGTATCACCGAATTTCTAGCCGCTGCTCGAGAGCACTTTACTCTTGTGGTAATAACTAACGGTCCAGAATTTTCACAAATTCCCAAGATTGAGGCCGTAAATCTATCTAAACACGTAGATCACATCATTATTGGCGGCCAAGAACCCG
Organism: uncultured Cellvibrionales bacterium; assembly: GCA_913020115.1. GTDB lineage: Bacteria > Pseudomonadota > Gammaproteobacteria > Pseudomonadales > Cellvibrionaceae > CAJWCA01. The sequence goes on from CAJWBQ010000010.1 coordinate 113,778, forward strand.
AACAAAAACCCGCTCGCTCGATCTTCGAAAAGGCACTTAAACTAGCCGATTGCGAAGCTCATGAAGCGATACATCTAGGTGATAACCTGGCCGCTGACATTGCCGGTGCAAACAACAGCGGAATTACCTCTGTGTGGATTCAGCACCAACAACCTTTAGATGCCGAATTGGGTATCAATCCTCACCACACTGTGATGCACCCTGAGGAAATTCCTGCGCTCATACAGCACTTACATGGAGACAGCCTGTGAGACATAATAAAAAAATGCACGCATTTTTAACTGTGGCGCTGATGAGTGTCATCTTAAACGGCTGTACCGCCGTAACAGTAGCTGGAGCGGTTGTAGGTACAGCGGTAGGAGTGACCACTGTAGCGGTAAAGGGCACAGTCGCCGCAGTAGATGCTGTGATTCCTGATCAGGAGCAAGAGGACAAAGAAGAGCAATAGCCTCGGGCGGCACTATTGCCACCCAAGCCCTAAACACTCTAGGTCAAACAAAAGAAGTTTAACTTATTCCCATCGAGGTCGCGGAAGTAACCTGCGTAAAAACTGTCTCCACGCGGCCCAGCGGCCCCTTCATCACTAGCACCCAGTGATATCGCTTTCGCGTATAGAGCATCAACTTGGGCAGGGGATTCAACGGCAAATGCCACCATCACACCATTACCCACAGTAGCTGGATTACCATCAAAGGCCTTAGTAATGGCCAAGCTAGACCCATCCGGCTTCACAGCCCATGCAATAAAGCTGTCGTCTTCCATAAATCGGCTAGCACCGATCTCCGCCAACAGCTCGTCATAAAACTTGGCGCCGCGCGCCATATCGTTTGTGCCAATTGTTACGTAGCCAATCATAATCATGTCCTTATAAGTTTATTTACCAAGCCATCAGACACCAAAACACTGTATAAATCAACAGTAATTTTCACGCGCATTCTCTATAAGCCACATCAATAGCAGATATTCGCAGTAATGACTTCCAGCCACTATAAATTGTCACGTAGACTGTCAATAAACCCTACCTTTACAGTCTGGCCACAAGGCAAATTTATGAGCGATCAATATACTCTCTACGGCAGCCCAGCGTCCCTATACACGGGGAAAGTTCGCGCCTACCTCAACTACAAAAACATTCCTTACCAAGAAGTGATGTCGTCGTTAAGAGTGTATAAAAAGATCATAATCCCAAAAACCAGCGTGCGCTTTATTCCAGTAGTAGCCACACCAGAGGGAGAGTTCTTACAAGATTCTAGCCACATAATTGACAGCTTAGAAGCCCGCTTTCCTATGAGAGCTGTATACCCCAGCGGGCCGAGGCAGGCACTCACAGCGCGCCTGTTCGAATTATTTGGTGATGAGTGGCTAAGAATGCCCGCCATGCATTACCGTTGGAACTTTCCCGACCACAATGAAGAATTTATTCTGCACGAGTTTGGCTCTAGTGTAATGCCGTGGGCACCGAGGTTTGTGCAACGCTGGCTGGGCCAAAAAGTAGCCGCCAAATTCAGCGGCTATGTAGAACCCTTAGGTATCAACCCGCAAACCATACCCGCCATTGAAACTTGGTACGAAGAATTGCTTGGCCAACTCAATACCCACTTTGAGCAGCATGATTTTTTACTCGGCTCATGCCCCAGTATCGGTGACTATGGATTAATGGGACCACTCTATGCCCACCTTTATCGTGACCCCTACCCAGGCCAACTGATGAAGCGTATCGCTCCAAAAGTGGCTCTCTGGGTTGAACGAATGAATGACTCGGCTTCGGTAGAAGGAAAGTTTTTACCCGATGATGAGGTCCCGGAGACTCTTACGCCTATCTTGCAGCGCTTATTTCACGAGTGCTGGCCTGCAATGGAAACTAGCGCGGCAAAAGTCTCTCAGTGGATCAATGAAAACCCAGGAAACCCCGACCTTCCTCGCATGCTCGGCATGCATGAGTTCACTCTGGGCGATATTAAATCGGAGCAGATGACTCTGTCCTTTAGTCAATGGATGATGCAGCGAGTCTTAGACTGTTATCAAGCGCTTGAACCGGCTGAGAAGGCAAGCGCTGATGAGTTTTTCCGCGGCCTTGACGCCGGCGAGGCTATGGGATTTAAACCTCAGCATAGGGTGACAAGAGAAAACAATCGCCTCGTGGCAGAGACATAAAGCTTAACACAGCTTTTCTGCAACAAGTTGGGCTCAGACGTGAGCCCAACTTATTCATACTGAAACTAGCCATCAATCGGCGATATGGACCAGTTGCTTGCCAAAGTTCTCGCCTTTTAACATACCTTTAAAAGCCTCAACGGCATTTTCTAGCCCTTCAGCTATCGTCTCTTCATATTTCAACTCACCCGACTTTACGCGATCAGCGAGTAATTGCGTAATTTCTGCGTGCTGATCTTGCCACTCAGTCACTAAGAAAAAACGGTGCTCAGGCGGTTTTGGCAGCGCACCCAGAATATGAAATGGTGTTTCGACAGCAGCCATATCGGTGGCGTTGTACGCTGAAACATAACCACAAATTGGCGCTCGAGCCCCTTCATTCAGAAGCGGTGCAACAGCCTTCGTCACCTCACCACCCACATTTTCAAAGTAAACGTCTATTCCGTCTGGGCAAGCTTCGCTGAGTTTCTGCTTGAGATCACCACTTTTGTAATCAATACAGGCGTCAAAGCCCAAGACATCAACTACGTAAGCACACTTCTTGGCACCACCAGCAATACCCACCATCCGACAACCTAGCTTCTTAGCGGTTTGACCTACTACCGTGCCTACAGGACCAGAGGCCGCGGCAACCACAACGGTTTCACCTGCTTTGGGTTTACCCAAATAGCTTAAACCACAGTAACCTGTGCGCCCTGGCATTCCGGCCACACCCAAAAAGGCTTGCAGGGGTACGCCATCGGCATTCACTTTATACATTCTCTCCTGATCACCAGGAGCAATATAATATTCCTGCCAACCCGAGTAGCTAGTGACAATATCGCCCACAGCGTACTGATCAGACTGGGACTCTACTACCCGCCCCACAGATTCACCCGTCATGACGTCGCCAATACCCAGTGGATCCATATAACCTTTCGCGTCATTCATACGCGGACGCATGTATGGATCGAGGGACAGCCACAAGGTTTTGATCAGAATTTCACCGGCCGCAAGATCGCGTACAGGGCTGGTTTTCAGGCTCAAATCGCCATCTTGGATTTCGCCCTCAGGGCGTTTGCTCATTACAATGGATCTATTTTGATAGGTGCTCAAGTGACTTACTCCAAGGTTCAAAAACTACATTAGTTTACTAAACTTAGAAGACTAGTAGCGAAGCGCTTATATTGACAGTTTATTCCTTGAATGCTCAATTATTCACTGCGTTGATAGCGGCACTCTTAAAATAAAAAAGTTTCCGCTTAGCAAGCCGGCAAAAGTACATATTCCATTAATATGGGCAGCTCCCTAAATTATGCCCGTTCACAATTAACGCTTTTCACGCTTTCTCAACGAGGCGGGAGTGAAATTAAAGAAACGTTTGAAGGCTTTCTGAAATGCGCTATCTGACTGATACCCTACCTCTTCCGCAACGACCGATAAGGTTTTTTTTGTGTTCTCAATCTTAAGTTTGGCCTGCATCATCCGCCACTCAAACAAATATTTCATTGGCGGCATTCCAATGTAATCGTTAAAACGGCTGTAAAATGCAGAGCGAGACATGCCCACCTCATTCGCCAAGAGATCCACCGTCCATTCTCGCTCAGCATTATCATGAATAAGTGAGAGCGCCTTAGACAGCTGCTGATCACTGAGTGCCGACCAATAACCTTTTTCTAAACCTAATATTTCAGCATGGCTGCGAATAATTTGAATAAATAAAATCTCAGTAAAACGGTCAATTAACACATCGCTACCAGGATTTTTGTGTTCGCTTTCATACACGATCTGCTGCATCACACTGTCAAGCCAGTGAAATTTAGAACGAAGCTCGGACTCAATATAAATAAGCTCTGGCAAATCATCCAAAAAAGGGTGAGACAAGGAACGGTCAAACTCGACATAACCACAGACAATCTTAGCGTGCTCTTGCTCGCCGCTAAACAGCGCGTCACCTGCACGGTACGCATCCACTACCCGCTCACCTGACAAACATTCGCTGTTGGGCGAGTCGGCGATCACATGCTCCGCGCCACTGGGGAACAGCACGATGTCACCCGCCTTAAGCTCCACGTGTTCGGCCTGTCCTGCAAGCTTCAACCAAGCGCTGCCTCTCACCACGAGATGAAAGGCCGCTTTCGAACTGGCCTCCACGTCCATGCCCCAAGGCGAACAGAAACACGCGTTGAAATAGACGCTCCCTCGCAGGCGGACAATACGAAGGATATCCCCCAATACATCCATACAAGCTTCCTCACCTCAAAAAATGAACAAACGGACAATTTTCCAACACGGGCAGACATTCTTAGCGAGCTGAAAACCCTGAATACTATCGTCACTGGCACACAAGGCCACCACACACGGAGAATATCATATGTTCAAAATTACACGCCAACTGACTGCAGCGGCCTTATTGCTAAGCGCCATGGCTCACACAGCCAGTGCGGCTTTGCCAGATCCCGGTGTCACCTTCACCAAGGGTCACACCGCTATTGTCATCACCGACCCGCAGAATGACTTTCTCAGTCCAAAAGGGGTTACCTGGGGCTTGGTCGGTAAGAGTGTGACTGAGAATAAGACCGTAGAGAACATTGACCGTCTATTCAAAATAGCCGACAAGAAAAATGTACCGGTGTTTGTTTCACCTCACTACTACTATCCCCACGACCATAAATGGGAACACGGCGGAGCTCTGGAAACGGCCATGCACGGCATGGGCATGTTTGATCGCAAAGACGCCTTGAGCACCGAAGGTTTTGAAGGTTCCGGTGCCGATTGGTTGGCCCAGTACAAACCCTACATCAACAATGGTAAAACCGTGGTCACCAGCCCACACAAAGTGTATGGCCCTGAAACCAATGACATGATTTTACAGTTGCGCAAAGCGGGTATCGACAAAATCATTTTAGCGGGCATGTCTGCCAACCTGTGTACCGAAGCCCACATGCGTGAATTCATGGAGCAAGGTTTTGAAGTACAAGTCGTGTCCGACGCTACCGCAGCTGCACAACTGCCGGGCATGGACGGTTACAAAGCCGCCATGGTCAATGTACGCATGATTGCCAATTCGCTTAGAACTACCGATGAAACCCTAAAGCAAATTAAGAAAGAGCTTTAATACGAATACACTACACCCTACCCCAGTGTATATTTTGGCCTCCTTCGGGGGCTTTTTTTTGAGAACCGACGACATGTCAAATCAATCCACCGAACGTTTTTTCACTCAGTGTCTGGACCCGAGTGTTGTCAGGCGCGCGCTACTCACGTCGGCGCTGGTCGGTACGGTGTTGAACCTCATCAATCAAGGGGGAAATTTGATGGTGTCAGATTTTGCCTCAAACATTGTTTGGTGGAAACTGATTTTAACGTACTCCGTCCCCTATTTAGTCGCTACGGCAAGCAGTGCATCAGAACGTGTTAAACATGCGCGGACGCACAGCCAATGTGTGCCCAAAGAGTCCAAGGCAAACAATTTGGATGCTCCATTGGAGACATTGGGCAAGCTATCGCAAAAAGTGTTCAACACCGCTCAGAAAGTCAACCAAACATCGATTACCCGCGCATCCTTCGCTCAAGACGTTGTGGCTAAGATGCAGAATATTTCCCGAGATTTTCAGCTCTATGCGGACGAATTTGAAGAAGGCGTAGGAGAAGCGCAGAAAGTAAATTCGGCGTTTGATGAAGTTCACGCCTATGTCTCGTCACTGACCGAGTCCATTCAAGGAATGGTTAACGCCTCAGGTTCGCTTGGGCATGAAATTAATACCTTTTTGAATGAGTTTGATCAGATAAAAGACATGGCAACCGCCATTACCCAAACCTCTGATAAAACCAATTTGTTGGCCTTAAACGCGGCCATTGAAGCGGCGAGAGCCGGAGAAGTTGGCCGTGGTTTTGCCGTGGTGGCCGATGAAGTAAAAACCTTGGCCGCGCATTCCAAAGCGAATGCCAATGACATTAATGAAACCTTGTCTCGACTCATTGTGAGCCAAGGCGATATTCAAGAAAAATCTGTTCTCCTTGAATCCACCATGAAAAGAGCCCTGGGCGGTTCGAGTGAAGGTCAAAATGAAGCCAACTTACTGGCCGAACACGCCCGAGATGCCTTGGCGAATTTATACCAAATGTTAGACACCGCTGTTGACCAAACGAAAAATCAAATTAGGAATCTGGATGGAATTCGTGGGACGGTGAGTGAGATGGCGGAGGGTGCGCAAATGGCCATTCAGGGCTCGGCAAATAATATGGGGATTGGTCGAGAGTTGATTGAAACAACTAAGCTTGCGAAATCGTGCTGCTGAGAGGCAGCGATACTAGCTTGGGCAGAACAATCCGACCTAGCTCCGTCAACCCCAACTTTGGATAGATTGATACCAGACCCTTTTACATCTCCTGGAAAATTTAATCTAGAAACCATGGGCTTTCACTCTCTCAACAACTATTTTGACATTGGGCGAATGCACCCCTTTGGTTCTTGTCTGCACCATATGTGTTTGTCTTTTTATTTATTGGCGAACAAATTTAGTGCGCACAATATTTCAATGCTGCAAAAGTGGGCGTCATCGCAAGCCAACTAAAAATGGATGCCCCAATTTAATCCTTTCTACCAATATTGTCGCACCATAATTTACCAAACCTTTCCTTTTCCACTGAACCAGTAGTTTGGCATGGTCATTGCTCTATCCATGCCAAAGACTAATTGCTGGGGTGAACTATGGATTCTCAAGAAAATAAATGCCTGCGTCGACACTTTTCAGTCGTCGCAATGATGACTGTGTGTGCATTTTTTACAGCGCACACTTCTGCCGATGAAGAGGCCCTGGGTTGGCCGGAAAA
>CAJWBQ010000011.1 GCA_913020115.1 uncultured Cellvibrionales bacterium
GGGACTCACCTTTTTGATAGCGGTCCCACATCAAGGATCTTTGTTCAGCGGTGTAATTTATCCGTTTTCTTCTTTTCATAGCTACGCTTTCTCCTCGTATGAAGATTATAGCGTTGCAATCACCGGTTGAACCCACAGCACATAACTCGCCGTCAGGTAGGTTTGAAGACTCATACTGAAGGTCAGCGCACCGGTTTAAGTCTGAGGTGCGAATAATTAGCCAACTTAATTAAATTAAGCATCTTCATTAAATAGTTAACCAACTTAATTAGCTATCCTCAACCAGTTGATAAGGGTAATTCTAGTTGGAAACCCGCGTCCTAATAGAATCAATGAGTTAGAAATTACTTGTGTGCCCATTAAGTTGGAAACTTTAGGTCTATATCTATAGGAGACGGGGTAGCGTTTGTACAAATCAAGTTGGAAACCAATGATTTCCCTTTAATAATCATGTGGTTATTAGTATGCTAGTGCTAGCGTAATTTCATCTTTTAGAGATGTTCTCTGCGAATCATTCTTTGACCATTTTAATCACGGTAGATGGGGCTTCGTATTTTGGGCTAAATATTTGATCAAGTTCTAAGGGGGGTCATGACAGCCCTATTGTAACTGGCTCAAGTTGCTCGATTGTATATATAGTAGCAGCCGTTTGTAGTGAAAATATCATAGCTGGCCATGAATAGCCTCAAGAGACGTTGCGGAAGTGCTCGAGAAAGTCGGAGCAGTCCAGTAATGTTTCGGACTTTGCTGTGTTAACTAGCAAGAAGCTATACTATTACGCTAAGCAAAACGAAGACTATCACTGGGCGCTGTAGTTAATCCATAAGATAGAATCGATGGCGTCCCGCAATGGCTTATTTCTAAAAAGAAAACGCCCTGATTCAATTGCGGGCTCAAAGGGGCACATTTCTCAGTGATCGCTCTACGCTCACAATTTAGTTTCATGATTATTCTGGCAGAACGGGATTTTAACTAATAGGCTTCGCCACCAAATTCCTCGGCTAGATTCTTAAGAGCTTTACTTGTTACATAACTCATCATCATAGGCATGACGTAGTTACCTTTAAAACCTACGGGTGTAAAGTACTGTCTCCAAGTAACCAGTGATGAGTTTCCTCCACCTTTTTCAATCGTAATAATACCTAGATGATCATTTGCAGGACCATCAATGGTATCTCTCGCGCTGTAAGCATAGGCTCTGCCAGGGATCCAGTGAGTGATGTCCTCCACGATTTCGTCCCCGCCAAAGTTACAGGTTCGAACTGTACCTACATTTGATGTTCCGGGCGTAATCGATTTTGCGTGATTAACTCCGACTAAGTGGTCGATCATTGGAACCCAGTCACGTAGATTTTCATGGTCTGCCATTTTCTTGAACACTACTTCCGGAGGTGCGTCTAATATGGCAAAAGCTATACTTTGTAAGTTTCCGTTAGTACTTTTTTTTACATCTATGCCAAAAAGGTTATTAGATTCAACTTCAAATTTTGATCCTTGTAGGCTTGGCTGCCCTCCACACGCGCTGATAAGTATGCACAAAAGTGTTACGTAAATAAATCTTATCATTTTGTATCCTCTGATATTCTCCCGGAGGGAAAATTGACCGCAGGCCTTTCCCGAAAAACTCCGTCGAGTTGTCGCTTAGTATCAAGTAGTAAAATATTTAATAAAAACAATTATTTCTATTGTTATTTTCAGAAAATATTGTGATGCGAGCTCCATTGTATCGTTCTGCCGGCGTTATCTGATGGCACAGGGAGAAGGCGTGACAGCTGTTATATTGATAGTAGTAATAACACTGTCATTGCACAGCTTAATGGTAGGATATTGAAGGTACTTATGTTGTTTCGAAGAAAGATGATTGCACTGGCGTAATGGGGGGAATTATGGTATAGGTTCTCTGTTGGTTAAAGAGAGGAAGTACGATGGCCGTGGACTCCCCAAGTGCTGGAATAGTTAGACGTTACTCAACCAGTGATATCCCCAATTCGGTAAATAGCAGTCACTGGTGGAGTGAGTTACTACATGAACTCTATTTTCATGTGGATTTTCAAAGTTTTAGCGATGATCCCTATTCAGGCGTATTGACCACGATAAGCTCGGGCACCTTTATGTTGACTGATATCAATGCTGCAAAAGCAAATCTGAGCCGCAAAAAATACCATGTTCAACAAGATAGCACTTCAAGTTATATATTTATGTTTTCCTTGACGAGTGGGTTCTCAGCGACTCAGTTTGGGAAGCAGAATAGAATTCAACCGGGTGATTTTACTCTTATAGATAGTGCTGAACCTTACGAGTTTGATCAATACGATGTAGCTCGCACAGTCGTATTTTCGGTTCCATACGGAGAGTTAAATGATCGGATTAGTGATCCTCAAGCGCTGTGCGCCCAATCACTTGGTAACGCTGAAGGCCTGACTCGCGTGGCATCAGACCTTATGCGCTCGCTGGTTGCCGAATCGGCCAGTTTTTCAAGAGAAGAGTTCAATCTTGTATCTCAGCAACTGTTTAATCTTTTGAGTTTATCAATTCTCTCTCCAGATAAATCTTCAAAATCTGATACAAACGTGAGATCGGCGATAATGAGACGGATGAGGCGGTACATCCTACTGAATATTCAGGATTGGGACCTTACGCCGACAAAAATTGCTCTGCACAATGGCATTTCTGTTCGCTATCTTCACGATTTGTTCAAAGGTTATGGAGCGACGTGTGGGGACTACATTCGTGGCGAGAGGCTTAAACTTAGCAAGTCTCTTATTGAAAATCCCGCCTACAGGCAAAAATCAATTACTGAAATTGCATTTAATTGTGGCTTCTCCAATAGCGCACACTTTAGTACGAGTTTCCGTACTAAATTTGGCTACACACCAAGTGAACTGCGTAAAAACCTCTAGTCCGCTTCCAATAATATCCACCAAACCCTCCTAAACTCTGATCTTATAAGACTCATCTTGCCGTGCGCTGTGGGAAAAGAGGTTGTGCCGTATTGCTGAAGTTCAAATCCTGCATTTATGTGAATATGGACCCAGTGGCGGTTTAGTGCTGCCATAATAATTCTAAGCAAAACTGGAGAGTTTCCCATGACATCACACGATCGTAGGCCCGTATTTGCCACAAAAGGAAGGATTGCTCTCGCCGTTATATGTGCCGCGAGTAACGCACAAGGACAATCTTCTGGCGATGAATTTGCAAATTACGTTCTCGAAGAGATCGTAGTCAGCGCGCAAAAAAGAGAAGAAAACCTTCAGGATGTTCCGATCTCAGTAACTAATTTTGGCGGTAAGGATCTTGAGAATTTTCGATTCTTTGATAACGTAGACCTCGCCTCCCAAGTTCCCAATCTCACGATTAAAAACCCAGGCATACCCACTTCAAATATATTTTTAAGAGGCATTGGTAGCAATGACTTCAATGAAAACACTAATAATCCGGTCGCGACCTATGTAGATGAAGTGTTTTTATCATCCGGTGTTGCGTCTAATGTGCCCATGTTCGATCTTGCTCGTGTCGAGGTTCTGAAGGGGCCTCAGGGCACTTTGTACGGCAAGAATACTACGGGTGGCGCTATTAGTTATGTCACCCGCAAGCCAGATGGTGAATTCGATTTGCGCGGTTCGGCGACCGTGGGTCGTTTTAATGAAAAACGTTTTGAGGGTGCGGTGGGCTTTCCAATTCTGGAAGATGTTCTCGCGGGTAGAGTATCGGGCTATAGCAATAAGCGTGAAGGCACTGACCTTAATACATTTGATGGGAAAGATCAGAATCAACGAGATACTCAGGCAATCCGAGGGCAGCTTCTCTATACACCTAACGACCGACTCGAAGCCTTATTCAAAATCAACGCCCGTGAACGACACACCGATCTAGGAACCGGTCAGCATCGTGGTTTAGTAAGCCCTGTAACTGGTGGCTTAGATCTAGATTCAGTTCAAAACAATTCCCATGTTATTGAAGGCTTTACAGATTTTTTTGGCTACGGCGAACAAAATGATGACCCTTATGTAAATGTCCACAATGGACCAGACCGTCTGGATATTGAAGATAGTGGCTTCAGCGCAAATATCAGCCTTGAATTTGACAATGTATCACTTACCTCGATCAGTGCTATTCACAATCACGAGCAACGCCTTTTGTCCGATCCGGATTTCAGCCCAAATACCATTTTACATGTTGAACGGAATATAAACGCGGAACAAGTATCGCAGGAATTACGATTAGCCTCTAATGATGATGGGCAGGCGCTGGGTTGGATTGCGGGGATATTCTACTTCAATGAGGAGTTTGACGCGGAAGTAAACTTCGATATCACCCGAGGGCTGCCGGGGGCCATCTTCACTAATCAGGAGTATGACCAGGAGACTACCAGTTATGCCGCATTTACCCATGTGAACTATGACTTCACAGATAAACTCGCGATGACTGCGGGCTTACGTTATACCTATGAAGAACGGTCTTTCGAGCAAGTTGTTAATATTATCGCACCTGAGCCAGGAAAGGGTATCGAGTTTATCGGTGATCCGGGCCCCATAGTTGGACAGCTTATACCGTTTACGGAATTGTCGGAAGATTGGTCTGAAGTCTCCGGAAAAATCTCTCTGGACTACCGTTTCAACGAAAACGTGATGGCATTTGGTACGGTCAGCCGTGGGTTTAAAACTGGTGGATTCACCGGTGGTGCCGTATTTAATCCCTTGGAATTGCGGGGATTTGATCCGGAAATATTGATCAGCTACGAGCTAGGCCTAAAATCGGAGTGGTTTGACAATCGCGTAAGATTTAATGCTACAACTTTTCTTTATGACTACTCAGACTTACAGGTTTTTACTTTTGTTCCTGGTTCTGACAGTAGTTCCTTTGTGCAGACGGTGGATAATGCGGCTGATGCGTCCATATACGGCCTGGAAATTGAATTGACTGTGCTGCCTTCAGCCAACTGGATGTTCAATGTCGGCATTGGACTACTTGAATCGGAATATGATAATTATGAGGACCCAACGGGGGTAGACTTCACCGGGAATGAACTTGTGAATGCACCGAAGTTCGATTTCAATGGAACATTGAGCTACAACCTCCAGCTAAATAGCGGTAATGAAATAAACTTCCGAACAGAGTTTAGTTACGTTAGTCGACGTTTTTTCGATCGTAGCAATACTCGCCGCCTTAGTAGTGGCGGCGGGCATGGCAATGTGAATTTTGCTGTAGCGTATAGCCATGAAGTTGAAAATGGATCAATTCAGATTGAAGGTTGGGTGAAGAATGCCTTGGATGAAGTAGATCGTACAGACACCGTAGATTTTGCAAATTTTGGCTATGATCTTTTGTGGTTCAATGACCCCAGAACCGCGGGTATTACCGTCAGTTACGCGTATTAGGGAATACGTACTTTACCCAGGATTGGAATACATTTCTGATTCTGGGTTTTTTTTGCAAAATTTTTATCGAGGTGATTATGAATTTACCAAAAAATTATTCAGAGTATGACGCTGTTGGGCTGAGCGAATTAATAAAGTCTGGAGAGGTGTCGGCCGAGGAACTGCTTGAGCTGGCTATTGAGAACATTGAAACTTTGAATCCAGAGCTGAATGCTGTAACTCAAAAATACTATCCTGAGGCTCGAAGCGTTGCTCGTTTGGCGCTGCCAGATAGCCCGGTAAGCGGAGTGCCCTTCCTGATGAAGGACAATAACCTGTTTTTGAAGAGCACGCCGACTACTTACTCGTCAAAATTTTTTCGAGACACAAAACCCGCGAGTAGAGATAGCGATCTAGTTCAAGCATGGAAGGATGCTGGCCTTCTGATATTGGGCAAAACCAATTTGCCCGAATTTGCTCATAGCTACGTCACCGAACCCGCATGGCGCGGCGACACAAAAAATCCGTGGGACATTACTCGTACCCCTGGCGGCTCCAGTGGCGGCTCCGCAGCAGCGGTAGCCTCGGGGATGGTACCCCTAGCTCACGCCAACGATGCTGCTGGTTCTATTCGTGTGCCAGCGGCTTGCACCGGTTTGTTTGGCCTGAAGCCAACCGCCGGTTTCGTTACAGAAATGCCGCATTTTCCGAGTGTGTGGGGAGGGCTTAACATAGAGCATGTTGTTAGTAAGTCGGTACGCGACTCTGCCGTAATGTTAGATATTTCGATGCGGACTCGCAAGGACTTGGCGACACGGCGGCAACTAACTCAAACACCTTATCCGCACTTTAAAGCACTAGAAATTCCGGTTAGAAAGCTGACGATCGGCGTAGACAGGCGGCAGGGCGAGGGTTGGGATATCAGTGACGAATGTTTGCTAGCCTTGGATTTTACCGTAGACCTACTAAGAAGTCTCGGGCACGAAGTTATTGAAACCCAGCTACCCAATGATGTAGATATTGCTGAAGCACAAGTCGCCCTGGTGGCGGCAAGTGTTGCGGCCATTGTAGAGCGCGAGTCACTAGAGAAGGGCCGTTTGCCTGAGCCAGGTGAGCTTGAACAAGCAACCCTGCATTTTATGGACATGGCGAAGGATCTGACGGCTACACAGCTTGAATTGGCGGCTTTGAAGAAAAACGATGTTGTAACCACAATGCAAGACTACATGCAGGCGTTTGACGTGCATCTATCGCCAACCTTGGCTGATGTGCCTGTTCCGTTAGGTACAATTCGCGGCAATGAGAGCCCATTTGACGTGGATGCCTTACTCGGGCAGTTATTTAGTTTTTCTCCTTTAACATCCGTGTTTAGTGTTTCAGGCCTGCCTGCGATGTCAGTCCCCCTTTACGTGACCAAAAGCAATCTGCCCATTGGATTACAGTTTGCGGCCAGGCGTTGGGACGAGGTTACGTTGCTACAACTGGCATCACAGCTGGAAAACGCCCGGCCGTGGCAGCACCTTCTTCCCCTCGCAAGCGATACTAAGCGGTAAGAGACCCAATTATGAAAAGCCTTATGATGGATAGTCAGTTGAGTATCCTAAGCTTGATGGAACACTGCGAAAATAATTATTCTGACACTCAGGTGTGCTCCAGACGTTTTGATGGAGAGATAGAGCGCAACACCTATGCTGAGGTTTTTGAACGAACCAGAATGCTGGCAAGTGCCTTAAGCTCGGCGGGTGTGAAACCTGGCAGTATTATAGCGACATTTGGTCAGAATCATCTTCGCCATTTCGAACTGTACTACGCGATAACTTGTCTAGGGGCTGTATGTCACACAATCAATCCGCGCCTATCGGATAGTGTGATTGCGTATATCATTGATCATGCGGACGACATGATGATTTTTTTCGACGTTGACTATAAGAATAAAATTGAAGCAATCGTTTGCAAGCTAAACAAAGCGCCACGTCTTATAGAGATGAATGATTGTTCTAGCACAGAGGGTCGTTTTCTAGATTACGAGTCGTTTATTGCCGGTCACAAGATTACCAAAACCTGGCCTGAACTGGATGAGCGCCAAGCTTCGGGTTTGTGTTATACATCGGGTACTACCGGACATCCTAAAGGGGTTCTGTATAGTCATAGAGCGACGGTCTTGCACGCGATGACCTTAGCGATGGCCAACAATTTTGCGATTACGGCTTCAGACTGTGTTTTGCCCCTGGTGCCGATGTATCACGTCAATGCGTGGGGTTTGCCATTCTTGACAGTGTTGACAGGTGCTAAGTTAGTTCTGCCGGGCCTGCATTTAGACCCGGCTTCAATCTATCAGCTGATTGAAACCGAGAAAGTAACCTTCATTGCCGGTGTCCCGACGATTCTGGAAATGCTGCTCAATTTCATGATCAAGAATTCACTAAAATTTAGTTCCTTAAAAGTGGTTGCAGTGGGTGGCTCAGCCGCTTCTGAAAATCTAATAAGCACCTACCGTGAAGAGCATCAAGTTGAGGTGATACACGCCTGGGGAATGACGGAAGTGCCTCAGGGTACGGCCGGCCGGCTCGTTGGCGATGCAGTGAAAAAGACCCCGAAAGAACAAGCCTACATATTAAGTTCACAGGGACGGCCTCTATATGGTGTGGAAATGCGATTAGTTGGTGACTCTGGCCAGGTTCTCCCACGCAATTCGGTCGCGGGAGGTCATTTGCAAGTTAGAGGTCCTTGGAGCTGTAGGTCATATTTTAAAAGCTCAGCAACAGATAGTCATAGTGAAGATGGTTGGCTTGTTACGGGTGACATTGCCAATTTTGATGCGCAGAGCTACCTGAGAATTACAGATCGCAGCAAAGACGTAATTAAATCAGGTGGTGAGTGGATAAGCTCGATTGACATCGAAAACGCCGCCATGTCCTGCACCGGAGTACTTTTAGCCGCGGCCATATCAATACCTGACCCGAAGTGGCAGGAACGCCCCTTGCTTATAGTAAAGACCGCGGGCGAAGTAAGTGAAGTTACGGAAGCTCTGTGGGAAGTTCTTAAAGTACGTTTGGAGCGGTGGCAGTTACCCGTCCGAATAGAATTTACTGATCACATTCCCTTGGGGGCAACAGGCAAGATCAACAAGCTTTTGCTCCGCGAAGAATACCAAGCGCTTGCCTAGCGGCAGATTCCTTCCTGTATAACATATAGCAAATTATTATTAAGGATAATGACCTTTATGAGCAACGTCAGTTTGAACAGCAATGATGCCCGTCAAATCATAAATATCTTAAAGGGTAGTGCCGTTGTTGTGGCGCTATCAATATTTGTAGCCCATATTAGCGACGCGCAATTCTATAGTGTATGGGCGGGTTTTATTGGTATATGCACAATCCCTATATTGATTGTGCTGACAGGTGTTTATTTGCCAAAAACAAACCTGGGGTGGCTACAGCCGGGGAGGTTCCTAACACTAAGTGGTATTGTCTGCGTTGTTGCTTTAGTCATTGGTTTGGCGGCATACTCGCTGTTTCCTGGATTTTCCTCACCAAACTTGGTTCAGAGCACCTGGGTTACACTTGCGATTATCGTGGCAGTTTTTCATGTGTATGTTTTTGATCTTTGGCCTCTACAATCGTTTTCCAAAGAGTTTCTGCAAAAACGCCCTTCACTGTTGGCGCTTTTCGAGCTATTTTTAATCTACATTATCGCCTATATCCTACTGGCCTTCATTGGTTTCGATACCCCTTCACATCCGATTTTCGGGTCTCTTGTCGAAAGCACTTACGGCATAGGCATCTGGCATTTCCTAGCGTTTGGGTATACCGCCTTGTTAGTCAATGCGATACTGGCTCTCTTTGACATTACTGCGCTGAATGTCGTGGTCGACAGATGGCCACTCACAAGTATACAGCCGCTTAGAGGAATATTGTTTTTTACAGTCGTCGCCATTCTGACGGGTGTGATTCTGTCGGTATTTCGATATATTCCTTCCTTTCGAGAGAGTTTTTATCTGGCGACCTTGGTGATTCCGTGTTTGATGGCGGTTTTTTTGGCTCAAGAGAATACGGGCTATCAATGGCTTGCACATCGAGTTCAGCCCATTAGAGGATTGATACGCTCATTAGGTGTATTGGTGTTATCCGTTATCTTGTTTTATATCTACCAATGGGCCTCAGTACATATTGCGGGGCTTGACGCATTTTATACGCCAAGCCTTGAGCGGGAATTATGGATGATGAATACGATGCTATCTGTTGGTTATCCTGTGATTATCATTTATTGCCACTTTATTAAGCCAGCTCCTCATTGAGTAGAGTTTAACTTGAATAGATATAGGCACCTTTAGGCAAGTCGAATCCCTCCAAACTCGATTGCGAATTCCTTTTCGATCGCCTGAGCGTCTTGCCGTAAGCCTCGTTGTATTCGTTGAGCAACGGGGTCCGGAAAGACCGATTCTTGACGATGTACAATTGCATCTAATACTTTAGTCGCGACGCCTGAAGGTGCTACTAAATCTGTGTTCAGTCCCTTGCCCATTTCGGTATCGATGGGGCCAGGATAAACGCCAACGACCAGGGTTCCTTTTTTCGCTAGTTCACCGCGTATGGATTGTGTTAGTGAATGTAAGGCTGCTTTCGATGCTGCGTAACTTGCGATTACCGGTATTCCAACCAATCCAGCCACGGAACATATATTAACAATTCCTCCCCCTCCATTTTTGATCAAGATGGGAGAAAATGCTCTACACATAGCAAGCGTTCCAAAATAGTTAACTTCCATATCCGAGCGAGCGCCAAATACCGATTTAGGTTGTAGCAAGGAGCCCCCGCCGGCTATACCCGCATTATTGATTAGTAAATTACAGTCGGAACAACTCTCAGCTAATAGTGCAACTGCCTTGTGGTCGGTTATATCTAGTTGAATGGGCTTCACACGACCGGCCGATGAAGCTTCTATATCGTTGAAGGATGTGACATCTCTGGCCGTTACATATATCTTCTGGCAACCTTTTTCTAATAATGCATTGGCTAGAGCGCGACCTATTCCGTTTTCTTTATTTGCGCCGGTAATGAGCGCTATCGTGCTGTTGAAGTTCATAGTGAGGACATCCTAAATAGTCATTGAGGAATCGCCACATTAACGAGTTGTCAAGAAGGATGCTTTTCCGACAGCGTAGGTTGTTGTTTTTTTGGATGCAATTAGACGGGGCCCGAGCTGCGTCAGTAAGCTTTTAGGCAGAGTTATCTATGTGCTTACAAAAACTTGGGCTTGCTTAGCTAAGCTAAGATTACACCATCCAGCTGTCACGTTGCTGGCGTAGAAAATCTGCAAATTGCTGATGGACATAACTGAGAACTTGTTTTCGTTTATACACCATGTCGAGTTCGACTTGAATATTCCGGTTGCCGGCGTGGCTGAAAAGTGGGACTAATTCACCAACCTCCAACTCAGCCTGTATCGCCTCCTGATGTAAAAACCCAATGCCCAATCCCTGAAGTACCAATTGCTTTAGAACAACGTTGTTTGAGATTGTAACACTGCGTATCTTCTTCCTGGCCTGCGGTAACAACTCGCGTGAATTCTTTTCTATCCACATATTGTAAGCAGAGTATTCGTCTGCATAATCTAACAAAGGGCAATCCAGAGTATCTTCGATACACGCAGGGGCTTTATGTAGAGTTAGGAAACGTCTGGAGATAACCGGCAGCAAGGGTTGCCTATATACGGGCTCACATTTAAACAGCTTCTTGTCCTGGCAATACACCTGAAAACCAAAATCGACTCGATTGTCTACTAGCATTTGCTCAATTTCAGCATCCTCAGCCAAGAGTAAAGTAAACTCAACCATAGGGTGAAGCTGTTTAAACTTTTGTATCATTTCAGGCAGGTAGCTGACTGCCTGTTCTAACCAGGCACCTAAACGTATCACTCCGCCGGCATGCTGCTTCTCTGATTTCAAATCCTGTACGGCACTCTCCATCGCGAGCACATGATGTTTGAATTGTTGGAATAGACGTTCGCCGTCCTCTGTAAGAATAATCTTTGGTCCCTGCCTATCAAACAGATTTAAATTCACTTCCGCTTCCAGCTGTTGTAGTTGCGATGATATCGCCTGCTGCGTACGCAATAGTCGGTTTGCAGCTGCGGTAATGCTGCCGCTATCAACCACCTCAACAAAGGTTCGCGCCTTATTTAAATCAACTTTCATTTCGGCGACCTCGACATTAGCACAAGAATTATTCCATAGAATTTTAATAATATCTGTTTTTAATTGTATCGTTCACTGGTGATAATAGCCATTAATCCTAGCAAGCGACTAAAGGCCAGCCATGAACGATAGAAACTCTAGCACGATCGAAAAAGCCACTGTCATTGTGGAAGCAACGTTTAATCCAAATGGTATGAATACAGCCGAGTTTAAGGAGTATTCACGTCGTTCAAATGCCAACGGCGAGGCCCATGGCGGGGTAGTACAACGCAAATACCAAGTAACCGACAACCTTGGTGATGGCGGTACGCCACAGCTTATGTTAATCGTCGAATACCCCTCGCACGAGATGGCACAAAAAGCCTTTACCAATGAAGAATACAAGGCAATATTGCCGTTGCGAGAAGTTGCATTCAAAGAGGTGAAAATATTGTTCACCAGTTCAATGGCCGTTTAATTTAAAGGAACTACATGATGAAAAAAACCACTGTCCCCAATGGCATTAAAAACTTACTAATAACTACCGCCATTGGCTGGTTAGCGTTGAGCCAATTTTCCCAAGCAGAAACAATTGGATTACTGGGCTTATTTCAAGCTACTAATAAGAGCGCGGTCCGTTCAGCCGTTGAACAGTTAGAAAAAGACAGCGTCGCGAGTGATTGTGTGTTGCGCAGAGAAGGAATGATTATTAACGACCAAGGTACGTATGAGCTAGGCGCGCTAGATAGTTTCATTTTGATCGAATGCGAACGCAGTCTACTAAGCAATGGTAAATTCCCGTCATTACTAAAAAGAATCAATGCCGCCGGTAACAACAGTAAGTTCTTGGAGGGCCCGATCAACCAGTTTGGTCATCTCGGCCTTAGTGAACCCGGAACTGGTCGAAGCTACATAATTAAGCTTAGTGACTACAATAATATATCACCTCAGCAACGCGAAACTGAATTGCTGAGTTTGAGTGCGGCTGTCGGCCATGTTAAAGATCACTATAACGCTGAAGCCAGTATCCATGTGGTCAATGCGCAAGGTATGAGTCGTCCCGACGATGTGACCGTAATCTATTATAACTCATCTGAAAGTGGCAATAAATTTCGTGAAAATAATCCTGACTACATGGCACGGATTTCACACTTTAACGAAAAACATCTCAGGCGATTCAGTTACTTGGAAGCAGTTTCAAACCGCTGACATGATATGCCCCTTTCATGGGAAAGGGGTTTTATACCACTAGCCTAGGACTCCATATTGGGATTTTAAGAGGAGGGGGTATTCTTTGATGAAGATTGATCTCACAAGTAGCATGGTAGTGAAGTGTTGGGGCAGAGCAGAGGGTAGTGTTAGCCTTGTTAATAATTTCAAACGATAGGTGGTGACTAATCAATAGAAGATACGTTTGAAACCATGGCGCGTTGGTTGGTAGTGAATTCATAATGATCATAAACTCCACCAATAAACTTAGGCGGGGACGCCACTTTAAACTTCATCGATTTGGCCCAAGGGTCATATGTTGTACTCAATGCTTTTAAAAATGACTCTTTATTGGCAAATGATTGTTTGGGTATCATTTGTTTAGATGAGAGTAAATTTATATTGCAGAAGACATAAACATCGAATTTACCTGGGTTAGTTGGATTGGCGCGAGAATAGCGGATGTCAAGAATATAACGTTCACAGGTTTCACTGACGGGTTGCTTCTCAATGGATGTTTGGCCAGTGATGTTTTTTGTTTTCAAGAGAATTAAATAGTCAGCTAAGCTCTGCTCAAAGACCTCACTCAGGAGCATTTCCTTATGTATTTTTCCGTGTGATTTCGAGAATGAACGATAATCTTCTGTAAGTGTACATCCGCTCGTAATTAGTACTAAAACAGGTAAATATAACCATTTTAAAACCATTGCAAACTCCTCAAGAGGCGGTACAGGGATTCTACAATAAAATTTTTCGTATCGCCTGCTTGTTTTCAATATGAGTGGTGTCGTGGTCCGATGAATTAGGTTAGTTGGAAACCTCATAGATTTCATGGCTCGAAATCAGGGAGAAAGGTCAGTCAGCTACAGACCTATCCCTCAGATTCCATCGTCAGTCGTTTTGTGCCAATTTCGGACTAAAATAAATTTCTGGATCAAAAGAAAAACACACAGTTCCTCTCCATTTAACGCTGGTTTTCTGACCGCCGAATGATAAGTCTCATTGGGTATTCCATCAATTTCCTGCTTTAAACACTTCAAAGTATAAGCTATTCCTTAGCAAACCCGAGATTCGCACCACTACTCTTGCCCGCACAAGGCGTATAGCAAGTAAACTCCGTTGGAAGTACGCACGATCTTGTTTCACGGAAAACCCCACCACAAACATCTGCACCAAAGAAACTTTCAGAGCGAAGCTTCATACTTTTCGATTCACATGATTCAGTCGCCTGGGATCTTGCCTGATTAGAAAAATCATTGGTGTACATAGCATTCCGCCTATAGTACTCATCAGACTTACCGATCATCCCTGACTTTTGATAGAAGACTGAGTACTGTACATGCTCCCTATACCCTTTTGCAGATCCAATTAACTCCCCCATAGAACAGGATGAGGCAGCCGCACCAAGGTTGGGAGATTTGACCGAGTTGTCTGTTGAGTAGGTAGTGGAGGCACTTACGCTTGATGGGAGCACTTGAGAAGCGAGAGACGACTTAGCAGATAGATTCGATTGAACTTTTCCAGCCTGAATTTCTTTCGCCTGCTTGACCACATCAGCCAGTTTCCGATTAAATTCCTCGACGGCATCGCCAGATGAGTAGCTTGAGCTGAGTTTTGTTTGTAACTCATTGATGTTGGAGGTTGTATTACCCATTACATCTTTCGAGTAGGCTGCCATGAATTCGACAGTGTCTTCTGCACCAAGCCCTGCCTTGTTGGCCAGAATGACCCCTCCTGATAACGCTACTAACTTTCCAAAACTCAATGATGGCGTTTTCTTCTTATCTATAAAAGCAATTGTGGACAATCGGCTTTGATATTCCTTTTCACATGTCGAAATACTGTTCTTCAAATTCCTTATGCTTCTCTCAAATAGCTTCTTATAATTATCACAGGCCTCTTCAGTGCAAGATACATCACCAGCCACAACCGCATCGAATGTATTCTTAGCTTCTCGGTGTAAGGCACTGTAACCATCTGGCAACTCAGAAACTAGAGATTCTATGTCCACCAACTCTTGCACGAGGAGCTTTCGCGCTTCACTAGGTGATGTATCAGGAATGCGGGATGAACCGTGATAATTCCCTGACCATGCAATCCAAGTGTCGGTTTGCGCTGATGGACCGTGTGTATGACATGTTTTTTTATACTTTTCAAACCACTGATTGTTAGAATCATCAATCTTCTGAAACTCACTAGATAGTCGACCGTTTCCGCTGAAATGGAGGCCTGCTGCTTTACTACCATGGGCTTCAGCCAACCCTCTACCGGATCCAATATCAAAAAATAATTGGATTGATTTTTGGTACTGAACGGGGTTGCCTGACTGGTGAAAATCGCGATTGAAACTGAAAACCTCTCGAGCTGTTCTACCCTCATGATCTAGGCTTTCAGTATGCGCTCCAGCTTTTAGTAACATCAATACCACCCTAGCATCCTTCGTCGCGGCATAATGAATTGGTGTAACCATTCCGCCAGTATGGCCCGACGATGGAGACAATAGATTTATATCAGCCCCTGCGTTTATTAGTTTCTCTATATTTCTAATACTTGTAGCTGATAATTTCGTTGATGAAAATAATGAGGACCAAAGAGGTGAGACACCCGAACTTTTAAGTAAATTTACGTCAGCCCCACTATCCACAAACACGTCAACACTACCTCCCGCCGCCGCTACGTAATGCAGGGCAGTTGCCTCACCCTCACCATCTTTCTTGTTCTTGCAGGAGTTTAGAACCCTTTTGATTACTACCTTACTGTATTTGGTAGTCATTAGCTTCTTGTCTTTCAAACAAGAAAACTTTCGGGAAAACCTAGAGTATGATTTTTTGACAGCCTTCATATCACTCTTTAAAATCGAATCTCTCAGCTCATTAATAAACTGATTTCGATCTTTGTAATAGCCCGCAAAAACAAAGTTGGACGTAAAAACCAAAGCACCCAAGAGAGCTATGGTTATCGTTCTCTTATAATTGCCATCAAATAACAACACTATTTTTCCCCACTGAACCAACTTGAAAACTTAAGTCAGGCATATAAATTCTAACAAACATACCAGCAACTGTGGCATCAAGGGTGGATTTCACGCTTTTTCCTCCCATAACTTTAGGGTATCGAAGTAGAAAACGAAATAAATCAGGCACCCATCATGGAGAAACCTCTCCATCATTTCAACTAACCGATAGGGGCGCAATCGTGACTAATACTCTACGCATGCTCAAAAAAGCCACCTACCCAAATTTTACGCACGAGCCAAGGCTCCTCTACCTATAACGTCGCAGACGTTATGAGACACCCACTAGCGTTTGAATGTGACTTTTAATGTTATGTCTACTATGGGTTGTGGGTTCAACCGGTGGTTGCAACACACTGACTAAACCTATCAGCTGGCGTTTCATAATCCAAGGTTTTCCTTGGTCGCTCATTTAATTGTCTAGCTATGGAATTTAGCTTGGCTTGTGTGTGAGTAGAAAGGTCTGTGCCTTTGGGTAGGTACTGCCGCAACAGTCGGTTCGTATTTTCGTTTGACCCCCGCTGCCATGGAGATTGAGGGTCACATAAGTAGATTTGAATGTCGGTCGAAATTGTAAACTGCTTATGGTTGTGCATCTCACAGCCCCTATCCCATGTCAGCGATTTGTATAGTTCACTCGGTAGCTTTTTCGACTGCTTGATCAGTGCGGTTATAACGGTCGCTGACTTTTTGTTCGTTAGCTTAACGAGCATGACGTAGCGTGAATGACGCTCTACCAGCGTTGCTACATAACTATTGCTACTGCCCTCAATTAGATCGCCTTCCCAGTGACCAGGTATGGCGCGGTCCTCAACTGAAGCTGGTCTCTCGCTAATACGTACCGCATCAACTATCTTGCCCTGTCCCAAGCCTTTACGGCTGAAGTGCTTCGACCTGCGCTTAACTCGTTGTGTACGCAAACACTGAACAAGCTCTTTCTTTAAAGCCCCGCGCGCTTGTATGTAGAGTGTTTTGTAGATCGTTTCATGTGACACGTAAAAACTCTCTGATGAGTATGTTCTTTTCAGCCAGCCTGATATTTGCTGAGGTGACCATTGCTCTTTGAGCTTCTTGGCAACTATCCGGCTCAAAGGTTTGTTGCATAATAGCTTACAGGGTTTTGGTCTTTTTGCTCGCTCCCATGCTGCCTTGTCAGCTTTGATGGCGCGATAGTCATGGCAGCCGCCGTTACGATTGATTTCACGACTAATGGTGGAGGGGGAGCGAGAGAGGCGAACAGCTATCGATCGCATACTTTCTTTAGCGACCAGACCTCGAGAGATTTCTTCTCGCTCAGATGGCAACAAACAGTTGCTGGGGCGCTTTCTCTCTGGCGGCCGGATGCCACCAGTTTTAGCGATGACACGCTCGATGGACGAATGAAACCTACCAAATAGACGAGAAATATCTGCGAGGGACTCACCTTTTTGATAGCGGTCCCACATCAAGGATCTTTGTTCAGCGGTGTAATTTATCCGTTTTCTTCTTTTCATAGCTACGCTTTCTCCTCGTATGAAGATTATAGCGTTGCAATCACCGGTTGAACCCACAGTCAAAAGCGGAATGAGGTGTCTGTATCATAAGCGTTACCCCTAATGTCCGTTTTGGGAGCCATCCAATGGAATAGTCGTACTTCCTTGACTACGGCCTACTGTATTGGGGCTTGGTCGATGCGACCCTAGACTAAATGCCTGATGCCATTAGGGCAGTTTGCTGAGGCGACAGCCCATCCTGGGCTGCTGGATTCACAATCTTTATTAAATTCACAATCTTAGAAATCCTTTTCACAATCTTTATTCAAAACCGACAGCAGCTTTCCCCTACAAATAAGCCTCCAGCCCCGGGCAAGAACAAATCAAATTTCTATCTCCATAAACATTATCGATGCGGTTTACGGTGGGCCAAACTTTATGTTCTTTTAGCCAGCTTGCCGGCCGCGCTGCCACTTCGCGTGAATAGCTGTGTGCCCATTCATCGCTCATTACATCGTCTTGTGTATGCGGCGCATTGTGCAGAGGATTGTCTTCAGCCGAATATTCACCATCAATTACTTGCTGAATTTCTTTGCGAATAATAGCCATGGTTTCCACAAAACGGTCTAACTCGTGCTTCGATTCAGACTCGGTGGGTTCAATCATCAATGTGCCCGAAACTGGGAAGCTCATGGTGGGCGCATGGAAACCAAAATCCATCAGGCGCTTGGCAATATCTTCTTCACTAATTCCGCTCAATTCTTTTAGAGGGCGCAGGTCTATCAGGCATTCGTGAGCCACAAAACCGTTGGTGCCGCGATACAAAATCGGGAAGTGCTCACTGAGTTTATTGGCGACATAGTTTGCGTTCACCATGGCCATTTCAGTGGCCTGCTTCATGCCTTCTTTGCCCATCATTTTGATATACATCCAGCTGATGGGAAGGATGGAGGCCGAGCCCCAAGGCGCGGCTGAGATGGTGCCGTTTGCTATGTTTGTGCCTGGAACCTCTTGCACTGGGTGGGCGGGCAAGAAAGGTTCTAGGTGTTTGCCAACACCGATAGGGCCCATGCCGGGGCCGCCGCCGCCGTGAGGAATGCAGAATGTTTTGTGCAAGTTCAAGTGCGAAACGTCGCCACCAAATTTTCCAGGAGCGGCGACGCCCACTAAGGCGTTCATGTTGGCACCATCTATGTAAACTTGACCGCCAATGTTGTGGATCATTTGGCAGAGTTCGGTAATGCCTTCTTCAAAAACACCGTGGGTGGAGGGGTAGGTAACCATGATGCAGGCAATCTGCTTGTCAAACTGCTCAATTTTATCGCGCAGGTCGGCCAGGTCTACGTTGCCCATGTCATCGCACTTGGTGACCACTACTTTCATGCCGGCCATTTGCGCGGTAGCAGGATTAGTACCGTGAGCTGAGGCGGGAATGAGACAAATCTCACGATCCATTTCGCCTTTACTCTCAAAATATTTCTTAATCGCTAAGAGGCCAGCATATTCACCTTGTGAACCGGCGTTGGGTTGTAAGCTCACCGCATCGTAGCCGGTGCAGGCCGCTAACATTTGTTCCAGCTCTTCAAACAACTGGGCATAACCCTGCGCTTGTGACATGGGGGCGAAAGGGTGCATGCGGCCAAATTCAGGCCAGGTGACAGGAATCATTTCAGCGGTGGCGTTGAGCTTCATGGTGCAAGAGCCCAGCGGAATCATAGAGTGATTGAGCGCAATGTCTTTGCTCTCTAGGCGCTTCAAGTAACGCATCATTTCCGTTTCACTGTGATACTGGTTGAACGTGGGGTGACTAAGAATCTTGTCGTCGCGCAACTGGGCTTGAGCTATTCCGTGTGGGCCCATGGCCAGTTGAGCATCTATGGAGCTAAGTTCTAAGCCGTGTTCGCCACCAATGATGACTTCTAGTAAAAGTTCTATGTCGGCAAGCGTAGTGGTTTCATTGATGCTAAGGCCCAGTTGATTGTCACCGATAACACGCAGATTAATTTCCTGCGATAGCGCACGCTGCCTGATCGCCTCTTGGTTTTGGCCAACGTTTAGGGTGAGCGTGTCAAAGTAGGTGTCGTGGGCAAGCTTAATACCGTTGGCGCTCAAGGCCTTGGCCACGATACCGGTGAGGCGGTGAATGCGGTTGGCAATTCGGCTTAGGCCTTCTGGGCCGTGATAAATTGCATAGAATACGCTCATCACGGCCAACAGAACCTGTGAAGTGCAGATGTTTGAGTTGGCCTTCTCGCGGCGAATATGTTGCTCGCGGGTTTGCATGGCCATGCGCAGAGACTGCTTGCCTTTGCTGTCAATAGAGACACCAATTATGCGGCCGGGTGCGGCACGCTTGAAGCTTTCTCGGAAGGCAAAGAAGGCCGCGTGTGGGCCGCCAAAGCCCATGGGCACACCAAAGCGTTGGTTGGTGCCTACCACAACATCGGCGCCCATTGAGCCCGGTGACTTCAGCAGCACTAGGGCCATGATATCGGCGGCCACGGTGACCAGCGCGTTCATGCTGTGTGCTTGGGCAATAATGGGTTCAATATCCTTTACTTCGCCAGTAGAGCCTGGGTACTGCAGCAGAGCGCCAAAAATGTCCTGCTGTGAGAGTTCGGTTGCTGGGTTGCCGACAATGACTTCAAAACCAAAATGCTCGGCGCGGGTTTTCACAACGGCAATGGTTTGTGGGTGGGTATCGGCGTCCACGAAATAGTTATTCGATTTATTTTTCTTCATCTGCCGCTTGCACATAGCCATGGCCTCGGCTGCAGCGGTGCCTTCGTCCAGCATCGAGGCGTTGGCCATCTCCATGCCGGTGAGGTCCATAACCATCTGCTGGAAGTTCAGTAAACCCTCAAGGCGACCCTGGGCAATTTCAGGTTGGTAAGGGGTGTAGGCGGTATACCAACCGGGGTTTTCCATGACGTTGCGAAGAATGACGTTGGGCACCAAGGTGTCGTGGTAACCCATGCCAATGTAAGAGGAGAACACCTGGTTCTTATCGGCAATGGTTTTTAAATAGCGCAAGGCCTCCTCTTCAGTCACGGCACTGCCTAGGTCTAAATCATCGCTTTTGCGAATGCCCGCGGGCACGGTCAGCGAGATCATTTCATCCACTGATCCCACCTTTAGAGTGTTCAGCATGGCCTCTGTCTGATTGGCGTCTGGGCCAATATGGCGCTGAAGGAAGGCTTGATGAAACTCTAATTGACCGAGGGTCTTACTGTGCTGAGGCATAAGGCAATCCGAATTGTTGAATCTGGGGAACAGTGCGTGCATTTGCAGCTTAGAATGACGCGCATATTATCAATCGGTTCTCTGATAATCAATTAATATTTCCTATAGGAAACTTGCGGACTTAAGCCGCAACCCCGTATTATCGCCCTTTTTATCTGGAGAGTTTGCCGTGTCGGATGACAGTACTTTATCAAAGCCCTCAGTATTGGAGGTTGCACGTCAAGATGATGGTGAGTTTGTTGAGCCTCTCAAGCTCGGTAAACGCTTAAAAAGCATTCGCTTGGCAAACAATCTAACTCTGGAAGAAGCCAGCCGTTTAACCGGTTTGGCACGGTCTACTCTGTCTAAAATTGAAAATGAGCTCATCTCGCCCACCTTTCAAGCGGTGCAAAAACTGACGGCAGGCCTAGGCATTGATATTCCGCAGTTGTTTGTGCCCCCTGAAGTGGGTGTGCAGGCGAACAGTCGCCGCGATGTGACTCGGGCAGGCGAGGGCAAGCCCCACCCCACAACCACTTATGAGCACGAGCTGCTGGCAAACGACATTAGCCAGAAAAAAATGGTGCCCTTTAAGTGCACCGTGCGAGCGCGCAGTTTTGAAGATTTTGACGATTGGGTGCGTCACGAGGGCGAGGAATTCTTGCTGGTGCTGTCGGGCAGCGTCGATGTTTATACGGAATACTACGAGCCGGTGCATCTCTCCGAAGGCGACAGCATGTATTACGATGCGCGCATGGGGCACTGCTTGGTGTCTACCAGCGAAAGCGATGCCATGGTTTTGTGGGTGACTACTCGCTAGCCAACTGAGTTCAGTCGGCTGTATTCACAGCCTTTTTAAATCGGCTGTACTGGCAGTTCTTCATTTGCGCCGCTTGTTGGAGCATCTACTTGCCGGGTTGCTCGGTACAAATATTGTTCCCCTTCCAAGGTGCGTTCCATGTCGCCCTGTACCATGAGGTAGTTCAGGTGGGCTACACACTCTCCCAGTGCAAACATGAGTTGCGAGCCATCCAGTTTTCGCTTGAACATTACCGGTAGTAGCTCAATGGCGGTTTGCGCTTTTGATGTGGCGGCCATTAGAGCCTGTAGTTTTTCCTCGTGATGTTCTTGCATTTCCCGAACGCGCTTGTGCAGACCTATAAACGGAAAATTGTGCGCCGGCAAGGTGAGCACGTCTTCTGGTAGATCGAGAAATTGTGGCAGGGAGTCTAGGTAGTCGGCCAGTGGGTTGCTATTAGGCTCAGTTGAATACACGCTAATATTGGGTGTGATTTTGGGTAAAATCTGATCGCCGGAAATCAACAAATTCAAAGTTTCATTAAACAAACACGCGTGTTCTGGCGAGTGTCCAGAGCCTACAACGATACGCCATTCACTGCCGTTGATCTTTAAGCTTGCGCCGTGCTGCAGGCGCTGATAGCTGCGAGGCATTGGGGTGATGAAATTGCCAAAGCCAGACTCGGCACTGATGGCCGCTTCGATTTGAATTTCATCCACACCGGCCCGACGGTAATGCTCTGCGTCACTCCAGCGGCTGGCGCCCGTTTCCGGGCCAGACAGCGCGCGAGTGCCGAAGTATTCGCCGCGGGTCATATACAGCGGCGCCTTCCAGTGGTCATTGAGAAACCCAGCTTGGCCAATGTGGTCGGGGTGCATATGTGTGGCGATAATCCCTTTTACGGGTTTTCCCTTCAGCGCTGAATCAAAGACCGTGCGCCAATGCTTTTCTGTGGTTTTGCCGCCAAGGCCAGTGTCAACGATAAACCAGCCGTCAGTGTCTTCCAGCAAGTAAAGGTTGATATGGTTTAAGGCAAAGGGCAGTGGCATACGAAGCCAGTAAACACCCTCGTGCAGGCGAGTGGTTTCGCCTGGGGCGGGGAGGTCAAATTCGGGGAAGCTTGGCATAAAGAGGGTACCCTTAGAAGTAGTACTATACGATGAAACAGATTTCTCCTGGCTGCAATGGCAATAGTGCTCACAAATACTCACAAAACTTATCAAGTATTGCCTCCAATAAGACTTAACAGAAGGCGGGCTTTGCCCTAAGCTTCATTATTAGCTTTGTCTAAATTGTGATTAATATTGAATAACAGGAGTACGCACAGTGACTATAAAAGTTGGCGATACAATGCCAGAAACTAAGTTGGGCTTTCTCAACGACGAAGGTATGCAAACCCCCACTACCAGCGAATATTTTGCAGGCAGCAAAGTCGCTCTATTCGCGGTGCCGGGTGCCTACACACCTACGTGTTCCGCGGCGCACTTGCCGGGTTATGTGGTTCATGGCGATGCTTTGAAAGCCAAAGGCATAGATAAAATAGCCTGCGTTTCCGTCAACGATGCGTTTGTAATGCAGGCTTGGGGTCGTGCATCCAATGCGGAAGGTCAAATTGATATGCTGTCTGACGGCAATGCTGAACTCGCAGTGGCTCTGGGTTTAGAGATGGATGCCAGTGGTTTCCTTATGGGGCAGCGCAGCCAGCGTTTTTCTATGGTGGTAGATAACGGTGTGGTCAGCCAGCTGAATGTTGAAGCGCCCGGTGAGTTCAAGGTGAGCGCCGCGGAATACATGTTAGAGCAGTTGTAAAACTGAACCCCAGTTAAAAATAACGGCGCAAACTGAGCTGTAATTGCTGGGTGTTTAAGGGCCGTGATGGGTGGCCGGGAATGTAGTGCCGCCCAGGCCGTTCGCTCTGCCAACGCGTGAGGTTAAGGCTGGCTTTCCAGCCTTTCCCCCAGTTGTAACTGTAGCCAAGCATTAGGCTGCGACCGTGTTCGTCATTGGTGTCGTGGGGCGTTTGATCAAGGTCTTCCACTTCAAAGCGGTCCCAGCGCAAAGTGGCCCGATGAGGCCCCCAGCGTTTGCTTATCAACGCATAGGCGGCCCAGAAATCAGCATCTATGCTGGTGGTGGGCCCCGCCCCCATTAGTGTGTCACCGCTCAAAACCTGGCCTAGAATTTCAACACTGTTGGTCACACGCCAATGGGCACTTAGTTGCTGGAAGCGGGTGCGCCAACCGTATTGCCCCCCTTTAACCGCCGTGCTTTTTGCCCGGTTGTTGTAGTAAAAATAACTCAGCTTTAATTTTCGACCACGTGCCAATCGCTCACCTAGGGCCAGCTCTGAGCCGAAGTAATACCCTGGCTTGTGGTCGGTTTCTACGAAGGGTTCATAGCGTTGTTTTTGGCTGTCAAACAAACCGCCGGGGCCAACCTGCGGCAGCGGGGCAATGCTGTAACTGCTGCGCACACCTGCAATGCGATCATGTTGAGCCCAGCCGCGCCAAGCCAGCATGGTGCCGGCCGTGTCGTTGTAGCCATACAGCGAGCCAATAAAGGCTAAGTCCCAATTTTTGTCCCAAAATTTACCCGGTAAAGTCCAGCGACCTTCGGCGCCGATGGTGCGCATCTCTTCGCCGAGCCAAGTATTAATGGTGGAAGAATTTAAACTGTAGGGGGAGCTCCACAGAGGGCCGCGATTTTCCAAAGACATGGGTAAATGAAACATGCCCACACGCCATTCTTGGCGCCATGGGCCGGTAGGCACAGGGCGGTAATGCAAAAAAGCTTCAGTGGCGGTAATTTCGGTTTCGTCACCCGTGTAGGCAAGCAACGTGCTTTTGGCGCGCAAGGTTGGGGTGAGTCGGTAACTAATGTCCAAACCCGCCTGAGCTAATTGCAGAGCTGAGTCATTGTCGCTAAAACGTAGGCCCGACGCGCCGTCATTTAGCCAGCTTTGGCTGCCGTCATTTTGCGTCTGTAATTGTACGTCGAGCATGCCACGAATATGCAGAGGGCTGCTGGTATTAGCCTGTGCGCTTAGGTTGAGCAGTGCTAACAGGCAGCCAAGTCTTATTTGGGAGACAAGGTTATCGCATAGTCGGTTGTTGATAGCCATTTTTCCAGTTCAGTAACGGGCATGGGTTTGCTGATATAATAGCCCTGAGCGTAGTTACAGCCAAGTTTACTCAACAGGCCCAGTGTATGTTTGTCTTCTACACCTTCGGCGACCACCGTTAAACCCATGGTATGGCCGAGCTCGATAGTAGACTTTACGATGGTTGCATCGTCTTTATCGCGGCTCATATCCATGACAAAACTTTTGTCTATTTTGAGTTCGTGAACCGGCAGTTGCTTGAGATGGGCTAAGGATGAATAGCCGGTGCCGTAGTCATCTACCGATAAGCGAACCCCCAGTGCTTTAATATCCCGTAATATATTAAAGGCGTGCTCTGGGTCTTCCATAACTTCACTTTCAGTAACTTCCAGTGTGAGCATTTCACTGGGTATTTCATAGTGCTTGAGTAATTCAGGCACGCTGGTTTGCAGATTGCCGCGAAACAAATCGATGGCAGAAATATTCACTGCAACGCCAATTTCATAACCGGCTTGCCGCCACTGTTGGCATTGTTTAAGTGCTGATGTCAGCACCCACTGGGTGAGTAGGGTAATACTGCCAGACTGTTCAGCCAAAGCGATGAAGTCGTCTGGTGGGATGAAGCCATAGGAAGGGTGGTGCCAGCGCACTAGACACTCTGTTTTCGTCACTTTGTGTGAGCCGTCTTCCTGTAAACTCAAGGTGGGTTGGTAGTAGAGCTCTAATTCGCCATTGGTAATGGCGCTGGGTAAATCACTCATCAAAGACAATCGTTGCACGCTGTGGTTGTCATTCTTTTTGTCGTAAATTGCAAAATCCAAGCGCTTCTCTTTTGCCGAGGAAATTGCAATCTCGGCGAGGCGAATCAGAGTGGTGTAGTCGCGGCTGTGCTCCGGATAGATTGCCAGCCCCAGAGTGCTTGATAGAGCGATCTTAATACCGCTTTGAGCAAAGGGTTCGACAAAGACCTTGGTGATGCGTTGAGATATCTCGTGTAGCTCCCCATACTCCGAGAACGGAAGGAAAAATAAAAACTGATCGGCGCCTTGGCGAGCGAGGGTGTCTGGGCCGAATAATTGTTTTAGGCGCTCGGTAACACGTACTAGAAGTTGGTCGCCATTGTTGTGGCCAAGGGTGTCGTTAATGTCTTTGAAACGGTTGATGTTCAGTAAGCCGACGCAATATTGAGGGTTTGGAGTGGAGTTGTTTTCAATGGTGTGAGCCAAAGAGCGAACAAAAACGTCTCTTTTTTGTAAACCTGTGAGTCCGTCGCGTTCTGCTTGAAAGCGTATTTCTCGCTCGCGCTCGGCCACGGCCAAATTCATCGCCTGAAACTCGTTGGCCAGCTCGCCTATCTCATCTTGGCGCCAAGTTTCGATGGGGGTGTGGTACTCACCACCGGCCGCTTTTTTTACTAAACTAAGGAGCGCTTCTACTGGCTTTGTTACGCTTCTGGCGATGATGGCGGCGACAATGCTGACCGCAAACAGCGAAAGAGTAAATAAGCCTAATAACTTCGCCCACCAATCCGTTAGAGAGCCGAATAGACCTTGGCGAGTTTTTTGAATAACAACCAATAGACTTTCGCCGCCATTGCGAGCAATTAGGTGACCCACCTGCATGATGTTCTGTTCGCTGGAGAGGAAGTGCGGTTCGCCACTGTGCAATTTTGAATGCGATGCTTCTATCAGTGGCAAGCGTGAGTGAATGTCTGAGAGGGTGGAGGCCACTACCTTCATTGATTTGTCGTTTTCTGAGATAAAGCTAATGCCAAGCCCTGTGATGTCGTTGAAATGTGTGGCAAGAACCCTGTCAAATTCAAAGCCGATGCTCAACCAAACATTCACACCGCTTTGAGTAATGGGCACAATCACTAGTTGATAAAAACGCCCGTCGATGTTGATCACTGTTTCATTGATACGATCATCGCGCGGGTCGAGAGGAACAATAATCTTGCGGTGTGTTTCCACAGGAATGACCACTGTGCTGCTCACCGCCGCGCCTTCGTAGTCACTGACAAAAGCAATGTCAGCACCGACACGTGCAATATGATTGTTGAGTGTGCTTTTGAGAGTTTTTAGATCTCGAAATCCAATGGCGCGTTGCAGTGCGGTATCGCGAGCTAAGGTGCCGGCGTAACTTTGCAAATATTGATTTCGTGACTTAAATTCGCTTTGAAAAAGCCGGCGACTGGTTTCCAGCGCCTCGGCCATTTGCAGTTGTACGCCGCTGTCCAATGCATTCCAAGAGAACAGGGCGGTTATGCCTTGAAGTAGCAGCAGGACTGCAAAAAAACCCACAAAAATTCGATTGCGAAAACTCAGTAAAGCTTTACCCGTGGTTTTTTTAGTAGTCGCTGCTGTCATCAAACTGCTCCTCTGGAGGCAAAGGCTGAGCGCTGTTTTTTATGGTATAGCTGAGGGCTAAGTTCACCGTTTGCACGTCGTGCTGAATATCAATGGTTTGGTTTACCGCTTCTTTACGATCCATTCCGGGGTGCCAGAAACGCAGCGTGTAAACGCCTTTTGGCACATCGAATATCTGTGCTATTTGGCCATTTTGCTTTGCCGCACTATCTTTTGTCCCACTGTTGTTTACTACTTGGCTAAACCAAGGTGTATCAACAATATAGATATAACCCTGCATCCAGTCGTGGATATTGCAGCCTAAGTTAACCACTCCAGGGCTTGAAAAGTGTTTTTCGGGTACATCGCGCCCTTTGTATAGCTCTAATTCGAAAGCGTGGTTCGGTGAAAAGGAATAGACATGGTGGGCCACGTCGTCTTTGTTTGGAAAAGACACGGGGGTGCCGCTCTGCACAACTCGAATATAAGGGTCAAACTGCAGCTTGTGCTGAGCCATCTCTGCGCTGGCATTCGCCGCTTTGGTCTCGGCCATATGAGCAGTTAAGGCTTTGTCGTCGCTAATTAGGTAAACCACAGCGCCCGTGAGGTCGGGCAGCGTTTGCCCGGCGTTGGAACCGAGGCTCACATTGAGTTGAGCTGATAGCACGGTAGGTGCTATCAGTGCGAGCGCTAAGCTAAAGCGTGGGTTTATGTGCATACACAAACATTCCGTCCTTAAAAGTCGAAGGGCTAAGTCGCGCTGTAGTGGCTATTTCCGCGACCATTTTACCGAGATCGCATAATTGGACCGACAGTTTTGCCAAGGGTTTCCTTTTCTTTTACACAATCACCTGTGAGGGCAAAACCCAGAAGCTCTCCGTCTGGGGACAAGAATAGCGCTTTTACGCCGTTTTCGCCCTTAGTTTCCAGACGCCACTCTCCAGCAGCCTCTCGAGGGGGCGGGTTTACCACAACGGGGAATAAGGTGGTTTTTACCATGACGGGCATCGCGCCGTAATACACTTCGCTTGGAGTGCCAGTGAGTGTTTTTGCGAGAGCTCGAGCGCTGGCCATGAGGGGTGCCACGTAATACAAGACATGGCCATCTACTTCAGCGCAGTCGCCTAGTGCATATACGTTCGCCGCACTGGTTGCAAGGGAGCGGTCAACCACTACGCCGCGTTGCACCTGGATACCGGCTTCTTGGGCCAAACTAATACGTGGCCGTACACCCACCGCCGACAAAACAATGTCGGCATCAATAATTTCACCGTTACCCAATATGGCGCGCACACCGCCTGCGTGTTTATTAACTGTTTTGACTACCGTGCCGAAATGGAATTTCACGCCGGCTTTTTCCAGTGCATGCTGCACTGATTCAGACGCCGTTTGTGGCATTAGGCTGGCCAATACGGTTGGCATTGGGTCTACCGCAGTAATGTCGTAATTTTGATGGATGAGATCGTTGGCGTATTCGCTGCCAATTAAACCGGCACCAATTATCAATACCTTCTTAGCGCCTACCATCGCGGTTCTAAATCGGGTGTAATCCATCAGGTCGTTAACTGAGAACACGCGATCTAAGCCGTCACCCTCAAGCGGCGGTTCGATGCAGGCAGCGCCCCAAGCGAGCACCAATTTACTGTAGGCGAGTCGCTGAGTGTCGATTAAAACATCCTGCTTTGCGGTATCAATACCCGTGACTTGGGTGAATATACGAATTTCAGTATTAAGCTGTTCAGCCATTTCCGCTGCGCTCGCAGTGGCCATGGCCTCGGGAGTTTTGTTTTTGTGGAAGCCTGTTGAAATAAGCGGTTTGGAATACGCGCGACCATCGTCACTGGTAATCATTACAATAGGGGTTTGCAGGTCTTGCTTGCGAATTTCACGGACCAAATTATAAGCCGCTAAGCCTGTGCCGATAACAACAATGGGTTTGGCCGTTGGCGTCGGCTCGCTCACATCCGCAGCGAGATCTGAGGCCGTAATCTGATTTTCTTGAGGCGCAAGGCCAAGGGCTACCATCTCAAAATCTTCTTTACCCACACCACACTCTGGGCAGGTCCAGTCGCTGGGGATATCGTCCCAGCGAGTGCCAGGGCTGATGCCTTCGCCTGGGTCGCCCTTAGCTTCGTCGTATATCCAGCCACACACGAGGCATTCCCAAATTTTGTAAGGCTCAGAGTTAGCGCTCGTGACGGGAACGTTGCTGGGAGTGCTCTCGTCTACCTCGGTGGTGTCACCGTTGGTGCCTACGGCCACCATTTCGAAATCTTCTTTGCCTACGCCACATTCAGGGCACAGCCAGTCAGAGGGCACGTCGGCCCAAAGAGTGCCGGGAGCAATACCCTCATCGGGCCAACCTTTGGCTTCATCGTAGACCCAACCACAAACCATACACTCCCACACTGTAAAACCTGACATTGCGTTTAAACCTTCTTTGCTGAGCGCTCGCGCGAAAAAAAATAAGGTAGGTATCTTGCCTGAATTAACGTTAAGGTTAAACACTTGGCGCCTGCCAATGTGTGTGAGTAATACTTTCAATGAGCCTATTCAGACTCAATGCCAATAAACGCTATAATGTGACCGCACAGTATCAACCCAGCACTTAATCAAAGGAAGTTTCGGTGAGATCTCGAAATTGGCAGACGCCAAAAAATTTATTGATCACTATGTCGCTGGCGGTAACGGTGTCTTTCGCTACGTGGATGGCTTTACTCAATAATTTTGTTATTGAAAAGGCGGCCTTTACGGGGGCGGAAATAGGAATGCTGCAAAGTGTCCGCGAAATACCGGGTTTTCTGGCATTTACGGCTGTTTTGGTCCTACTGATTCTCAAAGAGCAAACCTTTGCCTATATTTCCTTGGCCCTGCTGGGGATTGGTGTTGCGATCACGGGTTATTTCCCGAGTGTTGTGGGCTTGTATCTAACGACTTTTTTAATGTCGGTGGGTTTTCATTATTACGAAACGATTAAGCAGTCTATTTCCCTGCAGTGGCTGAGCATTGAAGAGGCGCCAGCCGTACTGGGCCAGCTAATTGCCGTGGGCTCTATGGCCTCACTGTTTGTTTATTGTTTCCTTTGGCTCGCTCAGGAATATTTTCATTTTACTTATGAAACCATTTATCTGCTCGGTGGGGGTGTTTGTATTCTCCTGACTTTATTTATGTGGCTGGCTTTCCCGCGCTTCGAAGGCAAGACTCCGCAGCGCAAACATTTGCTGATGCGCAAACGTTATTGGTTATATTACGCGCTAACGTTTATGGGGGGCGCTCGTCGGCAGATTTTTACCGTGTTTGCAGGCTTTTTGATGGTTGAAAAGTTCGGCTACAGTGTTAGCGATATCGCGGCTTTGTATATTGTAAATCATTTGTTTAATTGGGCGTTTGCAGCACGCATAGGGGCTTTGGTGGGGCGCATTGGCGAGCGTCGAGCACTCACCTTTGAGTACTGCGGTTTATTCTGTGTTTTCACCGCCTACGCTTTTGTCAATGACGCCAATTGGGCTGCGGGACTATATGTGGCCGATCATTTGTTCTTCTCTCTAGCGATAGCGATTAAAACGTATTTCCAAAAAATTGCTGACCCTGGGGATATGGCCTCTACGGCCGGAGTGGCGTTTACGATTAATCACATTGCCGCAGTAGTTATACCGGCTTTATTTGGTTTGGTGTGGCTAGTATCCCCAGCGGCGGTTTTCTTGATGGGCTCAGGTATGGCGGCGATTAGTTTGCTGCTAGCTCGGAATATTCCTCTGCGGCCAGAGGTCGGCAACGAGGTAGTGTTTGGGAAGGTTGAGTTCGTAGACGCGAGGTAGAGTTACCCCAAAGGCCTTTTAGAACCTTCGGGGTGGCGCTAAAAATTAGCCTGGCAAGGTAATGTTCAGCTCTAGCACTGAACAGTCGCCATTTTTGTCGATCTGTACATCAACATCGTCCTGCTCAATTTCTACGTATTTGCGAATGACCGCCAGCAGTTCTTGCTGCAGCTTCGGAAGGTAGTCTGGCTGGTTCCGCTGGCTACGTTCGTGAGCAACAATGATTTGCAGGCGCTCTTTGGCAATGGAGGCCGTTTCTTTCTTAGTATTGCGAAAGTAGTCGAAAATCCTCATGCGCTCCTCCGGAATAGGCGGCTGAACAGTCCTTTCTGCTCTACAGCGATGAAGCGATGCTCTACCTCTTCACCTAAAAGGCGCGATACGGCGTCGGCGTAGGCTTGACCCGCTGGGCTGTCTTCGTCGTGAATGACAGGTGTGCCCT
Source organism: uncultured Cellvibrionales bacterium (assembly GCA_913020115.1). Classification (GTDB taxonomy): domain Bacteria; phylum Pseudomonadota; class Gammaproteobacteria; order Pseudomonadales; family Cellvibrionaceae; genus CAJWCA01. The sequence goes on from CAJWBQ010000011.1 coordinate 30,953, forward strand.
GGTTGGATGCTTTGAGTACGGTTTCCGACTCAGGAATGACACCCAACAGTTTGGTGGCGAGAATTTCTTCGACGTCTTCTACGCCGAGCATCTCGCCTTTGGCAACGCGCTCTGGGTTGTAGCGGGTAAGCAGAAGCATTTCCTCTACGGTTTTACCCTGTTCGGCTGCGCGCGACTTGCTTTGCAATATGCCCAATATGCGGTCTGAATCTCGTACAGAGGACACTTCGGGATTGGCGACAACAATGGCGGCGTCGGCAAAATATAAGGCCATGAAGGCGCCATGCTCTATGCCTGCCGGCGAGTCACATATTATAAAATCAAAACCATCCTCGGCCAGTTCAAGCAGCACTTTCTCAACGCCTTCTTGTGACAGGGCGTCTTTGTCGCGGGTTTGCGATGCGGGAAGTATGAAGAGGTTTGGGCAGCGCTTGTCTTTAATCAGCGCCTGTCTCAAGGTAGCTTCACCGTTGATAACATTGACGAAGTCGTACACCACACGGCGTTCGCAATTCATAATCAAGTCTAGATTACGCAAGCCAATGTCAAAGTCGATGACGGCGGTTTTCTTGCCGCGCATGGCCAAACCGCTACTGATAGCAGCGCTGGATGTGGTCTTGCCTACACCGCCTTTACCAGACGTTACTACAATAATTTTAGCCAAGGTAGATATGCCCCTTTTTTGTTTCGTTAAGTTATGTTGCGGCACTGAGTGTTCAGGCCTTTGTTGTTCTAATGCTTTATTTTAATGCGTCAATACACAGCGCCTGTGATTGCAGCGAAATGCGTACGGCTTGTTTCCAATGTTCGTTTTTCAGCTCTTCCACCAGCTTGAAGTGGCCGGCAATGGAGATTAGCTCGGCCTCCAGACTCTGGCAAAAAACTTGTGCATTCTCATTGCCTTGTGCGCCGGCCAATGCTCGGCCTCGCAGCGGTGCATAGACGTGAATATTGCCATCGGCCAAAATCTCGGCCCCAGCCGACACCGGCGCTAAAACAATTAAATCGCCACCCGGGGCATAAACCTGCTGGCCTGAGCGAACGGGTGTGCTGACTATTTTACTGGCAGTGCTAAGTGCTGAAGGCGTAGGCGCTGAGCTTGCCTCTTCTGGCCCTGATTCAGATTCTACTTCAGGCTGCGCTTCAGGCTCCACCAAAGTTTCTTTAACTGGGGTGGTGCGAGTGTTGGCGGGCATGATCGCGAGGCCCGCTTTTTGAGCTTGTGCCTCTAAGCTGCTATTGGCGCCCTTAAGGGCTACGCCAATCATGCCGTGTTCACGTAAAATTTCTTGCAGTTCAATTAGAGGTAAATCTCTGAAGTCACCGGCAAAAGATTCAAAGCCAATAATAACGGGTGTTTGTTGAAAAAACCCAGGTGCTTCGGCTACTTTTGCGCCGAGATCTAGGCGTAATTGCTCAGGAGTGTAGTGGTGCAAATCAAGTAGCGTTAGGGGAAATAAACCGCCTTTGAGGCGAAAACTGATTTTGCTTGGCGCATTCTCTGCCACAGTGCTGTTAGAGGGAGGCATTTAATTCCATCGGTGGTGGTTTATTTGAGCGCGAGTTATAGCGTTTTCCCAGACGTTAGGCAAGTGAAAAGGTCTGAAGGCCTTGTGTTTAGGGCACATTGACCCGTTAAAGTGGTAAATTGGCGCCAATTCAGGCAACCTTGCGCCAGTAATAATAATAAGCAGTGCTAGGGGTTCGCCAAGTGCGTGTTTCTAATGCCGACATGGATAGAAGAACCATTATGTTTCTGAGAAGTTTATGGAAGGGTTTGTTTGGGCGTAATACTGTGCCAGAACTCCCTGAGGATCACGGCAATCATCAGGCGTCTACAGCAAGCGACGCGCTTGTGCTTGTTGACCCTCCAGTAAGTATCGACTTGGGTTTACTGGAGTCACAATTTTATGAAAATTTATTTGACAGCCCGATAGAGGACGCGGAGTTAAATGTTCCGCAGAAGCTGGTGTTGAATGCGGTGAAATTTACCCTCAGTGATCCAGACAAGCGTTCAAATTGTGTACCGCAACTGCCGGCCGTTATTCCTCGCTTGATGCGAAGCCTTCGCGATGCAGAATCTTCGGGCAAAGATTACGTCAATATAATTAACAAAGACCCAGTATTGAGCGCGGCCGTTGTTCGTCTGGCAAATAGCGCCTATTACAACCGTTCAAGCGTACACATAGAAAGCATTGATCGCGCAGTGGTTAAATTAGGCGTAGATGGTTTGCGTTCGGTGTTGTCGGCGGCGGTGATGCAGCCCATCATCCAGCGCAACTCCCCCTATTTTAACCAATTTGGCCTAAAACTTTGGCAGCACTCGCTCTGTTGTGCGGTTACTTGTGAATTATTGGCCTCTCGTGAGGCGCTGGAGCCTTATAAGGCCTATTTACTAGGGCTTGCACACGACATCGGGAAAATCACCATTTTCAGCGAGCTGTGTAAGCAATTTCAGCTCAATTCGCCCAATGACCGGCCGGGCTGCAAAGTGTTTGTGCCACTTATCAAAGATTATTCAAATCAACTCAGCGCGAGAATTGCACAGGACTGGGACTTACCTAATAATTTGTGTTCAGCTCTCAATCAGCAACTGCTTATCGGTGAAGGTAAACCGGTGGGTGACTACGCACGCATACTGTATCGTGCTAACTTGGCCTGTGAATTTTACGCCTCGGGTGGGCATGAGCACCCTGCAGAAGCCGCAAAACTGATCGCTGAACTGGATTTGCCCGCTGACTTGTTCCACACTCTAGGATCGCTCGGGGTGGAAATTTGATTTATTCAGTCCTGCGGTAAAGAAATGTGTGTTTTAGCCGCTATAGGAAGGTAGTAAAGACGCCCCAACGAGAGATAAAAATGACAACTTCCCCCCCAAAAGGCTCAGCCGTCAGTCGATTGTTAGTGCCAGTGGCTGTTTTAAGCCTAGTATCCTTGATTATTTTGGCCCTGCTGTTACCGAGTGAGTTAACGCTTACCGGTGTATTGGTGCGTGTGGGTATCCTGTTTGCCCTCAACATTGCGGCGGTTTGGTTCATAGCGAATCAATTGTTTACTAAGCGCATGCTTGATCTACATGAATACTTGTCCTTGGTGGTGAGCAGTGAAACTGCGCCAAGTAGGCCTCTGCGAGACGATGGTGCTGATGAAATTGGCGCGATCGTGAATTTGTTAGGAGGTTTTGTGAAAGACCTTCAAGACGTTATTGATGACGTGCGCAACGGCGCCCATCGAGTGCGGGAAAGCTCGGAACATCAAGCCAGCCTCATGGCTGAGTCAGTTGATAAGTTTGGCGAGCGTACCCAGCGCGAAGAACAGGTGGCTGTTGCCTTTAGCGATGTGGCTACAGTGTCTTCTAGCCTCTCCGATACAGCCGATGAAATTGCAGGGTCTACGGGAGATGTCGTGGGTCTACTGAAAGAGGGTGGTACTTTTTCTCAGGTGAACCAGGTCGCCATGAAAGACCTCTCGATGAACGTTGAAGGCATGAGTGAGGACGCTGAAAAATTACAAGCTGAAACAGCGCGTATCGGCACAGTTTTGGACGTTATTAAAGGCATCGCTGAACAGACAAACTTATTGGCGCTCAACGCTGCAATTGAGGCTGCTCGTGCGGGTGAGCAAGGTCGCGGATTTGCGGTAGTGGCCGATGAAGTGCGCGCTCTGGCGCATCGTACACAAGAGTCTACGGTGGAAATCCAGGAAATGGTTGAAGGTCTTCAAGCGCGCGCCCGCAGCACTGTAGAAGCCATGGCTCGCGGTCGTGAGCTCAGCAATAACAGTTTGGAGCAGAGTGACAATTTGGCGGGAATACTCGCGCAAACTCAAGAACTAATGAGTCGTGTCAATGAGCAGGCGGGACATATTTCCAGAAGTACCACCGATCAAAGCGCTACAACCCGAGATATGAATGAGCAAATTATGAACATATCATCTCAGGGGCGAGAGATCTGTGACAGCCTGGTTGTCATTTCTGAGCAGGCTAAAGCGCAAGAGCAGATAGCTCAGCATGTGGACGATAGCCTCGATCGAATTTGTGTATAGATTTTAAAGCTGCGATAGCGCCAATAGATTGTTACAATCTTCTCCTAAAGTATTAAACCTAAAAGAATAATAAGTTAATTAGGAGTTTTTCTTGGACGCTATCAACGCTTTACTGCTGTCTGTCGACAGCCTGCTCGGCTCGGCCCCTTGGTTTCCCTTTGCATTACTCGGTGTGGGCTTGTTTTTCACCTTGTATCTAGGTTTTCCTCAAATTCGCTATTTCAAGCACGCCTGGGGAGTTGTAGCGGGGAAGAAACACGACGACGCCGCCCCTGGTGACACCAGCCACTTTCAAGCCTTAACTACCGCACTGTCGGGCACCGTTGGTACAGGTAATATCGGTGGCGTGGGTTTGGCAATTTTTCTCGGCGGCCCTGCGGCTTTGTTTTGGATGTGGGCCACCGCCTTTTTGGGCATGGCCACAAAGTTTGTAGAAGTTACCCTCTCTCATAAATACCGTGTTGAAACCGATAATGGCACCATGGCCGGTGGCCCCATGTATTACATGGAGCGGGGCATGAACATGAAATGGTTGGCGACGTTTTTCGCCGTTGCCACGGTAATTTGCTCCTTTGGCACAGGTTCTATGCCGCAAATTAATAACATTGCCCAAAGCGTGCACGCCACCTTTGAAGTGCCGCATATCATTACCGGTGGTGTGCTGGCGGTATTGCTATTTATGGTGATTGTGGGTGGTATTAAGCGTATCGCTCATTTCACACAGGTGGTTGTGCCGGGTATGGCTCTGCTCTATATCGTGGGTGCGGCGGCGGTTATATTTGCCAATCTCGATAAAATTGGCCCCTCATTTGTGAGCATTATTTCCGACGCTTTTTCCGGTTCTGCGGCCGCAGGTGGTTTCCTTGGGGCGACCTTTGCCTATGCCTTTAACCGAGGTGTTAACCGCGGATTGTATTCGAATGAAGCGGGTCAGGGCTCAGCGCCTATCGCCCACGCGGCGGCTCGAGCCAATGAGCCAGTGTCGGAAGGTCTAGTATCTATTCTTGAGCCATTTATCGATACCATCATTATCTGCACCATCACCGGCTTGGTTATTTTGGCCTCCGGTGCCTGGACAGAAAAGTTCGACAATACCTTTCAGCGTGCAGACATGGCTTATATCTCTGGCTCTTACAGCGACGAAGTGGCTGCTGACCGAGAGCAACTGTTTGGTTTCCTCGTGAATACCAGTGACAAGGTGCAGCGTTACAGCGGTGAAGTGAATGTGCTTGACGGTGTTGCGGTGACTGAGGGCTTTACCTTACTGCATGCGCGCTCGGTAGCAGAAGAGGTTCGTTATGAAGTTGATGGCGAAGCCTATACTGGTGCTCTATTGGTAGAAAATGGTCTGCCCCTGAACTCAGACGTAATAGTTAAGGGCAAGTCTCTGCTGCATTCTGCGGCACTGACGACTAAGGCCTTCACCTACGGTTTCTTTGGTGAATTTGGTAAATACATTGTCACTATTGGCTTGGTCTTGTTCGCGTTCTCCACAGCGGTGGCTTGGAGCTATTACGGTGATCGCGCCATGATCTATTTGTTTGGCACTAAAACCCTGCTGCCTTACCGCATTGTGTTCTGTATTGCCTTTTTCTGCGCATCATTCTTAGATACGCGAGTGGTGTGGAATTTGGCGGCAGTAGCCATTGTCATCATGACTATTCCAAACCTCTTTGGCATTATGTTTATGCATAAAGAAATGAAACAAACCGTGACAGACTACTGGGATAAACCTGAAAATAAGGCCTAGTTAGCGGGCTTCTGCTTAGGCGCAATTTCACGAGGACATAGTATGAAGCGTTTACGATCAATGTGTACGGCACTTATGCTGCTCTGTATGCAGCCCAGTGCTTGGGCTGCGCTTGCAGACTTAGAGTTAACGCCAGTGCCCATCAACGGTATTGAAATTGCGTGGGCCGAATTGGGAGATCCCGAAGGCGCCCCAGTAATGATGGTAATGGGCTTGGGCGGTTCACATCGATTGTGGGGAGACCCAATTGTTGACGGTTTAGTAGACGCCGGTTATCGAGTGATTTTATTTGATAACCGCGACGTGGGTGCTTCTTTCCGCTTTGAACCCATGGGAAAAGTGTCAATGATGTGGAATCTGCTGAAGAACACAGTGGGTCTACCGGTGAGTGCTGATTACACTTTGTATGATATGGCGGCTGATACCGTGGGTCTAATGGATCATTTACAACTCGAAAAAGCGCACATTATGGGCGCCTCGATGGGCGGCATGATCAGTCAGATTATCGCGGCCAATTATCCAGAAAAAACCTTGAGTTTAATCTCTATTATGTCAACAAGTGGGGCGCCGCATTTGCCTGAAGCCAGTGATGAAGACTCAGGTAATATCCGTGATCTTTTAGACGCTGACAGTGAGCGATTGGAGACCTTACACGAGTTAGGGTTTTATCCTGAAGGCGTTCCGCGCCAGATCATGGCTATATTGCGGGCAGGAGATCGCAGTGAACTGCTCACCGGAATTAAAGCCAAAACACTGGTTTTACACGGCCGTGACGACACTTTGTTACCCTTGCCGCACGGTGAACACACCGCGAAACTTATTCCCAATGCCGAGTTTTTCGCTTTTGACAATATGGGACACGATATGCCGGTAGACGTTGTGCCTCTGTTAGTGGGTAAAATTGTAGCCCACGTAGAGTCTTTTTAAGTACTGATTTGCCTTTGCACAAGGTCTAACTTGTGCAATCTCTCAGCTTCCTCTAGAGTCTATAATAGCAATAGAGGGATCTACACTTACGTTTATGTTTATCATATGTTGCAAGGCCATTGGGGCTACCCAAATATTTCATGCTTTGGTGATGCGCTTTGTTATTTTTACGGCCTCGCTAACACTAAGCTTGTTTACAATCTCCTCAGAATCTTCCACAGACTTTGTTCTGCGTGCGCCGAGTCCAGACCTTGATACTCGTTACGCCTATGAGGTGGAAATATTCACCTTGGCGCTGGAGAAAACCAAGCTGAAATATGGAGGTTATACGCTCTCATTTGCGCCTAAAATGAACAACCTTCGGGCCATCGACCACATACAGAAAAATAAATTGGAGAATTTTTTTGTTATTCTGAGTTACGATTCAGGCCCTTCCCGCGATGGGTTAATTCATATCCCATTTCCAGTTCATTTGGGCATATTGGGATATCGTATTTGTTTTAGTTCTGAGGCTGTTTTAGAGGCGGTAGGTCACGCCTCCAAGCTTGAAGATTTACAAACTTATGTTTTTGGTCTGGGGCGTGGTTGGGGTGATGTCAATGTCTTGAGGCACAATGGTTTTAAGGTGCTTGAATTAGATAATTATCTCTCACTTTTCAAAATGACAGCCTCTAGTAGAATTGATCTTTTTTGCCGAGGTGTGCACGAATATTTAGCCGAGCAGCGGGCAATATCCAGCTCCATCAAACTGAGTGTGGAGTCAAAAATTCTGCTTTATTATCCATACCCAAGATTTTTGTACACACATGGTGAAAACCAAAGTAATGCCGATCGTATTCACCTTGGCCTAAAAATAGCCTTTGATGATGGCACACTCTTAAAGGCTTGGTATCGACATTTTGGCGAGAGTGTTGTGAATGCCAAACTCAAGAGCCGTATGATGCTGACCTTGGTGAATCCGATTATTTCCCCCGAAAATGCCGAGTACAAAAAATATATGTTAGATCCCTTTGAGATCTCAGGGCATAGCCCGGAATCTAAATAGGCCGCGGGCATGCGTTATTGTATGAGTCTGTAGTCTTACATTTGAATTGACTTAATCTCATAGAATTCATGCAGTGCTTCATCGCCATACTCTCGACCATTGCCCGACTGCTTAAATCCACCAAAGGGGGCGTCATAGTTGAAGTCACCACCTTGAATAAAGCAGAGCCCAGCGCGAATTTCGCGAGCGACTTGCAAGGCCGCATCGCGGTCTTTTGCATAAACGCCTGAAGACAGCCCGTAAGGTGTGTCGTTGGCAATTTCAATAGCGTCATCAAGCTTAGCGTATGGAATCATACAGAGCACTGGGCCAAAAATTTCTTCGCGAGCGATGGCCATGTCATTGTTTACGTCGGCAAAAATGGTCGGTTTCACGTACCAGCCTGCGGCTTGTGAGCTCGGTTGTTCAGTGCCACCTGTCACCAGAGTAGCCCCCTCAGTAAGGCCTTTTTCTATATAACTCAGTACACGATCTTTTTGCAGCTTCGTGACCATCGGTCCCATAAATGCCTCGCCAGTGCCAATGGTGTAGCTCTCGGCCACTCGTTTGGCGATGGTCACCGCTTCATCGTAATGGCTTTCAGGTACTAACATGCGAGTGAGGGCGGTGCAGGTTTGGCCGGTGTTTATCATCACATCTTCCACGCCGTAAGACACGGCCGCTTCAAGATCGGCGTCGGCGGTGATAATGAAGGGAGATTTACCCCCCAGTTCCTGTGTCACACGTTTAACAGAGGGTGCTGCGGCTTCAGCAATCATGACGCCAGCACGAGTAGAGCCGGTAAAAGAAACCATATCAACGTCGGGGTGTGAACTCATCGCGGCGCCCACTTCAGGGCCGCTGCCTATCACCAAATTAAACACTCCCGGAGGCAAACCCACTTCGTCAAAAATCTCCGCCATAATAATATCCTGCAGGGGTGTTTGCTCTGCAGGTTTGGCAATAATGGTGCAGCCGGCGGCCAGTGCTGGAGCAACTTTGCCAACAAATTGGTTAAGAGGGTAATTCCATGGATTAATGAACGCACAGACGCCGACCGCTTCCTTCATCACTAGGGAGTTTTTCACTTCTTTTACAACTTCCATCTGAAAAGCTTTTTCAGCGAATGTTTGCATGCCGTAAATGGGACCTTCGGTTTGCAGAGCCATGGTCATCTCTAGAGGACAGCCCATAGACATAGACATGGCTGCGGCCAAGTCGTGTTTGCGCTCTGACATTTTTGCTGAAATGGCATTGATGAAATCACTGCGTACTTGAGCGCTGGTTCTGCTCCAGGTTTTAAAGGCCTGTTTAGCGGCGGCTACAGCATCATCTAGGTCCTTGGAATTGCCCATGGGCACTCGGGCTACCACCGCTTCCGTTGCTGGGTTCACTATATCGTGGCTTGCCTGACTGTGCGGAGTTTGCCACTGGCCATTGATATAAAGTTTGTCGTAGATTTTCATTGTGCGCCTGCCTTTCGATTGATACTGGGTGTGTTTTAGCTAACTTACCAAAAACATTAACCGAATGATAGTTCAATTAATGGTGGATCGTGCTGTTTTGAGCTACTCCCAGCTATATTCGGGCGAGTCCAGCCAATTTAAATGTCAGTTAAGCGCAATAGGGTTTTCATTCGCCGAATAACAATTTATGCTGCTGAACCATTACTGAAAGTTATGAACTAGCGGTTGTTGATGTTTAATCCCAATCTTTATCGGTATCTCTCCTCCATTATTGCCCCACAAAACTGTGATCAGGCAGCAGCGGCCTTCGCATGCCTGATAAGCCCCAGAGGACAAGATTTTTGAAGCCAAAACCCACTAAGAATTACCCAAAAGTTCTGTTGCGTCACTTGAGCATTGTCGTTGTGTTTGCTCTGTTGAGCGGCTGTGATCAGGGACGCGAAGGACAGCACTCTGAGTTAAGCCCCACGCTTCTTTTAAAGGCTTGCCCTGGCTTTGCTGAAACCGGAGAACTCATGGCTGTGGCAAACGCAGAATGCGGAAAGCTGAGTGTATTGGAAAACCCCGATGACCCCAAGGGTCGGCGCATCAGCTTAAATATTCAACGTCTACCAGCTATCAGCCCGCTGGCCGCGGCAGATCCTTTATTTATTCTTACCGGTGGCCCCGGTCAAGCGGCCACGGAATTTGCCGATTATGTGGCGCCATTATTTCGCGACGTGAGGAAGAAGCGCGACATTATCTTGCTGGACCAGAGAGGCACGGGGCAATCAAACCCACTTGACTGCGAACCGGAGGAAGAGGAGGAAGACTGGACCATAAACGACGCCGCCAGTCAGTTAAAGCGCGAAGTCTTGTTGCAGCACTGCCTAGATTCATACGATGCAGATTTGCGCTTTTATTCAACGACCTATGCGATGGCAGACTTAGATAAAGTGCGTGCAGCCTTGGGTTATCAGCGTATTAATTTGTGGGGAGTGTCCTATGGAACCCGTGCGGCTTTAGTTTATATGCGTGATTACCCTGAGCAAGTACGCACGGCAATTTTGGACGGTTCTGCCCCCGTTAACATGCTGATTCCTCGATATATGGAAAGGGACGCAGACCGCGCCCTGCGGGAGCTGAGTGAGCAGTGTGAGGCATCTGAAGCCTGTGAGCAGCATTTGGGAAATGTCTTGGCTAATGTACGAACGGTAATGAAGCGTTTGGCGGTGGGAGATGTGGAAGTAACAGTAGAGCACCCGCTGAGTCGCCAGGCTACCCAAGTGCTAATCAGCGCAAAGCGTTTTGCGGCGTTTGTACGGGCAGCGTTATACGCCCGTGAACTATCACCGCTTATTCCTCTGGCCATGGCGAATGCGGCGGCTGAAGATTACCAGTTGGTAATGTCGATGATTATGCTTTCTTCAAAGCAAATGGAAAGCAGCCTCAGTCAAGGCATGTTTCTCTCCGTGATTTGCAGTGAAGATTTTAGTGTCCTAAATCAGCTAAACGCTCAGGGCCGTCTGAGTGAGGAACCCGCCGTTCTGTTGAAGTCTGAGGCGCTCGGGCAAATGGAAAACGATTGTCGTTTGTGGCCAAAAGGCGCGGTCTCCAGTGATTACTTTGCACCCGTTGTTAGCGCTGTGCCGACTCTATTATTATCGGGGAATAGTGACCCAGCCACGCCGCCACGCTGGGCAGAAGACGTATCGAAAAACCTTTCAAATTCAAAACATTTAGTGGCTCAGGGCGGCCATCATGGCATTAGTGCATTGGGCTGTGTTCCGGATTTAATGGCTGAGTTTATTGAGCTAGGTGAACATGACAGCTTAGACAGCGAGTGTGTGAAGGCTATTAAACCCACGCCATTCTTTGTTGATTCCATGGGCCCCATAATGGAGGGGCCGGCGCTTACTGGCGAAGTGTCAGGAGACAACAGTCATGATTAAAATAAGCAATCTCCATAAACAATTTGGTTCTCTGTGTGCGGTAAACAAAATCAATTTGAACATCAACGACGGCCAAATAACCGGCTTGCTAGGCCCTAATGGTGCGGGCAAAACCTCTACCTTGCGAATGCTGTACGGTTTAATGAAACCTACGGGCGGTGAGATTTTAGTGAATGGCGTAAGCGCTGTAAGCGACCCGCAGTTGGTGCAAAAATTAATGGGCGTGCTGCCTGACGACGGCGGCATTTACGAGCGTTTGACGGCGAGAGAAAATATTGAATATTTTGGTCGCCTGCACGGCTTGAGTGAGGCCTGTCTAAACGCGAACACCGACGAGCTTATTGAATTGTTAGATATGCACAGCATTGAACATAGGCGCAGCGCTGGTTTTTCTCTAGGCGAACGCACGAAAGTGGCCTTAGCGCGAGCTATTGTGCATCAACCCAAACACATACTGTTGGACGAGCCCACCAATGGTTTAGATGTGATGACCACTCGAGCCGTTAGGCAACTCTTACACCGATTGCGCGCGCAAGGGCGTTGCATTTTGTTTACTAGTCACTTGATGCATGAAGTGGAAAACCTCTGTGATCGTGTAGTGATTATTGGCCGAGGCTCAATCATTGCCGACGGTCCTGTCAGCGACGTTGTGGCGGAGGCAGGGGTGAGCACCATGGAAGAAGCTTTTGTGAAGCTGGCCTATGGTGAGGGAGTGGCAAATGTTTAAACAGTTTTGGGTGATTTTTAATAAAGAGATTAGAGACGCGGTTCGAGATCACAAGGCCTTAATGTCAGCGTTCTTCTTGCCTGTGTTGATGGCTGTGATGACAAGCGCCGGAGTGTTGCTGATTATTAAGAGCATTGACGATGCCGAGCATATTACCTTGCCTGTGGCGGGTGCAGAATATGCACAGCCTTTGGTTCAGTGGTTGGAAGAGCAGGGCGTTACCGTGACACTTGCACCTGAGGATCCAGTTGCGGCGGTAAATGATCAGTCTCTAGATTTTGTGCTCATTATTCCTGAGCAGGTCAGCGAAGACATTCGCTCCGCTGAGCCTTCAACCTTGTGGCTAGTTATGGATACCAGTCGTCAAGATTTGATGTCACAGGCGCGCACGATCAAAGCCTATATTCGTCAGTGGTCTAGCCAAGTGGGAGGTTTGCGTTTATTGGCGCAAGGCATCAGTCCGCAGGTGGCGATGCCGGTGGTGGTGCACGAAGTGAACGTGGCTGATAGCCAGAAGCTGGCGAGTAGAGTCTTAGGTGGGATGCCTCTTGTGGTATTAATGGCGATGTTTGCCGGTAGTATCGGACTGGCTGCAGACCTCACTGCAGGTGAGCGTGAACGCCGTTCCTTTGAACCTTTGCTGATTAATCCAGTGCCTCGCAACGTGGTGATCTATGGTAAGTGGGCAACCACGATGTTATTTGCCTTAGTTATCACGGTGATTACTTTGGCCCTGCAGTTATTGGTGGCGAGGTTACTACCCTTGTCTGAACTGGGCATTCGTTTCGATTTGGGTGTCATGGAAATTTTAGTGATGTTGCTAATCATTGTGCCCGTAGTATTTATGGGCAGTGCCATCCAGCTCTTTGTCGCGATTTTTGCTCGTTCGTTCAAAGATGCCCAAACCTATATGAGCTTGCTGGTGATTGTGCCAATGATTCCAGGTGTGTATGTGCTAATGAACCCAGGTGACTATGAAATGTGGCAAGTTGCAGTACCCCTACTTGGGCCTCAGCTATTGCTCGTAGATCTATTTGGTGGAGAGCTGCCCAGTATTGAAGCGAGCGTTTTGGTCATTACCGAGTCAATTGTATTGGGTTTGTTCGTGTCTAGACTCACTGAGTGGAAGTTGCGACGTGAAACCACAATTTATGGCTGATATTTTTTTAGTGGGGCAGATGACAACATTGTTAATGTCGCGGAAACCCTGCTTGTACATTTAATGTATTCAGTTCGCGAGAGAAGATAAATGTGCCGCTGCTCCGGTCCAGTTGTTGTGTTAAAGCGTTCAGCTCTGATGAATTTCGCCGGCAACATACCACATAGTCTCGAAGTGTTTTTAGTAGAGAGCTACCTTCAGCTTTGAGCGCTTTATCAACTTGTAAAAAATAAGCAGCACCTCCCCAGTACAGAGTTGGAAATTTCCGTTGCGCACGCAGCTTCTTGGCGGCGAGCACAAAGGGAATGTCATTAAACTTATAACGTGATTTAGCTTTAATTAGGCGGCGCTTATATTCTTGGTCTAAATCTTTTGCGCTCATAAGATTCATGGCGTGAAGAACTTGATATTGCATAAAGCTGGCAAAACCTTCCGCGTACCAACTGTTCTCTGTGCCCAAAAATGGTATTAGTAGATGGCTTAGCTCATGAGCTGCAGTCCAATCATTCATAAACTCTGATGGCGAAAAACTGGGGTCTACGTGAAAGTCGACACCCTGGCGATAAGAGCGGCGGGTGCTTGCCCAGGGCACGGGTTCTTTTGCGCCTGATAGGCGATGAAAATAGATGTGCACATCGAAGGGGTAGGGCGCTACGCTAGTTTCAATTGCCTGATAGGTTTGTTGTATCCAGTCGGTGAGCTGTATTTTTTCTCGCTCACTGAAGTGGTTTTCCCAATGCCAGCGCAGTTCGGCATGTGCAGGGCTGCTTGCGCTGGCAAGAAGGCCAAATAAGATAACAAGTGTAGCGATGGTTTTCACGCGCGAGCTCCCTGATGAACTAAGTATAGACCTCAGGAACGCTCGCGCGTTCATCAGTGCGGAACTATTTGTTTTCTTTGGCCTTCCAAGCGGCCATTTGCTCTGGTGTTGCTTCTAGTTGATGTTTTTCCTTCCACTCGCTGTATGGCATGCCATAAACCGCTTCGCGAGCTGCGTCGTAATCTAAGGCGACACCACGGTCTTCAGCGGCGGCCATATACCATTTGCTCAAGCAGTTTCGGCAGAAGCTGGCCAAGTTCATTAGCTCGATATTTTGCACTTCTTTATGTTCGTCCAAGTGCTTAAGCAGGCGACGAAAGGCGGCGGCTTCCAATTCAGTTTTAGTGTTGTTGTCCATTTTATAGCTCCTAGAATTCAATTAATTGTATGGTTTATTGCAGTAATTCGCTAAAGGGAATGACGGCCACAGTGTCGCCCACCTCAACGCTTTGGCCCGCTGGAATTACCGCCAAGGCATTGGCCCACGCGGTAGATGATAAGGCGCCAGAGCTTTGTGTGCGATAGGTATCAATGGCCCCTTCAGCGTCAATTTTTACTCTCAAGTATTCCTGCCGCTTGGGGTTGGCGCGGGTGGCAAACTTAGTTTTTAAGGGCAGTGTTCGCAAGCCTTGGCTTACTTGGCCTTGGCAGTGTTGTAAATAGGGTCGAACCATAATGGCAAAAGTGACAAACACTGAGACGGGGTTGCCTGGCAAGCCAAAAAAGGGTGTGCCTTGGATGTTGCCAAAGGCCAAGGGCTTGCCGGGTTTTATCGCAATTTTCCAAACATCAACGGCGCCTAGCTTGGCGACGCTAGGTTTCACGTGATCTTCTTCTCCCACCGAGACGCCGCCGCTGGTAATAACGCAGTCGGCATTTTTGGCGGCGGCAAGCAGGGCGTTTTCAGTGTCTTCTGCCGTGTCTTTCACAAGGCCGATGTCGAGCATTTCAATATTTAGGGCGGCGAGTAAACCGGCCAGAGTGAAACGATTAGAGTTATAGAGTTGCCCTGGGAGTAAAGGCTCCCCTGGGTTGACCAATTCGTCGCCGGTAGACAGTACCGCCACTTTCAGTCGGCGAAAAACCCCTGGCCTTGAGACGCCAATTGAGGCCAGTAAACCTAAATCTTGGGGGCTTAATTTGTGCCCTTTGGTGAGTACACAATCTCCCATAGCAATGTCTTGGCCTTTAGAGCGAACATTGTTGTTGGGCGTGACGGAAGCGGGTATCAGTACTCGCCCATTTTCTTCTCGACAATGCTCTTGCATTACCACGGCATTGGCGCCTGCGGGAATTTCACCTCCTGTAAAGATTCGGGCCGCGCTTTGCGCAAGATGCGGGTTGGGCGCATGGCCCGCGGGTATTCTTTGGCTCAGTGGCAACCAATTATCTACGCCGGCCTGCAGGTCGGCGGTATTGATGGCGTAACCGTCCATTGCGCTGTTGTCGGCGGGCGGCACGTTAAGCGTGGCAAGTTGGTCTTCTGCTAGTACCCTGCCAAGGGCATTGGCCAACGGCAGAGTCTCGGTATCACTCACGGCTTCCGCGGCGGCGAGAATATTTGAGAGTGCTTGTTCAACGCTTATCACAGTCGGTTTTCCTTCTATACCAACAACTCGACAAAATTGCAGGGGCGATGACGGCTGTCGAGTTGCTCTAGCAATATCTTGTCCCAGGCGGTGCGGCAGGCATTGGTGGAACCCGGCATGCAAAAAATGACGGTTTTGTTTGCCAGTCCGCCCACAGCGCGAGATTGTATGGTTGAGCTGCCAATGTCGTCATAAGACACTTGGCGAAATAGTTCGCCAAAACCTGTGACTTGTTTGTCGAGTAAAGGTATCACCGCTTCAGGCGTGCTGTCGCGACCGGCAAAGCCTGTACCGCCGGTAATGAGAATGGCTTGTACATTGTCGCTGGCGATCCACTGAGAAACCTGGGCGCGAATTTGATAAACGTCGTCTTTAACAATTTCCTTTCCCGCAAATTGGTGGCCAGCTTCACTCAGGCGGTCTACAAGAGTTTGTCCCGACTTGTCGGTTTCTTCATTGCGCGTATCGGAAACGGTGAGTACAGCAATGTTTAATGGGGTAAATAATTTGCTCATAATAATTCTCTGGGAGTTTGAAGTACCGCTGTTATAGATCCGTATTGGCGCAATGAGTTCATAGCTCTTCTAAGCCACGTTAAATTGGGAAAAAGGTAAAAATGACACCGCGTCGCCAATCTCAATACGGGTGCTGCTTTCACATAGTTCTATTAAGCCGTCGGCACCGACCAGTGAGGTGAGAATACCAGAGCCTTGGCGGGGGTGCTTATCAACCTGCGAGCGTCCGTTTGTATCGACTTGCAAGTTCGCTCGCAGCCACTCTGTGCGCCCAGGTTTTTTACTGAGGCTAAAGGCGGCAGGCAGCGTTAGCTTGATGGGTTCTGGCCAGATTTGTCCCGACAAGGCACACAAGAGTGGGAAGCCGAAGCGCATAAAGCAAACTCCGGTGGCCACTGGGTTGCCGGGGAAACCAATCAAAGCCGTGTTGGCGATATGGCCGAAGGCGAGCGGCCGACCCGGCTTAATGGCCAGACGCCAAAAATTTATTTGCCCCAATTGATTAATCGCGTGAGCTATGTGGTCTTTGTCGCCGGTTGAAACGCCACCTGAACTCAAAATTAAGTCGTGGTTTTTTGCGGCGAGATCAAGTGCTGCCACGGTAGCATCTAGTGTATCTGGCAGTATGCCCAAGTCGCTGACCTCGGCGCCTGTTTGCCGCACTTGGGTCATAAGCATGTAACGGTTCACGTCAAAGATGCCTCCCTCGGGCGGTGTTTGGCCGGGCTCATAAATTTCGTTGCCACTGGAAAATACCGCAACTTTTAAGCGCTTAAAGACGCTCAATTTGGCGTAGCCCATCGCGGCCGCACAGCCAATGTCCTGGGGGCGCAGTCGGTGCCCTGCGAGCAGAACGGTTTCCCCCGTGCTCATGTCTTCACCGGCGGGGCGCCAATTTATGCCGGTTTTAGTGTGCTGTGGAATACTGACACTTTGCTCATCGGCGGTGACGTCTTCCTGCATAATAACGGTGTCTGCACCGGCAGGTAGAGGGGCGCCGGTAAAAATTCGCGCAGCACTTCCGGATTGTAATGGCGCGGGTGTTTCGCCGCCGGCGGCAATGTAGGCGCTTATCGCTAAGGTGGTTTCAATATTGGCGCTAAGGTCTTGGCTGTTAAAAGCATAACCGTCTACCGCGGCATTGTTGAAAGGTGGCACGTTATTAGGGCTCACAAGGTTCTGCGCGAGAATCCGCCCTTTGGCGTTTGCCAGCGAAACCTCTTCGCAGCCCACCACCGGGCTTACACCTGCGCGCAAGCGCGCCAAGGCCTCTTCCGCGGGAAGCAGTTTGTGGTGTTCGGCAAAACAATCGTTCAGGATAGTGGCCATAGGTATTTGTACTACTGAGATTCGAGTTGGCAGTGTTCAACAATGAAGTCGGCAATGCCGTCAACATTGTTGAGTGCGAATAATGGTCCCTTGCAGCCGTAGTCGGCGGGCTCAAGTTGGGCGTCAGACACCAAAGCGACTAAATTGTTGGCCGATTCGGGCAGCGCATCGGTATTGTTTTCCGCTCGAATAACTTGCAGTTTAGGGTGCTCTTCTAATTTGTAGCCTTCGATAATGACCAGATCGACGGGCGCCATACGGGCAAGTAATTCACTCATGCTCGCCTCTTGCTCGGCCGCAACTTCGTGCATCAAAGCCCAGCGTTTTCCTGAAGCAATCAGCACTTCTTGAGCGCCCGCGCCGCGATGTTTGTAGCTGTCGGTGCCCACTTTGTCGATGTCAAAATTATGGTGGGCGTGCTTGAGTGTCGAGATGCGGTAACCGCGTTCACGTAGATTTTCTATCAGGTTTACCACCAAAGTGGTTTTGCCGCTGTTTTTCCAGCCGGTGATACCAAATACTTTTTGCATGTTAATTCTCTGATTTTGCCATGCCAGCATGAAACAATTGCTGGCCGTTCACTTGAAACGTTTCTATCGCCGCTTGCCCTGCCGGGCCCGTGAGCCAAGTGTAAAACAGCTCGGCACTGGCCTGTGGTGGGTGGGCGCTGGTGTTTGGGTTGACCGTGACAAGACTGTATTGGTTCTGTTTGGCCTGTGGTGTGCTGACGATAAGCTCTAGTGAGAGTTTGGCCTGATAGGCCTGCCAAGTGGCCCAGTCGCAAAGTGTGTAGGCTTGCAGTTGGCTGGCAAGTTGCAAGGTGGGGCCCATGCCGCGGCCACTTTTTATATAGTGTTCGCCGCTGGGCTCTATGCCTAATTGCGAGAGCAGTTTTTGTTCGAAAGCCTGGGTTCCACTGCCATCGTCTCTGGAAATAAAAGGCAGTCTTTGTTCGTGTAGGCTTTGTAGCGCGTCAGACAGGGACGCCTTATCATTTAGCTTGAGGCCTGAATTTTTGGGCCCGACTAGTAAGAAATGATTGTAAAATACCGGTGTGCGAGCCAAGCCCATGCCACTTTCAATAAAGGCTTGTTCGGCCTTGGGTGCATGAGTGAGTGCGATGTCTATGTCTCCGCGTTTGGCGGCATTAAACACCTGGCCGCTGCTCAATACTACGCTGCGTATGGCAATGCCGTGGGTCGCGTAAAAATCTGCTTGCAGGTGCTCGAGCAAACCAGAATCTCTAAGGGTTGTAGTGGTTCCCAGTGCAAGAGGTCCTGCGGCATAGCTTGTTGCGTTTAGGCAAAAAATGCTGAGTAGGGTGATTATATATTTCATGGCATAAAGCCTTGCACTGACAAAAATCGCTGGGCAACGGGACTTTTTGGCGTGGCAAAAAAAGCGCTGGCACTTTGTTGTTCACACACCTGGCCATGGTCGAGAAAAGTAATGGTGTCGGCTAGTCGTTGAGCCTGACCGAGATTGTGTGTGCTCATAATTATTTTAGTGCCGCCGAGATGCAGATTGGCAATTAATGTTTCCATGCGCTCTGTAGCATCGGGGTCGAGGTTGGCAGTAGGTTCATCCAGGAACAACACCTCGGGTGCGGTAGCCCAAGCGCGGGCAATGGCCACAATTTGCTGCTGGCCAGTCGACAAGGTGGTGGCGTTGCGTGAGGACAAATGCTCTATGTCGGCCCATTTCAAGGCGGCGCGCGCGCGGGGAAGAGCCTGATCTTTTGGCAAGCTTTGCAGCGCAAAACAAAGGTTTGCTAAAACACTGCGCTGCAGTAATACCGGCTTTTGAAACACTAGAGTGTAGGGCGGTAAATCACCTCGTTTGGTCGAGAGTGTTTTGGCCCATTGCAGCTGGCCAGAGCTGGGTTGAATGAGGCCGCAGCACAATTTAAGCAAGAGTGTTTTACCCGCGCCATTTGCGCCGAGAATGACGCTTAGGTTTTTTGCTTCAAAAGAGATATTGATTTGCCGCAATAATTTTCTCTGAGCAATTTGATAGCTCACATCGTTTAAGTTTAGTGGCAGAAGCGTAGTCATTAGTTCGGGCTCTGCTGTAAACGACTAAAACTGTGGGCCAATATATTGATGGCTAGCGCCATGAGCATTAACACTAATCCCAAGGCCATGGCCATTTCTAAATTGCCTTTGCTGGTTTCCAGGGCGATAGCGGTGGTCATCACCCGTGTATAGTGATCAATATTGCCTCCCACCATCATAACCGCACCGATCTCAGCAATAGCGCGACCAAAACCGGCAAGCCACACCGTTAGTAACTGATGCCGCCCCTCGTGAACCAAGGTGAAAAGATTTTGTCGGGTGGTGGTGTTAAACAAACGAAATTGATCGCCAAACTTTGCCCAGAGAGGGACAAAAACCTGCAAGCCCAAAGCGACAATAATCGGCGTAATTAGCAAACTCTGGGCAATAATCATGGCGCTGGGCGTGTAGAGCAAACCAAATATCCCCAGAGGGCCAGCGCGGGACAATAGGAGATATACCACTAAACCTATAACAACTGGAGGCATGGCCATGAGAGTATCAACAAGAATGCGCACAGCGCCGTGGCCGGGGAAATTCTTAATCGCTAAGGCGGCGGCAATGGGCAAGCCAAGTACAGTGGCGATCATCACCGCGCTTAAACTCACGCGAAAAGATAATGCGACGATTTCCCACAAATTACTGTCGAAGCGCAGCAGTAAGTTGAGTGCATGGCCAAACGACTGAGACAAATCACTCATGCCGCGAACTAGCCTCCTGTGGCATTCATAAAGCGCACAATTTGTGGCTCGTCGTCGTGATTGAAATAGTGGCGCTCGGGTTTGATGTCCATTGACGCCACAATCGCGTCTTTTAGCATTTGGTCATTGCCCGGGTGTTTGCGAAGAATCGCTTTTAGATCAACAGAGTGTTCATTGCCCAAGCAGAGCAGTAGAAGACCCTCTGCGGTGAGTCGAACCCGGTTGCAGCTTGAACAAAAGTTTTCACTGTGAGGTGAAATAAAACCAATGCGGCTATCGTGACCTGCAATATTCCAATAGCGTGAGGGACCAGCACTTTCGTCTTCCAGCGGCTGTAAAGCGTGCTGCTCTAGGATGATGGCTCTGAGCTCGGCACTAGAGCAAAATTCTTCTTTGCGGTCGTGTTCAGTGATGCTGCCCAAAGGCATTTCTTCAATAAAGCTAATGTCTAGCTCGTTCTCAAGCGCGTAGTTGACAAGATCAAGCACCTCGTCGGCATTGCGGTTTTTCATGATCACAACATTGAGTTTGATACGTTTGAAACCTTCGGCCTTGGCCGCTTGAATACCCGCTAAAACCTGAGTTAAATCACCAGTGCGGGTGAGGGCACGAAAGCGTTCGGGCTTGAGACTGTCGAGGCTCACATTAATGCGATTGACGCCGGCGTCGGCCAGCGTTTTGGCGTATTGGTCTAGGCGGGAACCGTTGCTCGAAAGGTTCAATTCCTTGAGGCCGGGTAGCTGCCCCAGCTGCTCAAATAACAGGCCAATGTCTTTGCGAATTAAGGGTTCACCGCCGGTGACTCGAATCTTGGTGACGCCAAGTTCTGTAAAGCAGCGTGCAACCGTAGTGAGCTCTTCTAGGCTCAGTAACTGGGCCCGTGGCACAAAGGTCATGTCTTCGGCCATGCAATAGACGCAGCGGAAATCGCAGCGGTCTGTGACCGACAGGCGTATGTAATTGATTTCTCTATTGAATTTGTCTATTAAGGGCATGATTTAGGCTGCTGATTTGGCGGTTTATTGTGGTTTCGGACCCCTTTGGGTTCAGCCCGAGATTCTACCAGTAATTTGGCTAAATTGCTTGGTTTGAGGCAGGTGTGGGGCGGCGAATTTCGTGATCTCTCCAGCCTAGGCCCCCAATGTTCAAGTAGTTTTTAGAATATCCTTATTTTTCAAAACCCGCATGAGAGACTAGGCTAGTTGACGCCTTATTGTTGGGTTGAATGTTGGCCTCTATGCGATGTAACTTTAACTCCTCAAAGGCCTTGCTGTGTAAAAGCTTAATTCCTATGGTCATGTACCCGTTCCCCTCGTGTGGCGAGAAAATCTCATAACCCAAATAGGCAGACTGAAAGTAGCCTCTCACAATTCCAGAGATATTGAATGCGCCGACGATTTCTTTAGAGCTTTCTAAGCACAAGAAGTAGCGATATTCCGCACTGAGAAAAGCCTCATAGTCCTCAGGAGGTTAGACCCAAGGTTGGTGGATTGAGGAACTTCGTTTGTAGCAATCCTTTACATGCTCCTTATCATTAGCTTCAATTTGTCTTAAAAATAGCACTGGACTCAAATCCCTTTTTATTCATAATTGTCAGTTGAAACCACAGCCAGATCTTGGTGCAGATCAGTGTTTTTTTGATCATATCTCGGCGCAGGTAAAAATCAACAGCCCTAATTGGCTACTATCTTAACGAAGACTACTTAAAAGTTAACAGTAATGAACTACGAAAATAAAACCACGGGAAAGAATATCTTTACCAAACTGATGTCTATGGACGATGCAACCTGGGAGCGTCATGCTAGCCCGATGAGTGTTTGGTCTCGAGTAGTGACGGGTGTTCCGGTGACCTTTTTGGCAGTCTGGAGCATAAAACCGCTGGCTTGGTGGAGCTTAATCGTAATTTTCATTTCTGTCTTTTGGTTGTGGCTTAATCCAAGGTTGTTTTCGGCTCCAAAAAGCACCAATAACTGGGCCTCTAAAGTCACCTTTGGTGAAAGAGTTTGGCTTAACCGTTCTGAATGCCCAATTCCAGAGCATCATGCTAAATGGGCGAATACCCTATCTATAATTTCAGGTCTTGGTTTCTTTGTTGGGATTGTTGGCGCCTATTTAAACTGGCCGCTTCCTGCGCTTGCGGGTGGGCTTATATCTTGGTTTGGTAAAATGTGGTTTTGCGATCGCATGGTTTGGCTTTTTGAAGATATGAAGGGTGTGCGTGATGATTATGCAGGTTGGTTGAAATAATTTGAGGCACTGATGGAAGTTAGAGCCAAATTTGATGGCATTGATTGCGATATTTCTTTAACTGTCTAGTTGGTAATAAGGAGGGCGTACATTATGGAAGAAAAAATTCACAAAGCATCATGTCATTGTGGGGCAGTTCAATATGAATTGAGTTTGCCAAATGGTCTTGATGAGCTTCGGCGTTGTAATTGTTCTATGTGTCGCAGGCGAGGAGCAATTGTTTCATCTGTTACATTGGATGGAATAAAAATCGTAAAAGGTGAAAGCTTCCTTTCGCTCTATCAATTCAATACGATGACCGCTAAGCATTACTTCTGTTCGAAATGTGGTATTTATACACACCACCAGAGGCGCTCTAATCCTGATCAATACGGTTTTAATGTGGCCTGTTTAGAAGGCGTAGACCCTTTTGAGCTTGGTGAGGTTCTAATGCTTGATGGCGTTAATCACCCGGCAGATCAGTAGATCTGTAATTTAAGGATATGTGTTTATGTTAGAACTTCGTCCAAATTGTGAGTTTTGTGATAAGGATCTACCGCCAGAGTCTACAGAAGCTTGCATATGTACCTATGAATGTACATTTTGCACAAACTGCGTAGAAAGCTTGTTGCAAAACGTATGCCCCAACTGTGGTGGTGGCTTTACCGCTAGGCCTGTACGACCAAATACCGCGCATAGAGATAATGTAAGCCTAGCCAATCAACCAGCATCTACTGCGCGCGTGTTAAGCAAATTCAGTCGTCAGGAGGTCGAAGAATTTTGTAGTGTTATTAAAGATATTGCACCAGAGGCGCGTTAAATTGCATCAATGCGTAGTCAAAATACGCAGCTGGACGTCGCAATTTGTTGATTTGTTGATTTGTTGATTTGATGGTTAAAGAGCGCCGCAATTACCCCCGCTAAATCAGCTTTGTTTGACTGCGTTTACTCCCATGGATAACCTTATGAATTTCGAAGCAATGTCAGAACAAGAAATACTTGATATAGCCAATCCCATCATGGACAACTTGATGGAAGCCTCGACAAATATTGATCATGAACAGCATATTCGTGATTTCAGCAAGCGTATGTTGAAGATCGTAACACGGGACTACCTCGATGAAATCTGCGTAAGTTATCAAGCCGAGAAAGGGTTCTTCTCAGGAAGAGAGGTGACTGCTGTTTTCAGGCGGCCTAAGTCTGCGGCTATTGTTTGGAAACAATATTTCACTAAGACCCCCGGTGAATATGTTGCTGAAATGGTTTTAGTTCATGAAGATGGTCGGTTTTTGGTCGATCATGCGATGGTGTTCTAAAAATCCAAATAAGGCGAAGTAATATTAATAGCTACCTTCATTAACTGTTTTGTAAACTGTTCCTTAGGCCTTCTCTTGGGCCTAAAATGGTGTCTTCTCCATCTTTTTCAGAAACCCTAGCTGAATGAGTGACTTCATATAACTTGTCGGTTTTCTGCTGAGTTGTTCGGAAAGAAGTTTGCTCATGCCTTCCTTAAAATTCAATCTTGGATATTCAGATAGAACTTCAGATAATGTCTTTTTGTGTATGTCGCTAATCCACAGAGCAGCTACATCGGCTCCGGCGCCATAATGCAAAAGTGCGATTTCAGGATCTAATTTGTGGGCTATTCCAACCGAGTTATGGTGAGCAACCATTTCATGGACTAAATCAGCCTTCTCTGAGTTAATTTGATGTTCTATGCAGAATGATCTGGCCGCTTTTGCGCCATCAATCTCAAAGGTTTCACCCTTGTCGAATTCCGGAGTTAGACCAAGGTCATGCATTATTGCGCCAAGAAAAAAAACCTCTTTATCGAAGGGTTGTTTTACCTTGTGTGCCATCGCAATGCCAAAGGCGTAGCTGCGCAGGCAATGATTCACCAAGTGCTCTGGACTGTATTTAATGACCAGGTCTAAGGCTTTTTGGCTATTTTCAGAGTCTGGTATTTGGTATGACTCCTTTGCAACATAGCGAATGTGATCTTTTGAAATAAATCGGCGTGTTTTTTGGTAGGCGTGAGTGATATCGCTAGATATGAAACTACATATCAAACAGGGTTTTGATGGCGGAAGTTTAGAATTTGTTAATTGCACGGGTGCGCCTCTTGATTATGTACTGGTTCGTATAATAATATATGGCCTAGGCTGGAGAGCTGTCAATTCTTTTTATTCGAAACAGTACAAAATTATGAAAAAACGCGGACGCCCCCTTAAATACGACCATGATGAAGCTCTAGATAAGGCTATTCAGGTATTTTGGTCGAAAGGACTAACGGCCACTTCATTGGATGACTTGGCAGTTGCAATGAACATGAACCGGCCCAGTATTTATAATGCCTTTGGCAATAAGATCTCGATCTACCGTAAGGCCTTTGCTCGTTTTGTGAGCCAACTTGGTGAGCAGCTAGACGGCGATTTATTTGGCGAGCCAGATCTAAATAAGGCGATGAAGCAATTTTACAGTGCTGCTCTGGATACTTATTTTCAAGGCACTACACCGCTTGGTTGCTTTGTGACTTGTACGGCTATTGTAGAGGCCGCGACCTGCCCAGAAATAAAGAAAGATTTAGATCTTACCATCAACAAGATCGACACCGTAATTGAGAAGCGTTTATTGGCTGCCCAGCAAGAAGGTAGCTGGGCAAAAGATGGAGATGCGAAAAATACGGCTAAACTCTTACATGCAACCTTACAGAGTTTGGCGGTGAGGGCCAGAGGCGGGGAATCTCGTGCCTCGCTAAAGGCAATGTATTCGAGCGCTGTGGATATGGTGTGTTAAAGACGGCATTAACCCACAATCAAGGGCCATCAATCACGAGGTGTAGCATATTGAATGTAGGAATTTATATTTATGAAAATGCTGAGGTGCTAGATTTTTCTGGCCCCTTTGAGGTGTTTTCCACGGCTAATAGGCTGTGCGGTTCTAATCAAGAATTTGATGTCTTCCTAGTGGCTGAGAAAGGCGCGCCAGTGAATGCTAGAGGAGGTTTTAGTGTTAACCCGCACTACGATTTTAGTAATCATCCTGAAATTGATGTATTGATCGTTGTAGGTGGCATTCATACTAGTGAATTGAATAAAACCAATGTAAAAAAATGGATTGCGATTAATTCAGAAAAGGCGAGAACAGTCGCTTCCGTTTGCACCGGCGTTTTTATCCTTGCCGAAGCTGGGCTGCTGTCAGGTCTTAATGTAACAACCCATTGGGAAGATATTCAAGATCTTAGAAAATCCTATCCTGCTTTATCCGTCATAGAAGGGCAGCGCTGGGTAGATGAAGGAAAATTCATAAGCTCGGGAGGCATTTCGGCGGGTATTGATATGAGCCTTCACTTGGTGTCAAAGCTGGCAGATTTGGAACTCGCAGAAAAAACGGCGCTACAAATGGAGTTTGAGTGGCGCAAAAATTCGTAGCAAGGTGAGCGGAAATTGTTCTAAACATTAACGCGATCTACACAGATCGCTCAAGGGGTGCCTAGTAGGTTTGGCTTTAAGGGCTTCGTATGGCTCTACGAGAAGACCTACCGCCCACATGCATTCAAGATGATCCAAGGGCCTCAACTTTCTTAGTAAGGCCCTCTATTTTGGCATAGTGTCTATTAATGGCTGTCGGGTATAACTCCAACTTGTGGCATGTTTGCCAAACCAATATCGCGGGCGTGCTGCTCAAAACCCTTATTTTTCCAAAAGAATGCACCGGGCATTGTGGTGGGCACAACCAATACGTAAAACAGAGCTCGACCGATTGTGCTGGAGGCTAGCAGGAGCAATCCACTTAAAACCCAGCCACCTAATGCATAGTTGTTGGTTTCACTACTGATCAGTAAGGCGCTAGATAAAACAATCGCCGCAGCTAAAAACCCGTTGCGAAGCCAGTATGTGCGACCAAAAGTGGTGGTTTGAATGTAGTGAGAGGCTGCTCCCTCATGTTCGCCGGTTTGCATCGCTTTAGCGTGAAAGCTAAGACCGGTGGCTTCGGCGATAGCACCCAGTAAAAATACGGCGCCAAAACACTGCAGGGCCTGTGAATAATCTGCGCCGGTAAAAGCTAAAGTGGCAAGCACAATGGCGCCTCCCATAAAGGCACCCAGCGATAGCATGTTACCAAAGAAGCTGGTGGCCACTTGCCAGTGATTCCAGAAGGGTCTGGCCTTTATACGGTAACAGCGGTTCATGTAATACAAACCGATAAGGCCGCAGGGAATGGCGAGAAACCCACAGGCAGTGGCTAATGAATGGCTCCACTGCGTGTTCACAAGCTCGGTTACTGAAGTGCCAATTAGCCCCTCATACAGGGACTGGAATAAGATATTGTCCGGCAGAGAAAAAACAATATGAAACCCCAGTAGGGCCATAAACCCGGCCACACCCAAACCTTCACGGGCCACCGGCGAGTGACGCCAGTTGTTAAAACCGCGATAAAAGCGAATGGGTTTGCCTAAGTGTAGCGTTGACATAAACAGCCCAAAGCCAATCAGTAACAAACTAAAAAGCGCGAGTGGTGCATAGGCAGCACTCTGGCTAAATTTTACAAAGTTACTCAGGCCCAATTGTGCGCCAATGAAGGCGATGCCAAAGGCACCCATAGCGGCTTGTGCAGACAAGGTGAAGAGCACTAGGGGGTTTTCCCGCGAGCTTAAACGCTCTAAATTCCAATACCGCTCTTTGCCCATCTTGTGGTCAACGGTGGGCTTGTAGTTGCCGTGCTCGTCTTTGTGGTATTTCACGGGCATGGAGTCTGTACGTTTCATTTCTTCAGGCAAGGTTTTAGTTTGCTGGAAGCGAATATTGGGGTGGGTAATTTCAGGGTCTGGGAATCCTGGGATAGAGGTTTTTGCCTGCTCGCGATTCTCAGGGATATCTTCAATAACACCAAAATCCAGCGCATTGCCCACACAAGCCGATACACAGGCGGGTTTCAGGTTCACCTCAAGGCGGTCAACACACATATTGCACTTCGACACCTGGCCTTCAATTGGGTCCAGCTGAGGCGCGTTGTAGGGGCATACCCAGGTGCAATAACCGCAGCCAAAGCAGGTGTCTGGATCTTGTAATACGGCGCCATATTCGGCGTGCTTGGTGTAGGCAGCAGTGGGGCAGCCTTTCAAACATACAGGGTCGTCGCAGTGATTACAGGCCATTGAGATGTTCATGCGCTGATAGTCGGGGAAGCTGCCGCCCTCAACATAACCCACGGAACGGAACGCTAAGTGGGCGGGGTTTTCATTTTTTTCGCTGCACGCGGCTTCACAAGCATGACAGCCAATGCAGTTGTCGGCGGTGAAAAAGAAACCGTGTTGCTTGTTGCGGTTTGGGTTGAGGCCAACTTCCGGATTGTCGTTGATGTACATTGGTCGATCGGCGGGCAGGCCGCTAAGTTCCACCAAATCAATTTTTTGACCGTAGCGATTTTCTTCTTTTACCTCAGTTTTAGGCAGATAAGCATAAGCTTGTTCCTCGGTGCGAACTTCCCACAGCGAACTGCCATCGGCCTGGGCAACTTGCGTACCGGCGCCGGAACTCAGTTCATTTTCGAAGGTGTTTTCTAATTTGGGTCGAACAGTAAACATAGTGATTCCCAAGTTTATTTTAGAACGTTCGGCGTTCAACGTTAAGGCGAGCGGCCTCGGCTTGATCTACGGTTTCCACGCGCACGGCGCACTGCTTAAAAGCCGGTTGCCGCGAGTGTGGGTCCAACAAACCCAAACTTAGGCGATTGACGCAGTCGTGATAATGGAATGGAATAAACACCATGTCTCTGGGCACGCGCTGAGTAAGTTGCACCATCACTACGGCGTCCCCCCGTCGCGAGGTTAGGCGCACATAGCTCTGGTGGCTGATGCCTAAAGCGTCGGCGGCGTCAGGGTTCATTTCCATGTAAGGCGTTGGGCTGAATTTGTTACAGTTGCCGATTTTCCCAGTGCGGGTACGGGTGTGGAAGTGTTCCACTACACGCCCGCTGTTTAGCCAGAACGGGTATTGTTGGTCTGGGCACTCATTATTGTTTACGAAGCGCACAGGCAGTAAGTTGGCGCGACCGTCGGCGGTTGGGAAAACCCCGTCGGTGTATAGGCGGGCTTTGCCAATGGCTTTGCGCTCGTCATCGCGCTCAGCGTCACTTTCCCGATAGGGCCATTGAATGCCGCGAGCTTTTTCGATGCGATCGTAGCTCATGCCCGATATATCAAGGTTGCGTTTGTCACCCTTAGACAAAAATTTCATTTCCTCAAACGCGTCTTCGGCTTTTTCGGGGAAAGGTATTACAGCGCCGTTGTCGAAGCGTTTGGCCATCTCGTTAAAAATCCAGAAGTCGGGTTTTGAGTTGGCAAAAGCAGGCAGTGCATTGCGCACGAGGTTTACACGTCGTTCCGTATTGGTATGGCAGCCTTCTTTTTCCGCCCATACCGACGCGGGGAAATAGACATGAGAAAACTGGTTGGTTTCCACGTCTTCATAACAGTCTTGTACCACCAAGAATTCCAATTTCTCCATGGCTTTGCGAATGCGTGCGGTGTTTGCCATAGACGTCATGGGGTTGGTGGCCACTAGCCACAGGCCTTTTATCTCGCCAGTTTCAATGGCTGGGAAAATATCGGTTTCGGTGAGACCACGCTTTTTCGGGAAAAATTCTGGATCAATACCCCAGTAGTCTGCGATCTCCTGGCGGTGGTCGGCATTTTCAAGCGCTCGATACCCAGGCAGGCCAGAGCAGGAAGACCACTCTCGGGTGCCCATGGCATTACACTGGCCGGTGATCGACAGGCTAGTGCCACCTTGAATGCCAATGTTGCCCGTCACTAAGTTTAAGTTGTTAATGTTCACCACGCCGTCTGAACCGTGAGTACTTTGGTTAATACCCATAGTCCAAATACTCATGGCCGATCCGGCCTTGGCATAAATACGGGCGACCGTGCGAATGCGGTCCTCATCGATGCCGCAAATATGCTGTGCCGTGACAGGGTTGTAATCTTTCACCGCTTCGCGAACGGCGTCTATGCCATTGGTATGAGCTTCAATGTAGGCGTCGTCCTGCAAGCCTTCATCAAAAATTACATACATCATGGCGTTGAGTAAGACTACGTCGGTACCGGGGGTGATGGGCAGGTGAATGTCGGCAAATTGAGCCAGCATAGTGACTCTTGGATCCACCACGATCATTGGGAAATTGCGTTTTTCGCGCGCTTCTTTTAAACGCCAATAAATAATAGGGTGTTGTTCTGGTAGGTTGGAGCCAAAGGCCATAAAACATTCGGTGTGCTCGAAATCGCCATAGCAGCCGGGTGGGCCGTCGGCGCCAAAAGAACGCTTATAACCCGACACGGCTGAAGCCATGCAGAGTGTGGTGTTGCCGTCGTAATTGTTGGTGCCAATACAGCCGCGCACCAATTTTCCTAAAGTATAAAATTCTTCGGTAAGCAGTTGACCCGTAGACACAACGGCAAACGAATCTTTTCCGTACTTGTTTTGAATGGCCTTTATTTTTTCAGCTGTGCGATCGAGGGCATGGTCCCAAGAGGTATTTTCAAAGCTATCATGATACTTCTCGCGTATTAGGGGCTCTTTACCTCGGCCAGGGGAGTCAAACAGTTCGTGTTCCAATAAGCCTTTAATACAGAGTTTGCCACGGTTGACGTCTGCGCCCGCATGGCCGCGGCTGGTGACCACTTTACCCTCTGCGTTCAAGCCCAACTCTATGGAGCAGCCTGTTGAACAGTAGTTGCAGGTGGAATATTTCCATTCCGCCACTTTCTTTGGAGGGATGGCTATGGGCTTTCTTTTTTTACGTCCAAATAACATGGCGGTGTCTTCTGCTCGGCTTGTTTGTCGATGATTTAGTTTGTCCGCTAGGGGTATTGCAATAATCAAACCAATAGTACGAATAGGCGCAATCGCTTTAAATATAAGGGGCCTTAGGGCTTGGGGCCGTAATTTCGCTGGCTTTTGAACCATTGTGGCGCGCACCGCTCCATCGCAGTGCGAGAGGGAATTATTGCCGCGCTATTAGTGAGCGTGCCTGCACCGAGCTGGTGCGGAAAGTGCTCAAATTGGCCTATTCCTACAAAAAGAAGCTTTGTTTTCTGGGAATTGATAATTGGCACTGTCTTTGCTCTCTGGGAACCATTGAATTTTGTTTTTAGTGGTGAGGAAGTGGTGATATGAGTAAGCAGCGCGTAGTAGTTGTTGGCAACGGTATGGTTGGGCACAAGTTCATTGATAATTTATTGCAGGCCGAAAATGCCAGCGATTATCAAATTTTTACTTTTGCCGAAGAGTCCCGTCTCGCTTACGACAGAGTTCAGTTAAGTACTTATTTTAACGGCGCTACTGCAGCTGACCTCGCCTTGACCACTCGCGAATATTACCGCGAGCACGGTGTCGAGGTGCTCACCAGCGACAAAGTTGTGGAAATTAACTCGGCGGAAAAATTTGTGGTGACCGAGAGTGGCCACAAGCAGGAGTACGATAAGCTGGTTTTAGCCACAGGCTCTTTTCCTTTTGTGCCTCCCATTCCTGGTAACGACCAGCCTCATTGCTTAGTGTATAGAACCATTGATGACCTAGGCATGATTAAAGCGTCGGGGCGCGAGAGTAAAGTAGGGGTGGTTGTAGGTGGTGGCCTGCTTGGCTTGGAAGCCGCTAACGCGATCAAAAATATTGGCCTAGAAACCCATGTTGTGGAATTTGCACCGCAACTGATGGCGGTGCAGTTGGACGAAGGTGGAGGTCAGCTCTTGCGCGATAAGATTGAAGCGCTAGGAGTTCAGGTGCACACGCAAAAAGCGACCAGTGAAATTGTCGCGGGCGAAAATTGTCGTTACCGCATGAATTTCGCTGACGGCACTCATTTAGAAACTGACATGATTTTATTCTCAGCGGGTATACGCCCACAGGACGAACTGGCGCGAAAGTTTAATATCGAAATTGGCGAGCGCGGTGGAATCGTTGTTGATAATTATTGCCAAACCTCCGTAAAAGATGTGTATGCCATTGGTGAATGCGCACTGTGGAGTGGCCGAATTTATGGGCTTGTAGCGCCGGGTTACACCATGGCAAAAGTGGCGATGTCTCATATCACGGGTGGCGAGGAAACTTTTGAAGGCGCTGACATGAGCACTAAGCTGAAATTGCTTGGCGTTGATGTGGCCAGTATCGGTGATGCTCATGGCAAAACACCTGGGGCGAGGAGTTATATTTACAGTGACGGTTCCGCGGATGTCTATAAGCGACTCATCGTCTCAGCAGATAAGAAAAAATTATTGGGTGCCGTATTGGTGGGCGAAGTAGAAGCCTACGGCAACTTGTTGCAGATTCTGCTCAACGATATGGACTTACCGGAAACACCTGAGGCGTTAATTTTACCGTCTGTGGACGGAGAGTCGGTGTCTATGGGTGTGGATGCTTTACCTGATGCTGCGCAAATTTGTTCTTGTTTTGACGTCACTAAAGGGGCCATATGCTGTGCCGTGCAAGATGGCGCAACGGACATGGGTGGCATTAAAGCCGCTACTAGCGCCTCCACGGGCTGCGGTGGTTGTACTGCTCTTGTAAAGCAAGTGTTAGACAGTGAGCTGGCTAATCTGGGTATGGAAGTGTGCAACGACCTTTGTGAACACTTCGCATTTTCTCGTCGCGAACTCGCGGACATTGTTCGCATCAGTGGCGTGAGTACATTCGAAGACCTGTTGGCTAGTCACGGTAAAGGCCACGGCTGTGAAATATGTAAGCCAACTGTAGGTTCAATACTTGCGTCCTACCACAACGACTACATTCTGAAGAAGGAGCATATTGGTCTGCAGGATACCAATGATATCTTTTTGGGCAATATGCAAAAAGACGGCACCTACTCCATTGTGCCGCGGGTAGCCGCGGGTGAAATTACCCCTGACAAACTGATTATTCTTGGAGAAGTGGCGAAGGAATTTGACCTGTATACCAAAGTAACGGGCGGTCAACGTATCGATCTGTTTGGCGCTCAGCTTCACGAGCTTCCGATAATTTGGCGGAAGTTGGTCGATGCCGGTTTCGAAACTGGGCACGCCTACGGAAAATCATTGCGCACAGTTAAGTCCTGTGTGGGCAATAGCTGGTGCCGCTATGGCGTGCAAGACAGTGTGTCTATGGCCATTGCAGTCGAAGACCGATACAAGGGTTTACGCTCACCACACAAACTTAAAATGGCGGTGTCTGGTTGCACTCGAGAGTGTGCCGAGGCGCAGTCAAAAGATGTGGGTATCATCGCCACAGAAAACGGTTGGAACTTATATGTATGTGGTAACGGCGGTATGCGCCCTCGTCATGCCGATTTGTTTGCCACCGACCTTGACGACGAAACCTTGGTGAAATACATCGACCGTTTTTTCATGTTTTATATCCGTACCGCGGATCGCCTGCAGCGCACATCGGTGTGGTTAGAAAATTTGGAGGGAGGTTTGGACTATCTGCGCGAAGTAATCATCGAAGATAAGCTGGGCATCTGTGAAGAGCTGGAAGCTGAGATGACCAAGGTGGTGGGTACTTATCAGTGTGAGTGGAAAACAACCATTGATGACCCTGAACAACTCAAACGTTTTGGCCACTTTATTAATTCCGATAAGCAAGATGTCAACTTAGCCTATGTTATGGAGCGCGGCCAGCGCCGACCCGCTAACCAGCAAGAGCGCGATGCTGGCACGAATTTAATTAAAACCTTTGAATTAAGCAACGCATAAGCGAGGAGAAACAAATGAGTAATACATGGATATCAGTATGTGAAAAAATCTCGCTTAGCCCTAATACTGGCATTTGCGCCCTGGTGGACAATGAGCAAGTCGCCATTTTTTGGGAGAGCGTTACCAAAGGCCTTTTTGCCGTTGCCAATTGGGACCCTATTGGTGAGGCCAATGTAATGTCGCGCGGTATTGTGGGCTCTTTAGGAGAGGCTCTAGTGGTGGCTTCACCACTCTACAAGCAGCATTTTGATTTGCGCAGTGGCGAGTGTTTGGAATTGCCCGAGCACAGTCTGAAAACTTGGGACGTTCGCGAGCACGAAGGTTGGGTTCAGGTGCTTGCTACAGCCACGAGCGAGAGTGAAAAAAATGACTAAGTCAGAGAGTTTTTCAATTTTTTCGTTTGTGGGAAAAATGAAGGTACTTCATCTCAGTTGGATGGCCTTTTTTATTACATTCCTGGTCTGGTTTAACCATGCCCCTTTGTTGCAATCCATTGCCGCGTCATTGGGCCTAGACAATGAGCAGATTAAAACGCTCTTAATTCTCAATGTTGCGTTAACCATTCCAGCGCGAATTATTATTGGCATGCTTACCGACCGCTTTGGCCCGCGTATTGTTTACTCTGGCCTATTAGCGGTGTGTTCAATTCCTTGTTTCATGTATGCCATGGCAGAAACCTTTACTCAAGCTGCTATTGCCCGCTTTTTGTTAGGCTTTATTGGCGCGGGTTTTGTGATTGGCATACGTATGGTCAGCGAGTGGTTTCCCGCCAATGAGCTCGGTACTGCTGAGGGAATTTACGGTGGCTGGGGCAACTTTGGTTCGGCCGCTGCCGCTTTCATGCTGCCAACCTTAGCGCTGTTGTTTGGCGGTGATGATGGTTGGCGTTGGGCGGTTGGCTTAACGGGTTTAATCAGCTTGTTGTTTGCCTTTGTTTATTACGCCAATGTCCGAGATACTCCGAAGGGGGCCAACTATTTCAAACCCAAAAATGTGGGTGCTTTAGAAATAACCAGCAAAGGCGACTTTTTTCTTTTACTTGTAATGAAGTTGCCCATGTACGCCGCGCTGGCATTGTTGGCTTGGAAGCTATCGCCCAATGGCGTGAATATGTTGTCGAGCGGGATTGAAAACGCTATTTATGTGGGTTTAGGGTTTCTGTTTGTTTATGACCTGTTCCATACATGGAAGGTCAATAAAAACGTCTTCGAAAAACCGGTACCAGAGCTGCACCGCTATAAGTTCAAGCAAGTTGCCGTGTTGAATATCCTTTACTTTGCCACGTTTGGTTCTGAGCTGGCCGTAATCTCAATGCTGCCCTTATTTTTTGCGGATACATTTTCGCTGTCTCCCGTGATGGCTGGTATGGTGGCTTCGGCCTACGCATTTATGAACTTGATGTCGCGCCCAGGGGGTGGTTGGATCAGCGATCGCTATGGTCGTAAACCTACGTTACTGATTTTGACGGGTGGATTGGCCGTGGGCTATTTTGCTATGTCATTGATTGACAGTCAGTGGGGCTTATGGATCGCGGTCGTTGTTGCTATGGCTTGCTCTTTCTTTGTTCAAGCGGGTGAAGGCGCCGTATTTGCGGTAGTGCCATTGATTAAGCGTCGCCTTACTGGGCAGATTGCCGGCATGACGGGAGCCTATGGCAATGTGGGCGCAGTGGTGTATCTTACCGTGTTGTCGTTTGTTGATTACTCCACCTTCTTTTTGGTCATTGCGGCGACGGCGGTTGTGGGTTTTGTGACTTTGTTGTTTATGGAAGAACCTGCAGGCCACATTGCAGAAGTAAATGAAGATGGCAGTGTTGAGCTGATTACTGTGAATTAAGGAACGATAGATGCCCATTGCCGCCGATGCACAAAAATCTCTTCAGCTGAGCTTCGGCGGCTATTCTAATGCAGGTGTAAAACCCGAAAACCAAGACGCCTTTGTGGCTCATTTTCCCACAGGGAGCGCTGGCCATCTGAAGGGCGGTGTGGCTTGTATGGCTGACGGTGTCAGTTGCAGTGACAGTGCTCAATTGGCCAGTCAAACCAGTGTCACTACCTTTGTTGAAGATTATTTCAGTACACCAGACGCTTGGCCGGTTAAAACGGCGGCGGCACGTGTGCTGTCTTCGCTCAATTCCTGGCTATATCAGCATGGTCAGTCGGGTTCTGCTCGTCACAATGGTTTGGTAACTACCTTTAGCGCCGTAGTCTTTAAATCAACCACGGCGCATATACTGCATGTGGGTGATAGTCGTCTGTATCGCTATCGCTCGCATACATCGGGCGCCGACATAGAGCAGCTAAGCCGCGACCACTGCCATCAGCAGGGGGGTGATAAAGCGGTTCTTACTCGTGCGCTCGGAATGGACAGTCATCTGGAGGTTGATTATCAGCAAGAAGATCTGCAGGTAGGAGATGTTTTTCTGCTGAGTACAGACGGCGTACATGATGCGTTACCTAAGGCTACTCTTAAATCATTTCTCGCTCGAGCTTGTGAGCTTTCCCCTGAAAGCTCACAACAGTCCTCAGATCTGGAAGTTCTGTGCAGAGAAATGGGAGAGGCCGCCTTAGCTCGAGGCAGTGAAGACAATATCAGTGCGCTATTAATTCGCGTTGAGAGTTTGCCTGAAGAGGACATCGATGAGGTCCATCGAAAACTAACACAGCTGACAATACCGCCAGCACTTGCTGTAGGCATGAAGATTGACGCTTATGAAATACAGCGGGTGTTGCACTCGGGTACCCGCAGCCATGTTTATCTGGCGAAAAACACTGCAGACCAGACGCTGTGTGTGCTTAAGGCTCCATCTGAAAATTACCAAGACGACGTTGAATTTTTGGAAGCTTTTGTTCGTGAACAATGGGTGGGTCGCCGGATAAATCATCCTGGTGTAATGAAAATTATCGATAAACCTAGCAGCCGGTTTATGTACCATGCCTGTGAATACCTAGAAGGAAAAACACTGCGCCAATGGATCTATGATAACCCTCAGCCCAGCTTCGAAAAAGTAAGGCAAATAACCGGCGAGATAGTATCGGCTCTGCGAGCATTTCAGCGTTTGAGCATGGTCCATCGCGATCTAAAACCTGAAAATATTATTCTCAGTCCCGGGGGTGGAGTAAAAATCATTGACTTTGGTACGGTGCAAGTGAGTGGTTTGGATGAAATTGCATCCCCAGTCTCAGAGAGCGGCCCAGTGGGGGCCGTGGATTACATCGCTCCCGAATACCTTTTGGGTGAAAAAGGTCAGCATCGATCTGATATCTTTTCAGTGGGCGTGATGGTGTATGAAATGCTTACTGGGGTGCTGCCCTATCAGTCGCCGCGAGTACAGCGCGCCAGCGTCCGCAGTTACGATATTTGGCAGTATCAATCGGCCGTGTCTCAGCGCAGTGACATACCTTCGTGGATTGATCTGGCGCTGCAAAAGGCGACGGCACCGTCACCAACACATCGCTATGGCGCACTCTCTGAGTTCCTACAGGATTTAAAAACACCGAATCACAGCATGTTATCTCGTTTGGAGTCGGCGCCTTTACTGGAGAGAGACCCGGTAAGCTTTTGGAAATTGATTTCCGCGCTGTTGTTTATCTGTCTGTTACTCCAATCCTACTTTATGAACTCAGATTTTTGAATTCTGATCTCTAGCCTTCCAAACTCGGTCGGGAAATTGCAGTTGTTTTCCATTCACCTTATTATGCGACCGAAATGTGAGAGCAAAAACTATGAGTGATATTCAATTTACAACCTGCAGTGCGCGCTTTTCCGATTATTTTCAGTTAGAGGCTATTGAATGGTCATTGTCCCCCGGCCAACACTGGGCCGTCATGGGTCCCAATGGTTCGGGTAAATCGGCACTGGCGGCGATGCTCGGCGGCGAGGGTGATATCTTCGCTGGAAGCTTAAACGGAAAACCCAAATCATGCGCCTGTGTTTCATTTGAAACTCAGGCGGCCCTAATTGCTCGTGAACGCAAGCGCGACGACAGTGACGAAACAGACCTGCTAGCACTTGGCACGCCAGTGCGAGAAATCTTATTAGAGCTCGCCGTAAACGCAGAAGAATTACACTCACTGGTCGCCCGTTTTCGCATTGAGTCTTTGTTAGACAAAGGTTTCCGAAAGCTATCGACGGGTGAAACACGCAAAGTTCTATTGATTCGCGCTCTGCTGAGTCACGCGGAACTGCTGATTTTAGACGAGCCCTTCGACGGCTTAGATGTTGCAACCGCCGCAGAATTAAATGCACTATTGTGTGAAATATCCTTACAGCGCTCTTTGGTTTTAGTCTTGAATCGATTCGATGAGTTGCCTGCCTTTGTTACCCATATCGCATGGATGGACAAGCCGCTTGAAAAATCTTTGGGCTTAACGGCAGGCCGTTTGTTAAAAACCGTGGCGGTGGCTGATAGGGTGCCCTTTGAGGAGTTAAAACAGTTATCGCATTTACGCCGAGAGGACTTACACATTCCGCCGGCTGACATCGCCACCCGAGCCCCGGAGCTAGTAGAGCTTGAACCTCTGGTTCGGATGAAAAATTTGCGGGTCGTGCACAGTGGTGTGCCTTTGTTCGAAGATCTCAACTGGACAATAAATAAAGGCGAGCACTGGCAAGTGCGTGGCCCCAATGGCAGTGGTAAAAGTACGCTATTAAACCTGATAACCGGTGATCATCCCCAGTGTTATGCGAATGATATCTACGTCTTTGGCTATCAACGGGGTCAGGGCGAAACGATCTGGCAGATTAAGCAGTTTATTGGTTATGTGAGTTCCTCGCTGCAGTGGGATTATCGTGTCTCAGCCAGTGCTCGCACGGTGATTATTTCGGGTTTCTTTGATTCGATCGGAGTGTATCAAGATTACAGTGATATTCAGGCCAATATTGCCGATGCCTGGCTTAGTGTTCTGGGAATGAGCGAGCGGGGGCACGAACCTTTTCGTCAGCTTTCTTACGGTGACCAGCGTTTGCTGTTGATTGCTCGGGCAATGGTTAAACACCCTCCCTTATTGATATTAGATGAGCCCTGTCAGGGCTTAGACGAACTGAACAGACAGTTGGTGTTAGCCTTGATCACGAAGGTGTGTGAGCAGAGTGAAACCACCGTGCTATATGTGAATCATCATGAAGAAGATCGAGTGGTGGGAATTGACCAAGAATTGGACTTGGCAGATTTGCGTGAAATCACTTAGTTTCTTTACCTAGGCTAGCAGTCATAAAAATTTGGCTGAAAGAAGGGGTGTGTGAACGACTCCAGATGTCGCAATTATCATTTTCCTTGTGTGAAACTGACTTTATATGTCCAAATCCAGTGATTTTGTCGCTTTCTATTGCAGGATGTTATTGGTTTTTCGAGAGGGCAGGCTATAAACTAATGCGTTCTTAAAACTGGCTTTGAGTTCTCGATTGGTTATGACAAATTTCGACATTGTAATTATGGGCGTTGTTCCAATGGTCACCCTGTTTGTGGGAGTTCTGGGCGGCTTGATGTTCGATCGAAGTAAACTTACCGGCCTGGTGAAAATGTGGCGGGGTCGCTATCAAACCGAGAAAAAGGCGAGTGAGGCCTTGGTTGAGGCACAGGGAAAGCTTGAACAGGCCCACGAGGAAAAACTGCAGCTCATTAAGTCTAAGCAGGGCAAGCAGTTCAAATTGGGTGTTGATGCCTTTTTAGAAAATTGTCGCACGCGAGCTAATAGTCAGCTGAGTAAGAACGAAAGTAAAGAAGACGCGGATCAACTCTATTTGTCGTCTTTGAAAATGTATGCAACGTCGCTTGATGCCACTATCAATACATTAAATGCC
Organism: uncultured Cellvibrionales bacterium; assembly: GCA_913020115.1. GTDB lineage: Bacteria > Pseudomonadota > Gammaproteobacteria > Pseudomonadales > Cellvibrionaceae > CAJWCA01. Next base: position 69,743 of record CAJWBQ010000011.1, read on the forward strand.
AAGGACCCCATTAAGTTTCAGGAACTGATGGCGCCATTGAGGGCACAAGTTGTCGACGCCATGACCGCGAACGCCTCCCCTTCATCTTCGTCTTCATCCACGGGGCCTAGCTCTAGTTCAGTAATGTCAGACGGCTTTCAAAAAACCTTTCGCGTTCAAGAGGTGAACCGCATTCGCTTACGAGGCTTAATGGAAGAAGTGTACCGTGGCGGCAAGGTGATTGTGAAAGAAAAGAAAGATGAGCTGGTGTTGCAGCTGGAACAGCAGCTAATTGAACGAATTGGCCAGCAGCAGGAAATGTTGTTGCAGTTGAAGGGCCTTGAGGCAAAGGTAGGCAAGAAACAAGATTCTTCGATGAATGCTCTTTCTTGAGGTTCGATATTATTTGCATCCAGATGTACATGCCCTAATCAAAAACTAGGGTGTTAATCAATTCAATAATCCGCCTACAATACTCTATGGCGTGTCTACGACTTCAGCTCATTTTCAGGTGAATTAGTTTCAGCTGATTTGGAGTAGTTCCCGCTCAGCATACGATACCAGTCTCTGAATGGACCTATGGTGTTTTGCCAATAAGTGCGATTTTCAAATTGCTTGGCGGGAGGTATACCCCAAGGTGTGTATTCATCTTTTTCTGGAATGTATAAAGTGCTAAACAGCCTGTCCCAGATACTGGTGACGGCCGCGAAGTTGGTATCCCAATGTTTTTCTAAATAACTGTGATGAACATGGTGCATCACTGGGCTATGCAAGTATTTTGACAGCCATACAGGGTAGTGAAATTGCACATGAAAATGCCTAAACGAACCATTGAAACCAAACAGCAGTGAGAAAAAACCAATATTAAACAGTGTCGCGGCGACGATGTTGCCATTAAAAAGGTAGGCAAAAACTCCTGCTGCAAAACCATAGCTAAACGCACCGCCTGCGGCCCAGATGGGAACCGCTAGAAAATGCTCTCGTGAACGAGTTAAGGGCGTTAGTACTTCGGCAGAGTGGTGTACTTTATGAATTGCCCACAGTGCGGGCACCTTGTGCATTGTGTAATGAGTGAGAAAAAAGACAAAGTCATAACACAATAAGGTAAACAGGCTGTAGAGCAACATCCAGCTATAGTTAGGGGTCAATGCTGGGCTTGGGCCAAACAAAAACTCGAGTAGAGCAATCAGCGCTTTCTCAGTGCTAGGCCCAATCGCCACCAGCAAACCAACGGTAAGGAATGGCTTTAAGGCCCGTTCCGTAATCCATAGCCACAAGTCAACTCTTGCCGATGGATGAGTATAAATGTCTTTAGGGAAAAGATAGCCAAGTAGCCCACTATTTCGCGCTTTTCCGTCTGCGCCTTTGGAGCCATTGCCCTTGCGTTTAAACCAAATCAGCGTAGAAATTACCAAAGTTAAAGCAATAATATCCCAATGAAGATCACGTGGAATATGCTCCCCTGCGTTGTTCCATATTACCGTGCCTATTTCCCGCAGGGTTCCTGTGAGCGGGCCTACTAATGTTGAATCTGAAGCCGTAGGTAGGTCTGGAAAAGGGTTTTCAATAGGCATAGTAAGGGCGCCAAGCGTCAAAGGTAAGGGTGAACAAGGGCATGAATGATCAAGCTAACGATATCACAGTGTATTTGAGCTTTGTAAGCACTGACAGTAATTGACGCACTCAAAGTTTCTTAGTTTGCAGTGGCCGTTTTTCACGCGACTCATCGTATTGATGATATTTAGGCATGAAGTGGAGTTCCTTATTTAATGTAAAGCAAGCTTGACATTAAGGTGGGTCATCAATACTATGAGTCAAACAAACTTTACATTAAGACAAGGAGATAAGACGTATGGACAATAAACCTAAGGAAACGAGCCATTGGCAGACGCAAAGCCATAAGAATTCCAACCGGCTGCTGTTCTGGAATGGGGGCTGGGTTTTGAGTATGGCTGTGGCAACCTTTGGGCCAAGATTTATCTGGTCCTTTCAGACTGACTTAAGCATGTTGGCGGTTTTACTGAATCTAGGGATGGGTCTTGGAGTGATTCTAGCGACCAAGAGGCACTTGAATGGCCTAGATGAAATGCACCAGAAGATATTTAGAGATGCAGCGGTGCTGACACTGGGGGTTGGTTTGGTATGCGGCCTCAGCTATGAAATGCTGGAAGACATTAAGCTGATTGGCTTTGAGCCAGAAATTTCGCATCTCATACTTTTAATGATAATTACCTTCGCTACGGGCATGATGAACGGCCATAGGAAATACCGGTGAAGAATCGTCTGAAAGTCCTCCGGGCGGAACGAGATTGGACCCAAGCAGAGTTGGCAGATGAGCTTGAGGTTTCACGACAGACAATCAATGCCATTGAAAAAGGCAAGTTCGATCCTAGTTTACCTCTTGCATTTAAAGCCGCGCGCTTATTTGGCCTGTCGATTGAGGACATATTTGAAGATGGCACTCAATGAGCCTAATAACTGAGGAGCGATGCTAGCGGCATAACATGAAATATGAGTTTAAATATGGACCTTTTTAGAGCTGCGATAGATCAGCCCGAGAACTTGCTTCCCAAGGACGGGCTGGTTCATTATCACGGTGTGTTAATTTCCCTAGACGACGCGGACCTGCATTTTTCCCGTCTGCTAGAAGGTATTCAGTGGAAACCTGATGAAGCGATCATCTATGGAAAGCGTATTCTTACTCGGCGTAAGGTAGCGTGGTACGCCGAAGCGCCGTTTGAATATACCTATTCAAAAACAACTAAAAGAGCTCTGCCATGGACTGGCGAACTATTGAATCTGAAATCTATTGTTGAAAAAAAACTCAATGAAACCTTTAACTCCTGCCTTCTCAACCTCTATCACACGGGCGAGGAAGGCATGGCTTGGCACAGCGATGGTGAAACAGATTTGAAAAAGAATGGCGCCATAGCGTCTTTGAGCTTTGGCGCCGAAAGAAAGTTTTCCTTCAAACATAAGAAAACCGGGCAAACAGAATCGTTGTTGTTAGAACACGGCAGTTTGCTGGTGATGGCGGGAGCCACGCAAACTCATTGGCAGCACCGGCTGCCACCCACTAAAAAGGTAGACGCGCCTAGAATTAATCTTACCTTTAGGAATATTGTTACCAAGGATTAGTTCGCTATCAACTACTCTTCGATACGGTGCTGATAGTTAGGGAAAAATAATTCCTCTTGAGCAATTTTAAAATTTCCAATGGCTTGTTGTCCTTCGGGGCTAATAAGCCACTTCGAAAAGGTCTGGGCGCCGCGGTGATTCAAATGTGGAAAATTCTTTCGATTGAGGGTGATGACACTGTATTGATTAAACAGTTGTTTATCGCCTTCGGCTAAGACCTTCAAATTCTGTCTGTTTTTAAAACTTAGCCAAGTTCCTCGGTCTACCAGAGTGTAGGCGTTCAAGCTTGCCGCTATATTCAGTGTTCGGCCCATTCCCGAGCCCACTTCTCGGTATGTTTCGCTGGCAAGTGTTTTTGGCTCTATGCCGGCACTTCGCCACAGGCGTTGCTCGGCTTTGTGAGTACCGCTGTTATCACCTCGAGAAATGAATAGGGATTGTTTTTGGGCTAAGGCTTTGAATACAGTTTGAATGCCTTTGAGGTCTAATACTTTAGCGGGATCCTGTTTGGGGCCGACAACAACAAAATCGTTATACATAATTTGGTGGCGCTTTTCTCCGTAGCCTTGACGCATAAACTCCAACTCTGAAGTCTTGTCATGTACTAGTAATAAATCACCGTCTCCGTTTTGAGCTGCTCGAATTGCTTGACCCGTGCCCATCGCGAGTACGTATATATCTATAGCATGACGGGCTTTAAATATAGGCGCTAAATAGGCGAGTAGGCCCGAGTTTTCTGTCGAGGTGGTGGACAGCAAAGTAATCTTAGGCTTAAGTTCACTGTTTTGAACCCATGAATATGCCTGAATGCTGACAAACAAGAAAAGGAAGGCGAAGCAGATTTTGACGGGCTTTCTCATAGTAAATTCATCTGCTGAGGCTAGGTGTTTTCTTGCTGGTTTAAGATCTCTTCTGCCGCCAGTACATCTTCTGGGCGGTTAATATTGAAGAAAAGATCTTGGCCTGTTTTGGTGAAGTCCACACTGGTCATGGGGTGTTGCTCCATCCAGCGATCAATTTTTCTTACTCCTTCATTGACCAAAGCATCACGTAACTTTGCCGCGAGGGAAATGTGCCACAAGGCAAATACCGGTTGCAGCCAGCCATCACTTTTGGCGACGGCGATCAGAGCATTTTCTCTCTGTGCGGCGTCTAGTAAACGCGTGCCTAAATCTTCTGGGAAAAAAGGGGTGTCGGTCGCAAAGCTGAGTAGCCACTGGGTATCTTTTTGGTGTTGTTGCGCCCATTCCATGGCGCTTAGCACACCTGCCAAGGGCCCGAGGAATCCGTCCACACTGTCTGGCACTAGAGGTAGCTGAACATCATTGAAGCGCTCGGGCTTGCCGTTGGCGTTCAGTATCAGGCAGTCAACCTGAGGGCTCGCTCGTTCAATACTGCGCGCCAGAAGGCTGGTGCCGTTTAAGGTTTGTCGACACTTGTCGCCCCCTCCCATGCGGCGGGCGAGGCCGCCGGCAAGAAGAACGCCTAGTAGGGCTGGTTTTGCGTTAGCGCTCACGTGGGTCGTCATCCTGTTTGGCCGGATCGGCATCAAATACTATCCGCTCTAGGCCAGAAAGTGCGGTGAAGCGTTTGCCTTTTGCGCGGCCCAAGAGGCTTAGATTGGCTTTTTGCGCAAGCTCAACGCCCCAGGCGGTAAACCCCGACCGGGAAATTAAAATGGGAATGCCCATCTGAACGGTTTTAATCACCATTTCACTGGTCAGACGTCCGGTGGTAAAAAATGATTTATTGCTTGGGTTGATGTTGTTGAGATACATATAGCCTGCAATCTTGTCTACTGCGTTGTGACGGCCTACATCTTCCATATAAATTAATGGACGATCTTCCTCGCAGAGTACACAGCCGTGTATTGCGCCTGATTTTAAATAGAGGCTAGGCTGATGGTTGATACGTTTGAACAAGGTGTAAAGCCAAGAGGTTTTTAGTTGAACATCTGTGGGCAGCTTTACCGTTTCAAATTGCTCCATTATATCGCCAAAGATTGTACCCTGGGCGCAGCCCGAGGTACGAATTTTCTTCTGCAATTTTTGTTCGTAGTCAGACTCTGTTTTGGTTCGCACAATCACGACGCTGAGATCATCGTCGTATTCTATGTCGGTAATCTCGTCGTCCGCTTTGAGCATGTTTTGGTTCAGGAGGAAACCAATAGCCAGCTCTTTAGGGTGATCTCCCACGGTCATCAGGGTGAGAACTTCACGGCTGTTGAGGTAGAGCGTGAGCGCGCGCTCCACCACTACGTCGGCTTCTACGACATTGCCGTTGTGGTCGATACCCGTTTGACGCTTTGTCAGTTTTGGGTCGTCGGGGTTTGGGCTTAGCTCAAACATTGTGAGACTTTTTTTCAACTTTTGCGGCACAGTATTTGAATTCCGGTATTTTTCCAAAGGGATCAAGCTTAGGATTAGTGAGTGTGTTGGCCGCGCCCTCTGCGAAGCAGAAGGGCATAAACAGACTGCCGTCGGCCACCGCGTTGTCTACTCGCAGCATCACTTCAACACGGCCTCGACGGGTGCTGACACAAATAGTCTCTCCGGGGCTGAAGCTGTAGCGCTTTATTTCTTTAGCATTCATGGTGACAATCGCTTCGGGTTCAAGGTCATCCAAAGCCGACGAACGTCTTGTCATTGACCCTGTGTGCCAGTGCTCTAGCACGCGCCCTGTAGACAGTACGAGAGGGTAGTCTTCGTCAGGTTGCTCGCTGGGAGGTAATACCGCCGCGGGCACCAGAGTGGCTTTGCCTGTATCGGTAGGAAATAGGTCGACGAATACCACATCTTGGCCAAGTTGATCAGGGGCAGCGCAGGGGTAGGTAACCGATTGCTCCCGAGCAAGGCGCTCCCATGTAATGTTATCGAGTGAGGGCATGGCGAGCTGCATTTCGGCAAAGACATCTTTCGGGTGCTGATACTGCCACTCTAAACCCATGCTTCTGGCAATTTCTTGAGTGATCCACCAATCGGGCTTTGCGTCGCCCGGGAGCGCTAGTGCTTGACGACCCATTTGCACCTGGCGGTTGGTGTTAGACACAGTGCCGTCTTTTTCCGGCCAGCCTGAAGAGGGCAGAATCACATCGGCGTAGATAGCGGTTTCAGTAATAAACAGATCCTGAACCACTAGGTGTTCGAGGCTCGCTAGAGACTCACGCGCGTGTTGGGCGTCTGGGTCTGACATGGCGGGGTTTTCACCCATAATGTACATGCCGCTAATATCGCCCTCGGAAATTGCGTCCATAATTTCCACCACGGTCAGGCCAGGCTCGGGGTCGAGCTTAGTGTCCCAGAGTGTTTCAAATTTCTGCATGGCGTCGTCGTTCACCACCTTGTTGTAATCTGGATACATCATGGGGATTAGCCCCGCATCGCTCGCGCCTTGAACATTGTTTTGTCCGCGTAAGGGATGCAAGCCTGTGCCGGGGCGGCCAATTTGACCGGTGAGCATTGCGAGTGAGATCAAGCAGCGACAATTGTCCGTGCCGTGAGTGTGCTGGGAAATACCCATGCCCCAAAAAATGATGGCCGATTTGGCATTGGCGTATAAGCGTGCTACTTCGCGAATGGTCTCAGGTGCGATACCGCAGATTGGGGACATGGCTTCAGGAGTGTACTCTTGAATGTGCGCCTTTAACTGATCGAAGCCCAGACTGCGCTCATTGATAAATTCTTCTTTGTACAAGTTTTCGTTAATAATCACATTGAGCATGGCGTTGAGCAGTGCCACATCACTGCCTGGCTTAAACTGCAAAAGGTGGCTTGCGTGTTTTTTAAGGCTGTGACCTCTTGGGTCCATCACAACAAGCTTGGTGCCATTTTTAGCGGCACGTTTAAAGAATGTCGCGGCGACCGGATGATTGGACTCTGGGTTGCAGCCAATCATAATGGCCACATCGGCATTGTCTACTTCCATAAACGATGCGGAAACAGCGCCGCTGCCAACGCCTTCTAAAAGAGCGGCAACGCTGGAGGCGTGACATAAACGAGTACAGTGGTCGACGTTGTTGGAGCCAAATCCGGTGCGCACTAGTTTCTGAAATAAGTAGGCTTCTTCATTGGAACATTTTGCTGAACCGAAGCCGGCCAGCGCTTTTTTACCACGGCCTTTGCCTGCGCCATCGCGAATGTTCACAAGGCCTTTTGCTGCAACTTCCAAGGCTTCTTCCCAAGTGGCTTCGCGAAAATGGCTTGAAGGATTGGCGGGGTCAAAGTTCTCGCTGGCTATTTTGGGAATGCCGGGTTTGCGAATCAATGGCTTAGTTAAACGATCGGGGTGCTGCACATAGTCAAAACCAAAGCGACCTTTAACGCACAGGCGATTCTTATTGGACGGGCCACCTCGCCCTTCAACAAAGAGAATTTTTTCATCTTTAATATTGTAAGTAATCTGACAACCTACACCGCAATAGGGGCAAATGCTGTCTACCTGGCGATCGGCTTTTTCGCCTGGCTGAAAAATTCCCACACCCTGTTTGTCTACTGCGGCTTTGGGCATTAGCGCACCGGTAGGGCAGATTTGCACACACTCACCGCAAGACACACAGCTGGATTCACCCATGGGGTCATCAAAGTCGAACACAATTTTGGTATCAGCTCCGCGGCCAGCTAAACCAATCACGTCATTTACCTGAACGTCGCGACAGCCCTGCCGGCAAAGCTGGCAGGAAATACAAGCGTCCATGTTGACCGCAATTGCCGTATGACTCGTATCGCTTTTAGTTTTCGCTTTGGCCGGGTAGCGGCTTGTTGTGAGCTCAAGCGTGTCGGCCCAGTACCAGAGCTGGCTATTCTTGTCGCGTGCCTGCTCTCTTATTGGCTGGTCTGCTAGCAGCAACTCCATAACACCTTTACGGGCCGTTTTCACTCGTTCTGAGCCACTGCTGTTAACCTTCATGCCTTCACTGGGGGTGCGCACACAGCTGGCGGCCAGCGTGCGCTCGCCTTCAATTTCTACCATGCACACTCTGCAGTTCCCCGAGGCTTGGTAGTCTTGCTCGGGCGAGTAACACAAATTTGGAATCTCTTCCTGGTGGCGCTTGGCGGCCTGCCAAATAGTTTCGCCTTCAAAGGCACTGACGGCCTTGCCGTCCAGAAAAAATTCAATGATTTTCAATGAAGTGCCCATTAGAGTTGGCCTCCGCTGCTGGCAATAATTTCCGCCGAGAAATGTTTCACTACTGATTGCACGGGGTTAGCGGCTGCTTGTCCCAAGCCACAAATTGAAGCGTCACGCATGACTTGGCCAAGGTTTTCCAAAAGCGGAAAGTCCCAATCGTTGGCCTCCATAATTTGCACGGCCTTTTCTGTACCGTTTCGGCAGGGTGTGCACTGGCCACAAGATTCATCGGCAAAAAACCGCATTAAGTTCAAGGCCACCGAACGCATGTCGTCCTGATTTGACAGTACCACCACCGCAGCTGAACCGATAAAACAGCCGTGCTCCTCAAGAGTGCCAAAATCCAGGGGTACATGATCCATACTGGCAGGCAAAATTCCGCCGGAAGCACCGCCGGGCAAATAGGCTTTTAGTGTGTGACCGTTTTCCATACCGCTACAATATTCTGCGATCAGTTCAGCCAGGCTGATGCCTGCAGGAGCTAAATGAACCCCCGGTTTGTTGACCCGGCCCGACACCGAATATGAGCGCAACCCTTGGCGGCCATTGCGGCCCTGACTTGAAAACCAATTCGCTCCCTTCTCTACAATATCGCGCAGCCAAAACAGTGTTTCCACGTTGTTTACAAGCGTTGGTCGATCAAACAAGCCCACTTGGGCCACATAGGGCGGGCGCTGTCTAGGGTAGCCACGCTTGCCCTCCAATGATTCGATCATGGCCGACTCCTCGCCACAGATGTAAGCGCCGGCACCACGTCGAAGGTGAACCTTGCCGGCCTCAAGCAAACCCGTGCTTTCAAGGGCTGAGATTTCTTCCTGTAACATCGCGCGAATGTGAGGGTATTCATCCCTTAGGTAGATATACACCGAGTCGGCCTCAACGGCCCAGGCACTGATCAGCATGCCTTCTAAAAACCGGTGTGGGTCTTGCTCTAGGTAATGCCGGTCTTTAAATGTGCCGGGCTCGCCCTCGTCCCCATTCACCGCCATCAAGCGCGGACCTGGAGCTTGCCTCACAAACTTCCACTTAGTGGCGGTTGGAAACCCCGCACCGCCCAGGCCGCGCAAGCCAGAGTCATTCAGCACACCGCTGATGTCCTCATAGGTACGGCGTTTCTCTATACAGTCTCTCAACAATTGATAGCCACCTTTGGCTATGTAGGCGTCCAAGCTAATGTGCTTAGTTTTTTCTGGGTGAAACTCTCCGCCCTCAATCACAGCCTGCACCGCTTCAAGATTGCTGGGCGCCACGTGTTTATGGCCGACTTCAACAACCGGCGCTGAATCGCAGCGACCCATACACGGAGCTTTAAGTATGCGAACCTGTTCACTGTCGCTAGAGCTTGCCAGCGCCTCAAACAGAGCGTCAGCTCCCTTTAGCTGGCAGCTCAGGCTTTCACATACCCGAATGGTGAGTGGCGCAGGCGCTGTATCATCCTCTTTGAGAACGTCAAAGTGGGCATAAAATGTCGCTACTTCGAAAGCCTCCGCCTGAGAAATCTTCATTTCTTCCGCTAGGGCCGCTAAGTGTGGGGCACTGATGTGGCCATAGTAATCTTGAATTAAGTGCAAATGCTCAATCAGTAAATCTCGCGCTCGTGATCGCTCACCCAACAGCAACTGTAGCTCTTGCAGGGCCTCTGCTTGGGTTTGACGCCCACGATTAAACGCGCGCCCTTTGCGCCGACCCTTGCCAGGATGCTTGCGAATAGGCGTTTCAGAGTCTTGTACAGTAGGAATTCGATTGCTCATAGGGTATTGGCCACAGCTTAAGATAGGAACTCAAGTTCATAGGACATAGCTTGTATTGATCCTATAGTTAGGCTACGTTATCACTGGTTTTTCAGTATTAGAATATGAATTTTTGTGCATAGCTTTAAAGTAGATCTTTCAAGCAATAACTTGTGCTCTCATTGGTTTATTTTAGCAGCGAAACAACACGCCATGCCCGAATCCAGAAAAATACACATACAGCCCAGTTGGCGCTTTGTGGACGAGAGTGGTCAGACCCTAGATCCGCAACTGTTTACGCTTCTGAATGGTGTTTATCGTGAGGGGAAACTGACCAAAGCCGCTGAAGCCGCCAATATCTCCTATCGGCATGCTTGGAATCTGCTCAATAAATGGGCGGCTTTTTTCGGTTGTCCCTTAGTGGCCCTACAGAAAGGCAAAGGGGCCTCGCTTACTAATTTAGGTGAAAAATTGTTGTGGGCCAGTCAGAGAGTTAATGCCCGATTTGAGCCCCAGCTTGAAGGCTTGGCGTCAGAGCTTAATCTTGCCATACAAGATGCTCTCTCAGATTTGCGGCCGCGTCTGCGGGTGCACGCGGCACACGGCTATGCGGTTGCTCTATTGCCCGGTTTTGCCCAAAACTTCCAGCTCGACTTACAGTATTGTAGTGGCGAAGCAGCCCTTGCCGCCCTCGCGCGAGGGAATTGTGATATCGCGGGTTTCCACGTCCCTGAGAGCGACATGAGTGACGAACTTATTGAGCGTTACTCAAAACTCTTGAAGCCTCGCGCCTATAAGCTGATTCGTTTTATCAGTCGACAGCAGGGCCTAATGGTAAAGCCCGGCCGCAAGGAATCCATTCAAGGCTTAGCTGATGTGGCGACTGGGGGCTTAAAATTCATCAATCGTCAAAAAGGTACCGACACGCGGGCGCTGTTGGATGAGTTGTTGCGGCAGCTAGGTCTGAGCGGCCTAGACGTGAACGGTTACGAGAACGAGGAATATACTCACTCGGCGGTGGCCGCCTATGTGGCGAGTGGCGCCGCCGACGTAGGTTTTGGCGTTGAACATGCCGCCGCCCAGTTTGGTCTAGACTTTGTGCCATTGGCCACAGAAAATTACCTACTTGTTTGTCATCAAAAAACTCTGACAAGTAGTGCCTGCGAACGTTTTTTGGAATTGCTGAGAAGTGCCGATTATCTTAGTTCGGTAAATAAGTTGGCCGGTTATCGTGCGGAGCACTGTGGTGAAGTGGCAAAAATCGAAGATCGTTTGCCGTGGTACAAGGCCTAGGCAGGGTGTAAGAGCGCTGTAAGCTGTTAATTTGGTGGCTTGTGGGTACAATGTCACTAGGGTTTTTTAGTTGTTAATGCGGATGTTGGAATGGATATTGACACAATTCGACGGGATTATTTACAGGGCGGTTTAAACCGAGAGAGCCTGCTAGATAACCCGGTCGAGCAATTTAAGCTTTGGTTGCAGCAAGCCATTGATTTTGGTTTGAACGATCCTACGGCTATGACCGTGGCCACTGTATCGGCCGAGGGTGAACCATCGCAGCGAATTGTCTTGTTAAAAGAAGTTGACGATAGAGGTTTTGTCTTTTACACAAACCTTGAAAGTCGCAAGGCCCAAGATCTGGCACAGAACCCCAAAATCAGTTTGCATTTCCCCTGGCACGCGATGGAGAGGCAGGTGAAAGTGTCTGGTCTTGTGGAGCGTGTATCAGCGGCGGAGTCACTCAAATATTTCTTGTCACGGCCCAAAGAGAGCCAGCTGGCGGCTTGGGCTTCTGCGCAAAGCCGCCCTGTATCCTCTCGGCAGCTGTTGATGCAACAATTTCAAAGTATGAAGCAAAAATTTTCCGAAGGTGAGGTACCTTTGCCCGATTTTTGGGGCGGCTATCGAGTCAGTGTCAGGCAGATAGAATTTTGGCAGGGCGGTGCGAACCGCTTGCACGATCGCTTTGTTTACACGCGCCAAAGTGCACAAGACTGGGGTGTTGAACGCCTTGCGCCGTGATCGCGTTAAGCAAGCAGACAGCCGATACGACTCTTACAATCGGCTATCTAACCTCGAATCCAATAAAGCTAATAGCCTCTTCATGGCGTCCATTCTGGTGGTTTTTTTTGCCAATTTGGGAATGTTGTTGCAAGTGTCTCAGGGCTCGCGAGATTGGTCTATATTGTTGGTGATTGGTGTTGTATCGACAGTATTGTTATTGGTGCTTTGGGCTAAATATAGGCGCCGAAAATTAATTTGCCGTGGCTGTGGTGGTCTGTTGACGGAAGTGTCTCGACCTCTGGCGCTTAATTACGACTATTTATCTCGTCCTGGATTAATTTTAGGCGGCTCATTTTACTCACTGCGCAGTCAATTTTTGAGAAGAAAAAAAGTGTGGTCAAAGCTGACCCGCTGGACTCGAACCTGTCATCATTGCAAGTTGTTAGAAGAAAAACATTTCTTGAAATATGCTCCCCTACAGAAGCGTGAACTTGAGCGTGTGCGCCAAGCTATTACCCGCAACGATTGATACCCGTCATACCCCACGGAGAATGAAACTGTGAAATATATTGATATTAGTGACTACGGTCCTGCCGAAAATTTAGTTTCTGCGGAATGCCAACAACCTTCGGCGGATGAAGGCGAGATCGTTATTAAAGTGGCCGCGGCCGGCGTTAATCGCCCGGATGTTATTCAGCGTCTGGGGTTTTACCCTGTACCACCCGGGGCTTCGCCTATATTAGGTTTGGAAGCCTCTGGCACCGTTGTAGCCTTAGGGGCAGGTGTCACACAATGGCGAATTGGTGACAAGGTATGTGCCTTATGTAATGGCGGCGCATACGCAGAGTTTGTAAAAGTACCGGCGAGCCAGGCACTGCCCGTGCCAAAGGGTTTTTCCATGCTGCAGGCGGCCGCATTACCGGAAACATTTTTTACGGTGTGGAGTAATGTTTTTGATCGCGCGGGTTTAAAAGCGGGGGAAAATTTTCTTGTGCATGGAGGCAGTTCCGGTATTGGCACGACGGCTATTCAGTTGGCTAAGGCGCGCGGTGTTAATGTTTATACTACTGCAGGTAGCGATGAGAAATGTTCGGCTTGCGAAACCTTGGGGGCGATAAAGGCGATAAATTATCGTCAACAAACTGAATTTGTACTCGATTTTCTCAGGCTGACAGAGCAGCGAGGCATGGACGTGATTTTGGATATGGTGGGTGGTGAATACGTAGATCACAATATTAATATGGCGGCAATGGACGGACGTATTGTGAGCATTGCCTTTTTACAAGGTAGCCAAGTTAATGTGAATTTGTTGCCGGTAATGTTGAAGCGATTGACCATGACAGGTTCTACATTGCGCCCTCAGTCGCCAGAGTCGAAAGCGGCTATAGCGCAAAGTTTGTTAGCAGAGGTTTGGCCTCTGTTAGAGGCGGGCACAATCACTCCACAGATTTTTGCGAGCTTCCCATTGGCAGATGCTGCAAAGGCCCATGCGCTGATGGAATCGAGTGAGCATATTGGCAAAGTAATGTTGCTTGTGGATGAGGCCCAGTGAGTGCTCCAGCGCCCAAACTTAGCCGACCTTTAGACGGCATTCGAGTTATTGAACTGGGCCAGCTTTTGGCGGGGCCTTTTACGGGCGCGTTGTTGGGTTATTTTGGAGCGGAGGTGATTAAAATTGAGCCGCCGAAAGTTGGTGACCCCATTCGCGGTTGGCGAGAGGTTCAGGAGGGTACTTCTCTCTGGTGGCATTCACTGGCGAGGAACAAAAAATCACTCACTCTCGATTTAAAAACCGACCAGGGTCGAGCAATTGCAGCCAGATTAATCGACAAGGCCGACGTGACGATTGAGAACTTTCGCCCGGGGGTTATGGAAAAGTGGGGTTTGGGCCCGGATACATTTGCAGAAAGTAACCCAGGTTTGGTGTACGCACGCATCTCTGGTTTTGGTCAAAATGGTCCGTATTCTCACAAGCCCGGGTTCGCTTCAGTGTGTGAAGGTATTAGTGGCTTTCGTTACGTCAATGGTCACCCTGGCGAGGCGCCTGTTCGACCGAACCTGAGTATTGGTGACACTATTGCGGGTATTCACACGGCGCTGGGCATTGTGCTTTCACTGTTTGAGCGTGAGCGCAGTGGTAGTGGCCAAGTAGTAGACACTGCATTGTATGAAAGTATGTTTAATTTATTGGAAGCTGTAGTGCCGGAATTTTCAGGCGCGGGTGTCATTCGCGAACCTTCAGGCAGCACCGTAACGGGCATCGTGCCCACCAATACCTACAAATGTCGCGACGGTAAGTTTGTCGTAATTGGTGGCAATGGCGATTCTATCTTTCAGCGGCTTATGACTGTGGCAGGGCACCCCGAGATGGCCACGGCCCCAGCAATGGCGAACAACGAAGGTCGAGTGAGGCACGAAAGAGAAATTGACCTTGCTTTGTCGCATTGGTGTTTATCTCTGGACTCGGCCGACTTGCTTGAAATTCTGGAACAAGAGCGGGTGCCCGCGGGCCCCATTTATAATGTTGAAGATATGATGAGCGACAAGCATTTTCAGGCTCGGGGCTTATTTGAGCATGTCGAAATTAATGGCAAACCCCTTACCATTCCAGCCATGATGCCAAAGCTGGTGAAAACGCCGGGTCGCACAGATTGGTCGGGCCCCACGCTGGGCGAACACAACACAGAAATCCTCGGTGAATTACTGGGACTATCAGAGGACGACATTAGTGCACTTGAACACCACAAGGTTATTTAATAAAAGCTTAAATACCCTGCGCGACCTGGTTTCAGAAACTTGGCTGACTTCTTTTACCCTTTTTAAATTAATGGTGCCTATTCTCATCATTGTTAAGCTTCTGGAGATTGGCGGGGCCTTTCCCTACATCAATCAAATATTCCAACCGCTTATGGCTTTAGTGGGGCTACCCGAAACCATGGGCTTGGTGTGGACAACCACGCTGCTGACCAATATATACGGCGGCATGATTGTGTTCTTCCAGCTGGCGGCTCAAGAAAGCCTGAGCGTGGCACAAGTGACCGTTCTCGCGTCAATGATGCTCATTGCCCACGCCTTGCCGGTAGAGGTGCGCATCGTTCAAAAAGCCGGTGTGCGCCTACCTATTGCCATTCTTATCCGGCTGCTGAGTGCAATGGTGTTTGGCATGATTCTGAACGGCTTCTACAGCGCGGGGGCTTATCTTCAGGAGCCCGCGGTGCTAGCGTGGACACCTGAAGTAAGTGATCCACGGCTGAGCGTTTGGGTTTGGGAGCAGCTCAAGAGTTTAGCGATGATCGTGGTCATCATAGGCGCGTTGCTGAGCTTACTTCGCTTACTGCGGGCCTTGGGTATAGAGCGCCTAATGATTCGCTGCCTGCAACCCCTGCTGAGGCTTCTAGGTATTGGCCCAGAAGCTACGTCCTTAACAATAATAGGGCTTACCCTAGGTTTGTCCTTTGGTGGGGCTCTATTGATCAAGGAAAGTCGGGCAGGCCATATTTCTCCACGAGACATATTTACCTCTTTACTGCTCTTGGGTTTGTGCCACAGCATGATAGAAGACACGCTCTTAGCACTATTGATGGGGGCTCATATATCTGGCGTTCTGTGGATGCGGCTAATATTCGGCTTTGCTCTGGTCGCGCTTGTGGCTCGCCTTCCTCAGTTGAACAATGCCCAGTTCAGAGCTCGTTATTTGGTCTCGCCTAAGCGATTCAGCCGAGGTTCAGAATCTTCTTAGCATACTAGTGCCCGTTATCAGCAAGAAACGGGTCTATGTATGGAAAGTTACGAAGCACTACTCGCCACCTTGGCGCTGACAATGGGAGTCTCTTGGGCGAGTGGCATCAATCTCTACGCCGCCCTATTAGTATTGGGTTTAGGTGGTGCTAGCGGCAACATAGACCTGCCCCCAGACCTCGAAGTATTACAAAGCCCTTTGGTAATGCTAGCGGCAGGCCTGATGTATTTCGTTGAGTTCTTTGTCGATAAAACCCCCGGAGCCGACACCGCCTGGGATACCCTCCACACCTTCATCCGGATTCCCGCCGGCGCCATACTCGCAGCAGGTGCTGTGGGCGACGTAACGCCCGCCCTCGCCATTGCCGCGGGCATTATGGGTGGCAGCCTGTCTGCCACCAGCCATGCGACTAAAGCCGGTACAAGGTTGCTAATCAACACATCTCCTGAGCCCTTTAGCAACTGGACCGCCTCGGTATCAGAGGATTTACTGGTTGTAGGGGGTTTATGGGCGGCCTTGAATCACCCAATACTTTTCTTAGCGTTACTGGTGGTTTTTGTGGCATTGGTGATCTACTTGCTGCCGAAAATTTGGCGTTTAGTGAAAACTATTGTGGTGAAGATAGGAGAGTTTGTTGGCCTCGTGGACAAGCATAAAGTTCGCCAGCTGACTTAGGTAGATTTGAGCACTCCAACCCGACCGTAGCTAGGGTGTGTTTGCACCCTAGTCGACACGCCTCTTCTGAGAAATAGTGCCACAGGCAAAAATCCGCAGTATGTTTAATAATTTACTTGACTTAATGGTCAGGATTCAGGACTATCTGGATTCCTACTTGTGTAGTAGCCGCACAATCACTTAATACATGTGTACACATTTCGGCCACTTTTTAGGGGATAAGTCTAGAAACGGGAAGAAAAATGGCGTTCAAGCGCCAATTTCAGGTGGAATATGTACTAAGGTCTATACTTTTTCAGTGTTTCACCACTTCGTTTTAGAATAGAGTCAACTTTAATCATCAGAATTTAGACCCTAGAAATAAAAAAATAATGGAGAAGCAGGATGAATAATAGTACTTCAAGCAAGTCAAAATCATTATTTACTCGCACCAGCATAGCCCTTGGCGTGATGGCGGCTGGTATTGTAGCCACTCAACCTGCCTTAGCGCAGGAAGGCTTTACCCTCGAGGAAATCATTGTTACCGCGCAAAAGCGGGAGCAGAACATTCAAGACGTACCTCTTTCCGTATCAGCGATGTCTGGTGAAAGCATGGACAATATCCGTTCAGGCGGCGGCGATATTCGCTTCCTATCGGGTCGTACGCCTAGTTTGGTGGTTGAATCTGATTTTGGTCGTGTATTCCCCCGTTTTTATATACGTGGTGTAGGTAATACCGATTTTGACCAAAATGCCTCACAGCCTGTTTCACTTATTTATGATGACATTGTCTTCGAAAACCCAATGCTCAAAGGCTTCCCAATTTTTGATACCGAGCGTGTTGAAGTTTTGCGAGGCCCACAGGGCACATTGTTTGGTCGTAACACTCCTGCCGGTATCGTTAAGCTAGATTCTAAGAAACCTAGCCAGGAAACTGACGGTTACGTAAAATTGGGTTTGGGTAACTTCGACACTACTGATTTTGAAGCCGCCATCGGTGGCGCATTGAACGACAGCTGGTCAGGCCGCCTGTCTGTATTGCGCCAGTCTCGTGGTGACTGGGCCAAGAACAGAGCCTCTGATATCGATCCATCGCTTGCACACCTGGATGATAACGAGTTTCTTGAAGGTTATACCGAATATGCATTTCGGGCCCAATTGGCCTACGAAAGCGACGACTTCGACGCATTGTTTAATGTCCACAGCCGCGACATGGACGGAACCGCTCGTCTATTCCGTGCCAACATTATTCAGCCGGGCACCAACAACTTCACGCCAGAATATGACCGTCGTGTTGTAAACTTTGATGGTAAGAACGAACAAACGGCCGAGTCTTTTGGCGGCTTGGCTAAATTGGTCTGGGATCTGGGTGAATATACAGTTACCTCCATCACCGGTTATGAAACGGTTGAGACTTTTAGTCGTGCCGACGTAGAAGGTGGTATCGGAGCCGTATTCTTGCCAATCAGTGGTCCAGGATTCATTCCTTTCCCCGCGCAAACGGCGGATGGTATTCCTGATCACGACCAGTTCACGCAAGAACTTCGCATCAACAACAACGATGGCGATAAACTGCACTGGCAGGCCGGTTTGTTCTATTTTGACGAGCATCTGGTAGTGGATACTTACAACTACTCTGACCGCTCAGATACTTTTGACGGTTTTGCCCAACAAGTGCAAGACACTACCGCGTGGGCGGTATTTGGCCAGGCAGATTACGATATCAACGAAGACACAGTCTTAACCGTTGGTTTGCGTTATTCCGACGATGAGAAAGATTATGTTGCGGAAAGAATCCTGAACCCATTTGGTGGACCTCTGGCACCTGTTAGAGTTAACCCTTCTGATGATAATGTCAGTGGCAACATAAGCTTGAGCTATGTGGTAAACGAGCAAGTGAACGTCTACGGTCGTATCGCTCGCGGTTTCCGCGCTCCTAGTATCCAGGGCCGTGTACTGTTTGGTGATGCCGTAACAGTAGGTGAATCTGAAACAGTAATGTCCTTTGAAGTTGGTGTTAAAACTGAACTGATGGACAACCGTGTACGCTTAAATGCCTCAATTTACAGCCTGACCATCAGCGATCAGCAGTTAACCGCTGGTAGTGGTGTCGACAACGCCAATCAGTTGGTGAATGCCGATGAGTCAACGGGTCAGGGCATCGAAGTTGATCTGGAGTGGGCGGTAACTGAAAACTTGCTGGTCACCGCTGGCTGGAGTTACAACGATACTGAAATCAATGATCCTGAATTGTCTATCACGCCTTGTGGTGCGCCCTGTAGTTTCACTGACCCCGCTGGTACAGTGCCGGGCACAGTGTCAATCGATGGCAACCCTCTGCCAAGAGCGCCTGAGACAATTGCGAGCTTCACTTTGCGTTACGGTGTGCCGATGGAAAACGGTGAAATGTATTTCATGACTGACTGGGCTTATCGCAGCGAAATAAACTACTTCTTATACGAAGCGCCTGAGTTTAAAGGTGATTCACTATTGGAAGGTGGTTTCAAAGCCGGTTACCTCACTGCAGACGACAAGTATGAAATTGCCGTTTACGGTCGTAACATTACCGACGAAGATCAGTTGATTGGCGCCATTGATTTCAACAACTTGGAAGGTATCGTAAACGACCCTGCTACTTATGGTGTTGAGTTTACTGCTCGCTTCTAAGTGCAATAGCGTTACTTAGAAAAAAAGCCCGACCCGCAAGGGTTGGGCTTTTTATTTTCGGGAAAGAAAATTTTTAAAAAATTATGACTTCATTGTCATGTTTTCTGAAGCTTCAAGCATAGCGTGCATTAAAACGTTGCAGCCTGCCTCGCATTGCTCTTCCGTGGTACTTTCGATTTCGTTGTGACTAATGCCGTCTTTGCAGGGTGTAAATACCATGCCGGAAGGCACAATGTCGGCCATGTAACAGGCGTCATGACCGGCACCCGCGTAAATATCCATGTGGCTATAACCCAATTTTTTCGCGGCAATTTTCACGTTTTCCGAAGCGCTAAATTTAACCGGAGCGAAATACCAAAAGTGATCGACTTCGATATCTAGATTGCGTTTTTCGGCAAGCTGCTGGCAAAAACTTTGTAGCTGGTCGTCCATGCTCTTTAATATATCGGGATCGGGGTTGCGTAAATCGGCGCTGAATTTAACGGTGCCTGGGATAGTGTTTCTGGAGTTGGGATACACTTCCATAAAACCAACAGTACCTAAGCCGTTGGGAGGATTTCGGTGGGCAATGTTTTCAACTTCGGCAACAATCAGCGCGGCGGTAGCCATAGCGTCGTAGCGCAAATGCATGGGGGTGGTGCCAGCGTGAGATTCACGCCCTGTGCAAGCGATGTTGTACCAGCGAATACCTTGGCCTAAACGCACCACGCCAATTTCGGTGTCTTCGTCTTCAAGGATGGGGCCCTGTTCAATGTGCGTTTCAAAAAATGCCCCAATGTTGCGGCTGCCGGGTTCTTCATCGCCGAGATAGCCGATTTTTTTGAGTTCGTCACGTAATACTAAGCCATCTATATCCGTTTTGTTGAGCTCGGTCTCCAAGTCGAAGCGGCCCACGTAAACGCCAGAACCTTGCATGGCCGGCGCAAAACGAGAGCCTTCTTCATTTGTCCATACGCTAAACTCAAAAGGCGCGTTGGTTTCAATGTTGTTTTCGTGCAGTGTGCGCAGTACTTCAACACCGGCAAGCACGCCAAATACGCCGTCGAACTTCCCGCCCGTTGGCTGTGTGTCCAGATGGCTGCCTGTTACTACGGCGGGCAGGTCGTTATTTTTGCCCGCGCGGCGGGCAAATATGTTGCCCATTTTGTCGATGCTGATGGTGCAACCTGCGGCCTTGCACCAGCTGACAAATAAATCGCGTGCCTGCCCATCCAATGCGGTGGCGGCCAAGCGATTACAGCCGCCTTTCTCGGTCGCGCCAAATTGCGCCATTTCCATCAAGCTGTCCCAGAGGCGTTGCTTGTTTATTCTTAAGGTGTTCATGAGTTTTCTTTCCTATTGACAGGCTCAACACTAAGGTTAGCAGCATTTTTTTCTAAGGCATCGTAAAAGGGTGCGTAGCAGGGGCGGTCAACGTACTTACCAGCGCCTTTCACCGCGCGTAGCTCGCCGTCAAAATACACTAATTTGCCATTGCTAATGGTGGCGATATTTACGCCTTTTACCGTCATGCCCTCAAAAATATTGAAGTCGATGTTTTGATGGTGAGTCTCTTTTGAAATAGTGCGTGTTTTTTCTTGATCCCAAACCACAAGATCAGCATCGGCGCCCACTTGTACGCAACCTTTACGGGGATAAATGTTAAAAATCTTCGCGGCATTACTGGAGGTAACTGCCACAAACTCATTGGGGGTTAAGCGACCTGTATTGACGCCTTGGTCCCAGAGCACATGCATGCGGTCTTCAATGCCGGCGGTACCATTAGGAATTTTTGTAAAGTCGTCTTTACCCGCCGCTTTCTGAGGCTCACAGAAGCAACAGTGATCGGTGGCAGTGGTTTGCAACATACCGGATTGTAGACCGCGCCAGAGAGCTTCTTGATGGCCTTTGGGGCGGAATGGTGGGCTCATTACATGAGCGGCGGCTGAGGCCCAGTTGGAGTCGCGATACACTGAGTCGTCTAACATTAAGTGGCCGGCGAGAACCTCGCCAAACACCCGCTGGCCCGATTGACGTGCGCGGGCGATCGCATCAAGCGACTCTATACATGAGGTGTGAACTAGGTAGAGCGGTACATTTAGCACCTGGGCGATCTGAATCGCGCGATTGGCGGCTTCGCCTTCTACGACCGGTGGTCGGGATAATGGGTGACCTTCTGGGCCGGTAATACCTTGAGCCAAAACTTTCTTCTGTAAGCGGTCAACCAGCTCGCCATTTTCGGCGTGCACGGTGCACAGGGCACCGAGTTTTCGAGCTTCGTCGAAGGAGTTTACCAAAATTTCATCGTCGGCCATGATGGCGCCTTTGTAGGCCATGAAATGTTTGAAACTGTTCACTCCGTAATCGCGCGCTAGGGTGCCCATGGCTTCGCGAACACTTTCGTCCCACCAGGTGATGGCGACGTGAAAGCTGTAGTCAGCCGCCGATTTTTCGGCCCATTCTCGCCACTGATGATAAGCTTCCATAATGTCTTGCTGAGGACTGGGAATGACAAAGTCGATAATCATTGTGGTACCGCCTGCAAGGCCCGCTGCGGTGCCGCTGTAGAAATCTTCTGAAGCTACGGTGCCCATGAAAGGCAGCTGCATGTGGGTGTGAGGGTCAATTCCGCCGGGCATAACCATGCATCCGCTGGCATCAACTTTTTCGGTATTGGCGGGTACGTCGAGGTTCTCGCCTACGGCCACAATTTTACCGTTTTGGCATAAGACGTCGCCGCGAAAAGATTGGTCGGCGTTGACGATGGTGCCGCCTTGAATGAGTAAAGCCATAGTATTATTCCTCGCGAGGATGGGGAGCCGCTTCGGCAATTAATAGATAAACTATCGAGGCCACGATTAATCCAACAAACCAAGCGTAACCGTAAATGGTAAGAAATATTTCCGGTACACTTTCAACAAAACCCGCTACCTGCAGAAAGCCAGGGAGATTGGGAGCGATACCGATAATCAAGGCCGTTATACCCGCAAGGTTCCAACCATTTTTTCCAGCGTATTGGCCCTCGTGATTAAACAATTCTTCAACATTAAGATGCCTTTTTCGCAAAATAAAATAATCCGCAATTAATATGCCGGCGATGGGGCCCAATAAGGCAGAGTAGCCAATGAGCCACGTAAATATGTAGCCACCAGAGGTTTCCATCAGCTTCCAGGGAAACATGGCGATGCCGATACCCGCAGTGATGTAGCCGCCCATTCGAAAGGAAATTTTACTCGGGTTAAGGTTTGAAAACCCGTAGGCGGGCGCTACCACGTTGGCGGCTAAATTGGTGGTGAGTGTGGCAATGCCGAGTGCTGCCAGTGCCACGATAACGCCCCAACCACCCATCTTTCCGGCCAGTTGCACGGGGTCCCAAATAGCTTCGCCGTAAATTGTTACGGTAGCTGAGGTCACGGCAACACTGATAAACGCGAAAAGCGCCATCGGCAGGGGCAAACCAACTAACTGACCAATCACTTGGTCTCGTTGGCTTTTAGCGAAGCGTGTAAAATCAGGAATGTTTAAAGCCATGGTAGCCCAAAAGCCCACCATGGCCGTTAAGCCCGCAAAAAAAGTGGCAAATAATTGGCCTTCTTTTTCCCCGCCCTCAACAAATTGTGATGGTGTAGATAGCATCTCACCAAAGCCGCCGGCATTTACATATGCCCAGATTAGTAAGGCGATACCCGCCAGCAACAAAAAAGGTGCCGCCAAAGTTTCTAGCCAGCGAATAGACTCTGTGCCCTGACGAATGAAGTAAAGGTGCAGAGCCCAGAAGCCGATAAAACAAATAATTTGTGCTAGATCGATGCCCAACCAGGGCAGTGCTTCACCTTGAAAGGCAGAGCCAGAGATAGTGTTCAAAATTATATAGATGGCGGAGCCGCCCACCCAAGTATTAATGCCGAACCACCCGCAGGCCACTAGGCCGCGTGCCAAAGCAGGAATTTTTGCGCCTTTGGTGCCGAAAGAGGATCGTAATAAAACGGGGAAAGGTATGCCGTGTTTTGCGCCGGCATGACCAATAAGCATCATGGGTACAACCACAATAAGGTTGCCGAGAAAAACGATGAGTACGGCCTGCCACCAGTTTAAACCTTCAGCGACTAGGCCGCCTGCCAGCATATAAGTGGGAACACAAACCACCATAGCCACCCATAGGGCGGCATAAGATTTCCAATCCCAGGTGCGTGCTGCTGCCTCGGTTGGGGCTAGATCTTTATTCCAAAGATCTGCTGATCTTGGTAGGGAACGTTGGTTTGTATTCGCACTCATGTATCACCTTTTATTATTACGTTTATAGGTTGATCAACAGCGTGTCAATGTTAAATATTCGCGGGGTGCTCCGGCCAAGTTAATGGCGGCAGGCCATTGTCCACTGGGCGCATTTCAATGCACTCAGGAACGGGGCATACCAAGGCGCAAAGGTTACAACCTACGCACTCATCATTGTCGACAGTGAAATCGCGGCGTCCATCGCCTTTGTCGCCAATAACAATAGCTTGGTGTGCTGTGTCTTCGCACGCTATGTGGCAGCGACCACACTCGATACAACTGTCTTTATCGATAAAGGCTTTTGTATCGAAATTCATGTTGAGTTGATTCCAGTCCACTGTGTTAGCAATGGCTTTACCGCGGAAATCATCTAAGGTGCGATAACCCTTTTCCTTCATGAACTGGCTGAGCCCGGCGGTCATATCGTCAATAATACGAAAGCCGTACAGCATGGCCGCTGTACACACCTGTAAGCCAGATGCGCCCAAGGCAATAAACTCAGCTGCGTCGCGCCAAGTCTCGATGCCGCCAATCGCAGAAATTTCCATTCCTTGAATATCTTCAGCGCGCGCTATTTCAGCCACCATGTTGAGGGCGATAGGCTTAACCGCGGCGCCACAGTAGCCGCCGTGAGTACCCTTATTATCAACAATCGGTGTGGGGGCCATTGCGTCTAAGTCCACAGAAACAATGGAATTAACCGTGTTGATCAAGGAGACTGCGTGAGCCCCACCTTTCATTGCGGCTTCTGCCGGCACCAAAATATTCGTAATGTTGGGTGTGAGTTTAGTAAAGACCGGAATATCCACAACTTCGCGAACCCAACGGGTGGTTTGTTCTACTAATTCTGGCACTTGGCCAATGGCCGAGCCCATGCCGCGTTCACACATGCCATGTGGGCAACCCAGGTTGAGCTCGATGCCATGTACACCAGAGTTGGCAATTTTAATGGCGAGTTCTTTCCATGCTTGCTCGTCAATAGGAGCCATCATTGAGCCGATGATCACGCGGTCTGGCCACTTGCGTCGAACATCTTCAATTTCGCGAAGGTTCACTTCAAGGGAGCGGTCGGAAATCAATTCGATATTATTGATTCCCATAACGCTTTGATTGCGGTCTTTGTGGACGCCGTAGCGACTTGATACGTTCACTACAGGTGGATTTTCGCCTAAGGTTTTCCAAACCACGCCAGCCCAGCCCGCTTCAAATGCGCGTTCTACATTATATTGTTTGTCTGTGGGTGGGGCAGAGGCCAACCAAAATGGGTTGATACTTTTAATGCCCGCGATGGTACAACTTAAATCACTCATGCTCGGGTCTCCGAATTGGCGCTTAGGTATTGATCAATGGCGTGGGCTGCTTGCTTGCCGTCTTCTACCGCTTGTACGGTAAGGTCTTCTCCTGACGCAATGCAATCGCCGCCGGCAAATACACCTTTCAGTGAAGTTTCAGCCCGGCTGTTAACGACCACTTTGCCTTTCTCAATGTTCAGGCCTTGCAGCTCTGAGGTGGAGAGGGTTTGGCCAATGGCGACCAATACTTGGTCCGCAGGGAGGGTGAAAATCTCGCCTTTCTTTTTATAAGCGCCGCCTTCAATAATCATAGAATCAAAGCTGATACTTTCAAGGGCGGCACTGCCGTTCAATGCGGCGGGGGAGGCCCATAACTCGATGTTTACACCGTTACTACGGGCTAAATCTACTTCCCAATCTGTGGCTGACATTTGTGCTTCGCCGCGACGATAAGCTAGGGTCACGTGTTTGGCACCGAGACGTTTTGCTTGGATAGCGGCATCAATAGCGGTATTGCCTCCACCAATAACAACCACATTACTACCAATGCTAAGCTCAGACTTATCTTCACTTTGGCGCAGGTTTTCAATGAATGTAATGGCGTTTTCTACGCCGGGCAGCGTATTGCCGGGAAGGTTTAGTGTGTTGGCATCGCCAAGCCCTACGCCGATAAAGACGGCGTCAAAGCGAGTCTGTAAGTCTTTTAGCGATACTTGTTGACCCAGTGCTTGACCGTACTCTAGCGTAATGCCACCAATGTCTAATAAAAACTCTACTTCACGCTGGGCGTAGTTATCGGCCATTTTGTAAGCAGCCAATCCGTATTCATTCAAGCCGCCTGGTTTGGCTTTCGCTTCAAAGATTGTGACATCGTGACCCAGCATCGCGGCTCGGTGGGCACAGGACAGGCCGGCAGGACCAGCACCAATAATGGCGATGTGTTTCCCGGAATCTTTTGCCCTCGAGAAGGGATGCGGAGCGTCTTT
The DNA here is from genome assembly GCA_913020115.1 of uncultured Cellvibrionales bacterium. Taxonomy (GTDB): domain Bacteria; phylum Pseudomonadota; class Gammaproteobacteria; order Pseudomonadales; family Cellvibrionaceae; genus CAJWCA01. The sequence continues at coordinate 95,313 of CAJWBQ010000011.1, forward strand.
TGCCATCAAATGATCAACCGCATAGCGCTGCAATGCACCAATTTGCACGGGCTCTTCGCCGGTGTGGTTGCGTACGCAAGCCTGTTCACACAGCACTTCCGTAGGACAGGCCCTGGCACAAGTACCACCCATGATATTGGCGGCCAAAATAGTTTCGGCTGAGCCTGTGATATTGGCGGTTTTTATTTGATGAATAAAGGTGGGGATGTCGATAGAAGTTGGGCAGGCGTTGATGCAGGGCGCGTCGTAACAGTAGATACAACTATCGGCTGCGCTGATTGCTTGAGTTGCACTCAATGGTTTGTGCAAGTCGCTGAAATTAGTTTCGATTTGTGCCGCGGAAAGCGTGCAGCCATTTGCCGGGTAGGCTGGTTTTTCGACCATTGCCCTATCTCCTCTTTAGCTTAAGAAAGCGCATGTTTTTATTGGCGGCATTTAATGCCTTTTTGTATGCGTGCTTATATCCTAGTCAATCTTGACTAAATGGTCAACTAAATAATGAAGACAAAAAAAAGGGCGCTCAATGAGCGCCCCTTCTGACTTTTAACGCTGGAGTTAAGCGTTGGTCATACGATCTTTGTAGGCGCGCACGGCTGAGTTGAATGCATCGGCAACTTGCTTCATGTTATCGATCATTTCGTTGTGTGCGGCGGCGTCTGATGCACACTCTAGATACGCTTCAGCGCTGCTCATATAAGCTTTTACTTGATTCTTAGCTTTAACCATCTGTGCAGTAACAGCTGTTGAAGCATCGGGCAGAAGAGGGGCTACAGGCTTATCACATGCGTGAGTTAAGCCAGAAAATAATACAGTAGACAGTACCAGAGTGATTACTTTTAACATGTTGATTTCCTTTAAGTGGCCGTTATGTCACGGCATTGAGCTCATCGAGCTGACAATTTTTTGGGCTATAAGGCTTCAAGGGCTTGGCGCTAATGAATTCTTAGCGAAAGTACTTATAAGCATTACGAATTAAAACCTTGTTTTGTTAGCAGGGGGGATTATAAATACCTGCCGAAAGAAATCCAATATTCTTTCGGAATAAATAACTGATTATCTATTCTATCGTGTATTAACTGACTAAGCTGTCATTCGTGACACGTGCCGTTGGGCAATTTCTACGGGGATGGCAATGTCTTTAGCGGTCTAGCAAAATTTGCGGCAAAAAAAAGGGCGCCGAAGCGCCCTTTTAATCTAGCTTATGTTTGCAGTCTTAGAAAGACTTACGAACAGTTACGCCCATGGTGCGTGGCTCGTTTGTTCTGAACGCTAGGCGTGCACGGCCTCCACGTTCACGGTCAAAGGAAAGGTCTGCATTTTCATCAGCAAGGTTCTTGATGAAAACAACCGCTTCCATATCGCCGTAAATAAAGCCGGCATTAAGATTGATTGTAGAGTAGGCATCCAACTCTAGGTCAACCGTGGTGACTTCGCTGCCAGTCGCTCCACCAAGGGTAAGACCCGAGGAGAAGTTGCCGGCGCCAGAAACCTGATCGCTAGGCTGGGTGATTCTGTCGCCAATGTAAGCCCAAGAGCCAGAGATATAAGTGGCGTCACTGTTAAACAAACCTTCCTCAAAGGTATAGGTTCCAGAGAAAGCAAACTGTAGCTCAGGAACAGATGCCAAGCGGTTGCCTTTCTCAATGCCGCCAATGGTGTTGCCATTAGCGTCAGTTACCGTTGAGTCAAACTCAGCTTCAATAACACTACCTGCGAAAGACATATACAAGTTGTCAGTCACCTCTGCGGCTACTTCAAGTTCAATACCGACTGAGTGAGACTCTGGTACGTTGAACGAAATACGCGAGGAGCATGAGCCCGCATCCAAAGTCGCTTGCAAGTCTTCGATATCAGAGTAGAACGCCGCAGTGTTTACTGTGATGTTGCCGAAGCGAGCTTTGGCACCCACTTCGTAGTTCCACATGGTTTCGTCATCGTAGTCTTGGAAGCCGCCGAAGACAGCGAGGTCATCGCCTTCACAAAGGCTTTCATTCAAGGGATCGTTCACACCACCAAGGCGGAAGCCCTGAGAAGCTTGCGCATTCAGCGTTACGTCGTCATTCATGTCGTAACTTGCCATAACCCGTGAGGTGAAGCCGTCAGAGCTGGTTTCATCTGTTTGGTTGTCGGCGTTAGAGAATACACCACCTGTCTTAAAGGTACGCTCTTCTTCGTAGTCGTAGAAGCGGCCACCAATGGTGAGTTGTAAGCGGTCTGTTACGTCGTAGTTAACTTCACCAAATACTGCCTGCTGTGAAAGATCGTAAGGCAGAAATGCATTGTAAGGTGAGTCGCTTGGGAAGCCATTAGCGGCGCCGGCCGAAACGCCTGCGCCCAAAGCGAGATCAGCTTCGACGTCATAGCCTGGAGTTGGCAGTCTTTGATTGTACTCGCGCTCTGTTTCTGAAGTAAATGCACCGACAACCCACTGATAAGGACCGTCGCCGTTTGAGCTAAAGCGTATTTCGGCTGTAACTTGCTCAACGTCAGTGGTGTCCAGTAGGTTTGATGGCAGCAAAATGCCGGCTTCAGTAAAGCCTAAGTCAGCAGATACACTGCCTGTTAAGGCGCTGGCATCACGGCTAACGAGAATTTCACGTTCGGTGTAGCTGGTCACAAACGTCACGTCAAAATCGTCTAGGCTCCATTCCACAACAGTATCGGCAATCAGAGTTTCATCACTAAAACCTTCATCCAATAATAGGTACTGTTCGCGCTCGTCCAGTGTAATAGCAGGTCGAGTGGTGGTGTATGGGTTGGCGTAAAGGTTGTAAACTTCCTGACGGTTAGCACCATCGGTTTCCAATTCCTGATAGATCACACGAGGCGTGATGGTCAGGTTGTCAGTTGGCTGAATCGCCAAGGTTGCCCGTAGGCCGGTTCTGTTACCGCTGTTAACATCAGACTTTTTGGCGCCATTTTCGCCAAATGCATCAATGTATCCTGCGTATTCAGTGGTGTAACCCACGAGGCGCAAAGCGGCTTTGCCGTCGGCCAGTGGAATGTTAACCATACCTTTTAAGTGGCCGCCTTCTTCACCGTCAGACAAAGTATTGAGGCTCGCTTCAACGCTGCCCTCAAACTCATCCATTAAGGGTGAATTGGTAATGTAACGTACCGTTCCGCCCATGGAGCCGGAGCCAAACAGAGTGCCCTGTGGGCCTCTCAATGTTTCTACACGGTTCAGGTCATAAAGGTCCAGGTCTGGAGTGAACAATGAAAGTGAGATAACGCTTTCATCAAGGTATACACCAACCTGTTCTTTAACACCGGGCTGATCGCGCACGATCTGACCAGCTGATACACCACGAATGGCGACTTGGCTCTGGCCTGGGCCCAAGTTTTGAATGCTTAAGCCGGCAACGTTTCTGGACAGCTCTTCAAGGCTTGACGCGCCTGTCCGCTGGATGTCCTGCTCTGTTTGCGCGTTAATGGCAAAAGGCACATCTTGGATAGATGAACTTCTCTTTGTTGCGGTTACGACAACTTCTTCAATACCGAAAAGACGGCTGTCGTCTTGCGCTGTCGCGCCTTGCATCATCGTGGCGCCGATGCAGGCAGGTAACAAAGCTTTAATAAAAATCGATTTTTTGTTTGCTCTCTTAATTTCAAACATTTTTTATACCTCTATCTATTATTGTAGTGCTCTCATTCATCTCATCATTCATATCAAGATTACTTCGCTTGATATTAATCCCTCGAGAATATTAGACTAAAGTGTGGCTCATTAATAACATAAGCACAAAGTTAATTGCTCTGTGATGATTAAGCATTATTTTCGCGCCATGTTGATACTCGCGCATTATATTCTCGCGGTTTCACTAGTGCACGCAATTTATTCTGTCCATTGATGGTGCTTAAACTCCTCTCGAATGTCCTTTTTGCTTAATTTCCCTGTGGCCGTATGTGGTAATGACTCCACAAACACAACATCTGAGGGGATCCACCAGCTGGCTACTTTGCCATCGAACCACGCGAGCATCTCAGCGGCCGAAATTGACCCGGGTTCTTGTGGAATGACCAACAGCAAAGGACGCTCTGTCCAGCGAGGGTGAGATATACCTACTACTGCGGCTTCAGTCACTTGGGGGTGGTCAACAGCACAATTCTCAAGTTCGATAGACGAGATCCATTCACCGCCCGACTTAATGACGTCTTTGGTGCGGTCGGTAATATTCATGAAGCTGCTGCTGTCGATGGTGGCTACATCACCTGTTTCAAACCAGCCGTCGGCATCGAGATTGGACTCTTCGGCTTTGAAATAGCGATTAGTAATCCATGGGCCGCGTACTTTTACGGCGCCTGAAGACTCTCCATCCCAAGGGAGTTCCTTATCATTGGCGTCGACAATCTTCATGTCGACACCAAAAATAGGCCGTCCGGCCTTTTGCCGAATGATGTCTAGCTCTTCTTCAGGCAATTGCTTTTGTGCGGTGCTTAAAGAGTTGAATGTGCCGAGTGGGCTCATCTCTGTCATGCCCCAAGCATTGTGCATCCAGACATTATGTTTTTCTTCGAAAGCTTTCATTATCGACACGGGGCAAGCGGCGCCGCCGACAACCAGAGATTCTAGTGAGGGGACGGATTCGCCAGAGGTTTCGAGGTATTGAAGCAGTGCCATCCAGATGGTGGGTACGCCTGCAGACTTATTGACCTTTTCACGGTTGATTAAGTTACAGAGAGTTTCTCCATCACCCATTTTGGGCCCAGGCAGTACCATTTTTGCGCCGATCATGAAGCAGCTATAAGCGTTGCCCCAGCCATTCACATGGAACATCGGGACAATGGGCATCATGGTGTCATTCACTGATATATTGAAAACGTCGGGCAGTGCCGCGGCGTAACAGTGAAGTACCGTTGAACGATGGCTATAAAGCACACCCTTGGGGTTTCCTGTGGTGCCGGAGGTATAACACAGTGCGCTAGCCTGGTTTTCGTCCAATTCCGGAAATTCGAACTGGTCAGATTCCGCCGCAATGAGGGTTTCGTAGCAATGGGCATTTCGCAGATTGGTGTTGGGCATGTGCGATTCGCCGGTTAGAACAACAAACCCTTTCACTCCTGGCAGTTTGTCCTGCAATTTCTCAAGTAGGGGGACAAACATGAGGTCTACAAATACCCACTGATCTTCGGCGTGGTTGATTATGTATTCTAGTTGTTCTTCAAACAGGCGAGGGTTGATGGTATGGCAAATCATGCCAGAGCTGGATATTCCGTAATAAAGCTCAATATGGCGGTGATCGTTCCACGCAAGAGTGGCAATGCAGTCGCCTTGTTCTGCGCCTAGGCTTTTTAGGGCGTTGGCCAGTTGTCGAGCCCGGCTGAACAGCTGCCGATAGGTGCAGCGGTGCAGAGGGTTGTCGGCAGTAACTGACACTACCTCTTGGTCACCGTGAACTTTGTTCGCAAAATTCATTATAGAGGTGATTGTGAGTGGCATATCCATCATTAGACCGTTCATGCTGTGTTCTCTCATTTGGCTGGGATGTTGTGAATGGACCTAGTTCGCGAATTTGTTAGTTATTAATTTATTGCTTATGCGCGTGGTCGCTAAGGAGTATAGATGAGCTGGGGATTTCAGAAAAGCAAAATTAAAACGATCGTTTTAACTTGGGCAAGATTCGGGATCTTACCCAAGTTAAAACCTAGGCGCCTAGCGGCCTAGAGCCTAGTCGATTATCTTGATCCACTCTCCGGGTTTGGGTTCACCTCTGGGATAGTAGCCGTTGAGTAGACGTAGCTGCTCCTCAGTATAGCGCCCCAACTTTATGTGCCGAGCGAGCAGGGCAAAGGTTGTTTTACTGTTGGCTTTTACGTATTTAATGGTTTTTGCGGCGGGTGCTTTACGCTTGCCACGGCTGCGAACGGGCCGAAAGCTATGAACTGCGTCCAGAAAGAGCTGGTCGTAATCGACGTCTTTTTCCGGGTCACTTAAGCTTCCGGTGAAGTGATACACGCGATTGGCCTGATAAAATACCGCCATTCGGGTGGGGTATTGCTCTTTTCCTTGAGCGGGTCGAACGCCAGTATGGCCCATCAGGCCGGCCTGTTTGAGTGGCTCAGACCGGGTCAATAAGCTTACATTCAGCTTTTGGCGAATAAATTCGTCGGGTGGAATCTTGTCTTTTAAGCGGGTCACCTCTAGTTTTAGCTCAGCGACCTTGTCGGCGGGGGCGCCTATTATTGCACTACCTTTGTTTTCTACCTTCCACTCGTCTGGAAATACTAGGGTGAAGCCCAGCTTGCTGTGAGTATAGCGATTGGTATCAGTGCTGACTCCGGCGTTTAGGGCGTAGTTCTTGCCCCAGAGAAGCCCGTCTACCTGGTCGCGGAAGCCATCCTCATTGGTGACTTGGGTGCCGTTCTGGCTGAGGGTTCCCGCTTTGGCAATGACTTCTTGCAGGCGTGCATCATTGCTTGGGTGCGTCGAGAACACGCCATGGTAGCTTTTGGCTTTCTTCCCGGCTTCTTTCGCTCTGAAGCGACTAAAGCGTTCATGATTTTTAAGTACTCCAATGACTTCAATCATAGCCTTTGGGTCGTAGCCTGCGTTGAATAGGTATTTTGCACCAAAGCCGTCGGCTTCAAGCTCCATTTCACGGCCGTAACCAGAAATGGCGGCGGCGCCATAAATAGAGGTAACCTCACCAACAGTGTTGCTGCGAGCGGCGATGGCGGTGACTACTGAAGCCACTTTCGCGCCGGCTGCTGCGGCCTTTTGGCGCACGGCGTGACGGGCGGTGACATGACCAATTTCATGGGCGAGCACCGCGGCGAGCTCTGCTTCTGAGTTTAGGAAGCCAATAAGCCCTCTGTTTATATAGATGTAACCTCCCGGCAGCGCGAAGGCGTTGATGTCTGGGCTGTCAATAATAGTGAATAGGTAGGTGAGATCAGGGCGGTCACTGGTAGCCGCTACTTTTTGGCCCACCTTATCGACGTAGGTTTGCAGAGATTCATTTTCGTAAATCGGCATTTTCTCGAGTATTTTGGCGTGCTCTTCTTTGCCAATTGAAATTTCTTTGTTTTCGGACATGAGCACAAAGTCGGCGTTGCCGGTGGCAGGGTTAACTGAGCAAGCGTGTAGCCAGGGCAGTGCGGCCACTACCATGGCCGCAGATACGATATTGGCCTTTGTCCATTTCACAAATTGCTCTCCTTAAATTATTGAGGCCCTGGGGCGTTGATACCAGCGTTTGGTTTTAGAAAACTGTGGAGCTGAGCCGCCATGCCTTTGCAGGCGTTAGCCTGAACTCTGGCGATTAAGGGAATGGGTATCACTATGGCAGGCATATAAGAGGTGCCTTTGGCATCGGCGCTGATGGTGCCTAAGGTTTTACGGTTTTTGTAGTCCCATATGGTGGCTTCATAATCTGATTCTTTGTCCCAAGTGCCAAAACCAAAACAACCTGCACCGCCCGCGCCAATAGAGCAGCCAATAGAGCCGGAGCTGCTGGTAGTTTCGGTATTGCCGTCAATCCAAATAATGTAGCTGATTTTGTAGTTTTCGAGCACATTGGCGAATTCTTTGCGCTCGGCTATTTGATCTAGGCGTTTCATGCTCATGGGCGCCGTGCGAGGTTCAAACCACGGGTAGAGTTGATCGGTGAACTCACGCTCTCCCACCACGTTAACACCGGAGTCGCCAGCGCTGATGATTTTGCCGATACAGTTAACTAGGTCGGGTTCTGTTTCATAGTCGCTGGAGTGACGTCGGCCCAGTAGCACTACGGAGTCGCCTGCAACGATGTGGCTGGTGCCTTGGCGATATTCGTCAATGGTGACCGAGGTACATGCGCTTAGCGCTGCCATCAGCACAAGAGCGCTGCAGTAGAGTAAATTTTTACCTTTCATGATTATAAGCCCTCTTCAGAATGGGTGCCGGTCAGCGCTTTGGATAAGGAAGCGGAGGCTGGTGGAGCATCAGGGTCTTGGGTAAGTGGAGCGTTAGGGTCTGATAGAGGGTTGGGTTTGTGGTCAACAAGCCAGGCTTTAATCTCTGGTACTTCAGGCAGGCGCAAAGACAGTGTCGCGCCCATATCGCGCAATGCCATAACAGCGGCTTCGTTCACAGCCTCTTCTTTTGACGTCATAAAGGCCGTGGGGGTTTTACCATAGGCGGTCATCAGCCAGTCGGCGAGCAATTGCCCTGCGGCGTTGTAAATTCGCATGTTGTACTTTATCCAAATTTCAAACACATTGACTTTGGTTTCGCGAGGCAATGCATATTGAAATTCGTCGATACGAGGTGAAAAAATCAGCTCGGCCTGGCTGGGGTTTTCTGGGCTGGGCAGTGTATTCACGGGAATTACAGAGGTGAACATTTTTGGCAGTACTTTTGACAAGACGTCTACTTGGGCAGGGCCCGCAGTGATGGTCCACATCGACCGGTCTTCACTTTTTTCTTTGTAAATATATTCTGAAAACTCGGGTTCGTAATAAACTCCCAAGGTGTGGGGCAACTTGTCAATCATGGGGGCGGGGAAGTTGCCTTTTACCACGAGCGAGTTTTCGCAGCCTGCTAGCCATATTAGGCTGATTAAAGTGAATATTTTGGCCGTTCGGTTCATGAGATACCTGCCTTGTTCAAGGAGCGTATTGGATACTGCTTGTCTTCAGTTTAGCTCAATTTTCGTATTCAGTTTAGCGTCTCAGAGGTCTCAAGAGCATTAGACACCTAAGGTCGATAATCATTCAGTCCGACAAATGTGCCGCCGTTGCGGTAGGTTAGCTCTCGCATCAGGGCTGCAAAGCGAATCCCAGTGGTTTGCAGGTTCGCCGGGCGTGAAAACTGCACGGGAAAGCCTACCGCATGGATACGCACCATCTTTTCATCACTGTCTCTGTCGCGGTTGAGCCTGTCCACCGTGTCCACAACTTGCTGTATTGAACGTCCAGTGAATTCATCGCCAAAGACGAATAAACTGATTTTCTTTTTTGGGTCGTAAAAACTTCGTACGGCCCTCTGAATACCCTCAACAGGGCTGGAATTGCTGAAAGGGTTCCAGCGGCGAAGACGGTTGATAATAACGTCTCGGCGACCGGGGGTGTCTGGAATCCATTTCCCCCGGTAGTTGTTGAACATATAGTCGCCCATGTCATTCATGATTTGAATCCCCTTAACTTGAGGATAGATGTCGAGCGTTGCGATAAGCTCTTCCATCATACGTTCCCAGCCATAGTTAAACATACTGCCGGAGGTGTCTATGATAAAAATGATGTATTCGCTGTCGACAGGGATACCGCCAATAATGTTATTTTTCCGTTGAAAGTTTTCACCGAGCAGACGCTCCATCTCTTTTGTGAGTTTCTGCAGAGCCACGTTTAATTTGCCCTTATTAATATCATCCTCGGCCGTTTCATCTGAAATCTTGGCATATTGCTGCTCTAAACCGGCTAGTTGACCTTTGAGAATGGCAATACGTTTCATTTCGTAAGACAGTTGCTCCTTTTTGGCGTTGAGGTCGCGGTTGAATACCGTAGTTTCGCCACGCACAGTAAAAAGCGTTTGTTGTAGATCGGCTACCATGGCGTCTAGGCTTATGGCGGTTTTTTCCATCACTATAGGCTGCACGGTTTTGGTAATCATTAATAGAAGAACGATAGCGCCAAAACCACAGCAGATTATGTCCAAAAAGGAGATATTGAAATCTTCACCTTCACGACGTTTACGTCTCGACATATTTTTCTCCCTCTCTCATCCTAAGGCCAGTCTTTCGATGGGCTCATGAACGAGCCCTGAGTGGCCGCGGCCAGTTGCCAAAATGAAGCTGCCGCCAAGGGGTCTCCTTCCATTGGTGCGAGTATAATGTTGACCGGAATGCCTCGGGGAATTTCTTGAATGGCCTGGCTGAAGAAGCGTGAACGCTGTGCGCCGGTCACTGTATTGCCTTTGGGGCGACTCAGACTCTGTGTTGGCAAGCCGTCGGTGATCAAAATAATATTGTCGGGCAGAGTGGGGAAGTCTTGGATGGAACGGAAAGCCCGCTCTAGGCTAGTGCCTCCTTGCGGCACGGTTTTACGCATAGCGCTTACCGCGTTTTGAATGTCATCCTCTTCTGATATTTGTAGCCATGTACCTTCGGTATTGGGTACCACCGCTTGCACGCTCGTATTAAATGTATAGATTTGGTAGCGGCTCTCTTCTGAAAACTGAGCGCTTAGCCATTCTACGGTTCGTAGCGCTCTCTGCCATTTTTTCGAAGCGCGTTTCACATTGTCAGACATATTGCGTCGGCGTATCACGTTGACAATTTTATCGTCGAGCATGCTTGCTGAAGCGTCGAGCAAAATCAAAATACGGGCACCGCCCAGTTTTAAGCCCGTTAAGTACTGACGGTCGCCGTCTCCCTTGTAGCCCAGTGCACTTTCACCGAGTTGATCCCGCTCAACAATGAGCCTGCGCTTTTCTTCCTCAAGTTTTTCAAGGTCTTCTTTAAGTTTGTTCAGGCTGGTGTCTTCAGCTGACTCCCCCACTTCAATAATTTTGCCTTGTACGGCGTTGATGTCTTCAACAATTCGCCGTGCTAAACCCTGCGCTTCTGCGAGGCGGTCATCTACTGTCGATAAAGTGTTACGCGCTAATACTAATCCTTCTTCTCCTTCGAGAACTTCCTCTTCAAGAAGCATGACCTCGGCGAGTAAGTACTCGTTTTCAACTTCAATTTTCGTGTCTATATCGTGTTTGATGATCAGGAATATGAGCGCCACCGCCCCGAAACCGCAAGACATGATGTCAAGAAACGACAGGCTGAAGGTGGAGAATCTGCGTTTACGCGCCATCGCTTGGAACCACGCTGATGACGATAAAGGCGTGGGGAAGGGCGGGTATTTTTAATTGATCACCACTGACGAGGGTTTGCCCTTCACTGGCTTTTTTACCATTAATGAGCAAGCCGTCTGCCTGTATGTTTTTGATGCTTAAAGCCCCACTCAGCGGAGTGATGGCACAGATCCCATCTTTATCTAGTACCTGCCTGACAATAGGTGTCGATGCATCGTTAACAATGCTGAGCCCCTTGTTAACTGGGAATGCTTGATGATTCCACAGGATATGCGTTGCCGTTTTCTCGCCCTCGGTTCGAGGTGCTATGCCGGCCCGAGCTGGCAGACTGCCTATCAATTTCAAGCCGTCTGGTCTCTGGACAATGGTTTTTTCGTGATGCTCGATGTTATTGGCAAGCTGTATGCTGGTAACAGCAATGGCTTCAGGAAATACTTCGGCGACCCCCGGAAGCGAGTGGCAGCGCTCGGTCATGTATAAATGCCCGGAGTAGTGGCCCGTGTTGGCTGCAATTTTTTCCAATTGAGTTTTACTAGTAGCGGCCAGTGCTGTTAAAGCAAGAGTGGTTTTGTGCCCAGCCAGTTCAAGTGTTGCCTCGCCGTCACGTTGAGCGCGCTGTAAAAAATCGTCGAGCTGGTTGTGCAATAACTGTTCTGTGGCGGCATTATGCAGTGGATTAAACCGCGTCTGTTGAATAAATTGTTCCGAAATTAAATGTGCCCAAGCATCATAGCAGGCTAACAACCCGGCGCCTGGGACACTCTCAACTTGAGCATTGCGAACTACTTGGCCAACATCAACGTGGCTGACTAAAGCCTGATGTAATTGCAAGTCGATAAAACAATGGCGGCCTGCGTCTGCTTGATTTGCCACGGAGGCAACAGCGGTATCAACTAAACCAACGATTGCCAACTGGCAGTGCTGGGCTATGCCTAGTAGTAAACTTAATTGAGATTTTGTATAGTGTGCCGGTAAGGCAAGAATGAGATTGCTCATATCACCTTGTAGGGTTTTAATTGCCTGCAAGTGTTCAAAAACCAAATCAGCTTGGTGCCGGCATTTTGGATTGCTGCTCCCAAGGGGTTCACTGTCCAAGCTTTGCCAAAATTGGCTGTGTGTTTGCAATGGGTGCAATTTGGATTGCTGTAGCGCTTCGACACCTAAGAGGCACTGCTTCTCGTTCACCAAGGCTATGCCAGGGCTTTCTAGTAGTAAACGCCCACCCTGCAGTAATCGCAGGCCGCTGTCATTTAGTTCTAATATGGTATTGGCCACTGACATTCTATTTACGCGCCTGAGGTTTTATTGACTTTAAGGTGACGCAACAACTTTTGGTCTACGTAATTCTGTGTATCTAGAACCAGGCGTTCCTGCAGCAACTGCAGTTGGTGGGTGAAGAACATAATTACAATGCTAATGACGAGTGCTACAAAGGTTGAGTTGAACGCTACGCCCAAGCTTATGGTTACCCCTGCAATGTCACCTTCTACGGCTCGGTGAGCTTGCCCCAATGCTTCGCCAATACCTCGCACAGTGCCAATGAAGCCAATTGACGGAATGGCCCAGGCGATATAACGAATCATAGCCAGTTCACTGTCTAAGCGATCAGACTCGTTGTCACAGATTTCCTTTACTGAGCTTGAGGCATTGGCAATGCTTTCGGTGGAGCCAAATCGCTGCAGTACGGTTTGCAGTACCCTTGGCAGCAACAGGCTCTGCTGCTCCTCCGGTAAATTTTGCAGGGGCCTGCTGAGCTCGCGGGTGTCCTCCGGCAACACGCTGGTGCCGTCGCGAACATTGAGAAGGGCTTGGTCGAGAATTTTAGTTTCACGAAAACTACTGCTGGCTTTACGACCCATAATCGCCATAGCCCACAGCATCAGCACGAAACAAGCTTCTTGCTCGTAGTCTTTTAGTACCAAATAGATGGATCGTTGAACAATGTAAGTTTCGCCCGCCTCCTGCCGTTCAAATTGTTCCTGTAATTGCGTGTTGGCGTTTGGACGTACCACTGTTACATAGATGGCGTGCACGATTATCACGGCCATTATCAAAGCAAATAGTTGATAGAAAAAATCAGAGGCTGTATTGCGTTTCATTGTGCGTCCTTAAATATCCACAGGAAAAGAGACGGATAAGTCTTCAGAAATTTCTTCAGTGGGATTGAAGCTGCCACTGGGTTTAGTTTGTACTGGTGCTTTAGTTTTTGGCTTGTTGTCTTTATTTTTGTCGTTTGCGTCGTCTGTTTCTGAGCTCTCGGGCTTAGTTTGCTCCGGAGCTTTTGCCTGAGCTTGAGCAAGAGCGCATGTCGATGTTAGCGCTACGCTGGCCAGAAGGGCGTAGAGAGACAAACATCTTAACCATTTAGTATCCATTGAAACTGTCTCTGTTAGTCAACGTAGCGGGCAATACGAAAGCCAACGTCATGACGACTTTCGCTGTTGTAGTCGCGAAAGGCAAGGCGCAGGTCGGTGACGGTACCGTGCCCCCAGCTCGAGCCGCGAATAACATGGTAGCTGCCTTCTACTGGCCCAGTGGGGTCGGTTTCAAGAGACAGAGACAAACCTGTTCTAATTCCGTAATAATCATTGACCCACTCTGCGGCATTGCCGCCTAAATCGTAAAGGCCTTTCTCATTGCTTGGAAAGCTACCTACGGGTGCAGTGACCGCGTAGCCATCGTCGTAAGCTACTTGGATATTACCTAAAAGAGCGGCGGCGCGACGGTCACCGTAGTTACCACTTTTTTCGCTGGGTGGCAGTGACGAGCCCCAAGGAAACTTCAATGGCTTGCCATTTTTTTGCACTCGCGCGGCCCAAGACCACTCAGCTTCTGTAGGAAGCCGATAGCCATTCGATTGTAGGTTTATACCATTTACGGTGTTGTTTTCTAGAGTGTAAAAAGGCGGGAGCTTTTCTTGCTCTGATAACCAGTTGCAGTATTTGGCCGCCTGATCCCAGGTGATATTTACTGCGGGGTATTTTTCTCCGTTTAAGCTGTTGCCTTTTACATGGCCCGAGGAGTGAAACTTCACATATTCTCGATATTGAGCGTTGGTCACTTCGTGAATGCCAAAATAAAACGGCCGCGTTAACGCGACAGAACGCTGAGACTCATTGGAGCGGCGGCCCTGTTCCCGTCGCGAGGCGCCCATCTTGAATTTGGCATCAATTTTAAACAGTTTTAGCTTTGAACCCGCCTTACTAGTAATGACGGGTTTGATATTTTTCCATTTCGCCTGTTCCAGCGTAAGCAGTTGTGCACTTACAGCTTGAGCGATACCAGGCCGAGGTAATACGCTTGTTGAAAAATCTTCATAGCCCGTTTTTTTGAAGGTAATGCGGTGTTGTTTTGCGGGCAGACGCAGGGTTTGTTTTGCGCGCCCCATTAAACGACCGTCTACATACAGCAATGCATCTGATGGACGTCCATCTATCTTCACGTCGCCTAGCTGAGGTTTCAGTTTGATGGCGAGGTTTTGTTCTTTTCCAGATTCAACCTTTATAGACTGCGTGGTAGAGATATAACCCACTTTAAACGCGGTGATCTCAGCTGTTTTCCCAGGCGCTAGCGCAAGTTCAAATGGCGACTGGCCGCGGTATGTTCCGTTAACGGTTAAGCCGGCGCCACTGGGCTGGGTGTTGACCAGTATCAGCCCGTCTGCTTCTGGCAGAGTGATGAGCGGCAGGTCAATCTGGGTTTGTGCTTTAACATCTAGGGTTTCCTGCCAAGCCTTATGCCCCTTTAACTTCAAGCGTAATTGATGGTCGCCTTCCATTATTTCTACTTGTAAGGGTGTGGTGCCAAGAGCTTCGCCGTCTACAAATAGTGTTGCCCCTTGCGGTTGCGTGGTGAAGGAAACGTCTGCCCATGCAGGTTCAAGGTTTAAATCTAAGCTTTGAGCGCTGTCCAAGCCTGTGATTTCCAAGCTTTGCTGGAAGGGGAAGTAGCGTTCGGCGTTAATGTTGAGTTGATGTTTTCCGGCGGCGATATTGCGAATTTCTTGGTTAGTATTACCCGCAGCTAATTGGTCGATTAGCACTGGAGCGTTGATGCCGGGTGTGTTGATAGTAAGGTGCCCGGGTAACTTCTCTAATTCGAAGTTAAGTGTCTGATTTTGTGCATCTCCAATGGCAATGTTTTTTTTCAGAGGGTAATAACCATCTGCTAGAGCTTCTAGTTGGTAGTCACCTTGCAGCAAAAGATAATGTTCAGCCAGTTTGAACTTGAGGCCGCCACTTACAGAGAGTGTCGCGGCGGGTTGGGTTTGAATGGTTACCGCTTTGGCGGTGAAGAGAAATAATACCACCAGCGCACTAAGGAAAAGGCCGACCGCTAGAGCCGCCTTTGTGCGATTGAGCGAAAAGGATTGCTTGGTTTCTACACCAGAGGCGGGCGTAAATGTAGCGGCTTGAATGATGTCATCATCATTGTGGGGTTCGTTTGGCTTCTCTTGTGTGCTAATGGCCTTGGGTTCCTTGCCTTGTGTTGACGTTGTTACAGCGATGCAATCGGTTCTTCACATTGAATGGTTATGTTGGGTGCGGGTTTGTCCCATAGTACGGTAAATTCTTGGCGCACATCGCGATAACCTTCGCGCTTGCCCACGGCGACATAGTTGCCTGGCGCTAAGCTTAAGTGATGTTTGTCAAACAGACCTAGGCGACCTACTTTATAAACGGTGACATCTGTCTGTTGGTCAGAGCGTAATACCACCTCGAGCGGTACTTTGGCTTTTGCCAGTAGAGCGCTGAGGGATTGAACCTGTGTTTGTAATTTCGGGGCAGTTTGACTGAGCCCTCTCGCATCTTTCAGAACGCGGCGCCCTTGTTTATAGACTGCGTCACTGGCCAGACGTTCCGGTTCAGCGAGTAATGTTACGAGTTGTTGGTCGAGTTGGTTGCGAGCCTGGCTTCTGATCAGGCCGATGCGAGCGCTTACCAAGCTAGCATCCAATTTAAGCGCTTTTTCATAAGTATCTTCAGCCGTCTGCCACTGTTCTTTGGTTTCGTTTGTTTTAGCCTCTGCCAACAATGCTTCAATTTTTGTTTGTGTCTGTTGATTGCCTGCTTGAGTGAGCGCGGCTTTAGCGTCACTGGAGCTGGGCTTGAGCGCTAAAGCGCTCTTGAAGGCGCTTTTAGCTTTTGCATAGGATGCGCTTTGTAATGCGGCATAGCCCTTTGACATTGCATTGGTAAAGTCGCGCTCTAGAATGCTGGCGTTTAGTGTGACGAGTAAATTTTTAGCCGGTTTAGAGTTGGCGTCGGTATCTAGGGCTTGTTGAGTCAAAGTGAGCGCCGCGTCGAGATTACCGGTTTTTTGTTGCAGCACCGCATCGTTTAATTGCGCAAGTACGCGGTCTAAAGATTGAGCCTGTTGCAGCCCATTCTGAGCTTCAAGGCTGTTTGCTTGAATAAGGCCCGCGAGTTCAAAAGCCTGAGTTGCAGCGCTGGCATTGCCCTCGTCAATTGCCGTGGCGCCGTCATTCATGAGCTGTGTGAACTTACTATCGGCGCTACTGGCCAAAGCCTCAAATTTTGTTCTCGACAGCTGGTATTGTTTCTGAGCTTGGCTGAACTCGCGCAGGCGGTAAAAGCCATCGCCTTCGGCCGCTGTGTTCATGGCGTCTTGGTAGCTTTCGGGAGCCCAGCGCTCGACACTTTGTTCCTCCAGCGTCTGCTGAATTTTCAATATGTCGGACAGGACTGTTTGTGCTTCTTTGCGTTGTTTTGCTGTTTGGGCTTCGCTCCAAGGAGATTGTTTTTTCCCCGAAATTGGCGCCGGAGTGTTTGCCTTTGCGAGTGAGTCTGTTTTTTCGGGCTGCACCGCCTCTGGGAGTAGAAAAACCACCCCTAAAAGCAGCAGAATAAGAACGGCAAAACTAATAAGCTGCGAACGGTGCGCTTGCCACCAAGGTGGAGACAGCGAAGTTGGCGTGAATTCACCCTGCGTGAGAGTGTCATCATTTTTAGTCATGGTGCTTGTTACCCTAATAGTTGATCGTTCAGTATTTTACGGAGCGCTGTTGTCGCCAGTTTCAATTTTATACAGGTCTTTTAACACATCGCGCCACTGATCGTACTGATTTTCAACTGTGCCCGAAAGGGTAATGGTTCGATCTTCCAGTTCAATAACTTGAGGTTCAATTTCAGCTTGTAGTGAATCACCTAATTCTTGCAGAGCTTCAATGTGCATTTTGGCTTCAGCGGTTTTGTCAAAACCACTCTTCACACTGTAACCGCCGGCGCCAATGGCTACTTGCCCAGCGGCCCGGGCTGCACGACTGTCGCTACCCGCTGCTGCTATGCCCCCTAGTATCGCGACAACACCCGCAATTTTTCGGTTGCGAGCTTCCTCTTGCAATTCGCGCATAGCAATGACCTCGTCATAGCTTTGGCTGCGCCATTGTTTGTAAGGGATGGTCATATCTTTAACAAAAGCGCCATAATAATCTTGCAGGGTGTCAACGAATAAGTAATCTCGCTCACGTATGGCACGGATGCGGTCCAGCATCGGGTCGCCTTCTGCAGGCAGACGTTTAATTTGGTAGAGACCTTCTTTGTTCTGGGCAATTAGGCCCTGAAATGACTCGGGCGAGAATGTGTTCGCGAATTTCAGCTCGGCAATTGTGCGCACGGCGATAATTTCCGAGTCTTTCATGGCCCGTTGATAGTTGATTAAGTCGTTTGCGACACGGTTGTACAAACCTTGAAAAGGATCGGTTTGAATATTTTTCCGTGGATCGTAGGAGTAGCGACTTGCCAATTCCCGATAGTTTTTGACGTACCACACCTTGCCGGTGGCGTCAGTGACAACAATATTAATTCTCAGCACTTCGCCGTCGGACTGCAAAATTTTACCACTGAGAACCACGTCTGGCGCGCTCAGGGTGTTGGGAATGACTCGAATCGCGCCCCAGGCGGCACTGGTTTGCAGTGTCTCCATCAACAAGTGAGGAATAAAGCGAGACTCGGCTTTGCGAATTTCTGGGAAAATAATACGGTCTTTTGACTCATTGGCCGCTTCTAAGCCTGGGTCAAACATCTGAATACCTACATCCATTAGCAGGGCTTCAGGAATTTCCTGAGTTTCCTGTAGCAGAGGAGTCAGCGCCGTGGTTTTAACGGTGGTGGTGTTTGAACACCCTCCTAAGCCTAGAAGCAGGCAGGCACAGAGCAGCAAACCGATCTTGGGGTTTGCGCGGCTTACTCGGTGATATGTCATGATTGGCCTTTAGTTGGATTGATTTTTATATTTTCGGTATTCATCCCACAGCTTTTCCCGAAGTTCAGGGTCTGTCTCACGCATTGCAGCTTCACGAATTTGCCGAGCCACTACATCGTCGTCATTGCCATCGGGAATGTCGGCGGGAGGCGCTGTTTGGCCTTGATGCTGATAATCACCGCCGCGATTTTGTACGGGGCCGGCAGGGCGGTACCCACCACCACTGGAATCACTCTCTTGCTGACCACTTCCGCCGCGACCAGAGGGGGCATTTTCTTCGCCTTCAGCGTTTACATCGTCATAAGGTAGTTCGCCGCCGGAGTCTAAGGGTTCAAGTTCTTCTTCACTGCCTTCTTCATTGCCGCGATTAAGAACATATTCTCTCTCACGCAAAATCATGCCGTCGTAGCTGGCCATTGTATCGTTCAAAACGCCCTCTAATTGGGCTTGGCGCTCGCCGTCTGACATAGAGGGTACGGAGCCGCCACCAGAAGGGTCTTCTTCGGAAAAGTCGACTTCATCACTGCGACTGTCACCCGCTTGGGCTGTGTCTTGCATACCGCCGCTGCCGGGCTCTTGACCAGCAGAGCTAGTTTCGCTGTATTCTTCTCCTGAGTCGCCACCGGGGTCGCCACTGTTGTTGCCTGAATCCCCATTGTTCTCGCCCATATCCCCATTGTTTCCACCGGGGGCGCCACTGTCGTAATCACTGCCCGAGTCGCCACTATCGCTCTCGCTTCCCGGCATTCCCTGTGAGGGGGACGATGAACTGCGCTCACCACTTTCTTGGCCGTCACTGGAGGAACTTGGCATTGACGGCATGCCGCTAGGCATTGATGGCGAACTAGAGGGTGATGATGAGCTGCTCGGTGACGGTGGTGAGCTTGAAGGTGTGGACGGCCGGCTAGACGAAGACGTGCTAGAAGACGGTGATGATGGTTTGCTGCTAGAGGGTTGCGAGGGGCTGCTTGACGATGAAGGTGGAGCAGGCGGCTGGGGTGGCTGGCTTTGGCTGGGCGGCGTTTTACACGCTTGCAGTGTGAGCGCCGAACAGGCTATTAGCGCTATGAGGGGCGCCTTGTAAGCCGTGCCAAACTTCAATCGCCTTTTCAGGTCTATCATCGTCGCAGTTATCCTTAATGTCTAGCGGCTAGGTCTTGTGCTTTGCGTTCTTTTTCCAGCTTTTCTTTTTGAGTTTTTCTATCCTCTGGAAACAGGTAGCGGTGCCTTAACGTCTCTGTGAGCACAGCCTCGCCGTTTTCAAAGCGCGGACGAAACTTGGCGGCTTTCAAAGAGCGCCTTACCTTCGAGCGCAAGCGCATTTGATCGTCTGGGAAAGACTCTAAAATGTTGACGTTCTTGGCGCGCCCATAGGATGTCACATCGAAGGTCACTAGAACATAGGGAGTGTCTTTCGTCGTCTCCTTTATTTCGGTAACTAATAGAGGCATGTCGGGCAGTGCCACCGGCCGGCCAAACAAGGACTTAATAATCCGTGGGTCGGCTTCACTCGCCACAAGCTCATTATAGGCTTCTTGATAAGTTTCCTGCGCAGACTTCCATTTGTCGAACAGCAGATACCAATCGCCTAGGCCGACTTTAGCTTTTGCCGCGGCAGAGGGCGTCACTTCAGGGTTACTGTCGAGAACATCCACAATACGAGTCATGGCGCGCTTACCGCTGGCGTAGCTATTGATGGTGTATTGGTCGAGTTTAGCGCGCTCTTGGGCTGTGGGGGTGCTGCCACCTCTGGCTGAGGTGTGGGTTAATTTCATCGATTCTGCCGCCCGAAATTGGCGTAGAAAGTAATTCGTGGCTGTTAGGCCACGCAGTGATTTCACTAAGCGCAGGTCATTTTGACCATAACTATTGTCGATAATGTTAACGGCGAGCCTAAACAAGGCGTGTGCGCTGACCAAATGCTGGTGCAAGCCTTCGCTCAAGTTCAAAGTATAAATATTCAAATGCCACTTGCTGAGTTTTTCAATGACCGGTAGTAGGCGGTAGTCGGTATCGCCAAAGTTGCGGCGGTGCAGCCAAAACAAATATTGATGTTTGTCGTTAGCGTCTTCCCAGTTCTCCTGAGCAATTTCGCTCTCGATGAGCTCTTCTAGAATGGGCACTTGGCCTAGATTGTAGAGACCTTCGTTGACCCGATTGACGTGCATTGCGCGTTTGAAGGCGTCAACGGCATTTTCGTGGTCCCCTTGTTTTTGCAAAACTTGCCCTAAACTCATCAAACTTTGCGTCAAGCCGCCTCCGTAGGCGCCTTCGCGGGCTTCAATGTCTTCAATCGCTGTGCGGTATCGTTGCGCAGCCAAAGGTTGAGAAGAGGCGCTGTCTTGCGCCCAAGCGGAGGGGGATATTGTACTGAAGGCGAGGTTCCCAGCGATACATCCAGCTAGCAACAAGCCATTTCTTGTTGTCATATTCACGGCAATGCGATCTCTGTTGGTGAGCAGCGTTAACCTAGGGGGCCGATACATCAGAGCGCTAATTGGCGTTTGAGTTCCCGAGGATTAATGCTTTTTAAGCACTCCTGCAAATTAATTATAGTCAAGCTTGCGCGCCTAAGTGACATTAACAGCAATTGTCGCGGTGTTGAGTGCGGCCATTTTCAGGTTTTATCGGCCCTATGTTGTTTGATTTACAGCTTTCTCTGGCTATTGCGGCACTCCTCAGGCTACGTAAATGCTGGCATTTGAATTCATTCAGGCTTTTTGGGTGGGAATCGTCTGTTTATAGGTGCAAGTGCTAAGCGCTGTATTCTTATGGAGAAAAATTATACCCGAGGACAGGCGCCTGCTTAGGGATGGAATTGAGAATTATTCCTAAGACATAAAGTTGTCTCTTGTCTTTATTAGGCTTCCAAAACCAACTATCATGTCGCCACTGTAAAACAGCCCTCAGGTAAGAGTACAAGCACTATGAGCATCAAATCCGATAAGTGGATGCGTCGCATGGCCACCGAGCAAAATATGATCGAACCATTTGAGCCGGGCCAGGTACGTTATGGGCCGGATGGAGACCGTTTAGTGTCTTACGGTACGTCAAGCTACGGTTACGACGTTCGCTGTGCCGACGAGTTTAAGATTTTCACCAATGTACACTCTACAATCGTCGATCCTAAGAACTTTGACGAAAATAGTTTTGTCGACGTTCAAAGTGATGTTTGTATCATTCCTCCGAACTCCTTTGCGCTCGCCCGCACCGTTGAGTATTTCCGTATTCCTCGCAATGTATTAACAGTTTGCTTGGGCAAGTCTACCTATGCTCGCTGTGGCATTATTGTCAATGTGACGCCCTTGGAACCTGAATGGGAAGGGCACGTGACCTTGGAATTTTCCAACACAACGCCGCTGCCGGCAAAGATTTATGCCAATGAAGGTGTCGCTCAGATGTTGTTTTTTGAGTCTGACGAGGTGTGTGAAACCTCCTATAGAGATCGCGGTGGCAAATATCAAGGCCAGACAGGCGTTACGCTTCCTCAAACTTAAGGCTAAGTAATTGAACAAAGCTCTAGAGCCCAATGCCTCTGGTTCCAAGGTCGATGTGTTGATTGTTGGAGCCGGTGCTGCGGGCTTAATGTGTGCAATCACAGCGGCCAATCGTGGCCAGAGTGTGATGCTTGTTGACCACGCGAATAAAGTGGGCAAAAAAATTCTGATGTCGGGTGGTGGGCGCTGTAATTTCACCAATCTCTACGCCGAGCCCAACGATTACCTTTCAAATAACCCACACTTCTGCAAATCGGCCCTGTCGCGTTTTACCCAGTGGGATTTTATCGCCTTGGTTGATAAGCATTCAATTGCCTACCACGAAAAAACCTTGGGGCAATTATTTTGTGACAATAAGTCGCAAGATATCTTGCAGTTATTGCTGGATGAATGCCAAACCGCTGGCGTAAATATTCGTGCAAAGTGCGCGGTGAATTCAGTTCTTGCGGGGGAGGATGAAGGTGTTGGTTTTACGGTCGATACGAGTATAGGACTGATCCAATCCAAGTCACTAGTGATTGCTACAGGTGGGTTGTCGATTCCAACTATGGGCGCTACGGGCTTTGGCTATGAAATTGCCAAGCAGTTTGGCTTAGAGCTTTTACCTGTGCGAGCGGGCTTGGTGCCGTTTACATTGCAGGCCCAAGAAAAAGCCCTTTTTGCTGATTTACCAGGCAGTTCCGCTAAGGTTCGAGTCAGTTGCAATGGCATGAGTTTTTTGGAAGCAATGTTGTTTACCCATCGGGGTTTGAGTGGCCCCGCAATCTTGCAAATTTCCTCTTATTGGAACCCCGGCGATACCTTAACAATTGACTTATGGCCGGAGGGCAGTTTAGAAGTGCTGTTAACCGAGCAGTTAGCGCTGCGTCCGAATGCTGAATTAAAGACGGTTTTAGCCGAGCTTTATACGAAAAAAATGGCCGCCTGTTTCTGCGCTCTTTGGTGTGAAAGTAAGCCATTGAATCAATATACACCCGGCGAATTTCAAGCCATTGCTGAGCAGCTCCATAATTGGCAGATCAAACCCTCTGGCACGGAAGGTTATCGCACCGCGGAGGTGACGCTGGGTGGCGTGAATACGGATGAATTGTCTTCTAAGACCCTGGAGGCGAAGAAACAGCCTGGTTTGTATTTTATTGGTGAGGTTGTTGATGTTACTGGACATTTGGGAGGGTTTAATTTCCAGTGGGCCTGGGCCTCGGGTGTTGCTGCGGGTACCTATGTTTAGTGTAGCGAAGGAATTAAAACGAAGACTATTTGAATTAAACGAAGACAATTTATGAGGGGGTGGCTTACAACTCCTTGAAATCGTTAGGTATTTAAATTTCTATTTGTCTTCGTTTTGACAACCCCTATCTAAGGGGGAAAAATGTGTAGGGTTTATGAGGTTTGGTGTGCTCTTGTCCGGATGGGCCTTAGCTGATCAAATTGCAAGCATGTTTGTCGATTTTTAATAAAGATTGTGAAAAGAATTTCTAAGATTGTGAATTTAATAAAGATTGTGAAAGCACCCTCTCATCAAAACAACGCTGAAGCAGCGTTGGGCTTGATGTCCGTTACTTAATTGTGGGTTCAACCGGTGATTGCAACGCTATAATCTTCGTACGAGGAGAAAGCGTAGCTATGAAACGAAGAAAACGGA
>CAJWBQ010000012.1 GCA_913020115.1 uncultured Cellvibrionales bacterium
GTAGAGACCGGAGTGTATCTGCAGTCTGTAGAATTTGAAGGCGCGAACAACGTAAAAATTTCTGCCTATGTTTGGCAACGCTATAAGAAAGGCCTGCACAAAGGGCTTGTGCGGGGTTTTGTCTTGCCTGAAGCTCACACACCCACCATAGAAGAAGTGCATCGAAGTGTTAGTAAGCCTGATGACCCCGGGTGTAATACCAAGGACGAAGCTCTGCGTGATTGTGACGAGGTGATTCGATGGTACGTGACAGGCTCCCTTCGCCAGGCTTTTGACTACTCTCTCTACCCTCTGGACTCGCAGCAGGTTTGGCTGAGAATGTGGCACGATTCCTATCGAGACAATGTTGTGCTGGTGCCTGACATCGGGGCCTATGTAATGTTTAATCCCAAAGGTTTGCCAGGCGTTCAAGAGGGTTTTGTATTGCCAGGCTGGCAGATTGAAGAGGCCTGGTTCAGTATTCAAGAGCAGCTTTTCACCACCAATTTTGGCGACCAATCGTTGCAGGGGATCCAGCGCAAGCCTGAGTTGCTTTACAACATCAGTATTGAACGCGAATTTCTTAATCCCTTTGTTTCGAGAATTATTCCTGCAGCCGTCATTTCAATTATGATGTTTCTTATCGTTTTGATTAGCACCAAAACGGGAGAGGCAGCCTCTTGGCTGGGCTTTACTGCCAACGATGTGGTGGTGGGTTTGTCTGCGCTGTTTTTTGTGATTGGCCTAACCCATACGGACCTTCGCCAATCATTGAGTTCCTCGAGCATTATGTATTTTGAATACTTGTATTTCGTCATTTATATTATGCTCTTGTATGTGGCGATAACTTCTGTATTTATTGCCAAAAGAGATTTGATCGATGGCTACGATGAAAATTTCTTGACCAAAAATCTTTTCTGGCCAGTTCTGTCTATTGCCATTTTTGCCGTGACCTTTGGGGTTTTCTATTAATCATGAATATTAATGCAAAGGCGATGATTGCTTACCTTGCGGTGGCGGTGCTAATGGTGGCTGCGGGATATCATTTTATTCAGGAATCCAAAAAACCCATTCAGGTGGGTATTTTGTTTTCGCTGAGCGGAAATATGGCTAAATCGGAAGAGGGTATGGTTGATGCTATTGAATTGGCGGTAGCGGAACTTAATGCTCAGGGGGGCTTGCTAGGGCGTCAAATAGAAACCGTGATTCGCGATGGTCGTTCAGATCCGGAGGTGTTTATAGATGAGGCAAAATCACTCGTCGAAAAACAGCAAGTTGACGTGGTGTTTGGCTGTTGGACCTCCAGTTGTAGAAAATCAGTGCGACCGATATTTGAGGACAATAATCATCTGCTCTATTACCCTGTTCAATATGAGGGTTTAGAAAACTCGAAAAACATAGTCTATTTAGGGTCAGTGCCAAATCAGCAGGTCACGCCAGCCATAGAGTGGGTGCTGAGTCGCCTAGGAAAAAGAATCTACCTGGTGGGCTCAGATTATGTTTATCCGCGAGCCAGTAATCAGATCATCACTGATCAGGTTCAACAGTGGCGAGGTGAGATTGTTGGCGAGAAATACTTACCTTTGGGCGCGCGAGATTTTTCGAGTATTGTCGAAGACATTAAAAGGGTGAAGCCCGATGTCATTTTCAATACGGTCAACGGCGTCAGTAATACTCACTTTTTTAAAGCGCTCCGTGACGGCGGCGTGAATGCGAGCGATATACCAACATTTTCCTTTTCATTGTCTGAAGGTGAGATCGCCGCATTGCGCAATGTTTCGATGGCGGGTGATTTTGTTGTTCTGAACTATATTGGCAATTCGCCTGATGCTGTTAACCAGAGTTTCGTGCAACGATTTAGAGAGCACTCTAAAGGTACGCGGGTCATGAGTGAAGGCATGGCGCTTGCCTACTTAGGGGTTAAGTTGTGGGCGAAGGCCGTTGTTGCCGCCAATAGCAGCAAGCCAGCAGCCGTAAGCTTGGCCGCAAGCGATTTGTCCATTCATGGCCCCAGCGGCATGCTGTACATAGAGAAATCCACTCAGCACGTCTGGAAGTCGATGCACATAGCCAAAATTAACGAGCAGCATCAATTACGCAGTGTTTGGCACTCCAAAGTGCCTATTCCACCCATACCTTACCCTAGCAATCGAACCCGTGTAGAGTGGGAGCAATATTTAGCAGAGCTTCAGCGTGGCTGGGGCGGTCATTGGCAGGCAAACTCTCTGCAAGTGGATTAAGAAGGGATAACAATGTTTCGAGTACCACAACTAAGAGCCTTACAAGTTGAGCTAAGCAGCGGAGTAGGCTTGATTCTGTTCGAATCCTTATTGATGGTGGCGAGTATTTTGGGCGCACTGGCGATTGATAGCTGGAGCAATGACAAAGAAGTAAAAGCTTTGGTCGCGCATTCTATCGAAGCCTTTGATCAGGAAATTAAGCATAATCGTCAGTGGGTGGAGTCTTCTTACCCCTATCAACAAGGAATCAGAAATATTGTCCTGGAAATGCAGGCGGGTACTATTCCTTTCCAAGCCGATGAGTTTCGCCAGATGCTGGGAGGCGCGCAAAAGGTGGTGTTGCGTCAAAGCACATGGGATACGGTAGTGGGGACAGGTGTATTGGCCGAAATGGAGTTTGAATTGGTGTCGGCGCTGTCTTTGACCTACAGTCTTCAGCGGCGCCTGCAAATTTCGTACAACGACGGCCTCACAGACCTTATACGAAATTCCTATGTACTGGGTGAAAATAAGAATGCGATTCTTTTTGACGCTCTACGTTACCTTAATAACGTTATCGAGTCTGAAGCTGAATTGGCCGAGGCCTATGTCCAGGTTGGGGAAATGCTTCAATAGTGAGTGCATTCCCCTCACTGGCTTACATCGCGTAAATGTAACCCTCTTCACTAGGCAATTTGCCGTTTATTTTCAATACCTTGGCATTCTTTGGGATATTAGCGAAGGGGACTAATAGAATAGCGCCAGGTACGGCGTTGACCAAGCTGGCGGCCATGCCTGTGCTGTACATTACACGTGGGCCGGAGGCTACTTCAGCTTTAAACATTTTTGATATCCAGTATTTTCTAAAGCCCTGCTCAGACATTTGATAAATTCTCTGCAGTGCCATGGTGCGCCCCTGTGATACAGGTGCCCTGATAAGCAGGGTGATGCGGGTTCTGTCTGGCCAAAACTGTTGCTCGGCGCGAAAAATTCTGCTGACCTGCTCTTCTGTTAGGCCGTCAACCGATGTGTCGGGATGAACAATAACCGCGAGTACTTCTTTTGCTTGTGCGTTACCAATACACGGCAGCGTCAGAAGCAGGCTAATGATTAGCCGTTTGAGTAGGGGGGCGTTGGCGTTGAATAATCTTGGCATAACAAAAATTTCCGGTATTCTATTAGAAAGAAAAGACATTGGGTAAGACGATGCTGAGCTGCAGCACTAGGCTGTTTAATCGCTCTTTATCACCCGATTGTTCGTTGCGATATTCAACTTTCAATGCTGCGCTGTGAGTGAAATCGTAACGCACACCCAGGGTGACGCTTTCGAACGACTGGTCTTTTGCAAAAAGAATGTCGTCGTGGTCGGCCTTGATCTTGTCTAAACGGACGTAGGGTTTAAATGCTTCAAGGCGCCCCTCCATTTGGTGAGCGGCCTGAATATAAAATCCGCTGCCATAGTTGGTGATTTTAGGGCCGATGTCATACTCGTGCTCCCAGTAGACAAGCTCTGAAATGATCTCAATAGAATCTTGCTCTAGTGCAAAGTGAATAGCCGCAGTTTTTTGTTTAATATCACGATCGATTCCGTGGAAGTCTAGCTCAAGATCCTCTGCATGCTCATCGACGTGCTCTTCCTCATGATCGCTTTCATGATCCGCTTCACTTTCAATATTAACGGTATCGGTGTAGTAGCTAAGGCCATATTCAAAACCTGGGATGAAACTGGGCCGAGTGTACAGTTGTAAAGTGAAGGCGTTGTCGCCGTCTGTTTCGCCGTGATGACCGGCATTGTCGTCAACCGTAATGTTGTTGTGAATCCCTGTTCCGGTGCCGACCCTGTAGCCCAAGTTGAAATCGTTTATGGGCAGGCTGCCTTCCGCGAGAATACCCTCAAAGTGTATGGGTACTATCTGGCTGCCAAATTTCATCAGAGTGGGGCGGTCGATGGTCGTTTGCAGCCACGCTCCATGGTGGTAGGTTGCATTCCAGAAGCCAATGGGAGTGTGGTAACGACCCAGTGACAACTTTAAGTAATCGGAGAAATCATAACGAACAATCATTCGTTCAACGTCCGTGTGCACATCCGATTCTTTGAAGGTTAAGCTGAATTCGGCAAAGCCTGAAATTCGATCGCTTAAGGCCGCCATAAGATGCAAGCCCTGCTGGCCTGAGCTGACGTCCTTTTTGCCGCTTAAGGCTTCAGAGTAATATTTGGCTTCACCAAACCCATGGGCGCTGATCATGGGGTAATCTAGGCCTACGTAATCCCCAGAGAGCTCAGTCTGAGCTGAAGCAGAAAGCGCAAAAAATAAGTTTGTGGTAACGATACCAGTCAATAATGGCCGGAGGTTGAGCATTATACGATTCCTTGTACCCCGATAGGGGAGGCTTGGTCTCTTTCGTTTTTATCATTTCGGCCAAGATTGTCCCACAGCGTGGGGCGGGTTGCTAGCTAGGAATGCTTGTTGAGGCTGGTAATCGGCGCTTGAAATCGCTTAAATTTGGCCGATACACGGAACAATGCTATATAGTAGGTAGACTTCTATTCGCCAGATTTGATCAGAAGGATATCCCCTCGGCACTTAGGCCGAAAAATCACCACCAACGGAGCGGAAAATGGAAACTAACGACATATCCAATAACCTAAAAAACACTAATCAATGGCTGAGAATTGTTTACATGGTTTTGTTTGCCATCATATTTCAGGTGAGCACTGTTGTGCTGTGGTTGGTGGTGGTTGTGCAGGCTTTGTCGGCCCTCATTACGGGCTCGCCTAATGCAAATGTAAGAGGTTTGGCGGCTAGCCTATCTCAGTTTATTTATGAAATTGTTTGCTTCTTGAGTTACGGCACAGAAGAAAAACCTTTCCCGTTTCAATCGTGGCCCGAAGTTGTTATTGAAGATGCGCCAGAAGCTGAGGTAGTCAGCGCGGCTGAGGAAGCGGAAGTTGTTGTAGAGGAATCTTCTGAAGAGCCTGAGATCGAGTCCTCTAAAGAGGCATAAGATTAAATAAGACCTCAGCACTTTGCTGTATTGCCAAATTTCCGCAAGGCGGGAATTTGGCGGTTTACTGGTTCTCTCGAAGTATTCGATTCGGGGACCTAAATTTGCTCGATAGCGTTAGGCTTCCGTCAGTAATCGATCGTATTTCTTACTCAAAATATCGTAAAACTGCTCGCGTAGCTTGTTAATGTCCTGCTTAATATCCGCAATCTCTTGGCTGCTAATATCCTTTCTACCTACATACACCTGCTTTCTGAAGTGAGAAATTTTTGCCGCGTAGAGGCGCAGGGTTCTCTCCAAGCTCTTTTCTCCCAGCATCAATAATTTAGACTCTGCGTCGGCTAATTTCTTAAATTCAGCAACCAGCTCCAAATTCACATTGTCTAGCTCCTGCTTGCGAGCCTGGGGCCAACGATTGCCAAAACGTACCGATTCAATGGCCAGCGCTGAATACTTAGCAAATATGTGGGTGATATTACCAATTTCAGCCGACACCGATTCCAGAGTGGCTATGCGCTTCGTGACACGAACATTTTCCGATGCGCCGGCGCCATAGTTGTTTCTCCGGGCCATTAGCCAAGCGGAGATGCCCGCAATTAGCGCGCCAATGCCTACTTTGACTGAGGTGTCTACAAGCTGCCACAGGGTATTTTGGTCCATAGTCTTACCTTTCTTTTCGCAAACAGGGTGCCGAGTTTCTGACACTCAGGGAATCTCAAGGTGAATATTGCAAGATGTGGACCAATTGTTGGCGTTTATTTCGGGGCTTAGCGGCCTGCTCGGAGTGGTGTGAGTAAGTCTTCTAAGCCATTGAGTTTGATTTGATACAGCAAGCCCAATTGCTCGCCCAACTTGCCCTGGGGAAAGCCCTGCTGGTAGAACCAAATCAGGTAATTTTCAGGCAGATCAGCCATGATGACGCCCTGATATTTGCCAAAGGGCATGCGTTGCTGCACCAGTTCCAAAAGTCGGTGGCTGTCGGTGACCTCCATTATCACCCTCCGGCCAATTTAACGGTGTAAGCCTGTTTTTCAAGCGCCGTTTTGAGTACTTCGCGATGGTCACCTTGAATTTCAATAACCCCGTCTTTTACAGCGCCACCGGTGCCGCACAGTTGCTTAAGTGATTTTGCGAGCACTTTTAGTTCCGGCTCTGTCAGCGGTAGGCCGGTAATAAGGGAAACCCCTTTACCCTTTCGGCCCTTTGTCTCGCGCTTAATTCGTACTATGCCATCGCTGGGCACGACCGTTTGAGCGGGGACGTCTGGTGTTTTAACTCGGCCTTGATCCGTGGAGTACACTAAGCGGCTATTCTTGCTCATCGGGAATCTCCAGTTTCTGAGTAAATACGCCGATTACGGTAATTATTGTGCCCAGTAAAAATGTTTGCGCCGGCGTAATAAACTCAACTCCCCAATAGTGAAACAGTGGCGCAAGAATAACCGCTACAAATATTCCTGCCGACAGGGTAGTGTCAGCCTGCTCAGGGTAAAGCAGCTGGCCTTCGCAATGAGGGCAGGGAAACACTTTGCTTTTCAGAAAATCGCGCAAGTGGCCCTTTTCTTTCAGTAGGGGTTTGGTTACAGCGTCTCCACAGTGAGGGCAGCGAAGGGGTTTTAGCAGTACAGTCACAGTAATTCCTAAGGTTGGGGCCGCTCAGTGGGCTTGCGCACGCAAGGGGCATTGTTTATGTTACGCAGCATATCAATAAATGTAGGTTTGGGGCATCCATGGGCGACACTGAGCCTGGTAAATCGGGCAAAAAAGATTTTAAGCAGACCCTGTACGAGGTGATCTTTGGTACAGAGACCCCGGCGGGCAGACTGTTTGATCTTGTTTTAATCTACGCCATTCTCGCGAGTGTGCTGGCTGTTATGGTCGATTCCGTGGGTTGGTTGTCGCTCGAGTACCACTCCTTGCTGCTGACCGTCGAATGGGTATTTACGGCACTGTTTACGCTGGAGTACCTGACTCGAGTTTACTGCTCGCCAAGTCCTGGGCGTTATATCCGCAGTTTTTACGGCATCGTTGATTTGTTCTCAATTCTACCCACTTATTTAATGTTGATATTCCCTAATATCGGCTTCCTGTTGGTGATTCGTTTGTTGCGCGTATTGCGCATTTTCCGCATCTTGAAACTAGTGCGCTATTTGAGTGAAATGAATATATTGATACGCGCCATGTTACAGTCGCGGCGCAAAATTTTGATATTTTTCACCTGTGTACTGGTGTTGAGTGCCATTTTTGGTTCTTTGATGTATATCGTTGAAGGGCCAGAGAACGGTTTTTCTAGCATCCCCAAGAGTATCTACTGGACTATCGTCACGATTACTACGGTGGGTTACGGGGACATCACACCGCAAACACCGCTGGGGCAGGTGATTGCCGCTATTGCGATGCTGACCGGCTACTCCATAATTGCTGTTCCAACGGGTATTCTTACCGCAGAGCTGGCGCAGGAAATGATGCGTGGCAAAGCCACGCGTATGTGCCGGGCCTGTGAGCGTTCTGGGCACGATCAGGACGCCGAATTCTGTAAGCATTGTGGGAGAAAGTTGTAGTGTTGGCTCAGCTTAGTTTGTTTGTAATCTTATGTGCCGCTGGCGTCTTCGTCAGTGAAGCGACGGCCGATGCTGATGCCTTGAGCGATGGTAAAAAAAGTGCCCGCGTTTGTGGTAGTTGCCATGGGCCAAAGGGTATCGCGCGGGTAGAATCTTACCCCTCTTTAGCGGGGCAATCGGCGCAGTACTTGGCAAAGCAGCTGCGAGCCTTCCGTGATGGCAGCCGCACAGACCCGCAGATGTCTGTGTTGGCAAAGGGTTTAAGTGATGCTGAAATTGTTAATATCAGTGCTTGGTACGCGAGTCTATCAAGCTGTAAATAATGTGTAATGTCAGGTTTAAGGTTGTTGTATGAGTGATGTGAGCAGTGAAGGCAGTGAGCTTGACGAGCGTTTAATTGAGCTCGAAACGCGGGTGTCTTATCAAGAGGGCACCTTGCAGCAACTCAATGAGGTGGTGACAGAACAAGACTTGTATATTCAGAGCTTACAAGTACAGGTGCAAAGTTTAGCGAAGAAGCTTGAGGAGATGTCTCAGGTGATAGATCAACCAACAGGGAAGGTGGGTAACGAACCTCCGCCGCATTACTAATACTTCAATAGGCGCGCTATGAATTGCCAAAGAGTGCTGGTCGTTGGCTGTAAGTTTTTAGCTTGGCAATGGCCAGTAAAGCGCTGCCAAGCCTATCTTCGTTTTTTCTTCCCATCAGTTTTTTGTTTTTCTTGGGCGCTCGAAATGCCGAGGGAAAATACTGGCTAAATAGCCTTGGCATATGGCTTTTGCTTTTTCTCTAGTCATTTCATTTGGGCTGATTAATATATCTAGCCATAAGCCTTCCGTTAGCGCGTTCCATACACTGGCGAAGTTGTCTGGGTCAATGTGTTGGTAGTCGCCGTCTTTGTCGAGCTGCTGGAACAGTGTGTGAACGGAGGCGTTGGCATCCTCATCAATTTTGGCGCACAGGCTTTGATAGATCGGTCTTGATTTAGATTCTCCCCAAAATGCAAACCAAACGGCAAGTTTATTGCGTTGGCAAACCTTTGCGCTGAAGTCCATTTCCATTAGGGCTGTAAGTTTAGCGGCAGGGCCGCCCTCTGTGGCTAGGGCTCTGTGTACGCTTTCTCCATATTCTTCAGACATATAGCGAAGGGTTTCTACGAGAAGTTTGTCTTTGCTTTGGAAGTGGAGGTTGACGATGCCGAGACTCAAGCCGGCTTCTTTAGTGATATCGGCCATGGTGATGCTAGATAGGCCTTTTTGGGCAACGCATTTAATTGTGGCCTTGATGAGTTGAGCTCGGCGCATTTCTTTGGATGCCGAACGTTTCGAATTCACGAGGCTTTCGGTGTCTTTTTCAGTGTTTCTTCCCATTGCCTATGCTTCCTTTAGGGCTTGTTTGCTGCGGGCTTAGCTTAATGTAGAGAGGCCTGTTTGGCAAATTTTATGAATGATTATTCATTCATAAAACCGTAGACACCTTCGGTTATCTCTGCCATGATTCCCGCTTGTGGGCTGAGCCTGTCTGTGGATAGCGGCTACGCTTGTAGGGTCTGTTTTGGCGAGCCACACATTAACCAGTGGAGTAATGCGGTGAAAAAGTATGACGCTATTGTTGTAGGCGCGGGCCACAATGGCCTAACAAACGCGGCCTACCTTGCGAAGTCGGGAATGAAGGTTGCTATTCTCGAGCGAAATTCTTATATCGGCGGTGCAACAGTGACCCGGCAGTTGCACGAGGGTTGGAATTACACCAATTGTTCTTATGTCTGCAGCTTGTTGCGGCCGGAAATTCATCGTGATTTGGAGCTGTCTAAACACGGTTTGCAGGTGGTGCCCTACGGTGGCGGTATCACTTACCAAAGCAACGGTGATTACTACGGTAATCACTATGATCATGAGCGACAATATCGTGAGATGGCGCGTTTTTCTAAGCGAGACGCGAATGCTTATGAGCGTTTTTCCGCTGATCTAATGAAGCAAACTCGCTTGATTCGTCCCTTCTTATTGCGCACGCCTGCGGACCCCACCTCCTTCAAGTTTCGGGATATTTCGGAATTAATCTACTTGTTGCAGAGCTTCCATAAGCTTGGAGAGAAAGACCTTCACGACACACTCCGTTTTTGGACAATGAGTATCGGTGATTACCTGGACCAATATTTTGAAACGGATGTCATCAAGTGTCATTTTGCCGGTGGCGGAATAATCGGCACCTCTCTCGGCGTGTATTCGCCGGGCACAGCTTATGTCTTGTTGCATCACCTTATGGGGGATGTGGACGGCAGCGTGGGCGCCTGGGGTTTTACCCGCGGCGGCATGGGTTCTGTGGCTAGCGCACTGGCCGCGTCTCTACAGAGCTATGGCGGCGAAATTATCACTGATGCGGATGTGCGTCAGGTGATTGTGAAAGACAATGCGGTACAGGGTGTTGCGCTGGCAAACGGCGACGAAATCCGCGCCGATATTGTGGTATCGAATCTTGACCCAAAACGCACCTTTTTAGATATCATCGATAAAAAAGACTTGCCAAAAGACGTCATTAAGAAAGCTCAGGGTTTCAAAATTCGTGGCTCTTCAGGCAAGGTGAATATTGCACTTGATGGCTTGCCCACTTTCCACGGCGTAGATAAAGACAGTGATTTAATGAAGGGCGATTTCCATTTTATCGATTCTTTGGATCGTATGGAGCGCGCTTACGATGATTGGAAAAGCGGCACCTGGTCACAAGACCCTTATGTGGACATGTTGATTCCCACTCAAGTTGACCCAACTATGGCGCCGCCAGGCAAGCACATGATGACTGTGTTTGTTCAGTATTGCCCGCCTAAGCTGGCTACGGGGGACTGGACGGACGCAGATCAAGAGGCCTTCGGCGAAACCGTGATTGATCAGATGTGCAAGTTCAGTCCCGACTTACGCAGTAAGATTTTACACGCGGAAGTGCGCACACCTCGCGAAATTGAAAATGAGGTTGGTCTCACAGAGGGCAACATTTTTCAAGGCGAACTGACCATGGACCAATTGTTATTCAATCGGCCTTTTCCTGGTTACGCCCAGTATCGCGGCCCCATGAAAGGTATGTATATGTGTGGTTCTGGCAATCATCCTGGCGGCGGCGTTATGGCGGCACCGGGGGCCAATGCAGCCCGTGAGATTTTGATGGACCTAAAAAGACCCAACACGGTTCCGGGAGGTTATGCCGATGACTAATCAATATGACGTGATAGTGGTAGGTGGCGGTCACAATGGTTTAGTTTGCGCCACTTACTTGGCGCGAGACGGCCGCAAAGTACTGGTATTGGAGGCGGAAAATCATTTTGGTGGCGCTGCAAAAACTCGAGAAATTGCGCCGGGTTTTAAGATCTCAGCGGGCGCTCATTTGTTGACAATGCTGAACCCCGAAGTGCGTAAAGATATGCGCTTGGATGAGCACGGCCTAAAATTCGCCGCAAAAGATTTGAAAACAATTGCACTGGCGGAAGATGGCGAGCATATAAGCATTCATGGCGACGCTATCAGCGGTGGTGATATTACGGCGAAAGATCAGGCCGCCATGAAAGATTTCCACAAAACGATGCTGCGTTTTTCAAAATTACTGGCCTCGGCTTTTCGTAATCGACCACCTAAGTTGGTAGAAGGGGACTGGCACGACCGAATTAATTTGCTGAAGCTCGGCTTGGGTATGAGAATGCTTGGCCGTGAAGACATGCGCGAACTTATGCGTGTAGGTCTGATTAATGTCTACGATGTTTTACATGAACGCTTTGACAGCGAGTTATTAAAAGGCGCCTTGTCTCTAGACGGGTTGTTAGGCTCGCACATGGCGCCACGCTCACCAAATACGGTGTTGGGTTATCTCTATCGCCGTCTGGGTGATCTTTGGGGTTACCGCGGACCCTCGCTGCCGGAAGGTGGTATGGGCGCAGTTGGTTTAGCTATGGCAAACTCAGCTAAGTCGATGGGCGTAGAGCTACGCAGCAATAGTGCGGTGGTCAGTATCAATACGGAATCTGGCCGCACCACAGGGGTTACCTTGCAGGGCGGTGAAGTACTAGAGGCGGGCATTGTAATTTCCAATGCTGATCCCAAAAATACTTTTCAAAAATTGGTCGGTATTCGCAATATCGAAACCGATTTCTCTCGACGTGTTGAGAATATTCGCATGCAAGGCAATGTTGCCAAACTGCACTTAGCCTTAGATGGTCTGCCTGAGTTTGTAGGGGTGAGTGCCAGTGATATTGGGCAGCGCCTAGTGATTGCGCCCGACATGGATTATGTCGAGCGCGCATTTAACCCAAGCAAATACGGCGAGCTGTGTGAAGCACCCATATTGGAAATTATTATTCCTTCGGTGCACGACACAAGCTTAGCGCCAGACGGTAAACACGTGTTGTCGGCGGTGGTGCAGTACGCCCCCTACAGCTTGAAAGCGGGGTGGGAAAATGAGAAAGACCGGTTCAAAGCCATCGTGATTGATTTGCTCGAGCAATATTCACCGGGCATTAAGGCGAAAATCATCACTTCCGAGCTGTTAAGTCCTCTGGATGTCGAGCGTGAATTTTATATGACCGGCGGCCATTGGCATCACGGTGAAATTAGTTTTGACCAAATCTTGATGATGCGCGGAGCCTATGGTTCTAACCAATACGCTACGCCAATTGACGGTTTGTATCTCTGTGGTGCAGGGGCACATCCGGGTGGTAACGTCATGGGGTTGGCGGGGCGTAATGCCGCTAAGGAAGTGATGAAGAGAGGGGCTGCGGCATGATTACTGACAAGAACCAATTAGGGTATGTGGATACCAATTTATCTTCTGAGCCACACATTGAAGCGCAGGTTTTGGAAACGCCATTTCATGAAGGCGTGGCTAAGGCCTGTAAAACCAATCACTGGTTTGACTGGAAGGGTTACACCACGCCACACAGTTTCACGGAAGTGGAATTTGAGTATTTTGCCATTCGCTCAAGTGCCGCTCTGTTTGATTTAACGCCCATGACGAAATATAAGATTGAGGGCAATGATGCCACCGACTACCTAAATCGCTTAGTGACTCGCAATATGAGTAAGGTCGCAGTGGGCCGGGTGGCTTATGCCGTTTGGTGTAATGATGATGGTCAGGTGATGGACGATGGCACGCTTTTCCATTTGCAAGAAAATGTATGGCGCCTGTGTTCGCAGGAGCGCTGCTTAGATTGGATGCGCTGGTCGGCAATGGGCTTCGATGTTGAAATTACCGATGAAACTGCAGAGGTGGCCGCGCTGTCGTTGCAGGGCCCAACCTCCTGTTCCATTTTGCGGGCAATGGGATTGGAGGGGATAGAAAACCTTAAACCCTTTGGCATTGCTCGCTTTCCATTCGAGGGTGCTGAGTTGGTGGTTTCTCGTACCGGCTTCACGGGCGACTTAGGTTATGAGTTGTGGACAAGCAATGATAAGGCTATGCCCCTGTGGAATCAGCTTATGGCGGCCGGAAAAGACTACATGATTCATCCTATGGGAGCTGATGCACTAGACATTGCTCGAATTGAAGCGGGGTTTGTTCAAGCGGGTGTTGATTTTATGCCGGCCGAGGTGGTGATTCGTCCGGGTCGTACCCGATCGCCTTATGAATTAGGTTTGGGGTGGTTGGTAGACTTGAGCAAGCCTGTGTTTAATGGTCGTAAGGCGCTCATCAAGGAACAGACAGAAGGCTCGCGGTTTCGCTTTGCTAAGCTGGATGTCGATGGCAATAAGCCGGCAAATAATTCGTTTATATTCAACAAAAACGGCGACAAAGTGGGCACCGTAACGTCAGCGGCCTGGTGCCCAACGGCAAAATCCAATGTGGCATTTGCATGTTTGGATATGCCTTGGGGCAAAGAGTCCGATTCATTGTTTGCCGAGATATATTATCAGCGAGAGCTGGAGTGGACTCGGGTATTGGCTCCATGTCGAGTATCAGACAAGCCAACGTTTGATCCAGCACGTCGTCGTATTACACCTGCCGGCAATTGCTAAATTTTTAAAACGTATCTGCTCTGCGAGAGTAAAGGAACTAATATGAGTGATAATTTGACCGCTACCATTGAAGAGTTACAGAATTTCTTAGCAGAAAATCCAGAGGTGAAAACACTTGAGATTATAGCTCCAGATATGGCGGGCGTATTGCGTGGCAAACGTATTCCTCGGGTCGAGTTTGAAACATTTTTCAGTAAAGGCGTACAGGCGCCCGGCAGTATTCCTTTACTTAATACCCTAGGGGCGCTGTCGGAGGCTATAGGTATAGGTCACCACGATGGTGACCCTGATAAAATTATGCACCCGGTAAAAAATAGTGTGGCCTTGGTGCCGTGGCTAAAGTCTGAGACAGCACAGGTTCTTGCAACCTGGTTTGATTTAGAGGGTGAGCCTCATATGTGGGATTGCCGGCAAATATTGAATCAAGTGGTGCAACGCTTTCGGAGTGATGATCTTTTTCCTACCATAGCTTGCGAACTTGAATTTTATTTAGTGGAAGCGTCAGAAAACCCTGCGCGGCCACAGGTGAAACTTAGCCGTGTACCGGGCACCACCCAGCCCCAGCCGGGCGTGCAATATGCAATGCCAGAGGAGTTGTGGGACAACGACGATTTTTTGGAGGCTGTGCGTGAGGCCTGTGAATTGCAAAATATTCCTGCTACTACGGTGCATACGGAGTTCGCACCGGGGCAATACGAAATTAACCTTCATCATGTCAATGACCCATTGCTTGCCTGTGATCATGCGGTGCTTTTGAAACGTGTAATAAAAGGGGTCGCGCGCCAGTTTGGTATGACAGCCTGTTTTATGGCGAAACCCTTCGTTGACTCTGCCGGTAACGGATTGCATATGCATATTAGTGTGTACGATGGCCAGAATAGAAATATATTTCTCTCCGATGCCGACGATGCTGGCAATCCTCCGATCTCAGAGGTTTTTCGATATGCGATTGGAGGTCTTGCTGACACCATGTCCGAGTGCATGGCGATATTTGCACCCAATGCAAATTCCTATCGCCGGATTCAGCCAGGGAACTATGTTCCATTAACCCCAAACTGGGGTCACAACCATCGTTGCGTAGCTTTGCGGATTCCTGCGTGTGATGATAAAAATTTGCGTATTGAACACCGGGTAGCGGGTGCGGATGCCAATCCCTATCTGGTATTAGCGGCAGTCTTGGCGGGCATGCATTACGGCATGGCTGAAAAATGTGCACCCCATGGCGAGATGATTCGTGCGGGTGAATTGTTCGAAGACGAAACGGTAACGGTGCCATATCGTTGGGACCAATCACTGGACTGTTTTAAGTTGGGCAAGGTTTTGCCGCAGTATTTTGGAGAAGAGTATTGCCGTTTGTATGAACGAATTCGTCGAAGTGAGTGTGATCAGTTTTACGCCGAGGTTAGCGACGTAGATTACGCCTGGTATTTACGAGCGGTGTAATATTTTGGCGTAAGCACGAGAATTGAGGCTTTTGTTTTTTACAAAAGCCCAGAAAAATTTGCAGAGATGTGCCTCCGCTCTGATTTATTTTAAAACCTTTGTGATAAATACTTGTGCCGCCTCAGTGACTCTTGCGGTGGTGTTGGGCGACCTTATGTCCCCGGAAATTACATGTTGATCTAGGGCGTCGAGTATTTGTAAGTGTTCATTTATTTTACTGCCAAAACGAGCCAGTGCACTCTCTGTCGCCTCTGCGCTCACTACTCCGTCATTGGGTGAGTAGAGGGTTAATACCGGCACTTGAATTGTTGACAGGTCGGTGGCGTTTACTAGATCTACAAGACCCATCATTACGGTGATTGCCGAGGTTGGGTAGCGTTTTGTCCAATAGCTAGGCCCAGAAGCTTTGCTCGATTCGAAGTTGCGTTCGGGACCAAAGACGAGTTCGGCAATTTCCAATCCCCACGGCATGGTCAGCATCCAGGCGCCAAAACCTACTGGCTTGAAATTGGGGGAAACCAGAATTAGAGCGTCTGGGGCGGTGTCATTTTGCTGAGCGGCGGCCCAGGTGGCTAAGGTGCCGCCGGTTGAGGTGCCAATAAGCACCACTCTTTCGCCAAGCTTTCGGCCAATGGCCATGGCTTCTGTGGCGTCATTGACCCAGCTGTTTACGGTAGCGTCGCCCATCGGGGCGCTGCCGCGACCGTGACCAGTGAGTCGAGCTAGGTAAAGGTTAGCGCCGAGTTTGCGGGCAAGGTTTTCACTGACGGGAGAAATTTCTTGGCGGCTAGCCGAGA
Organism: uncultured Cellvibrionales bacterium; assembly: GCA_913020115.1. Taxonomy (GTDB): domain Bacteria; phylum Pseudomonadota; class Gammaproteobacteria; order Pseudomonadales; family Cellvibrionaceae; genus CAJWCA01. The sequence continues at coordinate 15,999 of CAJWBQ010000012.1, forward strand.
ACCCATGTAAGTAGACAATTACGGTTTTGGTGGGGCGCTTGTCGGCGTGTGCCCACTGTATGTGTTTTTCGGTATTCGCAATGATGTCGGTATGTTTTTGTTCAGATTCTGCCAGATAGTGATCTAGGTCTGCTGGCAGGGTAAAGGTCTCTATCTGGGTATTTATGTCGACTCGGGGACCTAGGGCGAATGCACCGATGATGACCGCGACGAAGACGATGCTGATTTTGGGAAGGGCCTTGCTCATTTTATCTGGGCTCGTGTGATATATTAGTGGCTGAATATTAGCAGTAATCTATGAAAATGGTGAGGTCTTAAATCAGTGGTTAACGAAGGTAGGGATGACTCCGGGAATTAATGTCGTGAAAAAAAGTGGCGTAAGCCACCGAGTGCATGAATACACCCACGAGGCTTCCAGTGAATCCTATGGTCTTGAGGCAGCTGAAAAGATGGGGGTGCCCTGTGCCCAAGTGTATAAAACCTTAGTGGTAAACCTAGATAATAAGACTTTGGCTGTGGGTATTATTCCCGTGGCGGCCATGTTGAATATGAAGCTTATGGCTAAAGCCGCTGGAGCAAAAAAGGCCGCAATGGCAAGCCCAGCTGACGTAGAGCGTTCAACGGGTTATGTTCTTGGAGGTGTGAGTCCTCTTGGGCAAAAGAAGCGACTTAAATCTATTATTGATGAGTCGGCGAAGGCATTTTCCACGATTTATGTGAGTGCTGGTCGTCGAGGTTTGGAGATCGAATTGGATCCTATGGACTTAAGTGCCTTGCTTGGCGGTGTTATGGCAGAAATATGCAGAGAATAAACGAGCGTTTTCAGTGGGCTCTTATTGCGCTGTTGATGTGCACTAATGTGTCAGTGTGTTTTGCTGAGCCATATGATAATAATGGTTTGTCGGTTTCGCGAGAAAATCTTAAAGTGGGAATTCTCAGTCGGGTGGCCGATAAGTTAGGTCGTCGCGATTATTATTTTGAGACAGAATTACCCCATATGGTTTTTCGAGAGGTGGGCTTCGAGGCTCAAATTTCAAATTATAATTACCCTCGCCTTGTGCGCAGTTTGAATCAAGGTTTGATTGATGTGGGTCCGATTTTTCGATTCAACGGAAAGTTCTTAACTCCTGAAGATCCTAATTTTACCTGTGCAGATGGAGCACACTTGGGTTTACCTTTAATCATTAGTAAATTAGTCAATAATGACGAAATTCCGGATGAACTAAGCGCTTCCGATCTTAATAAATACAGTATTGGTTATTTTCGCAGCTTGGATAAGGGTATAGACCCTTTTATTAATAGACCAAATTTTAAACCAGCCAATAATGTCTCTTCACTATTTAAAATGCTCCGGGGCGAGCGCATTGATATGGTGCTGGCAGATTTTGTGATAACACAAAGTTTATCGAGAGAGTTAAATATCGAAACGAAAGAGGTGTTTAAGGCTGGGTTTCTAGAGGTGTTTATGTGCGCATCTCATAAGCAGCGCGCACCGGAAGTGGCAAAGAAACTCGCTAATGGCTATGCTCAAGCTCTGAGGAAATTACAGGACAGCGGTGAGCTGAAAGCGTTTTTAGCGGCCAAAGGTCTAACGCTCTACGAAGATTTATTCTTGCCAAGACCTCAGCAGAACGCCGCGTCAAATTGATCGCAAAGGTAGGAGTCACGAATATGATAGATGGTATTGATTACGGCCCTTTGGCTCAGTTGGTAGGGGGCTGGGTGGGTGATAAAGGCCTAGATGTAGCACCTGATGCTGACGCGAAGCCCGATCAAACCCACTTTACAGATGAGCTCAGTTTTGAAGTCGCCGGTTCTGCTGAAAATGCAGAGGAACAGGAATTGGTTTCTGTGCGCTATCATCATGTTGTGCGAAAAAGTGATAGTGGATTAGTTTTCCACGAACAAGTTGGGCATTGGATCTTTGAACCTGCAACGGGTTTACTTATGCACTCATTAAGCATTCCTCGGGCGGTTTGTGTTTTGGCTGGTGGTGGTGTTGTGGAGCAAGATGGTGAAACGATATTCGACGTGAAAGCCCAGAGTGGCAGTGAAACTTTTGGTATTGTGCAATCACCTTTCATGCTTGAAAAAGCGAAAACCAAGGCCTTTCACATGCGCATGAGCGTGAAAGGAAACCAGTTGAGTTATTCCGAAGTGATGTCCTTGCACATTTATGGCAAAGACTTCGAACACACGGATGCAAGTGTACTTACCCGAGTAAGTGCCACTTAGACTATAGAGTGCTAGGCTCTTGTGTGTCTGACTGAATAAATAAGTTAGCCGCGCACTCGCACATTTCTTCAATATGGCTGGTGTCAGCATAGACACCGTCAATAACGAGTCGAGCAATGCCGTGAAGCGTACCCCAGACAACTTGTGCGAAGCGCAGGCTGTCTTCCTCGGGCGGTAGAATCTTGTCTTTTTGCAAGGCTTTGACGATTTGTAAATCCCGTTGAAAAGTATCGTAAGCCGTTTTTCGCAACTCCTCTGTTACCTGAGCATGTTTCCAAATAGTACGACCAAACATCAGATCGTAGACCTCAGGGTTTTCGGCGGCGAAATCAATATATCCACGAATATAGCTGCGATAGGCCTGGGTTTTATTTGTGATGCTGCCCGTGTGCAGGTCGTCCGCCAATAGAGTGGCGATATGGCTTTGTATCTGCAAAAAACCCCCCTCAGCAATCGCACACAGTAGGGCATTTTTGTCTTTGAAGTGATGATAGGGCGCCGTTCGGGAGACCCCCACTTGTTCTGCCAGTTTTCTCAGTGATAAACCTTCTATGCCGGTTTCACGAATAATACGGCTTGCGGCCGAAAGTAGCGATTCCCGCAGATCTCCGTGGTGGTATGCAGTTTTTTTAGAGGCTGGGGGCATGTTGGAGAGGGCTTTCCTTTGCTGGTGGCTGGCTGTGTTAGGCGTTCAATCTACCAATCAATCTTGACAGTGTCAAAATAGCTGGTAATCTTGACGCCGTCTAGTTGCAGAGAGCCGGTTTTTGGCTCATCCGCAGCCCCTTTGCTATGACTTATCACGGAGCCGCCCCATCATGAGCGACAATGTAATGCCAGAACTGCAGAATTTAGAGGCTTTTGAGGTATCGATTGAGAACCATATTGCCCACATTACACTGAGTCGCCCAGAAGCGCTCAACAGCATGAATGCGGCCTTTTGGCGTGAACTCCCTAAAATTGCCCGCGCCTTGGACCGTGCCGCGGCCGCCCGGGTGATCGTTATTTCCTCCACTGGCAAACATTTCTCAGCAGGCATGGACCTTAGCGTATTTGCCAATATGGGCAGTACTGCGGGGCTTGAAGCCGCTCGTCGAAACGAACAGACACGCCGTACTGTGCTGGAGTTGCAGGACAGCTTTAACGCCTTGGAAGAGGTTCGTATGCCTGTGCTAGTCGCTATTCACGGCGGTTGTATAGGTGGTGCTATAGATATGGTTTCGGCCTGCTGTAGCCGATATTGCACAGCCGACAGCTTTTTCAACATCAAAGAAACCACTATTGGCATGACAGCGGATGTAGGTACTTTACAGCGCCTTCCTCATCTGATCTCTCACGGCTTGGTCCGTGAGCTTGCCTACACTTCTCGCAACATGCTGGCCGATGAAGCGAAAGCTTGTGGTCTGGTGAATCACGTTTATAAAAACCAGGCTGAAATGTTAGCGGCTGTAATGGGAATTGCGGCACAAATTGCCGCCAATTCCCCCTTGGCCGTTGCCGGCACTAAGCAGCAACTAAACTATACCCGTGATCACAGTGTCGCCGACAGTTTAGACTACATGGCGACTTGGCAATCAGGCATGCTGCAGACTCAAGATGTGGCAGAAGCGATGACAGCAAAAATGGAAAAGCGTGAAGCGGTTTATGACGATCTTTGGTCGTTTAATGCCCCAATTGAAAGCAAATAATTAAACCAACTACTATTTTTACCTCGTGTGGAGAGTGTTATGTCAGACTTATACCCAAATATGTTGGCCCCCTTAGACCTAGGTTTTACAAGCCTTAAAAACCGAGTGTTGATGGGGTCCATGCACACCGGCTTGGAAGAGACGCCCGACGGCAATGTACGTATGGCAGAGTTTTTCGCTGAGCGTGCCCGTGGCGGTGTTGGCCTTATTGTTACCGGTGGTTTTGGTCCTAATGTTCGAGCGTCCACTCATGAACACACTCGTATGATGCGCAACTCGGAGGATGCCCAGTGGCACAAAGTGATAACCGATGCCGTTCATGAGGCTGACGGTAAAATTTGTTTGCAAATTTTGCACACGGGTCGCTATGCCTTCAACGAGACGCCTATTGCGCCGTCGGCGATTCAAGCGCCGATCAATCCGTTTCAACCACTGGCTGCAACGGAAGATGAAATTGAACAGCAAATTCAAGATTTCATTTCCACTTCAGTTATTGCCCAAGAAGCGGGTTATGACGGTGTTGAAATCATGGGTTCAGAAGGCTACTTTCTAAATCAATTTCTGGCCGAACGCACCAACCAGCGAGACGATGAATGGGGAGGTAGTTACGAGAATCGTATGCGCTTACCGGTTGAAGTTGTGCGCCGTGTTCGCGAAGCCGTGGGAGAAAAGTTCATTATTATCTTCCGCCTTTCTATGCTCGATTTGGTTGATGGCGGCTCATCTTACGAAGAGGTTGTTACTCTTGGTAAAGCCGTTGAAAAGGCCGGTGCGACCATTATTAATACCGGTATCGGCTGGCACGAAGCGCGTATTCCAACCATTGCCACGAAGGTGCCTCGTGCAGCCTTTACTTGGGTAACCGCCAAGTTCAAAGAGCAATTCAATATCCCTGTAGTGACTTCCAACCGCATTAATACACCAGAAGTTGCAGAGAGTGTATTAGCCAATGGCGATGCTGATATGGTGTCTATGGCACGCCCGTTCTTGGCGGATTCGGAATTTGTCTTAAAGTCGGCCGAAGGTCGCGCCGATGAAATTAATACCTGTATCGGTTGTAACCAAGCCTGCTTAGATCACGTATTTGCCGGCAAGATGACCAGCTGTTTGGTTAACCCTCGTGCCTGCCATGAAACTCAGTTAATTATTGAACCTTTGGGAGTGAAGAAGAATGTTGCTGTTGTGGGTGCGGGCCCTGCAGGCTTGGCATTTGCTACTACCGCGGCCAAGCGCGGGCACAGCGTTACGCTGTTTGATTCAGCCAGCGAAATTGGCGGTCAATTCAATATCGCCAAGCGCATTCCGGGTAAAGAAGAATTTTATGAAACTCTGCGTTACTACTCTCGTCAGATTGAGCTCACAGGCGTAAACCTGAAATTGAATCAGCGTGTAAGCGCGGCTGAACTCAATGATAGTGAGTTTGATGAAGTAATTATTGCCGCGGGCATTATGCCGCGCACGCCTGCCATTGACGGTATTGATAGCCCTAAAGTGCTGAGCTATTTAGACGTGATCAAGGGTGCGCCAGTCGGTAAAAAGGTGGCAGTAATTGGTGCTGGCGGCATCGGTTTTGATGTGTCGGAATTCCTCACTCATGCGGGCGAAGCCACGAGTCAAAATATTGAAGCCTTCATGAAGGAGTGGGGTGTTGATATGACTATGGAAGCTCGCAGTGGTATTGAAGGAGTGAAGGCCGAAGTGGCTCCTTCGCCACGTGAAGTATATTTATTGCAGCGTAAAACCAGCAAGGTTGGTAAAGGCTTGGGTAAAACCACTGGTTGGATCCACCGCGCCGGCTTGGTGAACAAGGGCGTTCGCATGGTGCCAGGTTGCGATTACCTGAAAATTGACGACGCTGGTTTTCACGTCAATATTAACGGTGAAGTACAAGTGCTAGACGTTGATAATATTGTGCTGTGTGCTGGTCAGGAGCCTTTGCGCGAGCTGGTAGAGGGTTTGGCGAAGCCTCACCACCTAATTGGCGGCGCGGATGTAGCTTCTGAATTAGACGCTAAGCGAGCCATTGATCAAGGTACACGCTTAGCCGCGACACTGTAGTATTCACCTCTAAAGATGTCTTTGTAGGGGCAATTTTGCTAATCTGCGCAGCAATTAATTCATGGGTTAAATCACTATGTCTGACACTGCTGCGCTTATTCCGGGCATTTACCGGCACTACAAAGGTAATCTTTACCAAGTTTCAAAAGTCGCTCATCACAGCGAAACCCAAGAGGCACTGGTGGTTTATCAGTGCCTATACGGGGATTACAGTTGGTGGGTACGCCCCCTTGATATGTTTACTGAAAGCGTGAAAATTGACGGCGAGACACAGCCTCGCTTTGCGTTTGTGAGCGCTACCTAATCATGTGGGCTTGTCCTGTTTGCTCTCAAGCCTTGGAGAAAACCGAGCGCACCTGGCGCTGCGGTGAAGGCCACAGTTATGATTGCGCTAAAGAGGGTTACGTTAACCTGCTGTTAGCCAATCAAAAACGCAGTGCCGACCCCGGTGATACTCGCGAAATGATGCTCAATCGGCGCGCCTTTCTTGAAGCAGGTTATTACCAAGAGTTAGCCTCGGCTCTATCACAGGTATTGCAAGACCTTAAGATCGACACCTTATTAGATTGTGGCTGCGGAGAAGGGTATTACCTGCAGCAGTTTCTTCGCTCTCAGCCCGCGGTGTCTATCTGGGGTTTGGATATTTCTCGCGATGCCGTGCGCATGGCCAGCAAGTCGCTGAAGCAGGGCGGAAATTTCGCCGTGGCAAGCAGCTTTCAACTGCCGGTTCTTAGCAACAGCGTAGACTTGGTGCTAAGGGTGTTTGCACCTGGGTCAATTGATGAGTTAAAACGTGTATTAAGGCCACAGGGAGCCTTCGTTCTAATTGTGCCAGGCCCAAGGCATTTGTTTTCTCTGAAGCAGGCCTTATACGATACTCCCGCACTTCATGATTTGCCCGAGGTGCCCGAGGGTTTTGAGTGTGAAAGCGAGCGGCGCATTTCATTCGAACTCAAGTTGCCCAATAACGAGGCCGTGAATCAATTGTTGGCCATGACGCCCTTTGTTTGGAAGGGCAGTCGCGAGGCTAAAGAGCGCCTAGAAAATTCTGCACAATTTACCTCTGAAGCCGATTTCTATATTCGAGTGTATCGCCAAAATGAACACTGAAACTGATCTTCTGTTCATGCGTGAAGCCCTGCAGCTTGCGAGCTGCGCAGAGGCGGAAGGTGAGGTGCCAGTAGGGGCCGTGGTGGTGCATGAGGGGGAAATTGTTGGGCGTGGCTGGAACAAGCCTATCAGTGGCTGCGACCCCACTGCACACGCTGAGATCATCGCTCTGCGCGACGCGGCCACACGCCTCAGCAACTACCGCTTACCCGATTGCACCCTCTACGTGACCATCGAGCCCTGTGCGATGTGTGCGGGGGCAATTGTCCACAGCCGCGTTGCGCGCTTGGTGTTTGGAGCCCCAGAGCCAAAGGCTGGGGTAGTGCTCAGCAATGGGCAATTTTTGGACCGGGATAACCTTAACCACAAAGTGAGTTATCAGGCCGGATTATTGGCGGATGAATGCAGTGGCATGATCAGTGCGTTTTTCAAAAAGCGGCGTGCGGCAAAGCGACGCGAAAAGTCTAACCAAGAAAAATAGATAAGTATTGCTGACTAAGCGATGTAGGGCAGAGCCCTACAGGGTAGCGGGGAAAGTTATTGCTACTTTTAGAGCGTTTTCAGTGTGGCTGGCGGGTTTAAACGCGGAAGCTTCCTGAAGAAGTTGTTCTGCAGTGGCGAGTTGACGTCGATTCATTTGCTCGTGCCAAGCCAATACATTGTAGTAACTGCGAATGTTTTGCACATAGCTCACCGGTTCCCAGCCCCGTGCATAACCATATTTGGTTTGGCGGTAATAAGCCCGTTTAGCCAGCTTTGGCAGGTGTTTCCGCACATCGCTCCATTTGTCTGGGTTGCCGCCTAGTTTCTCCGTGAGAATTCGCGCATCTTCCATGTGGCCATAGCCCACGTTGTACGAGGCCAATGCTAGCCAAGTGCGATCGGGGTTGGTGATGTCTTTGGGGATTCGATCATAAATCTTTCGGAAGTATTTGGTGCCGCCATAAATACTCTGCATTGGGTCGAGACGATTGCTCACGCCCATTTCTTTGGCGGTGGTTTGGGTCAGCATCATGAGGCCTCGAACGCCGGTGCGCGAGCGTGCTCGAGCGTTCCAGTGAGACTCTTGATAGCTAATAGCCGCAATTAATTGCCAGTCTAAATCAAATTCTAGGGCCACTTCTTGTATGTAGGCTTCCCATTTAGGCAGCCGTGTTTCAATTCTATTGGCAAAAACTAGCGCGCCACCTTGGTTCATCTCGTTGGTGTGGCCGTAATATTGTTCAATGATTTCATCGAGCTGGCCATTGCTTTTCACTTCTGCAAAAAACTTCTGCGCCTCCTTGTACAGGCTCATATCTCTCTGTTTTGCAAAAGCCCACGCTAATTTCTGTGTGCCGCCAGTGTCAAAAGCGACCTGGGCGCGAGGGTAGATATTGCGACTTACCGTAAAGGCGTTAGAGTCGACAATAGTGTGATCGATGACGCCGTTGTCAATCATGGCCACCAGGTCAATCATTTCAATGTCAGCTTCTTCCTGCCATTTGAGGGCAGGGAAGTGAACTTTGAGTTGGCGTAAGTGCTCGGCGTGTGCCGAGTTCGCAATCACGAGAATATTTTTGCCGATGAGATCTGCCGGAGATCGCGGGCGGGGTTCACCGCGACGATAAAGAACTTGCTGGGTCACGTCCATATAGGGCTCAGCAAACATGACTTGCTTGCTGCGCTCCTGGGTGATTGTGAGGCCTGAAGCACCGAGCTGATACCGATCTTCTTTAACTTTACCGAGAATGCCTGCTAGGTTTTCTTCTTCGTCAATGACCAGCTTTACACCCAGAGAGTCGGCAAAAGCTTTGCCCAAGGTGTACTCGAACCCTGTAGTGCCTGACTTACCCTCGTAATAGGTTGTAGAGCCATTGCGGGAGAGAATGTGCAACTCGCCTAGGGCCAGTACCTGCTCCAGTTGAGAGGGCATACGGCTTCCCACTAGAAGCGCAGAGCAACCCACCACCGCGCACGCGCTCGCTAGGCGCATAGCCTGACGAAACACTGTTCTTAGCAGTGCTGTAGCGGTTGATTGGGCTGCCGTTGAGGCCATGATGCAATCTCTCTTGTTAATCTACATATAGTGCTTGGTTATAAGGAATCACTTATATATAGACTGAATTGAACAAAATTTGTGCAATTTTATATGGCTTGGGCTTCAAGCACTAGCTTGTTTTTCAAAAAAATTTGTAGTAGCTGAAGGTCTGCTCGTCTCCAAACTTAACGAGGGCGCATAGATACTAGGCTTGCAACAACTTAGCTTAAGTATAGCTTAATCTTTCGATTCATCAGTGCTGTCAGTGCCTGCAAATTCAAGTACAATGTCGGCCTTTTCCAGCCCCCCAAAACTGTTGAGGCGATATCTAGCTATGCTTACCCTTCGTGGTGCTCCGGCTTTCTCCGTATTTCGAACCCAAAAATTATTGGCCACTCTGCAAGAAAGTGTTCCGGCCGTTAACAATGTGTATGTTGAGTTTGTGCACTTTGCTCACCTAAGTGACGCGCTGAGCGAGGCTGAACAGGCGGTTTTAGCCAAATTGTTAAGCTATGGCCCCAGCATTGATGCCCAAGAAGGTGAGGGCACTCAATTTGTGGTGGTGCCCCGACCCGGCACAATCTCTCCTTGGTCCTCAAAAGCGAGTGACATTGCCCACAATAGTGGCTTGGCTAAAATCAAGCGTCTAGAGCGTGGCACCGTGTATTTTGTCTCCGGTGAGCTGAGCACCGAGCAGGCCTCTCAAGTGAGCGCTATCTTGCATGACCGCATGGTAGAGACTGTGCTCTCGCACCCCGCGGATGCAGAAATTTTATTTACCAGTCAAGCGCCCGCTCCCCTGATCCCAGTTGATATATTAGGCGGCGGTCGCGAAGCTTTGTCTCGTGCGAATAGCAGTTTGGGCTTAGCGCTAGCAGACGATGAGATTGATTACTTAGTGGCGAGTTTTTCAGAGCTAGGTCGCAACCCCAACGATGTTGAATTAATGATGTTTGCTCAGGCAAATTCAGAGCATTGTCGACATAAGATTTTCAATGCCAGCTGGACACTCGACGGCGCGGATCAAGAATTGTCGCTGTTCAAAATGATTAAGAATACCAATGAGTTGGGCGGCGAAAATGTACTGTCTGCCTACTCAGACAATGCCGCCGTCATGGCCGGTAGTGTGGCGGGGCGTTTCTATCCAGAACCTGATACTAAAACCTATCACTACAGTCAGGAAAATATTCATATCCTGATGAAAGTAGAAACCCACAATCACCCAACGGCGATTGCACCTTTCCCAGGTGCAGGCACCGGTTCTGGTGGCGAAATTCGCGATGAAGGTGCGGTGGGCCGTGGCTCTAAACCAAAGGTGGGTTTGTCGGGATTCACTGTGTCTAATTTACAAATTCCGGGCTATGAACAGCCTTGGGAGCACGACTACGGAAAACCTAATCGCATCGTTACCCCGCTGGAGATTATGCTTGAGGGCCCCATCGGCGGCGCGGCGTTTAACAACGAATTTGGCCGTCCTAATTTGTGTGGTTATTTCCGCAGTTTTGAAAATGATTTTGACGGCGAACGTCGCGGTTATCACAAACCTATTATGCTTGCGGGCGGTTATGGCAACATTCGTGAAGAGCACGTAGACAAACCAGAATTCTCTCCGGGCGCAAAACTCATTGTGCTGGGTGGTCCGGCGATGCAGATCGGCCTGGGCGGCGGTGCGGCCTCGTCAATGGCCTCAGGTTCTTCTTGCGAAGATTTAGACTTTGCATCTGTGCAGCGCCAGAATCCCGAAATTGAACGTCGCTGTCAGGAAGTGATTGATGCATGTTGGCAGTTGGGCGGTGAAAACCCCATTGCCTTTATTCATGATGTGGGTGCTGGTGGTTTGTCGAATGCCTTTCCCGAGCTTGTGAAAGATGGCGGTTGTGGCGGTCAATTTGAGCTGCGAAATGTGCCCAACGACGAGCCTGGTATGAGCCCTCTGGCAATTTGGTGTAACGAATCACAAGAGCGTTATGTTCTCGCGATACAACCCGCCGACCTTGAGCGTTTTGAGTCTATCTGTCGACGCGAGCGTTGCCCTTATGCGGTGGTAGGTGAAGCTACAAAAGAAAAACACCTGAGTCTAAGTGATCAACACTTTGACAATATGCCTGTCGATTTACCTATGTCTGTATTATTTGGCAAAGCACCGAAAATGCACCGTACTGCGGATAAACACCAGGCCTTAACATCAGAATTTTCTACTGCTGAACTGAATATAAATGAAGTTGCCGAGCGGGTACTAAAACATCCTACGGTAGCAAGCAAAAACTTTTTAATCACGATTGGTGATCGCTCAATCACTGGGATGGTGGCGAGAGATCAATTTGTCGGCCCGTGGCAAGTGCCTGTGGCTGACTGCGCGGTAACTACCGCGGCCTACAACACCTTTGCGGGTGAAGCAATGAGTATGGGGGAGCGCACCCCCGTTGCTTTGCTTGACTCTCCTGCATCAGGTCGCTTAGCAGTAGGCGAAGCCATTACCAATATTGCGGCCACGCGTATTGGCGCACTGCAAGATATTAAAATGTCGGCTAACTGGATGTGCGCCGCAGGCCATAAAGGTGAAGACGAAAAACTTTATCGTACTGTGGAAGCGGTGGGCATGGAGCTGTGTCCGGCACTGGGTATTACCATACCCGTGGGCAAAGACTCTATGAGTATGAGTACGGCATGGCAAGAAGAGGGCGGCGAAAATAAAGCTGTGACTTCGCCAATGTCACTGGTAATTACGGCGTTTGCACCTGTATTAGATGTCCGCAAAACGGTGACGCCAGAATTGCGCTCAGACTGTGGCATGACCGATCTTATATTGATTGATCTTGGCCGTGGCAAGAACCGCCTTGGCGCGTCAATTCTTACTCAGGTGTACGAGCAGCTTGGTGAAACTCCCGCGAACGTAGACAGCGCCGATGACCTTAGAGCATTCTTTAATACTATGCAGCAGTGTCTAGAAAACGAAACTCTGCTGGCGTATCACGATCGCGGCGACGGTGGTTTGTTTGCGACGGTCGCTGAGATGGCGTTTGCGGGCCACTGTGGTGTTGATTTACATTTGTCTGAAGACGATGCCTTAGCGGCTTTATTCAACGAGGAGTTGGGTGCGGTATTGCAAACTCGTCGTAAAGACACTGAGCAGGTTATTAAAGCATTTGCCAATGCGGGCCTTGAGGCTTGCGTGAGGAAGTTGGGCGAACTCAATGACGAAGATTTAATTCGCATTGAGAATAATGACGAAATAATTTTTGATCAAGCTCGTTCCTTTATGCAGGTGCTGTGGTCTGAAACGAGCTATCGCATTCAGTCTTTGCGCGACAACGCTGATTGTGCGCAGCAGGAGTTTGATAATATTTTGAGCCAAGACCCTGGCTTAAGTGCGCATTTGAGTTATTCGCAGAACGAGGACGTTGCAGCGCCTTATATAAATTCTGGGGTTAAGCCTAGTGTGGCTATTTTGCGCGAGCAGGGTGTGAACGGGCATATTGAAATGGGTGCGGCTTTTGATCGTGCCGGTTTTACGGCGGTTGATGTTCACATGAGTGACATCCTGGCGGGCCGGGTAAATTTATCTGAGTTTAAGGGCTTGGCAGCCTGTGGCGGGTTTTCTTACGGTGATGTGTTGGGCGCAGGAGAAGGCTGGGCGAAGAGTGTGCTGTTTAATTCTATTGCTCGAGATCAGTTTGAGGGCTTTTTTACTCGTGAAGATACCTTTACTTTAGGGGTGTGTAACGGCTGTCAGATGATGTCGAATTTGAAGGATTTAATTCCAGGTGCGGAGCATTGGCCGCGTTTTGTTCGCAATCAATCTGAGCAGTTTGAGGCGCGCAGTAGTCTGGTGCAGGTTCAGGAATCTAATTCTGTTTTGTTTCAGGGTATGGCAGGCTCTCATATGCCGGTGGCGGTTGCCCACGGTGAGGGGCTGGCTGAGTTTGAAAATGTTCAGGCGTTGCAATCCTTTAATGAAGGCTCACAGGTAGCTCTGCGTTTTGTGGACAATCATGTGCTGCCAACTGAGCGCTACCCTGCAAATCCAAACGGTTCGCCGACGGGTATTACGAGTGTCACGAGTACTGATGGCCGAGCTACGATTATGATGCCTCACCCTGAGCGGGTGTTTAGGGCTGTGACGAATTCTTGGTGCCCTGAGGAGTGGGACGAGGATGGGGCTTGGTTGCGTTTGTTTAGGAATGCTCGAGTGTTTGTGGGGTAGTCTTTTGGGGGGCGTGGTCTTAGACAGGAAGTCTTGCATCGGGTCGAGACCGCGGTCCAACAGCACTAAATTACTCCCTGGAGATGAGTTTAAAGAGTTTTTTCGAGAAAGTTAAACGCATTAAACCTGAATATAGATAATCGCCTGGCAGGCCTCTTAAACCCGACCGCTTTGCTCACTCATTGGGCCGTGCGGGCTAACCTCATACTCGTCAAAACCTTCTTCCTCCAGAACACTAAATAGTATATGAATACATTGAAAAAACGGCTGTCACTCATCGCGTTAGATAGGCCGTGGGCCATCCTAGACTCCTGGAAGGATAAGCGGTAGCAGAGCTATAACGCCAAAATTCACTGTGCTAAAATTGCCAAATTAATTTGAGAAGTAAATAGAATGGTTGAGCAACCTGTATTTGAGCAGATGCAAAATGCGGTAGAGCGATTAAAGCGAGCAGGGGCACTTGGTCGTTCGCCGGCTTATGTAAAATTACTTGATTATTTAGCTGAAACGACTATTACGGCTTCTCCCTGTAGTGAATTGTCGATAGCGTTTGAGGTGTTCGATAAAGATGAGAGTTTTGATGTAGCATCAGATTCAACAGTGCGAGTGTATATCTACAACCTGCGCCGCAAGCTAGATGTGTATTACAGTGGGCCAGGCCGTATCGATGAAATAAAATTGATTATCCCAAAGGGAGAGTATCGGCTTCTTGTTGAGCGGAATAAGCCTGTTTCTAAGTTACTAGATCTTAAAGAAAACTGGGGTCAAAATATCCACTCCATTGGCTTAGCAGTTGTTGGCCTGGTGATTGGTGCAATACTGACTTTTTTACTGATGATAGACGCTGACAGTAAATATCAGTTCAGTGATGAACAGTTAGCTTTTTGGGGTAATATTCTAACCGATGATAGGCCCGTGGTAGTGGTAGTTGGTGACTACTATATCTTTGGCGAGACCGGTGATAGTGGTGAGACTCGATTGGTGCGAGAGTTCGACATTAACTCTGAAGGTGATTTGCGCGACAAATTAAAAGCGCAGACAAAGGGCGTTGGCGCAGGCTCAATCGATGAGCATTTTGATTTGGCGCTGACTTATTTACCGCGAGGAAGTGTGTACGCCTTGGCCAGTGTGCAGAAAATTCTTCAGCTGGCGGAGAAAGCGCCGCGGATTACCATGATGTCGGAGTTTAGTGCTGAGGATTTACGCGCAAATCATGTTATTTATCTTGGATATATTAGTGGCCTAGGTGTGTTGGAGAGATATACTTTCTCGGCTTCCCGCTTCGATATCGGTTATTCCTATGACGATTTGGCTGATGCGGTGACCGGTGAGCACTATTCCAGCGATTTTATTGCTGCGGAAAATGATCGTAACTTTGTTGATTATGGGTTGATCGCGAGTTTTTCAGTGGCTGAAAATAACCAGGTGGTGATTCTTACGGGTACGCGAGACGCTGGTTTAATGGAAATGTCGGAGCTTGCTATTACGTCCGATGTGTTAAGAAGAATGGAGTTGAGCGTTAACGAAAATTCTGCATTTTTATCGGTATTTAAAGTTAACGGTTTTAATCTCACTAATATCAGCGGGGAACTGATTAATAGTGAGTATCTAGACGTAGATCGTATTTCCGGGCAATAAATGCCAAGAAAGGCATTGCTAATTAATCTTCTCTATAAAAACCCGCCAAATTTAGTGTGATGACAATATCATTCTCGCTGTCATTTTTAAGATACCATCCATGTGTGCCTGTAAAAGCGGCGGTCATACGGCCGCTTCCTTTGCCATCTGTGTGAACTTTGTAAAACATCACCTTGCCCGCTTGGCCAGTGCTGGGTTTGATGTGACCGTGAAATTCGGTTGATAGTAGTGAGGCCTCAGCTATATTGGATGTCCAAGCATAAACAATTGTATCCCCTTCCTCGACATGAATGTTGAACTCATCATCGGAATTTGCGGCTATGGGTATTTCAAACGTATTGGTGTGATAGCTAAGTTTACCTTCACTATAGGTGCCATCCGTTAATGGCAGATCAATCCATTCTTCAGCAGAGGCAGTGTTGAGTGTAATTGCGGCTATGAACATGGTGGTGACTAAAACAATATTTTTTAACATCTGAATCTCTCTTAAGTTGTAATTGGATTTGGGTTGTCAGTATTCACACTGATGGTCTGCTGGATGGTATTGGTTTATTTGCTTTTTTCCGGCCTTGTTTTTTAACACGGCGCCAGCCTATTACTATTGAAGTGATGGAGAAAAATAAACCAATAGTACAGAGGCTAATAACGATTACGTCCCATAAGGGTCTGTGTTGAATTAATATGGGGAAATCTAAGCTGTGTAGTCCGTTATATAGCCAACGTTGAACTCGATCTTTCAGAGTTTTCCGCTCTATTACAACACCTGTTTTTAGATCAATGTGGAACCAAGTCGATTCCGTATCATTAAATTTCACGCGTAATATAGGCAAAGGATGGAAGCGTTTGTGATGCGAATAATAGTAGGCGTCATACTGATTTAGTTGTTGATTTGACGCTATTTCTGCATCGGGTATAAGATTTTCCACGGCGAATTCAATTTCTCGTGATAAGAATTTTTTCTTGGTATTTTCGCGGCTATAAATAGTAGTGTTATTGGGCGTGCTCTGCCCCGTAAGATAGGATTTTCCCCGTATCCAGTGCCATGTGAGCTGTTTGGTTTCTCCAGATTTAGCCAGCAATTTTTGAATTTCCTGAACGTTGTTGTAGCTCCATTTCGGCTGACTTAAACTGCCATCTTGTTCATAGCGCTGCACTTGTTCATCAAACCTAAACTTAGCATCAAATAGGCCCCATGGATTCATAGACATTAGTCCGCTGAACATATAAGTAAAAAGAAAAACGACCATTACCAAGCCCAGTATATGGTGGTACTTGGATACGCCTCTATAGGGGGTGATTTCGTTATTTTTATAACGACGTTTTAAGCGCAAGAGCTGTAAGCCGACGATGGCCCCGGTGATGATTAGTAGCAAGCCAATCAACGATAAAACAATGATGGTGTTGGCCCAGAGAGCGCCGTGTTTACGCAGAGTCAGAGGGTAAAACCAGTGTAAATTGGAGCCAACCCAATTCCACATCCGCTCAGCTCGAGTGGTATCCCTCACTACTTGTCCTGTCTTGGATGAGATATAGAGTTGGGTATGAGCGCGGTCTTTGATGCTCACTAGGTGCAGTGGTCGGTGACTATTGAGGGCGCTGGAAAGCGACCACTGATCCATGTCTATTTGTGCTTGGTATTGCGCTCTGTAAACCTTCTCGGGATGTTGATTTTGGTAAAATACCTGCGCTGATTCAATCGCCTGCGTTGCGGTGATGTTTTCAAGGGGCTTGCCATTGTCGGCATACATTCCTTGCCAGGAATAATCGCTATGTTTGGTTAGGTAAATGGGGCGCGTGGCTACCGTTGTCAATGTGAGTCGACCCAATGATGATTTATCGGGGAATTTCTTCAAGAATGTTTCAGGGCCAACGGTTATATTTCCTGGTTCAATGTTACTTAAACCAGCATAGTATTCTTCATTTGTCAGCTCGGGAAAGCTAACATACATCATTACCACACCCGTAAAAAACCACATGCCAACTAATAAACACATGCCGATGCCGGTCCAGCGATGGGTGAGATGAAGAAGTCTTTTTATTTTCATTGCTTGTGTATTTTATTCATTGCTTAGTAAAGGGCAGTTCACATGACGTGGTCAGCGGTGAATCTGCCTTTCAAATTACTGGGTGTTGTGTGCTTAGAATCGGTAATCGGTCGTTAGGCTTAACGTCCGAGGTTTTCCCACTAACCACGTTCCTGTGTAGTAACTAGCAGAGGCATAGAGTTCATCAGACAGGTTGTCAATACGCAGGCTTAAATTCAGGGCGCTATTAACACTGTACTTCACTGTTGTATCTATTACGGTATAAGACGGAATAGATGCCGAAGAGTTGTAGCGCTCGCCCACATAGCGAACATCTGCTAGGAGCTTTAGTTTGTCGTTGGCGGACCAGATTAGGCCGAGGTTTGCAGATTTTTCTGGCACAAGATTTGGCGTGCTGCCGGTGTCGATTTCTGCATTCAAAACAACCGCGTTACCGCTCATTGTCAGTGAATCAGTCACAGAGAAATCGAATCCTATTTCAACACCTTGAGACGTTTGTTTATCTATAATAATCACGTCGTCGGGATTAATCGAATCTGGGTCATCTTCAAGCAAATCATTTTTAACAATCTTAAAGATGGCCAAATTCCATTGCAGGCGGTCGTTTGCTAATTGCTGCTTAATACCCACTTCGAACTGTTCGCTTTTAATCATATCAGATTTGCGATTAGAGGCGCTGGCTGTGACGATGCTGTTGCTAGGGTGAGACGCGCCAGTGGAATATTGGCCATAGAGTGAGCTTGAGTCGGCGACATTAAAAACTAGGCCCAGTCTACCGGTAGAAGCATCTACCGATTGATTAATTGGATCTCGACCAAAGCGGGTATAGTCGGTTTGAACGTCTTCATGGCGCAAACCTGCAACCAATGATAAGTGTTCGCTGAGCTTTAGTTGGCTTTCACCGAAAATTGCATATTGATTTACGTCTGAAGTATTGTCGAGCAGGACATTGGCATCGGTTAAATCTGACAGCGTACCGGTGTTGAAGCTATAAGGGTCAATTGTATCGAAGTCACCAGCCCAATCGATTGGGTTTGAGTTGGCGGGGCCAAAATTACTCGGGCGTTCAAAGGCAATATCGTTTATTTCAAAGCCGATCGACGATTGTAGGTTGAAATTCGCTATCGTATTGGCGAAGACGAAATTAGTGCGGAAGCCGTTGTGGCTCATCTCTTGACCGATAACCAATGGGTCAAAACGATCGACCAGCCCCGTATTATTGTTAAAGGAATAGGACTCAGCATTTTTCCAGTATCGATCAGTTTCTAAATGGTATACCTCAGCGTCCAGTGCACTGGACTCAGAAATGACCCAGTCTGCTTTAACACGGAAAGCTTGATCGGTATAGCGAATCTCTGCATCGCCAACATTAAAATTACTTTTAATGAAATCCGGGTGAAAATCACCGTCCTGCACAATGGTGCCAAAATATTTCATTGGCTGTTGATCGCCATAGTCGTAGCGTGCAGTGAGAACTAAATTTTCACTGGGTGTCCAGCGTAGCGAGCCAGAGACCATTTCGGCTTCACTGTCGCTATTGGCAAGCCAATTGTCAGACTGGTTATTGCTGTAATCGATACGATAAGCCAGGTTGTCAGTTATTCCGCCGGTTAAATCAACGCCGATAAATTTTGAGTTGTCCTGCCCCAGTGTTACTCGAATCTGACCACTTTGCTCCTGGCTAGGTGTTCTTGGAATCACATTGTAAGCACCACCGATGCCCCCTTCGCCATACAGGACCGAGGAAGGGCCTTTTAACACATCAATCCGCTCTACACTCCAGGTATCGAAGGGGAAGGTAATAGTCCCTGCCGCGGTGTAATAATTAGTGCCGTCAAATAAGTTGGTTACGGCACCGGCACCACGAAAGCCGCGAGCAGCGATACTCTGGCCGCCATTGCCAGGGTTGCCTTCATTAGTAAATCCGGCGGTTCTAGTTAGGGCTTCCATCACACTAAAATCTAGGCGTTCGCGGATGGTATCACCATTGATAACGATGACGGTGGCAGGCGTTTCCATCAGAGTAAGGTTTAGTCTGCTGCCAGTCTCGCTCTGGGTATTGAGGTGTTGGCCGAGTACAGAGACTTCTTCGATGGCATTGGCAACCTTATTCTGTGCAAAGGCTCCAATTGACATGATTGAGCTAGCCAGCAGGGTCAAAGTGGCTGGTGTTAGGGTATGTTTAGTACGGGTATTTAAAACGGTTTTGACGGCCAGCGTCGTGTCTTCGATTTTCATTCGTTTAGTCTCGTAAAGAATTTGAGTGTTACAGGCTGAGAAGTTAATCACCTCAAAATACGATACCTCTCCGTTTGATGGGGTTTGTCTGTAACTTGCGGATGATTTGAACGGATATCCTAAAGGCTAGAGTCTCTACTGCTAAGTGAAGGTATGTTTTTAAACAGTTAAATTAACGTCAGCTGGAAGCAGTGTTTATTGATATGGAGAGAGGCACCGAACGTGCTCAGACACCCTAGAGATTTGGCTGCCTTTTTGTTTATATTCGAAGGCGTTAACAACGTTAAAAAATTGTTAGTGCCGTCAAATGTGATCGAACGTGCACAGCATATAAGGCCTAGCGAGCCGTTTGGTTAAAAAAATAAAATGGCGTGGTGAGTTAATCAAATTCAGTAACCCAGCTGGAGAAGTGCTCGTTTCATCTGAGTGCACTACCAGCCTCAGGTGGGAAAGGGTTTTAATCAGCCTTAGCGCCAACGAGGATTAATTGTTCATTCTTCGATATTCAGATTCTAGTCAAGGCCTCTTAATGGCACGAAGCGATAACTTTTAGGATGTCATGAGGAATGCCCTGGGGCGAAGGCGGGGTTTGGTTGCTCTTGTTTAGGAATGCTCGAGTGTTTGTGGGGTAGTTCTTTTTGGAGTTTGGATTTTGGGCCGGATCGGGGTCTTCGAGCGAGAGCCTGAGCCGGAGTGGGGATCCGGTTCAGCCGCGCTGGGGTCATTGCGCCCGAGCCTGTCTTTCTAATGCTTAAACTAAAGCATTTCTAACTCTTTAATCTTTGAATCTTCGTCTAACTTTTTGTCTTGAAACTGTAGCTCTGCCAAGCGGCGGTAAAGGGGGGAGCTGGAAAGCAGTTCTGTGTGACTTCCTTGGGCTATGAGTTCGCCTTGGTCTAACACGGCAATGTTGTCGGCGTGCAGTATGGTTGCAAGGCGGTGGGCGATGATTAGGGTGGTTCTGTTTTTCATTAGTGCTTCTAGAGCTTGCTGAACGTGATGCTCGCTCTCGGCATCAAGGGCGCTGGTGGCTTCGTCGAGTAGTAAAATTTTGGGGTCTTTTAGTATGGCGCGAGCGATGGCTAGGCGCTGTTTTTGGCCACCGGATAATCTTGTGCCTTGTTCGCCAAGGTGACTGGCGTAACCGTCTGGCAGTTGCATGATGAAGTCGTGGGCGTGGGCGGCTTTGGCGGCTTCTATAACTTCTTGGTCGCTGGCATCGGGCTTGCCGTAGCGAATGTTGTACCAAACGTCTGCGGTGAATAGGGCGGGTTGTTGGGGGACTAGGGCCATTTGTTGACGCAGATGGTGGGTGTCCATGTCTTTTATGTCGACGCCGTCCATGGTGATGCTGCCACTTTGGGGGTCGTAAAAGCGTTGTAACATTTCAAATATTGTTGATTTTCCGGCACCTGATGGGCCGACTAGGGCTAGGCTTTTGCCTTTTTCGATGCTGATGTTGAGTTTGCTCAGTGCCATTTGGTCTGGCCTGGAGGGGTAGTTAAAGTGCATGTCTTTGAAGGCGACAAAGGGGTGTTGTTTTTTGTCGTGGGCCTGGGGCGTTTTTAGGGCGCCGGGTTTGATTAGCGAGTCTACATTGAGTAGTTCTAATAGGCGTTCTGTGGCGCCGGCGGCTCTCTGTAGTTCGCCGTACACTTCGGAGATGGTGGCGACTGAGGCGCCCATCATGAGTGCGTAGAAGACGAATGCGGCGAGTTCTCCGCCGCTCATGTTGCCGGAGATCACGTCGTTGCCGCCTACCCATAACATGCCGGTGATGGCGCTAAACATCATGAGGATGACGGCGGCGATTAGTAGGGCTCGCTGTTGGACGCGCTTTTTGGCGACGTTAAAGGCGGCGTCTACTTCGCTGCCAAAGGCTGTCATTTCGCTGCTTTCACGGTTGTAGCTTTGGACTGTTTTTATGTGCTGAATTATTTCACCGGCGTAGCTGCCTACGTGAGCGATGGAGTCTTGGCTACTTTTAGCTAGGTTGCGTACTCTGCGACCGTAGAGCAGCACGGGCATTAATACGAGAGGGATGCAGGCGAGGATGATTAGGCTCAGTTTCATGTTGGTGGCCAGCAGCATGATCAGTGCACCGACGAAGGTTAGGCTGCTGCGCAGAGCCATTGAGAATGAGGAGCCTATGATTGTTTGCAGTAATGTGGTGTCGGTGGTGAGGCGAGACATTATTTCGCCGCTGCGGTTGGTTTCAAAATAGCTAGGGTGCAGTGTGATGATGTGGTTAAACACGGCTTTGCGAAGGTCGGCGCTCACGCGTTCGCCTAGCCAGGAAACTAGATAAAAACGGATGTAGGTACCCACGGCCATGCAGACGGATAAGCTCATGATGATGAATACGGCATTGCGTAAGGCGGCATCAGATTTTGCACCAAATCCCTCGTCGATGAGAATTCGTACTCCCTGACCTATGCCTAAGGTAATGGCCGCGGTGAATACAAGTGCAATACAAGCGGCGACAAGGGTTTTCTTATAGCGGGCAATAAATTGCCAGAGTTCTAAAATAATTGAAAAACTTTGCTTGGGCGCTGGGCTGGTCATGGGCTTGTCTTTATTGGAGTTTAGAATCTATAGATGCGGGTATCTTAGCCTATTTCAATGCGGTGACTGCAAAAGCAAGTGTAAAAGACCGTAAAGAGGGCCGTCAATGTTGACTCATCTGATCAGTAAAAATGTCTGTTCGGGTCAGTGAGTCTGAAGAGTGCTGACGTTAGACTCTACGTATAATCAGATAGAGCGACATAATTCATAAGGCAGGTGCATGACGATGACAGATGATTTAGGTATAGATATCCCAATAATTCGCCAAATGGGCGCGGAAATATTAGAGATACGCGATTCGGGAGTGAAAGTGAAGATGCCCTTAGCGCCGAATATTAATCACGTTGGGATGATGTATGCGGGTTCACTGTTCACTTTAGCAGAATTTCCGGCGGGCATTGTATTTATGAAGCGTTTGGATACATCTAAAGTTGTGCCAATAGTGGCGGAAGTTAATATTCGATATCGACGCCCGGCACTGACTGATATATACGCTGATTTTCAATTTGAAGATGAAATATTTGCACGCCTTCAAGCTGAGGCCCTTGAGAAGGGCAAAGCTAGTTTTAAGCATGCCCAAGAGCTAACCGACGAGAGTGGGGAAGTGGTGGCGGTTTCTGAGGCGCGTTACGTGATTATCAAGGCACCTTAGAAGTGAGGTGCTAGTTCCGCCGGTGTTCGAAAGTGTTTGGCTTCGCCGCTCACGGGGCAGTTGAACATCAGTTCGTAAGCACAGAGCTGCAGATTTACATTTAGAGTTTTGCCGCTGCCGTGCAAACGGTCTCCCACTACGGGAAAGCCTTCTTCAGCCATGTGGCAGCGAATTTGGTGTTTCCGACCGCTGTCTATTTTCACTTCTACTAGTGTTTGCTGAACATTTGTCTGGAAAGACAACGCTCGTGCATGACTGCATGCTGTTTTTCCATCTACCGAATGTTTAATAGTGAGTGCCGTTTCGTAGTGAGGAAACTCTCCTTCTACAATGATCCGATAAATTTTGCTGAGTTCACGCTGTTCAAACAAACGACCTAAGGCTGCACTTGTGCCGCGTTCGTGGCCAATGATGATAAGCCCTGACGCCGCGCGGTCGAGGCGATGTATGACGAAGGCTGGGCGCTGAGGCTGAAGGTTCATTTCAACCCAGCGACTGATGGTGCAGTGGTCCCCCCATTTAGATCCTTGTGAATACATGCCGTAGGGCTTAAACCAAATGCTATAAGCACCTTCGTCGGCAATGAGCAGGGCGGGGCTGGGGCTTTGATTGAGCACCTTTTCATTGTGGTAAAGATGAAGTTCGTCGCCGGCTTTTAGGCTTTTTTTGGCTCGACGCAGGCGTTGAGTTTTCTGTCCCCGGGTATGCCACACCGCCCCTTTTTGCATTGCAGTCTTTATCTGGCTTTTAGACAGACCACTGTTGCCCGCAAGCAAAGATGCTGCATCAAAGTGTGCGTTGGCATCTGTGAGGCTCAGATGGAATTCCTCAATATGGTCTTCACTCATTGTGGTATCTTCGATACTGAGCTCAAGGCATGAATAATGGCATTCACTCGCTGCTGCAGTTCGCCCTGTTCAGGAGTTTTGTTAAGAGATTTTGATTTAGCTGATGTGGCCGTGGAAAGCTCACTTTCTTCAGTTGAGACTTCGGCAACATCCGATTCATCCGCGAAGCCCATTAAGCGGGACGAATCACGGTTGGCCGAGAGCTCATCTCTGACGTGTTTTGCTGACATATTGGTGTTTTTCAATTTTTTTATTGCGTAAGCGTTGTTCTGAAATTGGGCTAGATTCGGATATTGGCTTGCAAATTCATTAAAACGTAAATGAGCGTCGGCCAGTTTATTCTCTTTAATCAGCTGTTCAATACCGCCTAAATAACTTTCCGGCGAAGCCGCTATAATTTCTTGCTTGCGCTCCATTTGAACGGTTTTTTCTGCGACGTTCAGGCTGGCGGGCACAGCTCGCAAACTTACCGCGCCTACAGAGCTTACCGCCTTGGCACTTGCACTCGGACTAGGTGCCGCAAATGAACTTTGCTCAGAGCTAGGGCGGGGTGATGCTTGCAAGCTTACGGACTCGCTTACTGCATCCGGACTAGGCACTGCCGATGAACTTTGTTCAGAGCGCCCTTCGGGTGACATAAGCCACAACTCTTCGTTTAAGGTTTGCTCAGTGTTGGGTTGGATGAATACCATGCTCAGCGCTATTACCACGACACAGGCACTGGCAATCGCACTATAGTTCCACACTTGAAACCAGGGTTTAGCTCGGTTCTCCTCGGCGTGAAGTTTGGCCATAGCCAAAACATTATCATCCAGGTGTTGAGGTGACGTGACCTCTTCAGCTTGTTGGTAAAGCTCGCTGAGTGTGCGGTCTTCTTGCTCGCTCACTACACCACCTCCTTAGAAATACTTATATCATTGCGTAGGCGGGTGCGCGCGTAGCGAATTCGGCTTTTCACCGTTTCGGGTTCTGCGCCCGTAATGTGTGCGATTTCTAACAAGCTAAAGCCCTCTTCTTTTAGCACAAAGGCCTCTCGTTGTTCACTGGGTAGTTGTTTGATTTTGGCCAGTAATCGCCACACAGTTAATTCACTTAAAGCACTGCCTCTTGGCTCCGCGACTAGTGTATCCATATCATTTTCCGTTTGCGAAGCATCATTGATACGGTAGTTCTGACTGCGCAATAAATCGATCAGTTTGTGTCGCGCAATAGTGAAAAGCCAGGTTTTAAAATAACCCTGAGGCTGGTAGTTAGCGGAGCGTTTTATCATTGCGGCCCAAGTTTCTTGAGCGAGGTCTTCTGCAATGGTTTGACTGGGGCTGGCGCGAAGCAGAAAACGGTACAGCGCATCTTTGTGGCGTCCGTATAGCTCATTGAAGGCCTGAGCATTTCCTTTTGCAAAGGCCTTCATCAGGGAATCATCGCTACGTTTACTTAGAAACAATCTCATTTTCGGCGATTTGGCCCTGATCTAAAGAATGGGCTAACTCTACCAGAGTGACCAGCTCAGCTCTATAGCCGTGAGGGTCATTGCCGCGGGATCCGCGAGCTAAGGTCAGCGCCTCATCAAAGCCCCAGTCACCCGTATACTCCCCGCCTTGAAGAATTTGTGCAAAGCCCGCAACAGCGCTGGCGAATTTAAGATTGTTGCTCGCCTTTGAAAAACTCCCTTGAATCGACTTCCCCAAAATAGGCTTACTCATTTCGCGGCTCACACGACCTTCGATTGGTTTATAGCGCAGCTTTACAAACGCCAGCTCCTTGCCCTTATTGATCACCCGTTTCGAATCATTACTGCCATAGCGTCGGGTTGGAATTTTTTCGCCGCCACTGTCGTGAAGTGCAATCTCATAGAGAGCCGTGACCGTATGTCCGGCACCGACATCGCCCGCATCCACCTTGTCGTTAGTAAAATCTTCCCGTTTTAGCAACCTATTCTCGTAGCCAATCAATCGATATTCCGCGACCCATTCCGGATTAAACTCCACCTGAATTTTTACATCCCGAGCAATTGTCAGCAGTGTAGACTGCATCTCCCTAACAAGAACCTTGTGAGCCTCCTTAATAGAATCAATGTAAGCCGCATTACCGTTCCCCACATCCGCCAACTGCTCCATTAGCGCGTAATTATAATTGCCACTACCAAAGCCCAGAGTGCTCAAAGCAATCCCCGATTCACGCTGCGACTTTATCAAATCCTTCAAAGCCTCATGGTTCACCGTGCCCACATTCATATCACCATCACTGGCAATCAGCACCCGATTAATTCCGCCCTTAATAAACGCCTGCCGAGCAATGCTATAAGCCAACTTAATTCCCGCGCCGCCGTTCGTAGAGCCTCCCGCACGCAAATTGTCCAGAGCGCCAAGAATTTTAGCCTTTTGATTTCCCGGAGTAGATTCCAACACCACCCCCGCAGCGCCCGCATAAACCACCAAAGCAATCCGGTCCTCAGCATTCATCTGCTTCACCAGCATGCGAAGCGACTGTTTCACCAACTGCAACTTATAGGGTGACTGCATACTGCCAGAAACATCCACCAGAAATACCAAATTACTCGCCGGCCGCTCAGACAGCTTCGGCTCAAAACCCTTCAAGCCAACCTGCACCAAATGCGTATTCCCATTCCAAGGAGAGCGCGCCACCTCCGTCTCAATAGAAAAAGGCTCAGTAAGATCCTCGCCTTGCGAATAGTCATAATCGAAATAATTAATAAACTCCTCAGCCTTAACCGCATCGCTTGGCGGCAGCCGACCTTCCCGCATAATCATCCGCCGAACATTACTATAAGCCGCCGTGTCCACATCAATACTAAACGTAGAAACCGGCGCCTCACTCACCCGCTTAACAGCGTTCTCATCCTGCGGTAAATAATTTTCCCGATCACGCCCCTCAAGCTGCGGAAGAAAAGCCCGATCATAAGCCGGCCCAACTACCCCCGTATGAGCCATTTGGCTAAACACCAGCGTCTCCGGCATTGGCCGCACCTTTTTCCTTCTCACCTCCTCATCATGCCCTGCCTTCAGCTCAATAGCCCCAGCATCCACATCAACAAACTCATCAGCCTTAGTTGAATCTTCAAGCCGAGCCTCGCTCCCAGCTTCATTGTGTAGATCAGTAGAACAGGCTGATATTGCAATCGCGAATACAATTGCAGAGATTTTAAATGGCAGATAACGCATAGCAATTCCTCGTTTAGTAGAGTGTTAATAATCTAAACGCAAGAATCCCAAAAAAGGGGTTAACAAATTTTTAAAAATTCCCCCGCACCTGGGAACGTGGTTTTACTGAACGAGCATGAATTACGAGATTTTCAAAAAGCTTCAAAAAGGGAATCAAAAAGTAGGATCAGCAGCGTCTGCTCAGTTGCGCCCATTCAGAACGCGTCTTTTAGCCTTTCCCCTCTGACCAAGGTCATTTAGCGAGGACTGTTTGAGTCCGGCACGGGCGAGTTCCGCAGCGGCTTGGTCAGAGGGGAAAGGCGTGCGTTCGGGCGCAGCTGAGCAGACGCTGCTGACCCGGGGGCGTGCCACAGTCCAAGACCCACAGCCCAAGACCCACAGTCCAGGATCCACAAAAAAGCAAAGTGTTTAGTTATAAGGCCAATCAGAAAGGGAATTTCTTCGATCGAGGGTCTAGGAGAAAGCGAACCACATCAATCCAGAGTTTACATAGAAGCAAAGGCCTTCGACCTAGAGATACCAAAGCCGGGAGGGCCGCGCAAAAAACCGTAGCCTTGCGCTGACCCGAAAACCCGATCGCCCCCAAACAGAGCGACCGAATCAAAGCCTAAGCCCGGCCAATATCCGAAAGATACTTAGCCGTAATCTGCACAAGCGGTTTAAACACCTTAGGAGAGCCACAGACAACATGCCCAGACTCCATAAACGAATCGCCGCCCTTAAAGTCACTGATCAAACCGCCAGCTTCCTTAATCAGCAAAACGCCCGCCGCAAGATCCCACTCCTTCAGATTCATCTCCCAGAACCCATCGAAGCGGCCTGCAGCCACATAGGCGAGATCTAAAGCCGCCGCGCCGGGACGACGAATGCCGGCCGTTTGACTAGCAATCTCCTGAAGACAGGCCAAATAAGGTGTAATATTTTTAAACGCAAAGCCATTAAACGGAATACCCGTGCCAATTAAAGCACCTTCCAGACTGCGGCGGCCCGTCACACGAATACGACGACCGTTCAAAGCCGCGCCGCGACCTCGGCTTGCAGTAAATTCTTCTCGTTTAACAGGGTCCAGCACAACAGCGTGCTCAACCTGACCTCGGTATTTACAGGCAATTGACACTGCAAAATGAGGAATACCGTGAATAAAGTTGGTGGTGCCGTCTAAAGGATCAATAACCCACTCATAATCGGGGTTATCGCCCTTAATAAGACCGCCTTCCTCGCCGCGAATACTGTGATCCGGGTAAGCCTTGCGCAGATGGTAAATAATCTCTTTCTCAGCCGCACGATCAATTTCAGTCACAAAATCATTGCGACCCTTTTCTTCAATTGGGATAACATCAACGCGTTCTAAACCGCGTTCGATCAATTCACCGGCCTTGCGCGCTGCGCGCAGGGCGATAGTTAACATGGGTTCCATAGGGCACCAACTCAACGTTTATTTGTAAAAGAACAGAGGCCTGACTGGCCAGCAGTAGGCAGGGCGCGGATTGTAGCAAGCTTGTCCCCCCGGCTCCAGCCTCAATTTCGGGTATTTTACCCAATAACTATAGTCAAAACCGTGCGCTCTGCTCGACCAATTGGGGGCTTTAGGCCTGAGAGAAGTGACATTGTGGCGACGCAGAGCTAAACTGCGCGCTTTTTACAGCTTACTTTTGTGCTGTCACATTACCCTGGACAAAGTCGCCATGAGCAATCCCACCTTTGATAATATTCGCATCGTATTAGTGAATACCTCCCACCCTGGTAATATTGGGGGGGCTGCGCGGGCTTTGAAGAATATGGGGCTCAGCCGCTTATACCTAGTAGCACCCAAAGAGTTTCCTGCTGATAAAGCGGTTTGGCGTGCCGCGGGTGCTCAGGACGTATTAGAAAACGCCGTGGTAGTTGATACCCTTGACGAGGCGATTGGCGACTGTGGTTTGGTGGTGGGCACAAGCGCTCGAGGCCGTCGAATTCCCTGGCCCATAGTGAACCCTCGCGAGTGCGGAGAACGCACTTGGTTTGAAGCGCAGCAACACGACGTGGCGGTTATTTTTGGTCGCGAAGACCGCGGCCTCACCAACGATGAGCTGCATAAGTGCAACTACCATGTTCACATTCCTTCAAATGAGGAATACAGCTCCTTGAATCTGGCCGCAGCAGTGCAAGTCATCGCGTATGAAATTCGTATGGCGTGCTTGGCAGAAGAGGAGGGCAAACTGCCCAAATTTGAAGATTGGGACATGCCGCCGGCTAAACGAGACGCTCAAGAGCGTTATTTTGAACACCTACAGGAAACCTTAGAAGAGCTCGGCTTCCTAGAACCTGGCAATCCGCGTCAAACCATGACGCGCTTGCGGAGGCTCTACAATCGTGTGCGTCTCGATCAGATGGAGCTGAGTATTTTACGGGGAGTGCTCACCGCCACCCAAAATTTCATTTTTCATACCCGCAAAAAATTGACCGAGGCTGAAGCAAATAAGCCATCTGCCGAATAAATTATGTTTGCGCCAACGCAAGGTGCTGTTCAAGCGCTGGGTGGTGCGATAAAGTTGCGAGACGATGGGCCAGTGCGCCTTTGCGGATAAACAGTTACGGAGTTAGCAGTATGAGCGTTTCATTTCAATCTTCTGTGTTAAGCAAGCCCCTGATGGCTATTGCCTTGATCGCAAGTTTTGCCAGTACCCAAGTTCTGGCGGCGGGTTCTGTTGCCGAAGGTAAGTCTAAGGCAGCGGCCTGTGGTGCTTGTCACGGTCAAGCTGGCATTAGTGCTAACCCCATGTGGCCAAACTTGGCGGGTCAGAAAGACGCTTATTTGTTGAAGCAGATGCGAGACTTTAAATCCGGCACACGTAAAGACCCCGTTATGTCTGGCATGGCCATGATCCTGAACGATAAAGACATGGAAAACCTGGCCGCTTATTATTCTAGCTTGTAGTTCATAAGCTTAAATGGATTTTTTAAGCAGCTTACCTACCTTAAGCCTGCTGCTATTGGCCATCATTGCGTCAATGGCAGTGTGGTTTGTGGGGCCGGGTTACAGTTCTATCAGCGTTAATCACTCTCCTACTATTCTCACCAGCACGGGTATCTTTGGCACCTTCTTGGGGGTGGCGCTTGGCCTGTTGAATTTTGACACCAGTGACATACAGGCGAGCGTTCCCGCCCTCATTGATGGTCTCAAAACGGCTTTTTGGACGTCCATTGCAGGTCTCGCCGGCGCTTTATTGGTTAAATTTCGCCATCTCACCGCGGTTGTCAAACAGAGCAAAGTTGTCGAGCAATATAAGGCGGCTACTGTTACCGATTTGGCGAACCTTTTAGGTTCTATTGACGACTCACTGAAAAACTCCGATAGCGGTGGCCTGAGAGCCGAAGTGCAGTTGCTGAGAGAAGCGCAGGCGGTTCAATCTAAATCTTTAGCTCAGTCGCTTGAACGTTATCAAAGCGAGATGACTGAGGCGAATACGAAGGCCCTAATTGCGGCTTTGGAATCGGTCATGAAAGATTTCAATTCGCAAATAAACACCCAATATGGCGACAACTTCAAAGAGCTGAACAAGGCTGTTGGCAAAATGCTGTTGTGGCAGGAAAATTATAAAGTTGAATTGGAAGCGCTGTTAAATACCCAGCGAACCAATGGTGACTTATTAGATAAGGCCAGCGGTGCTTACGAAAAAATGGTGCAGCACTCTGAAGTATTTAGTCGAGTATCAGATTCTCTGGGCACCATGCTGGACGCTCTGCAATCCCAATCTCAGGGTCTCGACGCGTATCTAACTCAGCTGGCTAACGTAGCGGAGAAAGCGTCTGAAGGGCTGCCAAAATTAGCGGGTAGAGTGGACACTTTAACCTCACAGTTAGCAAACAGCGTTGTTGAAAATCAGCGACAGGTGAGCGACTTCATGGGGGCATCGGCAAAGGCGCTGCAAGATACTTCTCTCGACATTAATCGCACTATGTCGAGTTCCCTGGAAGACGCGCAACGGGGTCTGCATGAGCGAGTAGAGAAAATGATAGAGCGCACCGAGCAGCAGGTGAATCGCTTGGATGATGCCATGGAAGATGAGCTGACTAAGGCCTTAAGTACATTCGGTTACCAACTGAGTTCTTTGTCGGAAAAATTCGTACAGGACTATTCTCCGTTGACGGAAAAGCTTCAAGCCCTTGTGCAGCTTGCTGATGATGAAACAACAAGTGTCAAATAACCCCCTAGAGGCGCCCCTGAGTGTTGAAGTAGAGCACGAAGAACACTGGGTGGCGGTGAGCGATCTCATGGGCGGCCTGATGATGGTGTTCATGTTGATCGCTGTTATCTATTTAGTACAGCTTGAAATAGAAACACGTAAAATTAAGGATGTTGCGCGCCTCTACGATTTATTGCGCACTCAGTTGTACGACGATTTATACGGTGAGTTTCGCGAAGATTTACCACGCTGGGGCGCTGAGCTAAATCGAGATTTAAGCCTTCGGTTTTACAACACCGAAGTGTTATTTGCCCACGGCGATGACGCGATCAAGCCTGCCTTCGAAAATATATTGAATGATTTCTTCCCACGTTATGTGCGTATCATTACCTCGGATAAGTATCGCCCCGATATTTTGGAAGTAAGAATAGAAGGCCACACCTCAAGCGATTGGGGCAATTTGTCGGCCACGGGTGATGCCTATATTAAAAACATGGCGCTGTCCCAAGCCCGCACTCGAACCACCTTGAAGTTCCTTTTGTCTCAGCAGGCCGTGGTCGCCGACAAAGCCTGGCTAAAAGCTCATGTGACGGCTAACGGTTTGTCATCCTCGAAGTTGATTTTGGATGACGCCGGCGTAGAAGATAGTGTGCGTTCACGCCGTGTAGAGTTTCGTTTGCGAACCGATGCCGAAAGTCGAATAGCCACCATTCTGAACGACTTGTGACAAGGCGGGCTTAGGAGCATGAAGTTACCAGACTTTTTAGCATTCGAGCCTTTTAATGAGCTCCGCCAAGGTATGGGGGCCACCGAGTTAGGTCATTTTGATCTATTTGATCCAAAGATTCAGCTGAGCACCCACGAGCGAGAAGAATTGGCAGGCGAAGGTCTCGGGATTGCAATCTCTGCTATCAGGGCCTTAGACGACCTTACACTGGCCTATAAAGACGGCCGAGTAGCGGCATTCACCGAAGAGCCCGGTGGGTATTTTCATGTGTCTAATTGCGCAAATATACAGGCCTTGGCTGAGCAGAAGGCGAAACTTAAAGTCGCGACAGTTGAGCCGCTCTTAGGTCCCTCATCTCAAGTGAAGGTATGTGCGGATTGTTTGCAACGCTTGCGATACGAGGGCTTCGACATGAATCGCCATCGTCATAGGCAGTACAGTGAGGGTATTTTAAGCCGCTTTACCCTGACGAAGTTCTTTTCCGTATACTCGGCTTATCCAATTAAAATGAATGATAGTCCCAAATTCTAAAACGCCTGATTTGTTGATCTGAGACAGGTGGGCAGGGGGGTATTGTTGTCGATCGTGGCCGCAAACTCCTCTATAATACCAGCCTCATTCAAAGCGAGCCTTTCTAGTATTCAATGAAAATTCAGTCGATTATTGAGCAAAAACTCCAGGACGCCTTTCAACCCACCCATTTGAAGGTTGAGAACGAAAGCCACATGCATAATGTGGCTCCGGGCTCTGAGTCTCACTTTAAAGTTGTGTTGGCTTGTGACGCATTTGAAGGCAAACGCCAGGTGCAGCGCCACCAGCAGGTTTACGGAACCCTAAAAGATGAATTGGCTGGGGAGGTGCATGCTCTAGCGCTACACACCTATAGCCCTAGCGAGTGGTTAGCCACAGGCGCCGCCCCCGCGTCCCCCCAATGTTTGGGTGGAGAGAAATAGTCTAAAAGACCCTTGCTTTAATAAGGTTTATCTTGCCTATAAATCAACCAATCACTACAATGTGCCTTTTTTGAACACTGGCCCTGACGGCCTCTAGAATTGTGACTTTTATTTATGACCTACGTTGTTCTTGCTCTCTATCGTTTTGTCTCTCTGCCTGATTACGAGGCTCTCAGAGAGCCCCTACTTAATTTTTGCTTGGCTCAGGAGCTAAAGGGTACTTTGCTCTTAGCCGCGGAAGGCATTAACGGCACAGTGGCAGGGTCTCGCGAAGGGGTGGATGCATTGTTAGCCTACCTGCAAGAAGACGCGCGTTTCCAGGGTATTGAAAGCAAAGAATCGTTTGATAGTGAACAAGCTTTCTATCGAATGAAGGTGAAGCTTAAAAAAGAAATTGTCACCATGGGTATCGCAGACATAGACCCCAATCATATCGTGGGTACTTATGTTAAGCCGCAGAATTGGAATGCCCTGATTTCAGACCCCGAAGTCACTGTGGTGGATACGCGTAACAATTACGAGTGTGACATTGGTACCTTTAAAGGGGCCATTAATCCAAATACTGAAACCTTTCGTGAATTTCCAGCCTATGTTGCCGAGCAGCTTAGTCCGGAAAAACACAAAAAAGTAGCGATGTTTTGTACCGGTGGTATTCGCTGTGAAAAATCAACGGCCTATTTAAAGTCGCAGGGTTTCGAGGAGGTTTATCATCTCGAGGGCGGTATACTTAAATACTTGGAAGAAGTGCCTAAAGAAGAGAGCCTCTGGGAAGGCGAATGTTTCGTTTTTGATAATCGCGTCGCGGTAGATCACAGTTTAGATAAAGGCAGTTATGATCAGTGTCACGGCTGTAGACACCCGATTACAGAAGCCGAGAAAGCGTCTGAAAAATACTTAGAGGGCATTGCCTGCCCGCGCTGTTATGACCAGCAATCGCCAGAGCAGCGTCAACGTTTCACCGAGCGCCAAAAACAAATGGCCCTGGCAAAAGCGCGAGATGAAATACATTTGGGAAGTCCTGCGCCAGAGCGGCAGTTAAGGTCTTAAGTAAAAAAAATAACAATTAGACGAAATATATGACAAGCGAAAATACTTGGTCTGTAGACCTAAAATCGAAAACAGCCACTCACGTTAGCGGCTTTAGCTTAACCGTCGAGGGCAATCCAAAAGATCCCTCGTCTGTGAGTCCGGGGCGTACGCCTAAAGATATTGGCGCCCACGAGCAGGTTAAATTACTTCGTTTGGGTTTGGAGGCTTTGGCAGGGGCTTCAGGTTCGAGTGAGGAAAGCAGCTCTGCCCCTGTCGTTCGTCAGTTAAATAAAGAGTCATACCAGCGGCCTGCAAATCTTCCTCGCAAGCCGCTGTTGTCCCTCAAAAAAAATAAGCCGGACGCATAGTTCCCGCGAATGATTTAGCGGTTGGTTGCCACCTGCCCCCGAAGTTGCATCAAGGTTTTATGGGTATCAACCAGCTGAAACAAGACGTCAAACTTTTCGGCCACCTGAGCGTTGTTCCCTAACTCACCTTCATTCGAGTAGGTGACGCCATCGAGCAGAGCCTTCATCTCGGCGCTTATTCTTGTTAGGGCGAGAAAGATATTTTTGGTGGTTTTCTTCTCGTAGAACAAATTCTCCCCTTCACTCAACGACAAATAATTTTCGCATTCCTGCATCCAGTCCCGGCGTTGGTCGATAAAGTGCCGGGTGGTTTTCATGCCATATTGTCGTTGGTCACTTAGGCGAGTGTCGCGGTACCTTTGTAGACTGTTAATTGCAATCGACATAAATTCCGACTTGATATCGTCGCAATACTTGGTGTTTAAGTACGATGCAAATCTAACCCCGTGTTTTTTTGCTGCGGCTTGTTTTCTACATTCTTCGTCACAGGCGAACGAAGACATGCTGAACATCAACAAGGCAACCATGCTTATTATAATTTTCATGATTTTTGCCATTTATAGCGAGTTATGGTGACTAACTACACACCTGAACAGCAGATAAAGCCAAAATCTATGGTTAGGGTCAAGCGCTGAGGTAAATATTGCTGGTAAATTTATCAAAAAGGTGACGCAGTTGGCAGAAAAGGTGTGTTGAAGGCCTCACTAGAGGCGGGTCTTTCCTCTAGTGATGTAAAACTTTGTGCACTGGGTACGAATTAGCGATAGAAGCGCCCAAGAAGGGGCGAAAGACCTTATACGGGAGTTTTCTCGCCTTCAAAGTATTCAAGTAATCTGGGCAGGAAGCGGCCAAGGGTCAGGGTCATTATGGCAAAGTCTGCATCAAACTTAGCCGCGGCGTCTTCTGTGCCTGCGTCATCTGCCTCTGAAATTAAGCTCTCGTCAAATTTTAAGCGCTTCAGGGTTAGATCATCGTTGAGCATGGCGGAAAAGTTTTCATCCCATTCAACGGCAAGCTTATAAGCCTGCTTACCTGCATCTAGGTGCGCAGTGACCTCTTCAGCGCTCAGGTCCTGATTTTTGCAGCGGATGATACTGCCATCTTCAGCACTTTCGCGAAGTTCCGCCTCATTGAGTACTAAAAGGTCTTCTGGTACGTTTTCCTCACGTAGCCACTGGGTCATCACTACTGAGGGCGATGCCACTACTTGCGGAGGCACAACGGGCAGCGAGCCTAGGGTTTCTCGTAGGTAACTTGTGAGTTCTTCGGCTTTTTTCGGGCTGGCGGCGTCAACCACAAGCCAGCCATTGCGTGGATCTATGTATGCAAAGGTGCGTGATGAGCGAGTGAAGGCATGAGGAAGGGCATCGAAAATAATTTCTTCCTTGAGTGTTTCCCGTTCCTTCCGATACAGCTTACGGCCTTCCTGCTCCTCAATGATGGCAGCTTTGTCCTCAACTAATTCTTTGATTACAGCCGACGGCATCACCTTTTCTTCTTTGCGCGCGCATATCATGGTGAAACCATTTGCGGCGTGAATCAACTCAGCAAAGCCCGGCCCCATGGGAGCCACCCAGCCGTACTGGCTTAGGTCTCGTTTTCCACAGGGTTGAAATTCGCCTGGTATGAGTTTTTCGGCCAGTTCTTCACTGGTGTACTGGAATTCTGAGGTAAAGCGATAAAGCTGAAGATTTTTAAACCACATACGGAGCTTGCTGCCTGCTAAATAGAGAATCTAAGGGTCGCGCATTATGTCTGATGAGAGCTCGGGTTACCAGTCGCCCATTAACCTTTTAACGCGGTCTTTATCAGTGGCACAAGATCGGGGTTTAAGGGCAGCTTGAGGGCTGCATCATGGCCGTTATCCGACATTTTTCGCCAGGTTTTTTGGATGATAGAGATCAATTTTTCATCACTGTGCTTGGCCGCAAAAGGGGTTAAATAGTGCTCCAAAAACACCATGCACACAACGTCTTCAAGAGTTTGCACTTCGGCGTCTCGCTTCAGGCCCTTTTTCATCAGTAGGGTTTTGACTCGATCAATTAATTCTTCTTCGTAGCCCACCTGAAGCAGCAAGCCCGCTGCGGTATCGGCGTGAAACTGATTGAGGTCTTTGCGCCAGTGATTGTAGCCTTCTCGGCCCATGGGGTAGTCGGAGCGAGGGCTGAGCCAGCGTTGAATATGCTGGCTTCGCGCTGCCAGCTGCAGGGCTTCGGAGCTCTGCGGCGCAAATATGTCTAAGCGTTGACTCATGCGTTGGCTATACAGCCACTCTTTGGGCACGGCGCCTTCGGGGGTGGGGTCAAGATTTGGGTCTTGGCGATTGGTCGCATCGATAGAGTCAATAGCGGATCGAAAGCGGGCATGGTCAATCATGATTTATCTCTGGAATTATTTGAGTGCTGTAGGTGGCACACCATACTGTTTTTTTTTCTGTTTATCTAGCGAGGGAGGGCTACACTATTTACTATGGGTAAGCGCGCTCAGGGGAACATTTTAACAAGGACAATGGGAACCGTTAGTGAATGATTAAGGATATTGTGTATTGGGGCCTGCCCCAGAAAACGGAAAAATCCAACGATCTTACGCGTTATAGGGTGACGAACAACACGGTCATTTTGAGCGCTTTGCTCGCAGCGCCGTTTCTGGTCCGTGCAATACACTGGGGCATTGACTTACGAATTATTGCATTGAGTTTGTCGGAAGCTCTCCTTGTATTGAGTTTCCTCTCTTTGCGTTGGTTTCGCTCGCCTCTGGTAGGCGTGCACTTCGCCTTATCGGGTATTGCGCTCGGTGCGCTGGGAGGGGTATACAGCAATGGTGGCTTTGGCCATGTGGCGAGCGGTTGGCTGTACATACTTCCCCTTTTTGCTGGCCTGATGGGCGGTGTGAATGCCGGTATGATATGGACTGGCTTTTCTCTTGTATCCATTGCTGCGTTTTGGTTTGCCTCCTCTCTCGGAATTGTCTTGCCTGTTTTAACTCCCAGGCCCGATCAAGCCTCTTTTGATAAATTACAACAGTTGATGCAGTTTTTGGCCATTGCCGGCTGTATGTTGGCTTACCTCTATCAGGTGAAGGAGGTTGACGATGCCCTATTGGGCAAAATTAAGCACCTAAATCAGGAAGTGGCAGATCGAAAAAAAGCGGAGCTAGATGCGTTTGCGGCCAGTCGTACAAAATCTGAATTTTTCGCAAGCATGAGCCATGAATTGCGAACCCCTCTAAACTCCGTGATTGGCTTTTCGGAGCGATTAATTCGCCGCCGAATAAACAGCGCAGGGGGTGAAAATTTAGAGGGGGACAGAGAGTATGATGCCTTGCGCAGTATTCACGACAATGGCAAAAATCTATTAGCAATGATCAATGGCTTGCTAAGTTTGGCAAAAATTGAGGCGGGACAGGAGTCGTTAATTCGCTCGCCAATTAATTTG
Source organism: uncultured Cellvibrionales bacterium (assembly GCA_913020115.1). Classification (GTDB taxonomy): domain Bacteria; phylum Pseudomonadota; class Gammaproteobacteria; order Pseudomonadales; family Cellvibrionaceae; genus CAJWCA01. The sequence continues at coordinate 53,159 of CAJWBQ010000012.1, forward strand.
CCCCTGTTATTGAATAGTTTAGTCGATGAGTTTCAGCCGCTCGCCTTGTCCAATAACTTGGTTCTGGAAAATACCCTGACGAAAGATTGTGAGATTTATGCTGATGAGTCAAAAATCAAACAAGTTTTTGTCAACTTGATTAGTAATGCATTGAAATATACTGAAGAAGGCCAGGTGGAAATTTCCGGTATTACGGGGCTTGGGCCGAATGGGGGGAATCAGATTTCGGTGTCAGTCAAGGACACAGGTGTGGGTATTTCTGAGGAAGAGCAAGGGCAATTGTTTGATCCCTATTTTGATAAGTCTTTGCACAAACAAAGCGATGTGAAAATGCTTGGCTTGGGCCTGCCTATTACAAAGCGTTTGGTTGAACTGCACGACGGGGTGATTTCAGTGAGCAGCGTTGTAGGGCGAGGAAGTGAGTTTACGGTTTGTTTACCAGAAATTTGTATGGTGAACGCGCGACCGGAAATTCCCGTACTTGAGCCTGCCAATGAAGGAGGGGTTCTGTCGAACAAATAAGCTGACGCCAGTCAGTTTGATCTGGCGTAAGCTCCTCGCTGAGATTTTTTCTAAAGATTCTTTAGTTACTTGGAAAGGTAAATTGAGCGCCTTCTCTTACTCCCGCCGAGGGCCAGCGTTGCGTGACTGTTTTTCGTTTGGTGTAAAAGCGGATGGCGTCTGGGCCATAGGCATGTAGGTCTCCAAATAAGGAACGTTTCCAGCCGCCAAAGCTGTGGTAGGCCACTGGCACCGGTAACGGCACGTTAATGCCTACCATGCCTACTTTGATGTTGTCACTAAAGTAGCGAGCGGCTTCGCCGTCTCTCGTGAATATGCAGGTGCCGTTGCCATATTCGTGTGCGTCAATGAGGTCCATGGCTTCTTGCATGCTGTCGACGCGCACGACACACAGCACAGGGCCAAATATTTCTTCTTGATAAATTCTCATGTCGGCAGTGACCTTATCGAACAAACACGCTCCCATAAAGTAGCCGTTTTCGTGACCGTCTACGCGGAGGTTTCTACCGTCCATCACTAAACTTGCACCTTCTTCCAAACCTATATCGATGTAAGTTTTCACTTTTTCAAAATGTTGGGCTGTAATGAGCGGCCCCATGTCATTTTGATTGTCTGTGCCGGGCCCAACATTCATCTCGCTCATACGACCCTGTAGTTTTTCAACCAGATTATCGGCGGCTTCATTGCCAACCGCAACAGCGACTGAAATGGCCATACAGCGCTCGCCACAAGAGCCATAGGCGGCACCCATGAGCGCATTTACAGTATTATCCATGTCTGCATCAGGCATAACTATGGCGTGGTTTTTGGCGCCGCCAAGCGCTTGGCAACGTTTGCCATTGCTATTGGCCGTGTTGTAGATGTATTCGGCAATGGGTGTGGAGCCCACGAAGCTGACAGCCATTACACGCTCGTCGTTGAGTAAGGTGTCTACTGCTTCTTTGTCGCCGTTGACAAGGTTTAATACTCCGGCGGGCAGGCCCGCTTGTTGCGCTAATTCGCAAATAAACAGAGTTGAACTCGGGGTGCGCTCAGAGGGTTTTAAAATGAAGGTGTTGCCGCATACGATAGCCGCTGGCCACATCCATAAAGGCACCATGGCAGGAAAGTTGAAAGGGGTAATGCCGGTGACAACGCCGAGTGGCTGGAATTCGCTCCAAGAGTCTATGCCTGGGCCAGCGTTCTTACTGTGCTCACCTTTGAGTAACTCTGGCGCGCTGCAGGCGTATTCTACGTTTTCTATACCGCGTTGCAGTTCGCCTTTGGCATCGTCTAATACTTTTCCGTGTTCTTCAGTGATAAGGGCACAAATCTTATCGGCGTTTTCCTCAAGCAAGGTTTTCAGTTTAAACATCACTTGCGCGCGTTTCGCAGGAGGGGTGTTACGCCAAGCGGGGAAGGCAGCTTGAGCTTTTGTTATAGCCTCTTCAACGGTTGTTTTTGAGGCGAGAGCAACACGTTTGCTCACTTCTCCTGTGGCTGGGTTGAATACATCTTGGGCGCGACTTTCGTTGTTTTGGGTTTGGCCGTCGATAAGGTGTCCAATGGTTTTCATTGTGGGGTATTCCTAGGCTTAGTTGAATTTTAGGTAAAGGGCTTCTCAACCGAGGCGATTTGCCTCGGCGAGTAGAGCTATTTGTGTGGTTTTAGAGGGCTTTTATGGTGTCGCCCAATGCGCTGACAAGAGTGTCAATTTGCTCGGGCTCTGCAATGAACGGCAGGCCAAGTTGAATGGTGTCGCCGCCATAGCGAATGTAGAAACCTTTTTCCCACATTTTCATGGCTATCTGGTAAGGGCGAAGCAATGGCTCACCCGGTGCGGCGTCTATGGTGAGAGCGGCGGCTAAGCCGTAATTGCGAATGTCTGTTATATAGGGCAAGCCTTTGAGCTGGTGAATAGACTCTTCTAAAACTGGCGCTAGACTTTTTACGCGGGGAACAAGTTTGTCGTTTTCTAATATGTCGAGCGAGGCAAGGGCCGCAGCACAGGCAACAGGGTGAGCTGAGTAGGTGTAGCCATGAGGTAATTCTACGGCGTATTCGGGGCCGCCATTTTCCATGAACACATCATATATTTCTTGCTTGGCGATGACGGCACCCATGGGAATTGTACCGTTGGTGAGCTGCTTGGCGACGTTAATCATGTCGGGCACAACGCCAAATTCTTCGGCTCCGGTGTTTGACCCCATGCGGCCAAATCCGGTAATCACTTCGTCAAAAATCAGCAGTATATCGTGCTGCTCGCAAATTTCTTTTAGGCGCTTTAGGTAGCCAACGGGTGGCGGTAATACGCCAGCGGAGCCTGCAAGGGGCTCAACTATAACGGCGGCAATGTTAGAGGCGTCATGCAGGGCAATAAGCTCTAGCATGTCTTCCGCTTTGTGAGCGCCGGTCTCGGGCATGCCTTTGATAAATTTGTTTTCGGGCAGCACTGTGTGGGGCAGGTGGTCGGCGGCGACAGCTTCGCCAAATAGGGCGCGGTTGGGGCCAATGCCGCCCACGCTGATACCACCCCAGTTCACGCCGTGGTAACCCTTGGCGCGGCCAATGAGCTTGGTTTTACTGGGCATGCCTTTTTTGCGCCAGTAGGCACGGGCTATTTTTAGTGAGGTTTCGGCAGATTCTGAACCTGAGTTGGTGTAAAACACGCGATTGAGGCCGGCGGGCATAAATTGGGTGATGCGCTCGGCGAGCTCGAAGGCTTTGGGGTGGCTGAACTGGAAGGCGGGTGCATAGTCGAGGGTTTTCATTTGCTGGCTGACGGCTTCGGTGATTTCGTCGCGGCTATGCCCTGCACCACAGGTCCACAGGCCTGAGAGGCCGTCGAATATCTGGCGGCCATCGGCGGAGGTGAAGTAGGCGCCTTTGGCGGCGGTGATGATGCGCGGGTCTTGTTTAAATTGGCGGTTGCCGGTGAAGGCCATCCAGTGGGCGTCCATCTGGGCTTGGGTAATTCCGGCAAATTTGTCGTTGGCGGTCATTGGGGTGTCCCTCGGGGGTAAAGCTTGGGTTGTTGGTTTATGTGAGGGACTTTACTCTTTTTCTTTGGTTGTATAAATTGTTGTTTATGCATGTTTGGTGTGGGGTTTATGAAACATTAGGTAAGGGTAGTTGTGGCGAGTTTTAGAGGTAGGTGATGAGCTCGAGGTCAGTTTGATGGAGGGCTTGCTCTTGCGACTAGCTTGGTTGAGGGCGGTGCGCCCGCCGCCAGTTTGGCAGCGCCCCGTGCATCGCGGCCGAACGCACGCCTTGCCCCTCTGACCAAGCCGCTGCGGAACTCGCCCGTGCCGGACTCAAACAGTCCTCGCTAAATAACCTTGGTCAGAGGGGCAAGACGTAAACGCGTTCTGAATGGCCGCGATGCACGGGACGCTGCCAAACTTATTATTGTGCCGATATTTGGGTCTGTGGGGTGGTTAGTGGGTGTTTTTGGGTTTGCTGTAGACAATTTTTTTTGATTAGGGGTGATTTATGAAGCCAGCTCTGCTTGGGCAACTTGGGGATGTTGATATACGGCTGCTGCGGGTGTTTCGGGTTGTGGCTGAAGCAGGAGGGATTTCGGCGGCGGAGCTTGAGCTTAATATTGGGCGCTCTACTATTTCTCGACACGTTAAGGATCTGGAGGTGCGGCTGGGGGTGTCTCTCTGCCGACGAGGGCGCAGCGGTTTTGCTCTGACGGAGGAGGGGCGGGCTATTTATGAGTCTACTCTGCGCTTGATGGGGGCTCTTGATGAGTTTCGTGCTGAGGTGAGCGATGTTCATCGACGCATGACGGGGCACATTACTTTGGCTTTGTTTGATAAGACGGTTTCAAATCCGGAATGCCATATTAGTAAGGCTTTGCAGTTGTTCGATGATGCGGCTCCGGAGGTGACGCTGGATGTGTATGTTGAACCTCTGAATGAGATTGAACGAGGGGTTATGGAGGGGCGCTTTCAGGTGGGGGTGATTCCGGCACATAGGGAGTCGCCTAGTCTGAGTTATCAGAGTTTGTTTCATGAGCAGATGTGGTTGTATTGCGGGGCGGATCATCCTTTGTTTTTGCTTGATGATGCGAGGATTGGTGCCGGGGAAATTCAGGCATGTCGCTATGCGGGCTTGGGTTATCACTCGCCGAATATGGAGATTGGCCGGCAGTTGGCTATGGAGCGAGCGGTGACGGCTTATGATCAGGAGGCGATTGCGCATTTGTTGCTGTCTGGGCGCTATGTGGGGTATTTGCCGGATCATTATGCTCGGCCGCTGGTGGAGCAGGGATTAATAAGAGCTATTGGGCAGGAAAGGTTTCAATATCGCTGTGAGTTTTTGTCAATTGCGAGAAATTCACCTAAGCCTTCGCGAGCGGTGGCGACGTTTTTGGCTTGTTTGGAGCGGGCGCACGGCGGGGCTTAGGTGGGTGTAGAGCCTCTATTTGCGTTGGGTTTGCAAATGGAGGCTCTATTTTTATGGAGGGTTTAGTCGACGGTGTTGATGGCGTCGGTGAGTACGTTGAAGATGGTGTCGATGTGTTCTTGTTCGATGATCAGGGGTGGAGACATAACGATGCTTTCTCCGGCTGGGCGAACGGTGACGCCATTTTCGAGGCAGATGTTGGCGATTTGAGCGGCTCTGCTTGGGCCGGCTTTGCCATGGGGCTGAAAGTCGATGGCACCGAGTAATCCGTAGTTGCGAACGTCGTTTATGTTTCTTCCGTGGTCAAGTGTATGAATGGCTTCTTCCCAAGGTGTGGCCATTTTACCTGCATGGGCAAACAGTTGGTCGTCGCGGTAGATGTCCATGGTGGCCATGGCGGCCGCACAGGCTACTGGGTGTGCCGAGTAGGTGTAGCCGTGCATGAATTCGGGCGCTATTGACGGGGTGTCTGAGCTGTTTACGAAGGTGTCGTAGATTTCTTGCTTCAGGTAAACAGCTCCCATGGGAATGGCGCCGTTGGTTAGGCCTTTGGCGGTGGTCATTAGGTCGGGGGTGACGCCAATTTTCTCGGCCATGGTGGCGGCATCGCCCACTCGTCCATAGGCGGAAATCACTTCGTCAAATATGAGCAGGATGTTGTGCTGGTCGCAAATTTCACGCAGTCGCTGCAGGTAGCCTTTTGGGGGAAGTATTATGCCCCCGGCCCCACTCATGGGCTCGACGATAACGGCAGCTATGTTGGAGGCGTCGCGCATGCCGATCATGTCATTGAGTTCTTCGGCTAGCTCGGCGCCGTTGTCCGGTAGGCCGCGGCTGTAGGCATTTTCGGGTAGTAGGGTGTGGCGCAAGAAGTCGGCTTCTAGGGCTGGGCCAAAGGCTTTGCGGTTGGGAGTTAGGCCGGAAAGGCTGACTCCAGCCCAATTGACTCCGTGATAGGCTTTTACTCGGGCAATAAAGCAGGTTTTGCTGGCTTCGCCTTTTAAGCGCCAGTACTGGCGGGCTATTTTGGTGGCGGTGTCGACAGCTTCTGAACCTGAGTTGGTGAAAAACACGCGGTTTAGGCCCTCGGGTGCTATTTGCTCTACTAGTCTGTTGGCGAGTTGAAACGCCAGCGGATGCCCGTAGCTGAAGGGGTTGGCGTAGTCCATTTCAAGCAGTTGCTTTGACACGGCGTCGGCAATTTCTTTACGGCCATGTCCGGCGTTACAGCACCATAAACCGGCATTGGTGTCGATTATTTTACGGCCGTCGGCCATGGTGAGATACATACCTTCGGCGCCGGTGTACATGCGTGGGTTGCTTTTGAATGCGGCATTGGCGGTGAAGGGCATCCACCAAGCTTGGAGTTCTTCTGGGCTTAGGCCGGCGGCTTGATTGTTGCTCATTGGGCAGTGTCCTGTAGGTTTTTCATAAGATTAGTCGATTTATATCAAGTTGCCTTGGTCGGGTAAATTAGGAATTTTGGGCGTTAAGGTTAGGGAAATTGGGTGTATTGCGCTGAGGATGAGGTGTACGGTGACAAGCTGCGTAAGAGGGATCTCCTGCAAGCAGATTTATCTTGCAATTCGTTGAGGGTTTGCAAGAATCACCTGCCCTTGCTTATAAAGAAGTTTTAGATGGATTTACAGCTAGAAAATTCTCAATTACAGCGCAAGCTAAAAACCTTGATATCGCGAGCCGAAGAGAATCAGAAGATTCAGCAGCGCTATCAAGACTATGAGCAGCGTTTGTTGAGCTGTACCTCGCTGGCGGAGTTTTTGAATGAGCTGTTGTTGGAAGCGGTGGACTATTTTCAGTTGGCGACGGTTGATCTAGTTATTTACGATCCCGATTACAGTATTCGTGATCTTTTGGCTTTTTTGAATATCGAGTGTTATGGTGATTGCCTTCAATTGCGACACGGGCCTGAATATTTTTCCACTTTGTTTGGAAATGAACCTAAGGTCATTCTGAAGGCCCTGAAAAGTGACGCGTTTAATGACCCTCTAAGCGTTTTAATAAAGGACGGGGTAAACGCTAATAGCGTCGCGCTTTTACCTCTTACGCGTCAGGGTGAGCTCATTGCCAGCCTGCACTTCGCCAGCCAATCTAGCACCCGTTTCACTCGCGACAAAGCGACCGACTTCTTAGTTCATTTATCTCATATCGCCGCGGTTTGTTTTGAAAACTGCGTGGCGCGAGAGCAATTGAAACGACAGGGTCAAATAGACCCATTAACGCAGGTTGCGAATCGACGCAGTTTTGATGAAGATTATGCCCGAGAGTTGGCGCGAACAGAGCGCAATAAAAATTCCCTTGCCTGCATGTTTGTGGATGTGGATTTCTTTAAGAAAATTAACGACACTTGGGGGCATCAGGCAGGCGATTTGTGTCTAAAGTTAGTGGCGGCGCAAATTCAGTTGCAGTTGCGCACCACTGACATTTTGGCTCGTTATGGCGGTGAAGAATTTGTGGTAGTACTGCCCGATTGTGAAAGTACTGAGGCGGGTATTATTGCCGAGCGAATTCGTGAGGCGGTAGAGAATTTGCAGGTTCTTCGCTCTGAGTTAGAGCTGCAGGAAGGGGCGAGCTCGGTAGCCTCCGAGGCAGACTCGGCGATAGAATTGCGAGTGTCGGTAGGTTTGTGTGCTTGGCGTCCGCCCCAGGAGCGTACCCACGACCTCGCTTTGCTAGGTCAACAATTATTAGCTTCGGCTGACGAAGCCATGTATGCCTGCAAACGTGCTGGGCGCAACCGCGTCACGGCGATTGAATTTCAATTAGATACAGCCACGGCCAGTACTTCCCTGTAACCCATAAACCGCGGCCTTCGGGGTCGGCTGCTATGCCGTTGAGGACGCTGTCAGTGTGACCATTACTGCTCTCTGCGACTAAAGCTGATAAGTCTACTTGCTGTGTAACTACGCCCGATTTTGGATCTATCGCAACAATGTAGTTTTTGTGCCAGACGTTCGCCCAAATATTTCCCTGGTGGTATTCAAGCTCATTTAAGGACTTTAATTTTCTTTGGTTGAGTGTCACTGGCAGCCTAGAGATAAGTTTAAAGTTGGCGGGATCTCTGAATTGCAAAGTGTTGCTGCCGTCACTCATTATGAGAGATTGACCATTGTGGGTAAGCCCCCAACCTTCACCGCGATATTTGAACTGGCGGACAAACTGCAGATCTTTTTCTCGGTAAACTCCGGCTATACCTTTGCGCCAACTCAGCAAATAAAATTGATCGTTGAATAAAGTAATGCCCTCAGCAAATAAATGCTTTGGTGTTGGCCAGGTGCCCGCTGTTTGAGAGTGCTCTAAAGATGGTGTTTGACCGTCCAGAGGGTAGCGTGTGATAAACGAACGCCGATAGCGACCAGAGCTTTCAATCATCATGTTATTGCTAGCGATTAAACCCTGAGTATAAATATTGGAGTTGTGCGGGCGCTTCTCGATAATACGATATTGGCTGTGTGGCTTTACCATTGAGCTCGAGGCTTTGTTGCCGCTTGCAATGAAGCTGCTAGCCAGTAATAGGGCAACAAAGAGAACAAGCTGAATGGGTTTTAAAAAATTTAACAAGGGGTTACCTGTTCCTGATTCGCTCTGTTAAAATGAGTCGCTATTTTTACCATAAACAAGATTTAATTGAATCCGAAATCATTATAACTGGATTGTTATGAAACGCTTACAAACATTTCTTACATTAACGCTGCTGGGTGGCATGACAGTGGTGTTACCCGTTGTTATTTTGGCAATTTTATTTCAGTGGCTCTTTGGTTTGGTGACGAATTCCATACAACCAATGACCGATTGGCTGAGTCATTACGCCGAAATTAAAGAAATTGTGGCCGATGCCATTGTGGTGCTGATTATCCTCGTCACCTGTTTCCTGATCGGCTTGCTCATTAAAACGGGGGTAGGGCGTTGGCTGCATCACTGCTTGGACAAGGTCTTGGGTCGCTTGGCTCCGGGCTACAAAACCATCCGCGAAATTGTCTCGCAATTTCTGGGCGGAGAGAATGACGAATCACTCTTAAATGGGCAGGTGTGTAAGGCTTGGGTATTTGGCGCGCAATCGCCCGCCAGTATGACCGCTATTGTTACCGCTACACACAGCGACGGTTCTTACTCCGTCTTTGTGCCTACAGCACCAATACCTACATCTGGCTTGGTGTATCACTTGCCTGAAGATTGTGTGGAGCTGCTGCCCCACATAAGTGTTGAAACTGCCATGCGTACCGTTATTGCCTGCGGTGCCGGCTCGCAGATTTTGCGAGCGCCACCGGCTGAGGTCTAAGCGTCTGTTGCGCTAGAGGCCTCCTCGCTGCTTGCGTCTTGCCCCGCCTCGCTTGGCGGCGCGGCCTCTGAGGGATCGCGACTGTTTACATATTCAATGGCGTCTTTAACCGCCTTTACCACTTTCGAATGTATTTCATTCATGTCCTCTCGCGACATAAAAAATGTCATGTCGACGTTGTGTCGGATGTAGCGAGGGGGTAGATGATTGAGTGCGACACAGGCGATGTCGGCTAGGTAGTCAACATCGTCGTGGGCGCGTTCGCTAGTTTCAGAAATTTCCTCTAGAACCAGGTGCTCATAATAGTTGTGAATTGAGTCAACCCCAGCGGGCAGCTCGTAGCGGCGTTGGCCTGGTGTTAATAACATGCCGAATCCTTATAGTGAGTAATCGCTTTGTTGAGTATAGACATTAAATTTTTTTGCGTATTAAGTCACGAATAATAAAGCGGGCTGGGCTCAAGGCCTGAATCAGGTGGCGAGGCAGAGGTGGCGTAGTGCCATCTATCTGAGCGGCCAGCAGTTCTGCGGTGAGCGCAGCGTAGGTTAAACCGCGTGAGCCGTGGCCTATGTTGAGGTAAAGGCCTGGCCAGTAGTTTCCCGCTCGCGGGATTGAAGATTTAGCGTTTTTGCGCAGCAGTTGATAGTCCTCGAGGAAGTTCGCGTATTTGGGTGCGGGCCCAGCAATTGGAAGGTAGTCGGGTGTGGTGCAGCGATAGGCCGCTCGGCCGCTCAGTTTTTCACTTTCACTGCGGTGTTGCGCCAAGCCTAAAGCGCCCTCTAAGGCTGGGGTAGGACCGTCCATTTTATCCAGGTTTTCAAGGTGGTCACTTTGCTGTGTATTTGTGCCTTCAGGGTAAAAAGGCGCCTTCACATCGAAGGTGGCACCAATGCAGTGGCTGTTCGATAAGGGGTCGGCTGGGGCGATATAACCCTCGCTGCATAACGCTGTTTTTAACTTCCGGCTAGCCTCGCTGGCCGCAAGATAAGTCACCTGCCCGCGCACAGGCTTGAGCGGTAGGTGTTGAGTTTGCGAAAAATACTGAGCATGCCCGGCTGTGGCGATCAGCAATGAGCTGGAGCTCGCGAGTATCCCACCTTGTTTATCGAGTGCCTGCCATTGATTGCCTGTTCGCGTTAACTCACTGACCTGTGTGGAGCGCTTGATGGTTATTTGGGGGTGCTCTGCCAGGTGCTGGCAGAGCACTTTGGGGTTAACCCAGCCCGCTTCTGGAAAGAATAAGCCAGAGTGAGGGATGTCTATGCCGGCGATTTCAGATGCTTGCGCTGGAGATAAAAATTGCACCAGTTCACTGTCCTCTCCATAGCGAACACGCAGAGCCTCATGAAGTTTCTGTTCTTTGGCTGTGTGGGCTAGTTGCAGTACTCCGCACTGCTCGCCAAAGGCCTCCGACGATGACCACAAAGCACTATACGCTCGCTGCCCGAAGGCCAGTGCGCTGATATTAAACTCGGCCAAAGTTTCTTCCCGAGGCGATAGTTTGCCGTAGAGAACACCCTGAGGGTTCCCCGAACCTTGGCTGGCCAACTCAGGTTCTTGCTCTATAAGGGTGACCTCATAGCCTTTCAATGCAAGTGCTCGTGCGCTGTGACAACCTGCAATGCCGCCACCAATAACGGTAACTGTTTTCGGAGCTGAGGGAGCTTCTTTGTCCCTTAGCGAAACATTCCAAGGGGGAGCAAAAGGTGCGTTGTAGGCACCCTCTACGAAATCTTCGCGTTTGGCTCTGGGTGGAAGTTCTTTTAGTTTTGCGCACAGTCTCGCGGTCTCGAGTTTGCATACTTCAAAACCCGCTAGGCTGAGTTGATCTTGAGTGCTGGCGTCGGCGTTGTCGCTAATTAAAATACTGTTCGGATGACTGAGCTTTGCCATGGTCATAAGCAAAGCTTCAGAATCTGCACCCGCTTTTTCTGAGGCAGAGATGCTTTTGTAATACCAAGTATCAATAGCGCACAAGGGGTTTGCAAATAGAGGGTGCGCGCTCTGTTGAAGTTGTTCTAAACCTGCGCTGGGTGAGTTGACGATTAGCGTGAAGCTGACTTGCCTATCATCAAACAACAGCCGGTGAAAACCGGAGTGTAGAAGGGCAGGGTAATTTTCTAATAGTTCATTTGTGTATTGGCTAAGCTCTGGCCAAAGTGCTAGCGCCTGTCGCAGTTCAGATCGATTCGGCGGATTTGCTTCGACACAAATATAATCTAAGCGAGTATTATTCGCTGCCGTCTGTTGCCATTGTCGCCAAGTGGCTAAAAAATTGAGACCGGAATTGAAACCAATTTCACCCACAGAAAAATGCGTTTTGGTGTTATTTTTCCACGTGTCGCGCAGGTGCGGGCGCTCGAGAAAGGTCTGATGATATTGTTCGAGTTTGGCCCTGATTTCATTCGCGTCATCATGCATTTAACGCAACCCAAACTCTTGCAGTATTTGCTGACACCATTGATCTATTCGCGCTTCGCTGAGATCGAACTCGTTTTCCTCGTCTAGCGCAAGGCCAACAAATTTTTTCCCGTCGGCGCTAAGGGCTTGGGAGGCTTCAAATTCATAGCCCTCGATGGGCCAGTAGCCACAGGGTCTGCCACCTTGGTTTACGACTTTAGTATGCAAGTAGCCCATCGCATCCAGAAACCATTCCGGGTAGCCAACTTGGTCTCCCAAACCGAATAGAGCCACAGGTTTCCCCTCGAGGTTCAGTTCGTCGAACGCCTCCCAAATATCTTCCCAATCTTCCTGCAGTTCGCCGTAATCCCAAGTAGGTATGCCGAATAATAAATAGGCGTGCTGTTCTGCAGAGTGAATGTTGCCCTCTGCAATGTTGAATACCTTCACGGCAGATTCCTGCACCAGCAACTGAGAAATTTTCAGCGCGATCTTTTCGCTGGCCATTTCTGTGTAACAGGTTGAGCTACCATAAAATAGTGCTATGTCAGAGGGCATCGCAAAAATCCAACTGTCGCCAGGCTTCAAAAACAATCACCGCCGCGGCGTTGGAAAGGTTCATGCTCCGACTGTTGGCGCGCATAGGAATTCGCACGATATGCTGTTGCGAAAACTCGGCCATCACTTCGTCTGGCAGACCTCGGGTCTCGGGGCCAAACACCACATAGTCGCCATCGGCAAATGGTGTATCAGTATGTTTTATTTTCCCTTTGGTACTAATGGCGTAGAGTGTTTGGGGTTTTTCTGTGTTTAAAAAATCGGCCCAGTTTTCGTGAACACTCACATCTTTCCACTCGCCATAATCTAGGCCTGCACGCCGTAAACGTTTGTCGTCCATGACGAAGCCCAGCGGTTTAATTAGGTGCAATTCACACCCTGTATTGGCCGCTAAACGAATGATGTTTCCCGTGTTGGGCGGTATTTCGGGTTCAAATAAGACTAGTTTTAACATTTTCGGCTCAAAGGCAGTAAAAAAGAGGATTTTATACGATTTTTCATAGAGTTATTGAAAAAACTGGTTACAATCCATCGAAGGTGTACGACATATAAAAAACATAAGTGTTTAGGGGAGTCGTCCTGTTGACGTTATTTGGCAAAAAAGCCAAGCAAGCGGGCCTAGTGGGCCTGGAAATATGCGCTGAAGGTGTGGCAATTGCCCATCGATCGAGCGCTACAGCCTCTGAGGCAAATTTTTCAAGCTGTGAATTTCTGCCGTTTGATGAAGCCAGCTCCGATCCTGAGAGCGACCGCCAGCTACAGATAAGTATGTTGAGCGATCGCATTGATGATCTGGGCCTTCGCCATGCAGCCTGCAACGTAGTGCTGCCCTTGGGTACCTACCAATTGTTACTGGTAGATGCCCCCAAAGTAGAACCCTCTGAGCTAGCAGAAGCCATTCGCTGGCGTATTAAAGACTTAATCTCTTTCCCTTTAGAAGAGGCGGCGGTAGATGCCTTTCTCCTGCCTGCCGATAGCAGCAGTGGCGGCAACAGTATGGCCTACGCTGTGGTGGTACGAAAAGATTACCTACGCTCGCTTATAGAGTTTGTAGAGCAGGCCAAATTAACTCTCAATGCCATTGATATTAGCGAGCTTAGCTTGCAAAACCTGCTCGCCTCGGGTTTGGATGAAGAAGAACTGAATCGCAGCTCGGCTCTGGTTAAGCTTCGCCAAGGTATTGGTAGTCTGCACGTTTACAAATCAGGTAACCTGTATCTGTCACGACAGTTTAAATTGGCCTACAACGCTGGTTTATTAGACGATCTGCCTGAAGAAGCTTTAACTTTGGAACTGCAGCGTTCGCTTGATTATTACGAGCGGCAGATGCGACAAATACCGCCGAAAACCATCTATTTCTGTGGTGACAATATCACCGATGACAAAATTAGCACGGGTATTCGCAGTAACTTGACGGCCAACCTTCAGGTGCTGCCTGCGGCGGAGAAACTAGCAATTTCTCAGCCAGTTGAAGAACATATACTGTCTATGTGCCTATCGGCCGTGGGTGTGGCACTTCGCACGGAGGGTGCTGCCTGATGCAGACAGTCAACCTTTACTTGCCTGAATTTCGGCCTAAGAACGAGCCACTACTCAGTGGGCAAATCGCGCTAGTCACTCTGTTAACCATAGTGCTGTTCACCCTAATCTCGGTTTGGGGCGCGTATAAAAATTCTGACTATAAGGCTCAATTAGCCCTTCAAAGCGCTGAGCTCTCCACAATTAATTCCAATCTCGGGGTATTGCGAGCATCACTGCCCAAGCACGATACCGCCTCGCTAGAGCGGGAGAATATTCGATTGACTAAAGACATTGAGCACAGGCGCGGTTTACAGCGTTTACTGGCCACTCAAAATTTAGGTAATGCTGGCGGTTTTTCAGCTCAGCTTGAAGGCCTAGCTCGGCAAAAGTTGGACACCCTAGCATTACAGTCATTTAGCCTGCTGCACGGGGGGCGATACCTAGAAATGAGCGGTTCCTTAACTCAGGCCGACCAGTTGCCGCGTTATCTGCAAAGCCTTCGCACTGAACCCGCATTTACCAAGTCCCGATTTGGCGTCATGAACATTGATGAGGAAGGTGCAAAGCGCGGGCAGATGAAATTCGAACTCAAGCGGCCCGTGAGGGATGAATCTTGAACGCACAATGGGAACAACTCTCAGGTATGGTTGATGCTTTGAGCTTGCGCGAACGAGCTTTAGTATTGTTTTCTATATTGACCTTGCTCTATGTACTTTGGGACGCGCTATTGTTCGCGCCACAGGCGAAAAATGCGACGCTGCTGCAAAATCAGTTGGCGACTCAACTTGGGCAAGTTAAGGCAAAGCAGGACGAGTTCACACTTTTCAAATCCATCGCCGACGGCGGTGCCAGTAGCCCTGAGCATCTTAAACAGGCGTCGCTGAAGCAAGAGTTGGCGGTTCTGGATGAGCGCTTAAGTTCCTTATCTCAAGGTTTGGTGGCGGCCGCCGATCTACCGATGTTACTGCAAGATGTATTAGCTGAGTCCTCAGACCTCCATTTGGTGAGTGTGCAAACTTTGGCTGTGGAGCCGCTTCCTTTGGATGTGGGCCCCGCAGAGGGCGCCAGTGCTACACCTTCCGACAATGCTCAAGCTGAACCCTCAGAGAAGGAGTCGGTTGGCGTGTACAAGCACAGCACCAGCCTTAAAATCAAAGGCGGTTATTTTCAGGTGCTCGAATATGTACGTCGATTGGAAAATTTAACTTGGCGCTTCTACTGGGACCGCATGAGCTATTCTGTGTCGACTTACCCTCAGGCTGAGATAGAAATTCGAGTTTATACCTTGAGTGCAGAGGAGGGTTTACTGGGTGTTTAAACAATTGTCGCAGCTGGGTCTATTGCTGCTCATAGGTTTTACGACTTTTGTAAGGGCTGAACCGGCACTGCAAGATCCTACTAAACCTCTAAGCTATTCCGCGGCCAAAGAAGCAGCTGAAATGAAGCTGGTACTTAATTCAGTATTAATGAGCCCGCAGCGGAAAATTGCCGTGATTAATGGCCAAGGGCTTGTCGAACAAGACACTATCAAAGGCTCGGGTGGGGTGATACTCGAGCGCATTTTACCTCATGAGGTTGTGCTTGAAAAAGCGGGCAAACGCTGGCGCATTCGTTTGCAGCACGATTTACTTGTGCAAAAAACTTCAGTGAATCATTAAAGGAAAAGGCTCGTATGCTAGTAATTAAGCTCAAACGAATCATTCTACTGAGCGTGTTGACAGTTTTTGTCAGCAGTTGCGCTCAGCAGCGACCAGCGGTCATGCCGATGGAAACTGCGATGAATGATATTGTCCAAGAGCAGGCAGAACCGAGTTCTGTGCCCGATGCCGTGTCAGCGGCGCTGATTCCGGATTCGGGGCAAATACTGCCTGAAGGCGAAAATCAACAAGAGCGTTTTGATCTGGCCGTGCGCGACGTGCCTGCCCGAGTGTTCTTTTTAGGTTTGGTGGAGGGCACTGGCGTAAACGTGGTTGTGCACCCTGATGTGAAAGGTGAAATCTCCTTAGAACTTAACAGCGTTAGTATTGTTGATGTGATGAACGTGACTAGAGACATCTACGGATACGAGTTCAAATTACAAAATGGCATTTATACGATTTACCCCAGCGAGCTGCGGACCGAAATTTTCCACGTTAACTATTTAGACGTGCAGCGGGTGGGTGTGTCGGATACAAGAGTTAAAGTGGGCGACATCAACTCCTCTAGTGGTAATAGTAATAATGGCGGTAACAATAACAACAGTAATAGCAGTTCCAATGGTAGCGGCAGTTTGCTCGGTATTTTTGAGGATATAGAGTCCGCAGGTTCGGCGTCGGCCGGCTCTCGTGTAGAAACCCTAAACAAAACGGATTTCTGGAGCGATCTGAAAGTTACCGTATCCGCAATTATTGGCGGCGAGCGAGACGAGCGCTTAGTAGTAGTTACCCCTCAGGCGGGTATGGTGGTAGTGAAGGCCCTGCCCCAGGAATTAAACTCGGTGCGAGAATTCCTCGAGCGAGCTGAGCTCAGTGTGAAGCGTCAAGTAATTCTAGAAGCAAAAATACTGGAAGTGCGTTTGAGTGCAGGTTATCAAACCGGTATTGATTGGGGGGCGATTAATGGTCAGCTTTTACTGGGCAACAACGTATCATTGTTCTCCTCTCCTAACGATATCACTGAAGCGTCTGAGGGCGTGGGTGAAATATTTTCTTCACTGATTAAAGTGGGCGATATTACGGACTTATTGTCACTTCTGGAGACGCAAGGTAATGTGCAAGTGCTGTCTAGCCCCAGAGTATCGACGGTTAATAATCAGAAGGCCGTAATTCGGGTGGGTTCAGATGAATTTTTTGTCACAGGAATCTCCAATAACACCACTTCCAATTCAAGCTCCACCACATCAACGCCGAGCATTGAATTAGCGTCCTTTTTCAGTGGCATTGCTCTGGACGTAACCCCACAAATTGCTGAGAACGGCGAAGTTATCTTGCACATCCATCCAGTAATTAGTGAAGTTCAAGATCAACTAAAAAATCTTACCGTAGGCGATCAGAAGTTTTCGCTGCCTTTAGCTCTACGCGACATTCGTGAGTCAGACAGTATCGTGCGTGCCCGCAGCGGAGAAGTGGTGGTGTTGGGTGGCTTGATGCAAGATTCTACAGTAGAACAAGATGGCAAGCATGTGGGCATTGGTGATGTGCCTTTGTTGAATACTTTTTTCAAGCAGAAGCAGCGAGTCAGTTCCAAAACCGAATTGGTCATTTTGTTGCGCCCAATAGTAGTGGGTGAAGGCACCTGGAAAAATGCGGTCTCTGATTCACAGCGCACAATCAAGCGCCTTGGAAAACATTACGAACAGAATTTTCACTAGTAAGCTCAGCGGCGAAACAGGAGTTATTAGCGAATGTATCAGGAACATTTTGGTTTAAGTGAACGCCCATTTTCGCTGACACCTGATACGCAGTTTTTTTTCAATAAGCGCAGCCACCGCGACGCGCTCAATACCATGTTGTTGGCGCTTAGGCACAGTGAGGGCTTCGTCAAAGTCAGTGGCGAAGTTGGCACCGGTAAAACACTGCTCTGTCGAAAGTTACTAAAGTCTCTTGGCGATGAGTTTATCACGGCATATATCCCTAACCCCTATCTTACACCGGATGAGCTGAAATGGTTTTTGGCTGGTGAAATTGGTGTGTCATTCGATAAAGCGGTGCCGAGTTACCAGCTTCTGGACGATATTTATAAGCGCTTGTTGACCTTGGCGGGTGAACACCGTCAGGTGGTGTTGGTGGTGGACGAAGCTCAGGCCATGCCGAGAGAAAGTATCGAGGCCCTGCGTTTACTCACGAATCTTGAAACGGAAAAACGCAAACTGTTACAGGTTGTTTTACTGGGGCAGCCAGAATTGGACGTACTGCTGGCCAGACCAGATTTAAGGCAGTTGAAGCAGCGAATAGTATTTTCTGAGACGCTGAAAGGTTTCAATCTCAAGGACACTCGCGACTATCTGAATTTCCGTTTGGCCTCGGCGGGCTATGAAGGGGAAGAGTTATTTAGCCGCTTAGCGGTGCGTCTACTGTATAAAGCTTCTGGTGGTATTCCTCGTTTAATGAATGTGATTGCCCACAAAGCCCTCCTTTCGGCCTACGGCCGAGGTGAGTCGCGGATTGGCCGGAAGCATGTGGCTTACGCTATTGAAGATACTGGTGAGAGTAAGTTCGGTGGAAAATTTTTAGTGCGAACTGACAAGTTGTGGTGGCCTATTCTAGGAGCATTGTCAGCATTGGTGCTCGTGGGTATCCCGCGTTTTATGGGGGTATGGTAGTGAGTCTGGTCAATGATATGTTGCGTGACTTGGATAAGCAGCCGGTGCCGCGAAGTCCGGTCAAACGCTTACTCAGTGATGATGTCAGTCTCGAGCCTAAGCGTGAAGGGACATTTCAGTTTGCAAGTTTTTTACCCGGTCTGGTGGCCTTTCTGGTAGTTGGTGGTGCCGTTTTCTTTTCATTGGAGTCAAAGGAATCCGTTGTCGATGTGGTCAGTACACCGCAGGTGATAGCCTCCCTTGAATCGGAGCTTGAACAGGAGTCGCCGTCAGAAGAAGACAGCGCGCGACTATTGAAATCTCTGTTGAACGCGGCAAAAACCGACTATTACCAAGACGCCATTGGGGTCTTGAACGAACAGCCTCAAACCGCAGCAGAAGAGCTCGATGCACTGCCAGACTCGAAACCGCTTAGAGGCGAGTCTCTTCAAGCGCAAAGTGGGCAGATATCTAATGCTCGATCGCTACAATCGCTGGAAGTGGCGCAAGCACAGGCACAAGCCCTGCATATCGCGGAGTTGCTGCGCAATGCGAGGCGAGCCCTAAACCTAGATCGATTAACATCTCCCTTAGCAGACAACGCCTTTGATCATTACAACAAGGTACTTGTTATAGATGCGCAAAATGAAGAGGCAAAAACAGGCTTGAATGTGATTGCCGAGCGCTATGTTGAATTGGCACAGGAGTACGCATTGGAAGGCAATACTACACGCGCTGGAGTGTTGCTTAGGCGTGCCAGTGCGGTGGTTCCGTTTCATCCTGCAGTGGTAAATTTTTGGCCCAACATTAATCGTTACGGCTATGCCCTAAGTGATGGGCAAGAGAAAAACGAAGTGCCCCTTAAAACTCAGGATATTCTTCAGGCCGGAGCAGTGGCTGCAAAACCTGTATCGGGCGTTGAAGGACAAGTGGCAGCACCAAAGGCTGTGAGTGTGGTGCGCAGTACGGAATCATTAGATCGACAAGTGGCCCGCGAAGCTCGGGCTCTTGTCGCTCAAGGTCGTTCGTCTTCCGCACGCTTACAGTTACAGGCCTTTGTTAGTGACAACCCTAAGGCATTGCACAGTATTAGAGCTTTGTTTGATTTGCTGCTACAAGTAAATGCTTACGCGGATGCAAAGCGCTTGTTAGCACAAAGCAGTGATTTACCATCTTTAGAGCTGAGTAAAATGACAGCTTACTGGTTTTTAGCTCAAGACGATTTACAGGGCGCGGGGCGAGCGATTGATTCGCAGCAGGCAAACACGCAAGTCGATACAAGCTTTCTGGCGCTGAAAGCAGGGGTTTTGCATAAGCTGGAACGTTATCAAGAATCTGCTCAAACCTACAAAACACTATTACAGCAAGATCAAACTAATTCTGCATATTGGTTGGGTCTGGCCGTTGCATCGGATGCGATGGAAGACGCCGGTGCAGCCTTACAGGCGTTTAAAGCGGCTGAACCCGGACAAAAAAATACCGACATCCGCCGTTATATTACCACGCGCATAAGCGCCTTATCTAAGCGTGCAATCACCACAGGAAGCAAAACACAGCCATGACACAGGCAGCGGCCCCAAAACGAATTCGCCTAGGCGATTTGCTGGTTAGTCAGCAAATGATCAGTGAAGCCCAATTACAGCACGCCCTGCAAGAGCAAAAGATGACTGGCCGAAAGCTGGGTGCGTCATTGGTTGATCTTGGTTATGTGGACGAAAATGCTTTGTTAAGCCTGCTCTCGGAGCAGCTCGAAATACCCTTTGTTGATCTTGAACATTTTCGCTTCGATCGAGATTTAGTGGCCGTTTTAGCTGAGACTACTGCACGACGCTACCGCGTGATGCTTTTACGTGAAGACGACGACGGTTTGCTTTTGGGTATGGCTGACCCTACAGATATTTTTGGTTTGGATGAGTTGCAGGCGCTTGTGAGCAAGCCCCTGATGCCCGCAGTAGTTCGTGAATCTCAACTCTTAGACATTCTTGATATCGCCTACAGTCACGAAGACGAAATTGCCTCCCTGGCAGGGGAGCTTGAAGACGACCTCGTCGACAATGGCGCTATTGATCTGGCAGACATCATCACTGATGCCACCGATTCAGACGCGCCGGTAGTGAAGTTGCTACAAAAAATATTTGAAGAGGCCATCAACGCCAAAGCGTCGGATATTCACATCGAGCCCGACGAAACAGTGTTGCGCATTCGACGTCGAATTGACGGCATGCTCACCGAGCAAGTGATGAATGAAAAACGTATTGCCGCGGCTTTGGTGGTGCGTTTGAAATTGATGTCGGGCTTGGATATTTCTGAAAAGCGTATGCCTCAAGATGGGCGTTTCAACCTCAAGGTAAAATCGCGAAATATTGATGTGCGTATCTCGACCATGCCCGTGCAGTTTGGCGAATCGGTGGTGATGCGTCTACTGGATCATACCGACGGCATTATGCCTCTGGAAACTGTCGGCATGCCGCCAGAGTTAGCGGAGCGTTTCCGGCAAATTATTCGTCGCCCACACGGCCTCGTATTAGTGACAGGGCCAACGGGTAGCGGTAAAACCACTACTTTGTATGGCGCCTTGAATGAACTCAATGAGCCCGAAAAGAAAATCATCACCGTGGAAGACCCGGTAGAATACCGCTTGCCCCGCGTGAGCCAAGTGCAAGTTCATGAAAAAATTGGTTTAGACTTTGGTGTAGTACTGCGCGCGGCTTTGCGCCAAGATCCAGATATATTGCTAGTCGGCGAGATTCGCGACGGCGAGTCGGCTGAAATTGCACTTCGCTCAGCCATGACCGGGCACTTGGTGCTCTCCACCTTACACACCAACGACGCGGTGACCTCCGCTCTGCGTTTAATTGATATGGGTGTAGATGGGTTCCTTGTGGCAACCGCATTGAAAGCCATTGTTGCCCAGCGTTTGGTGCGGCGAATTTGTAGCAGTTGCGGTGTGGATCACGAACCGAATGCGAATGAGCGTCAACTGCTTGCGGTGATCGCCCGCGGGCGAGATTTTTCTCAAACTCAATTTCGCCGTGGAGCTGGCTGCCCGCACTGTTTTAGTACAGGCTATCGCGGCCGCATCGGGGTTTTTGAAATGCTGGAAATCAATCGACCAATGGCGGATGCTCTGCGTGAAAATAGCATTGGTGGTTTTTCTAAGGCATGTCACAACAATCCTAACTTTCACCCCTTAAACTTAAGTGCGCTGGAATACGCTATTCAAGGAGTGACAACCTTAGATGAAGTGATGCGAGTGTCGGCGCAAGTTGAAGATGAAGTGGTGTCTCTCGATGAGGAGTAAAGTGCTGTGACTCAGTACACCTTCAAGGGGCGCAACTCTCAAGGCCAAGAAGTGCTTGGCACACTTGAGGGTGTTTCGGTCGATGCGGTTGCGGGGCAGTTAAGTGCGCGAGGGCTTATTCCTATCCGCATTGAAGAGGCGAAAGTACAGGCGGGCTTGGCTCTGCGCTGGCAATCTATGCGCTCAGATAAACCGGTCACAATTGTCGATTTAATTATTTTTTGCCGGCAGATGTATACCGTGAATCGGGCGGGGGTACCTTTAATTCAAGGAGTGAGAGGCTTGGCTAACTCACTTCGTCACCCTCGTTTTCAAACCGTGCTTCATAATGTGGCCGATCAATTGGAAAAGGGCGTTGAGCTGTCTGCTTCCATGGCTCAGCACCCTGATGTGTTTGATAAGCTGTTTGTCAGTTTGGTTAACGTGGGCGAAAACAGCGGCAAGCTCGATGAGGCGTTTAATCAGCTGAGTTCATATCTTGAGCGCGATTTAGATACGGCTAAACGGATTAAGTCGGCTACTCGCTACCCGAGTTTTGTTTTGGGCGCTTTGGTCATTGCCATGGTGGTGATTAATATTTTTGTGATTCCAAACTTTGCCGATATGTTTGCAAAATTTGGAGCTGAGCTGCCATTGCCAACAATCATTTTATTGGGTACATCGGCGTTTTTTGTGAATTACTGGCACATCATGCTGGGCTTGACGGGCGTGGCGTGGTTTCTGTTTAAGCGCCACGTCAAAACCGAAGCTGGCAGTCGTCAATGGGGCCGAATATTACTACGTTTACCCATTGTGGGCGATATTATTGAACGCGCTTCTATGGCTCGCTATGCCAGATCTTTTGGGCTAATGCTGAGTTCTGGCGTGCCACTCATACAATCTTTGCAACTCTGCTCTCGCGTCATCGATAACCCATGGTTGGGTGACAAAATTTTGGGCATTCGCGAAGGTATCGAACGCGGCGAAAGTTTACTCTCAACTCATAATCAGAGTGGCATGTTTACCCCGCTGGTATTACAAATGATAGGTGTCGGTGAAGAAAGTGGCCAAGTGGACACCTTACTGAAAGAAGTGGCCGAATTTTATGAGCGGGAAGTTGATTACGACCTAAAAACATTGAGCGACCGCATTGAGCCGATAATGATCGTGATTATGGCCAGCTTTGTACTGATTCTCGCCCTGGGTATTTTCCTGCCTATGTGGAATATGTACAGCTTGCAGACGGGGTGAGAATGTCGAGAGCCCAACAACAAGGTTTTAGTTTGTTAGAGCTTATTTTAGTGATCACGCTAATTGGTTTGTTGGCGGCCTGGAGCATCCGCTATTACAACGATGTTGCAGAAAACTCCCAGCGTGTGGGTATGGAGGCCTTAGCGCATCATTTCACAACAGCGGTGATGGGGGTGCATGGCCAATGGTTATTGCATACGGAAGCGCGTGGCCCTGCTAGCCAATTAGAGAATGATGGTGTTCTGCTGGCAATCAGCAAAAATGGTTGGCCTGTAGGTGTTGTCTCGGGTGGTATAAAAGCGCCCGCATCAGCTTATGAAGGCACGCAAGACCAGCAGCAGTGCGCGGCCTTGTGGATGAGCCTACTACAAAACCCTGCACCCTATGTATTGGCAGGGGACGACAATAGCAAAGGGTTTCGCTACCGAATTTCGGCCTTAAAAACTGGGGTATGCCGGTTTGAGCTTATATCTTCCAGCTTGCAGGGGGTTTACTTTGATTACTTTGCTCACCGCGGCCAGGTGATATTATCGCGCCCACGAGGCTAAAACTAAGGTTTTAAGCTTAATAAATGGCCTAAAGTATGCACGCTATCACATTGATTCACATGAATATTTGGAAATTCGCGAGAGAGGGGCTATATTGGGAGGCATCAATAGGTATACATTGAGCAAGGAACTGGGTACCGAACATAAAAACGGAATTTGGGTAGACGCAGAACCCACCAATATTGACGGGGCCTGCGGGGCAAAGGTTAACTAATAACAAATCTGGCTTATTGAAAAGTCATAAGTCTATGGAGACTGTACATCATGAAAAAACAACAATCGGGTTTCACTCTCATCGAGCTTATTGCGGTAATCGTTATATTAGGTATTTTGGCGGCTACGGCTGTGCCTAAGTTTTTGGATTTGTCTACAGCAGCAGAAGCGGCGGCCCGCTCGGGTGTTGCAGCGGGTTATGAAAGTGCGAGCAGCTTGAACTATGCACATTCGGTTGCGCTTGGTGCTAACCTCCAAAGCGGTACTTCCGTGGCGATTGTAGGCTGCGTTAAGGCTACTTTAGATTCATTGATGGCCTCGCCAATTGGTTCTGAGTACACCGTAACAGGAACCGCTTCAGGTTTGGCTGTTGGCGCTAGTGACACTTGTGGATTGGTGTTAAACAGCACTACAACCAATTTCAACATTATTGGTACGGCTGCAGTAACGGTGCCTTAAGCATTCTTGATCGTTTAGATCAATGAAAAGACCAAGAGGCCAATCCAAAGGCTTCACTTTATTGGAACTCATAACGGTCATAACGGTAGTCTCCATCATTGCCGTCTACACCAGTTCCCGTTCAAGCAGCGTCAGCTGGAGTGAACTGCAAACAAGCCGCGATAATCTAATCGCGGCTTTGTTTCATGCCCAGCAAGTGGCTATGGCTAGAGACGGCGCAGGCAGTCAGGTAACCTTTGTTGCCACTAACAGCAGTACCTTTCGTGTCCAGCTCGAAAATGCGGACATCAATCAAAGCTATCCCTTCAACTTTGCCAATAACGTTGTACTCACGTCTCCTGTGGCATTTCCTTATACTCTTAATTACGACAAACTCGGCCGTACCAACGCCACCACATTTACCTTAAGCGGTGGAGGCACCACCATTGATGTAATTTTGAATGGAAGTGGCTATGCCTACTAAGCGCGCTCAGGGTTTTACCCTGATTGAATTACTGGTCTTCATCGTAGTAGTCAGTTTGTCTCTGGGCGCTTTGGTTGTGGTGATGAATCAAGCTCTTGTTAGGAGTGTTGACCCTATTGTGCAGGTGCGTTTGCTTGAATTGGCGCAATCACAACTGGACGAAGTGCAGTCGCGGAAATACGATGAAAACACGCCAACGGGCGGTTCGCCAGCCTGCATCGCAACGTGTGCGGGTGTGGGCTTGGACGGCGAAACCTTAACCTCTGCGTCCACCCTTGACGATGTAGACGATTTCAACGGCTATACCGCCACGCCGGTGCCGGGTTACACTGTCACAGTGTCGGTTACATTAGCTGGAGACGATTTGGGTTTAGCGCTCGCCGCCGCGAAGCTGATTACCGTTAATGCCACGTCGGCTTCAGGTGAGTCGGCTACGCTCAGTACTTACCGGGCAAATTTCTGATGAACTCCTGTCGTGCGAACGTTCGCGGCTTTACCTTAGTTGAAATGATTACGGTCATTATTGTTTTGTCAGTTGTTGCCACCATAGGCAGCAACTTCATTATTAGTTCGCTCAACTCTTACAATCAAATTCAAACCCGCTCCAAACTGATCAATACCAGCCGCCAAGCCTTGGAGCGCATCACACGCCAGATACGAGGTGCCCTACCACACAGCGTTCGCGAAACGAATGCCGAACAATGCCTTGAGTTTTTGCCCGTTTCAGGCGGAGGGAATTATCTATCAAGTTTGCCAGACCTCGCAAATGGTGCAGATGGCACTATAAGTTTTGCCGTGGCCAATCATGGTGAAGACTTTGGTAACGCCGCCCATGTTGCGATTGGCGCTTTAGCCGCCACTGAACTCTATGGCGCGGGGGCTGGCTCACTGGCGGCTCTGGCGGGGCGAAGCGCCAATTTAGTGACTTTAACGGCGGTGAAAATTTGGCTGCGTAATTCCATTAATGCTCGCTTTTATTTACTGAACAATCCGCAAGCATTTTGCGTAGTGGGTCGCGAGCTGCGTTTCTATCAGAATTTGGATGTTACCGCGGGCAGCGTGCCGGGCTTGGTCAACGATTGTGCTGGGGCCAATTGCCAAGTGATGGCGATTAACGTATCGGCTATAGACGTGACACTGGCGGGGGGTACGGAGGACCGTAATACCAAAGTGACTATAGACATAAGTTTTGAGGAGGGCGGTGAAACCGCGGCTTTTCAGCAAGAGGTGTTAATTCGCAATGTCCCCTAAGCATTTTAGAAAGCGTCAGCAAGGCTTCCTCATGCCCGTGGCCATTTTTATTCTGGTGGTGATGGCCGTGTTTGGCACCACTGTCGCGCGCAACAGCAATCAAACTAACATCGCAACGGTTCAAGAAGGCGTTTCTACCCAAGCTTTTTTTGCCGCTGAGAGTGGTGCCCAGCGTGCCATGAGCTCGGTGTTTTACGGAGCGCTAGCACCCACTAGAGCGAGTGCTGACGCAGGCTGCGCGGCCCTGAATGCAAGCGCCGAACCTGAAATTAGTTTTACCGCTCCCGGCCTAGCCAATTGTACCGCCACCCTCAGTTGCGCAGCGTCAAATGACCCCGACAATACTACTAGCTATTATCGTTTGGTGAGTGTGGCCAACTGTGGAGGTGGCAGCTTGCGCGCGAGCCGCAGCATAGAAGTGTCGTCCTTTATTAAAGATCTCTAAGCATAGTGTCCAGGTCGGGCAATGGCATTTTCTACCTCTTCTAATAAAATACGGTCAACCACGGGCATTTCAATAAAGTGACTCGCTCCTGATTTTAAGGCTTGCACCGCAGTGGCAATGTCGCTGCGTGCGGCTAACAGAATAATGGGTAAACGAGGCTGTGCCGCCGATAGTAATTCCACCAACACATTGGTTTGCATTTCGGGTTGTTGGGCATTGGCGACAATGGCGCCATCTTTAATGTCTTTAGGTGCAATGGAGCGAATTAGTGCGTGCAGATCTTGGTAAGCGCGGGCGTTGTAGCCTGCGCGATAAAACAAGGCCTGCAGCGACTGCAACAGCGCAGGTTCCGAGTGGAGTAAGAAAATGGACGGTCTACTGGCCATGTTGGTGCTTGCCTAAAAGGTGCTAATAGACCATCGTACCTCCACCGCGCTAAACCGGCATGATCCTAGTCAAACTTTAGCTCTCTAGTCGCGACATTTTTTGCACTAACAGGGCCAGAGAAGGGGCGTGCATTTTTTCCATCACGTGGGCGCGATGAACTTCAATGGTTCGTTGGCTCAAAGACAGTTCGGCAGCGATGACTTTATTCGCATTTCCCGCCAGCATGAGTTGTAAAACCTGTGATTCTCGAGGCGTAAGCGTCAGTAGATGTTGTTGGGTTTGTTGGCTGTCACGCAGGGCTTCATAGCGTTCAGCGTGCAGACGCAGAGCTTGTTGGATCCGGTCGAGCAGGTCTTGGTCGTGAAAGGGTTTGGCAATAAAATCCATCGCCCCTTTCTGAATGGCTTTTACCGCCATTGGAATATCGCCGTGGCCCGTTATGAAAATAATGGGCAACTTGCTGCCTCGCTCAATGAGTGTTTGCTGTAACTCAATTCCACTCATGCCGGGCATTCGAATATCGAGAAGAATGCAGGCGTGTTGTTCACTTTGATGAATGTGCGCGTAGTCGTCGAGAAAGTTGAGCGCGCTACTGTAAGTCTTGCTGTTTAAACCGACCGTACTTAAGAGTAACTCCAGTGAATCGCGGACCGCTTCATCGTCGTCGACAACATAGACAATCTGAGGGATGTCAGTCATAAGCTGTTGGCCGACGTAGAGATCGCTGTGGGCAAAGTAAAGTAGAAGCTTGTGCCGCCCTCGCTTCTCGGGCAATAAGACAATTCGCCACCGTGAGCTTCAATAATCGTTTTACAAATCGACAAACCCATACCCATACCTGCGTCTTTGGTGGTGACAAAGGGTTCAAAAATTCGACTTCTAGCCTCTTCATCAATGCCCGCACCTCGGTCATTCACGCGCACGGTGACTCGCTCAGTAGAAGTGGCCTCGGCGGAAATGACAATGCTTTTTGCCCGCTGGCAAGACTTACTGGCATCCAGTGCATTGCGAATCAAGTTAAACAGAACTTGCTGAAGTTGAATGGGATCTACCATCACCTCTGGTAGGCCTGGCTCGAGTTCAAGCTGAATATCTATTTCATCTTGTTCATTGCTTAAGCGAGCTATTTCGATCACCGCCAATATGAGCTTGTCGAGTTCACAGCGCTGCCGCTCGGTGTCTTGTTCTCTCACCCAGGTGCGAACACCTTTAATAATTTCTCCCGCTCGTAGGGCCTGTTCCGCTATTTTGTCTAAGGGTTTCTTCAGGGTGTGAAGATCTGGGGTTGCCACGTTCAGTAAGCGTCGGGCGCTTTGCGCGTAGGTGGCTATGGCGCTGAGTGGTTGGTTGATCTCATGGGCGATGTTTGCCGCCATTTCGCCCATAACGCTGACGCGAGACACTTGTGCCAGATGAGAAACTAATTGATGTATTTCTTTTTCAGCCTCAGCTAACTTCGCTTCGCGTGTTTTTTGCTGGCTTAAATCGCGAATAATTCCCACGAATTTGACTTGATTTCCGTCGTGATAGTCACCCACTGATAAGTAAATGGGTAATATCTTCCCCGATTTGCAGCGAGCTCTAACTTCCCGACCAATACCAATAATTTTAGCTTCGCCAGAATTTAGGTAGTTGCTTAGATAGCCGTCATGCTGGGATTTGTCGGGTTCTGGCATTAACAAACTGACATTCTTGCCGAATAATTCATCTTTGCTGTAGCCAAATAGACGTTCAACCGCTGAGTTGACGGCTTCTATGGACCCTCGGTCATTGATCAACAAAATGCCGTCAACGGCGGCATTCATAAGCGCGCTAAATTGTTCGTTTGTATCGGTCATAAGTGAACTTGTTTCATGGTGTTTAACGGGGTGGTCGCCCGAGCATGCTGCATAGTA
The DNA here is from genome assembly GCA_913020115.1 of uncultured Cellvibrionales bacterium. Taxonomy (GTDB): domain Bacteria; phylum Pseudomonadota; class Gammaproteobacteria; order Pseudomonadales; family Cellvibrionaceae; genus CAJWCA01. Next base: position 81,320 of record CAJWBQ010000012.1, read on the forward strand.
AACGATGTGTCGAAAAAGGCTCTAAGTATAAACCACAATAGGTTTGGTTTAGTTTAGGTATAAGCGCGAATACGATGCTTTAGAGGATTAGCTTACACTGATTCATCGCTGTGTAAACCACCCATCTGAGTGCTGAATTATGACCAACTCTACTGTTTCTTCGAGCCCTACTTCAACGCGCCGCAGTGCCGATATCATTCACTATAATGCCCGTCAGCCCAGTAGGGCAAGCACTGGCTTGGCCTGTCAGGGCTGTGCGCTTTCCTCGCTCTGTCTCGATTCTTCCCTCGCAGAAACGAGCAGCGGTCGCGAGCCTGAATTTTTACAGCTTGTGCGTCAAGGTAAGCCCATCGCTAAAGGTCGACATGTATTCCGTCAAGGCGATGGGTTTAAATCTTTGTATGTGGTGAGGGCAGGGGCCTTAAAAGCCTACAATGTATCGAGTTCCGGTATCGAGCAAGTTGTAGGGTTTTATTTACCTGGTGACATCGTTGGTTTTGATGGCTTAGTGGAAGAGCGTCACCACAGTTCTTTGATCGCATTGGACACAGCAGCACTTTGTGAGCTACCGTTCTCAGAACTTGACGCACAGTTGGCTGACAATGAAGGTCAGCGCCGGCAGTTCTTTTCTTTGCAAAGTGCCGCACTTGTTCAGCAGCAGCGCTTTTTATTGCAACATTGTCAAAACACCGCTGAAGAGCAGTTGGCCGCATTCCTTTTAGATGTATCGGCGCGCTTTAAACGTCGCAACTTGGCCTGCAACCGTTTTCGCCTACCTATGTCGCGAAAAGACATTGCTAGCTATTTAGGTTTAGCGGTTGAAACCATCAGCCGCCTATTCAGTCGTTTTCAAACGGCGGGCTGGATCGATGTGGATGGCCGAGAGATTACCCTGCTAGATTTATCTAGCTTTGAAAATAGCAAATCGCTAAGCTCAGGAGACCAGTCCAAGGAGGCTTGATATGTATAACAGTATTTTGGTGGCAATTGATGCCAGTCAGGAAAGTGTCAACATTATCCGCAAGGGAAAAGCCTTGGCTGAGGCAAGTTCAGCATCGCTTAAGGTGGTGCACTTTGTTGAGCAACCTTACATCAATTACGCTTATGGTGAATTGGTGGCCCAACAATATTTGCCCAGCACTGAAGAAGTAAAGGCTCAGGTGATGCCGGCGTTGAGCGCACAAATGGAAGCCGCAGGCGTGCCCGTGTCACAACTGCATATAGAAATAGGCATACCTTCTGAGGCCGTCTGTGCGCTAGCGCTTGAAGAATCGGCCGATTTAATTGTGGTGGGCAGTCACGGGCGACACGGTCTGCGATTGCTGTTGGGTTCAACCGCTAATAGCATCCTGCACCATGCTAGATGTGATGTGCTAGCGGTAAGAGTATTTGACGAAGACTGAGGCGGCCCGCTTCAGCGAGCATCGGAAACCTCAATATCAATTTCGATACCCAGCTCGTCGGCAATGTCGTCGAGCTGCTCGTGGAGTTTGTCGCCGTCAATATCCTGCGGTAGCTGCAACTCTCCCTGGGCCTGAAATAAAGGTTCGCCGGAGTGCGGTGCGCTGGTGTAGTCGGTGTGCAACTCGGCAAGATTAATTCCATGGCTGGCAAAAGCTTGGGCAATTTCACGAACGATGCCTGGGCGGTCATTGCCAATAGCGTTAAATACCACTGAGCGGTATTCACCCTGAGCTGAATTTTGCGGGCTTGCCTCGTCCAGAAGAATACGTATATCACTCATTGCGTTTAAAGCAATTTTTAGCGACTCGGCCTGCTCTGTGTTGACACTCACCTGTACAATTCCTGCAAATTTCCCCGCCATATGCGCCATTCGGCTTTCCTGCCAGTTGCCGCCGTGATCAGCAATGACCTTGGCGAGCGCTTCAACGACCCCAGGTTTGTCGTCGCTGATAAGGCTAATCACTAAAATTGTTTTCATGAGAATGTGGCACCTTGAAACGTGAAAAGACTAAAGTATAGCCATTACCATGCGCATGAGGTAGCGTTGCGGCCTGAATAAACGCTTTAGCGATCACAAAACGAGCACTGCAGAAACATGATGATTCCCTGGCAACAACTTACACCTGAGGCTTTACAAGGTTTGATAGAAAATTATGTGGAGCGAGAAGGTACAGATTACGGTGAGCAGGAAGTAGATGCCGAAGTGAAGCATAGTCAGATTCTCGCGCAACTCAAATCTGGCCAAGTGCTTATCGTTTATGAGGAGGCGTCGGAAAGTATCAACCTATTAACCCGTCAAGATTTTGAAAATCATCAACGGGCTTTGGGCGGTGAGCAATAGCGGGGTAAAGGCTCTATTGGTGGCTAGTTTTCCAGCAGAGTAATTTTTTCGCCGCCGTCGAGAATGGGGTTTAGTTTATTCATGGTGCCTTTGCGAGCGTCGCTACTCTGCCAGCGTTTCCAATCCAGAATTGAGCGCCATTTTGAAAGCACGTAACGATGATTAGGTTGCTGCATATTGTAAAAAGTTTCACCATTGATAAAACCTTCTGCATGATAGGCTTGGTGTAGCGTATCTTTGGCGGCGGCTTCATAGGTTGTTTCCATGCCGTCGGCAATTTTACGTTCAATTAACACGTGGATCATTCTTTTGGGCCTCAATACAGTGAATCAAATCAGCCCCAATTAAACCATTTACCCTTCGTTGCCGCCAGTTAATGCGTTGTTTTCCGATTGCATTATCAGCCACTCTGCAGCTGAAGCCCAGTCTTCAATCAAGCCGCGCAGAATAGCTTTCTTTTCGGCATCCCTGTTTTTCAGGGCACTTTTCCCCAGTTCGGTTAAGGCCGCGACAATTTTGCCGACCGTACTGGCGTCGAGTATGGCGCAGGGTATAGTGGCATTGGGGGTCATGAGAATATTACGCACTGACAGCGCCAGCGCTGGATGATGGCTTCGAAGCAAGTCTACACTTGCGTTAAGCGTCTCTTGTGCCAGTAGGGCGGGGTGGCCCATTAGGCAAGGGGGTGCTAGGGTACCGTCGATCTCGGGAATCAAAACAAGGTCCTCGCTGCGATCTACCTTATATCAGTGTAGCAGTTGATTTTGAATTCACGAGTTGATTAGGCGACAATACATGACCTCAATCAATTTCACCCTACTTAGTGGAGCACAATGACAACTCAAGCGGATACCACACTCGACGCCTCAGGGCTTTTATGCCCCGAACCGGTCATGATGTTGCACAACGTGGTGAAAGATGTAGCGGTGGGTGCGGTAATCGAAGTGATCGCGACGGACCCCTCGACGAAGCGGGACATTCCAAAGTTTTGCGCTTTTCTCGGCCACGAACTCTTGTCCAGTGAAGATCGTGACAAACAGTACTTTTATTATATCCGTAAAGGCCTTGGCGCCTAAGGCCTGTCTACTAAGAGTGAAATTGCCGCCAAGGCTTCAGGGTCTTCGGCTTTTATTTTATTGGCGATTTGGTGTTGGAAAAAATACTTGAAAGACTCGCTGCCCTGGGCGGTATAAAGACAGTCGTCTCCGGGTAGTATCGGCGTGGCCTCCACCTTGCTTTCATCCGCTAACATCCCCTGTAAATCACCATTGTTAAGCAGGCGCCAACTGATGACCTCTGTCAGAGTGATATTGGCAAAGTCATCGGTGGCGAGCACCGCATGGGTGCCAATTGTGTCTGGTAGTTCCTGAACAACCTCATCGGGTTCGTCAGAGTCTATTTCATAGTATTCTGCTGCGGTTTCAAGTTCCACAACCTTGTGAATGGGTGCCTCATAGAAAATTTCATCAATACCAGGGTCGTAATAGCCTTCCCAGCGGCCGTTGAGAGGATCACTAATATCGGGTGAGGCAATAATGTCACTTAACCAAGGCACCAGACCCACCACCTCGCCATTTGCGCGGAGGCCCCAGCAGAGTATTTTTAGACTAAATAATTTATCGGAGTGGGTGTCGTTAGAGTAAAGTACTTCTAAACCGTCGAGTTCGGGGGACAGGCGAACAAAGCGAGTGTCCACGATCGACTGAAGCGATTTGCCGGTAAACATATCAACCACATTGTCGTGGTTGTGACTATCGGGTGAGGACTTCATAATACACCTCCTGACAGAAACCCTGGCGAAAGCGTGTTCTTTCCCAGTTAAGGTATATCTTGCTGCCAAAAAGCACAATACCTAGTGTTGTAATTGATTAAAATCCCTAATGGGCAGATATTGGAAAAATCATGAGTTGCTACTATTTTGCTTATGGTTCAAATATGAACCAAGCCCGTATGAAAGCCCGCCAAATGGACGTCTGCGACGTATTGGCCGGCACATTGCCCGGCTGTGCCCTAGCATTCAACAAACTGGCGGCCGACGCTCCAGGCCGCTCCTATGCAAATGTTGTTTACGCCCCCGAAAGCCAAGTAGAAGGCGTTTTGTACCAGCTGCGCAGCGCTAACGAAATTACTCGCATGGACCCCTTTGAGGGCGCTCCACGCTACTACAGCCGTGAAGTATTCCTCATCAACACCGCCTCAGGGGCTACTCCAGCGTGGGTGTATATAGCCAACAAAGCCATGATTCACAACCAACTTAAGCCCGCTCCTTGGTACCTAGATCACCTCTTAGCCGGTCGAGAATTCCTGAGCGAGGCTTATTACCAAGCCTTGACCCAAGTGCCGTGCAATGACGAGAGCCCTCAGGAATGAGCGAAAATATCGAACGAATTTTCGCCCAAGCCTTTGCTGAAGACTACAACACACACCTAGTTGGAGGCGCAGAAGAACCCTTGTACGAGCCTGGCGAGCCTAATAGCGCTCACAAAATACACTATCGGCGCGACTACTTTGCCAGTGCCTTGCACGAAGTGGCTCATTGGTGTGTTGCCGGAAGCCAGCGCCGCCTGCAAACCGACTATGGTTATTGGTATGCCGAAGACGGTCGCTCAGAAGAACAGCAGCGGCTTTTTGAGCAAGTAGAAATCAAACCCCAAGCCCTAGAATGGATATTCTCCAAAGCCAGTGCTCGCCCGTTCAGAGTGAGCGCAGACAACCTAGCTCAAAACCTCGGGCCTAGCACCTCATTCAAGCAGGCCATATACCGAGCCTGTCAAAACTACTGCGCCCAGGGCTTGCCCCCCAGGCCCGCCCGCTTCGTTGCCGAACTCGCAAAACACTACCGCGTAGAAGCCCCCCTAAGCGCCGAACACTACAGCTTAGAAGCCCTCGACGCATGAGCGCACTAACACCGGCCTACTTAATCGACGCCTCAATTTACATCTTTCGGTACTACTTCTCCCTACCCGACAACTGGTTCAGCGAAGACGACCTGCCCACAGCTGCCGTGTATGGCTACACCACCTTTCTCCTGCAACTAATAGAACAGCGCCAACCGACAACAATATCCGCTTGTTACGACGAAAGCCTAAACACCTGCTTTCGCAACACACTCTATCCCGACTACAAATCCAGTAGAGAATTGCCCGACCCCGCACTGGCCTTCCAGCTCAATAGCTGCAAAAAAGTCAGCCAACTCATGGGCATAAAAAGCTTCGCCAGCCCCCTCTACGAAGCCGACGACCTCTTGGGCACACTTGCCGCCACACTCAGAACAGAACCTGCCCCCATTGCCATACTCACCCGAGACAAAGACCTAGGCCAGCTCATAAAAAGGCCACAAGACTTCCTATGGGACCCAAAATTCAAAGGCGGCAACAACGGCGGAACCCAGTACCAGCACGACAAAGACATCATCGAAAAATTCGGCGTAAAGCCCTCCCAGCTAATAGACTACCTAGCCCTAGTTGGCGACAGCATAGACGACATCCCAGGAGTCCCAGGCATAGGCCCCAAAACCGCCGCCGGCTTACTACAAGCGCATACAGACATCATCGAAATATTCCGCAACATAGGCCAGCTTCACAGCCTCCCCATTCGGGGCGCCGGAAAACTGGCCGACAAACTAACAGAACACACCGCCCAAATAGCCATGGCGCGCCAACTTGCCACAATAGTAGAAGACATTCCCTTAGACGTGACAAAAAATGATCTGGCACTTGGTTTACCAGACTTGCCAGCGCTAGAGGGATTGTTTCAATCATTGGGCTTTAGCAAAGCCTTATATCAACGCGCAGAAAAAGTACTAAAATAGTTCAAAAAAATGCATCATAGGTAGGATTGGCAGGGCTTAGCTTATTGCGCCCATTCAGAACGCGTTTGTAGCTTTTTGCCTAGAGCACCTACTTTTGGCCCCTCTGACCAACGTCAATTGAGCGAGGACTGTTTGAGCGTCTCCATGCGAGTTCCGCAGCGGGTTGGTCAGAGGGGAAAAGCGTGCGTTCGGGCGCAACAAGCTAAGGCCTGCCGATCCGAGGTTTAGCACATACAAAAAAACTAAGCCCTGTCAATCCGAGGTTTAGCACATACAAAAAAACTAAGCCCTGCCAATCCGGGGTTTAGCACATACAAAAAGCTAAGGCCTGCCGATCCGGGGACTAGCGCATACCAAAGGCCCGTTAAGCCCAGTAAACTAAAACATACCGCGAACGAAAAACTACCAAACCAAGAGCCCATGAAAATAGTAGCCGACGAAAACATCCCAGAACTAAAAGCCACATTTGCCGACAAAGACTTCCAATTTGTTTGCCTCCCCGGTCGCCATATAACACCGGAAGACCTAATCGATGCCGACATACTAATCGTTCGCTCCGTGACAAAAGTCAACGAAAAACTCCTAAAAAACACCCCCATAAAATTCGTCGGCACCTGCACCATTGGCACCGACCACCTCGACATCGAATACCTAGAGCGGGCTGGAATAGAGTGGGCCAACGCCCCAGGTTGCAACGCCAACTCCGTAGTTGAATACGTCTTCAGCGCACTCGCCGCACTAAACCAAAGCCTGCAAAAAAAACGCTTTGGCATAATTGGTTGTGGCAACGTTGGTGGCCACCTACACCGCCGATTGAAAAGCCTAAACATAGACTGTTATTGCTACGACCCCTTTCTAGATCCAGCGGACAATCCCGACCTCTGTGACCTAGAGACCGTGCTTAACTGCGACATCATCAGCATGCACACCCCCCACACACAGACAGGCCCACACCCCTCCAAGCATCTTATTAGTGCCGTCGAACTCAAAAAACTGAAGCCTGGAGCGCTGCTAATAAACTGCGGCAGGGGGCCCGTAATCAGCAACAACGACCTGCTTGCGCACCTGCAAGCCGGTGCAAATCTCAGAACCGTATTAGACGTTTGGGAGCCCGAACCCGACATAAACATCGAATTGCTGAAGAGAGTGGATTTGGCTAGCCCACATATTGCAGGTTACAGTTTTGACGGCCGCGTAAAAGGCACACAAATGATTTACAGCGCGCTTTTAAATCATTTATCGCGGCCCACTTGTTCCCCCGAAGGCAATGCAAAGCAAAGCAAAACCATTCTCGAATGCAAAGGCGGAAGTTGGGAGGCGGCAGTGTTTTCAATCGTCCTTGCGGCCTATGATATTCGTCGTGACGACAAAGCGCTGAGGGCTGAAGCGGCAAAGGCCCAAGATATTGGAGTAGCGTTCGACCGTTTGCGAAAAACCTATCCGAAACGATTAGAGTTTGCTCATTTCGCAGTTGGGAAATCTCATGTGTCGGATGGAGAAGGCGAGCTGTTACAGGATTATTTAGGAGCGTTGGGTTTTGCAGCGGTGAAACACGATGTTTAAATTGGGCTTGATAGTAAATCCGATTGCCGGCCTAGGTGGACCTGCTGGCCTTAAGGGCAGCGACGGAGTCGACACGCAAATACTAGCGCGCCAAAAAGGGATTGTAGGGCGGGCACCGCTGCGTGCACAGCGTGCACTGGAATTAATTTCACCCATGAAATCGCAGCTTGAACTCTATTGCTTGCCGGGAGAAATGGGAGCTGATGAAGCCAGAGCCGCCGGTTTTTCGCCTAAAATTATCGATACCCATTCATTAAGCCCTGCAAAAACCAGCGCGGCCGACACAGAGCGCGCAGCCCTTGCACTGGTAGAGTTGGGAGTTGATCTAATTCTATTTGCGGGGGGCGATGGTACGGCGAGAAACATCTACGACGCCATAGGCACTCGTCAGGCTGTATTGGGCATTCCTGCTGGCGTCAAAATGCATTCCGGCGTTTATGCCACGTCACCGGAGGCCGCGGGAGAAGTTGTTAAGCTACTGCTGAGCCGAGAACTGGTGAACATCGCGGCAAGAGAGGTGCGAGATATTGATGAAAACGCTTTTCGAATGGGTTTGGTTAAAGCGCGATATTACGGCGAATTGATGGTGCCTGAGGTCGGTCAATTTGTGCAGAGTGTTAAAAATGGCGGTCGCGAAATTGAGTCTCTAGTTTTAGACGATATTGCAGCCGAAATTATTGAAAACATGGAACCCGAAATTCTCTATATTATTGCCCCCGGCTCTACCACAGCCGCAGTAATGGAGCAGCTCAAGCTTGTTAATACGCTCTTGGGTGTCGATGTGGTTCTGGACAATACTTTACTCGCCGGCGACGTAGATGCGCCTGAATTGCAGGCCTTAGTTGATGGGCATCCGGGCCAAGTCGTAATTGTTATGACCGCCATAGGGGGGCAGGGCCATATTATTGGCCGGGGCAATCAGCAGATTAGTCCCGCGGTGATTCGTCGTGCGGGCATTGAAAATTTACAAATTATTGCCAGTAAATCGAAAATTTTGGCCTTAGAAGGGCGACCCTTATTGGTGGACAGCAATGACCCAGAATTGGATCGGGAGCTCTGTGGCTATCACCGTGTTATTACCGGCTATCGAGATATGATTATGTACCCTATTAGCAATGGCTTAGGTGGCGACGATGAACGAGCTTAGCCTAGCCACTGAAACATTATTGAAGCAGCTGAACGATAAACTCAAAGACTTATCGGGTACAGCCTTGCCTAGATCTGTAAATAGCACTCGCTGGTTCCACGGGCGCGGTCAGATGGAGCCGGCGCTGGCTTTCTTATGCCTTGATTTCTACGATCCAGTTCTTCAACTTAGCCTCTTCAACGAGCCTGAAGATGGCGAAATATGGCTGGAAAATTTTGTTGCAGCCTTGGTGCTGTTGATTGAAAAATTGCCAAACAATGCAGGGCTCAAAGCGATCAATGTTCAACATCGGTATTTAGCTGGCGCGCCCTCCAAGGTGATGTGGGGAGAATTGCCCGAGCATTTGTATGCACAGCGCAATGAGCAGCGGTTTACTTTGCAGTTGGGTCATCGTCAAAATACAGGCTTTTTTCTTGATATGGAGCCGGGGCGTCAGTGGTTGGAAATGAATGCAGCGGGTTGTCAGGTCCTGAATCTTTTTGCCTATACCTGTGCGTTTAGTGTGGTCGCCTTAAAAGCTGGCGCCAAGCAAGTAGTGAATGTCGACATGAGCAGTGGTGCCTTGAGTCAGGGGCGCGATAATCATCGTTTAAACAATTTGGCGAAAGAACAAAGTGTGTTTATGTGCGAGAACATTCTGAAATCTTGGAGTCGTATTCGCCGACGAGGCCCCTACAATTTGGCGATTCTGGACCCTCCCAGTTTCCAAAAGGGCAGTTTTGTTGCCAGTAAAGATTACGTTCGTATAGTGCGACGTTTGCCAGAGTTGATGCCTGAGGGCGGAAAAGTGCTGGCTTGTCTGAATGCACCAGAACTGGATGAAGCTTTCTTGCAGGCGCTGTTTGTCGAGGAGCTACCACATTGTCGCTTTGTTGAGCGCTTAAGGCCCAGCGAAGACTTTCCTGACGTAGACCCTGCACGCCAGTTAAAACTGCTGGTGTTCGAGTTAGAAGCTTAAATGCTGTGCTGGCGAGATTGAACTAATAAAGACTGAACAAGTTGGTTGATACTGCTGGTGCTGCCAGCTTTTATGGCTAGGCGAAGTTGAGCCACGTTAGTGCTCAATCTTTGCTGCACGGAATCAGGTAAATGCTCCAGCTCTGTGGGTATGTATTCTTGTGCGGGCGACGCGAGCAAGGTGAAGGCCTTGTGGCTGAGCACGGTTTGGTCTGTGGCCTCTTCGCGTATGGTGTCGTCGAAGTGCAGGTAGTGCGAGTCGGCTAGCCAGCGAATAGTGCTGAAGCAGGCGAGGTGGCGTTCGCTGTGTAAACCAAAATCATCAACAACATCGGGCCCTGCAATATCTTCCACAAACAATGTGATTTTTCTGGGAAAATTTTTATAAAGTTGCAGCAATATCAGCGCTGCATCTTTATAAAAGTCGTCGATATGAAGGTCACTCATGCCCGCCAAGCTCGTCTTTTACTGGGAATATTTGTCGAGAAAAACCCCAAAGCGATCAATGGCGTGGGCCAGGTCGTCTTCGCGCGGCAAGAAAACGACGCGAAAATGATCGGGTTCGGGCCAGTTGAAGGCGGTGCCTTGTACTAGGAGGATTTTTTCTTGCAGCAAGAAATCCAAAATCATTTGCTCGTCATTTTGAATTTTGTGCATATTCAAATCGAGCTTGGGAAACAGATAAATTGCGCCGCCGGGTTTCACGCAGGAGACACCCGGTAAATCATTGATTTTCTGCAGGGCCATGTCTCGTTGTGCGCAGAGGCGACCTTGAGGTAAGACTAAATCATTGATTGACTGGTAACCCCCTAGTGCTGTTTGCACCGCGAGCATAGCGGGCACATTGGCACAAAGGCGCATGGACGACAGCATGTCGATGCCTTCAATGAAGCCTTTGGCTTTGTGCTTGGTGCCACTGATCACCATCCATCCAGAGCGAAAGCCCGCTAGACGGTAAGACTTTGAAAGCCCATTAAAACTGATGCACAAAACGTCTTGAGCCAAACGGCCCATGGGGATGAACTCTTGGTCGTCATAGAGTATTTTGCTGTAAATTTCGTCGGCAAATATGACAAGATTATGCACGCGCGCCAGCTCTACAATCTCTTCCAGCAAGGCTTGGCTGTAGACTGCACCCGTCGGGTTGTTAGGGTTGATCACGACAATGGCGCGGGTTCTGTCCGTAATATTACTTTTGATGTTCTCTATGTCGGGAAACCAATTGGCCTGCTCGTCGCAGCGATAATGCACCGCTTTGCCGCCTGCTAGGTTTACCGCGGCAGTCCATAGAGGGTAGTCGGGTGCGGGGAGCAGCACCTCATCGCCATCATTCAGCAGCGCTTGAGTGGCGATCATAATCAGCTCACTCACTCCATTGCCTAAGTAGATATCATTGATCTCTACGTTGGGGATTTCTAGCCTTTGGCACTCGTGCATAATCGCTTTGCGCGCCGCAAACAGACCTTTTGAGTCGGTATAACCTTGAGCGTCACGTAAATTCCCGATAACGTCATGAATGATTTCGTCTGGCGCGTCAAAACCAAAAGGCGCTGGGTTGCCAATATTCAGTTTTTGAATACGGTGACCCTCTTCTTCCAGGCGGTTTGCGTGATCGAGAACGGGGCCGCGAATGTCGTAACAAACGCCGTGTAATTTTTCAGATTTTTCAAAGAGCTTCATTTGCAATAGTGTCTTCAGGTGCTATCTTCAGGAGCAAAATTAATGAGGGTTGAATTATGTCAGATCAGAGTTCAAATGACGATGCAAAATGGCGAGAAAAGTTGAGCCCAGAGGAATACCGAATTTGTCGTGAAAAGGGCACAGAAAGACCTTTTACCGGTGAGTACTGGTCAACCACGACGCCGGGTGAGTATCATTGCCGCTGCTGTGGTGAATTGCTGTTTAACGCCGATTCAAAATTTGACGCGGGTTGTGGCTGGCCAAGTTTCACTCAGGCGGACACAGAAGGGGCCATCACAGAGTCGGTAGACGCCTCTTTAGGTATGGTGCGCACAGAGGTGACCTGTACTCATTGCGATTCACACCTGGGGCACGTATTTCCCGATGGGCCTGCGCCAACGGGCTTGCGCTACTGCATAAACTCCGCTTCCATTTTATTGGAAGAAGACAAAACTTAATGACTAGAAACCAAGAAGGATTAACACAATGAATGACGCAACAAACTCAAGCCCGTGGACGGCCTGGATATTACGTGTGCAGTGGGCGCTATTAGCGGTACTGCTATTGGGCCTGATAGGCGTCCGCTTCTCGGTGCTGCCCTTTGGCACTGCGTTTAAGGGCTTTGGTTTAGCGCTGGTGGGTATGAGTGCCTTGGGTGCTCTGGCGGTTTTGGCCTTGCTGATCAGTTGGTTTCGCGGCGCAGCACATTGGCGCGCACCCGCTTTGCGGGCGGCCGTAGTGGGCTTTATACCGGCGCTGGTGATTATGTTGATTGTGGGCCCCGCCGGCTTCAAAGTGCCCGCGATTCACGACATTAGCACCGATACTCAAGACCCCCCGGAGTTTGTCGCAGCTAAGCAAGAGCGCAGTGCAACTGAAAACACTTTGGACTACGGTGGCCCAGAGTTGGCTAGACAACAGAGGCAGGCTTATCCAGACCTTCAAGCATTGAGATTAAACATTTCAACCGATGTTGCCTTTGCTCGAGCTCAAGCGGTTTGCCAGCAGTTTGGCTGGAGAATTATCCGCACTGATGCGGCTGACGGTGTGGTCGAGGCGGTGGAAGAAACCTTGGTGTTTGGTTTTAAAGATGACGTAATTATTCGTGTATTGCCCACAGAAGAGGGCAGTCAAATTGATGTTCGCTCAGTCTCGCGCGTAGGAATAAGTGATTTGGGTGCAAATGCTAAGCGCATTCGTCGAGTGCTTGCGGCCTTTCAGGAAGGTTAGTTAAAATAGGGAAGGGCGTTTACTAGTCGTAGACGCTTTTCTTCTTCCATGTGTCTTCTTCATCTAGGCTGTCCCAAGCCTTTTCAGCCAGTGCTTTTTCTTCCAACTGTGCATCGGTTTCTCGATAGTTTGGCTCTTCTTCCTCAAGCTTTAATTTTAACGTTTCTAGCAATTGGTCTAACTGGGCAATTTGTTTATTGAAGTGGCCCTCTGTATTGGAGCGAGCCAAGAGCTTGTGCGCTAATCCATAGTAGTGGACTGCCAGTCGATTTTTTTCGCCACCCTGTGCTTGCTTCGCGTTGAGGATATAGTTATCAACGGTCATTTGCAGTGTCAGTTGGCGTATTTGCTTACTGTAAGCTTGGGCTTGGGCTGAATTCAGGGTGCCGCGTTTCTCCAGCTGAAAGACAAACTTGTTTACATCTTCCAGGTGGCTTTTAACTTCCTTGACCTGCTGAGGGTTTTCCAGAGGTTTTGGCCGTGGGCTTTTGGCTTTCTTTTGCACTTCTTCCATTTGCTGGGTGTAAAACTGCAGTTCATCTACATATTGCCGCTCATTGGGCTCGAGCTTTGAGAGTTGCTCGCATACGTCTATTAGGCAGCGGTGCACAAGCACGGTGAGGTCGCGAGTGAGAAAGTCGGGGGGAAAGCCGCTGAGTACATATTTAAAGTTGCGTGCCCGCAGCTTTAGAGCCGCGAGCAGTCGTTGTTTTTGTTTGCGGTTCTTCTCAATCGTTTGGCTCACGAAAGCAAAGCAGACCAAGCCGGCCAACAAGACGATTATGATGATTGTAATAGTGACGGAAGACATAATCGTATGCTAACGACTTGGCCTGTCGCTTGCAATGCCCTAGCCGCTTCAAACACGTGAAATAACACTGCAGCCCCCATGCGGCGGGGCTCATAAGTCATTGTTTCTAAAACCTTTCTTAAAATCAGTAAAAGGTGTTGACAGGATAGGCCTCGCTAATTAGAATGCGCCCCACTTTCCGCTAAGTGCTGTTGGCACGAAGCAGAAGTTACTGGGTCCCCATCGTCTAGAGGCCTAGGACACCGCCCTTTCACGGCGGTAACAGGGGTTCGACTCCCCTTGGGGATACCACTTGCGGGAATAGCTCAGTTGGTAGAGCGCAACCTTGCCAAGGTTGAGGTCGCCGGTTCGAACCCGGTTTCCCGCTCCATTTTTTTTGTATCGTTTAATCAATCGTTGCCCGAAGGGCTCTGCGGCTGCCTATTATCAGTGCAGGCCAAACACTTTTGCGCGCTCATCTTCCCAGTGAAACGCCTGCCCCTGGCTCTCCAGTTCGTATCGACGCTCGTCCAGGCGCTGGTATTGAGCAATTTCCTCGTCGGGCATGTAGTGCAGGCAGTCACCCCCAAAAAACCAAAACAAGTCCCGGTGCAGGTAGGGTGTCAGGTGTGAATACCCCGCAACAATGCGACTGACCAATTGTTGCCCCCGGGCGTTGAACGAATCGCTGTTATTGGTGGTCTCACAAAGTTCGTCAAGCAGGGCCAGACACTCTGCGTCATTACCGGCAAGGCTCTCAGTATTAAAGGGGGCCTGCCCGCGGGCAAATTCGCTAAATGCCTTCAATAGGTTCATGTGATAAGAGAATAGGGTGTCGTCACTGGGCATGCTAAGCTCCGGGGCCAAAAAAGAGTTGAGCAGATCTCAACGGATCTGTATTACCTGTATATAATAACGCCTGGCGGTATTTCCAGGCCAGCGAACAATTATTTTTCGAGATCCCAGTTCCATGACAACTTCAGCTTTAACCATAAAAAATCTCGCCAAGACCTATGGCAATGGTTTCCAGGCGCTAAAAGGCATCAGCCTGGAGGTGCAGCCGGGTGATTTTTTTGCCCTGCTCGGCCCTAATGGCGCCGGTAAATCCACCACAATTGGGGTTATCTGCTCTTTAGTGAATAAAACGGGTGGCGAAGTCTCTATTTTTGGTAAGGATATCGACACGGATTTTTCAGCGGCTAAACGCCTCTTAGGTGTCGTGCCACAAGAATTTAACTTTAATCAATTTGAAAGCGTTCACGATGTGGTCCTGAACCAGGCGGGTTATTATGGCCTGGCCCGTGGTCTGGCAAAGGAGAGAACGGAGAAGTACCTCAAGAAACTGGGTCTGTGGGAGAAACGCAAAGAGGCCAGTCGAACACTGTCTGGTGGCATGAAACGTCGTTTGATGATTGCCAGAGCTCTCGTGCACGAACCCTCCTTGCTGATATTGGATGAGCCCACCGCAGGGGTAGATATTGAATTGCGTCGCTCAATGTGGGAATTCCTGGAAGAGATCAATGCGGCGGGCACAACCATTATCCTCACCACCCATTACCTTGAAGAGGCAGAAAGCCTCTGTCGCAATATTGCGATTATTAATCAGGGTGAAATTGTCACCAATACCAGCATGAGAGAGCTACTCAGTCAGCTCAATAAGGAAATGTTCATCCTCGATACCAAAGAGTCGGTGGCGGGGCTTCCTGAGGTGGAAGGTTATGGCGTGTCACAGGTGGGAGAGCACTGCCTGGAAGTAGAAGTCGAGAAAGGCCAGTCTTTGAATGAACTCTTTGATCAGCTATCTAAAGCAGGTGTGCACATCGTGAGCATGCGTAACAAGGCCAACCGCCTTGAAGAGCTATTTGTTTCACTTGTGTCCACTAACAATAAGGAAGCAGCCCAATGAGCCCGATGGAGCAATGGATCTCATTTTCTACCATTCTGCGGAAGGAAATTCGTCGTTTTATGCGTATCTGGGTGCAAACCCTGTTGCCGCCCGCTATTACCATGGCCTTGTATTTTGTTATTTTTGGCCAGTTAATCGGGTCGCGCATTGGTGAGATGGGTGGTTTCACCTATATGCAGTTTGTGGTGCCGGGCCTCATCATGATGTCTGTGTTAACTAACTCTTATTCCAATGTGGTGTCTTCTTTTTATGGCGCCAAATTTCAGCACAGCGTCGAAGAACTACTGGTTTCCCCCACGCCAAATTATGTGATTCTGGTGGGATATGTGCTGGGAGGGGTTGCACGCGGGCTGGCGGTCGGGTTTATTGTTACCTTGTTATCCCTGTTTTTTACCCAGCTCGCCATTCATAACCTGGCAGTCATTATTGCCATTGTCGCGTTAACATCGATTGTGTTCTCGCTGGCTGGGTTTATTAACGCTGTATTTGCTAACAGCTTTGATGATATCTCTATTGTGCCTACTTTTGTGCTCACGCCACTTACCTATCTGGGCGGAGTCTTCTATTCTATTAACTTGTTGCCCGAATTTTGGCAGGGGGTCTCCAAGTTGAACCCCATACTGTATATGGTTAATGTCTTCCGCTACGGTGTATTGGGAGTGTCAGATATTGATGTGGTATCAGCCTTTATTGGAGTAACGGTGTTTGTGGTGGTTTTGTTTATCTATTGCCTGCATTTGCTGAATGCCGGCACGCGGTTGAGAGCGTAAAATGGCGGATCTTGGTAAAACCCAACTGGGCGAACAATCAGAATATGTGTCGGTCTATACTCCTTCTTTGCTTTGCCCGCTGCCCAGGCAAGACAGCCGGGACCAGCTGGGGTTAATTGAGCCGGACCTGTTACCCTTTGCCGGTGTTGATATCTGGATGGCCTATGAGGTGTCCTGGTTGGACGCAAAAGGTAAACCCCAGGTGGCGGTGGCTGAGTTTCGTATTCCCTGCACCAGCCCAAATATCATTGAATCCAAATCCTTTAAGTTGTACCTCAACTCGTTTAATCAAACGCCATTCACAAACTGGTCAGACGTTGTTGCCACCATGGAGTCTGACCTGACTGTGGCCGCCGGGGCACCTGTGAGTGCGGATCTCTCTCCGCTGGCCTCTGCTGTGCACAGTGACGTTTATCGAGTGGGCGCCTTTCCAGGGGAGAATATTGATCATCTTGATATTGAGGTTGATGCCTATAACCCCGACCCTCAATTGTTGGAGATAGAAGAGGGTAATCACATCGTTTCTGAAACACTATCGAGTGATTTGCTAAAGAGTAATTGTCCTGTGACCGGACAGCCGGATTGGGGGACGGTCTATGTGCGCTATCGTGGCGCTGCAATCAGCCGGGAGGGGCTGTTGCGCTATATCATTTCCTATCGGGAGCATCAGGATTTTCACGAGCATTGCGTTGAGCAGATGTTCCTGCATATTCAAAGTCAGTGCCATCCGCAGGAACTGACGGTCTTTGCACGGTATACGCGAAGAGGCGGGTTAGACATCAATCCTTTTCGCACTAATTGTGATGAAGAGCCTTTTAACGTGCGATTGGTTCGGCAGTAAGTTGGGCTTAGAGGCTCTGCATTTTTAAGTCGAGATAACGTTCTTCTAGTTCAGCGTATTGCGATTGGGAGTCCAGCAGCTTCTGTTGTAATTCGGCCATCGCCTCACCGTCCCCGCCGCTCGCGGGAGCGGGTTGACCTCCACCCTCTCCTGAAACCGAGGTTTGCGCCGTCAGTTGTTCGTTCTCTTGTTCGAGTCTGGAAATAGTTTCCAGCATGTCCTTGCTTTCACCAGAGAATTGCTGAACCAGTGCCTCCAGTTTGGGCAGTTTCTCGAGATCGCCACCCTTAGCGCTTAGTTCACTTCGTAAGTCTGAAGCTTCCTGCATTGTGCGATTGAGTTCATCCTCCAGCAGTTGCATGCAGGTTTCGGATTCTTTTAGGAAACGAGATTGTCGGCTCAGCTGTTCATTTAAGTCCGCTACCATATTGGCTTTTTCTTCTGCGCTACTGGTAGAGGATAGCTTGCGCTGAAGTTCTGCAATAATTTTGTGCTGATCAGCGGCAACGGAACGTAGCTGCTTGAGTTCACTTTGAGTGCGGGGGTCGGCCTTAGTAATCTCGATAGTGCTGATGCTACGCTTGCCGCCACCTTCAACAATGATAGTATCGCCGCTGCCACTTCTGGGCGCATTTTGACCGCCTGCCGCCACTTCAATGGTTTGACCAATGGAGTCGTACACCGAATTGTAGTTTTCTAGTAAATTTTCAAAGGCTTCCGTGTCAGTGACTTGACCAGACATCGCCGATAGCTGCTGATAGTATTCCTCGGCTTGCTTTTTTGCCGCCCGCCACTGGTCTTCCATATCAAAAAACAGTTTTTTGAATTTCTCTAGATTCTCGATACGTTTT
Organism: uncultured Cellvibrionales bacterium; assembly: GCA_913020115.1. Lineage (GTDB taxonomy): Bacteria > Pseudomonadota > Gammaproteobacteria > Pseudomonadales > Cellvibrionaceae > CAJWCA01. The sequence continues at coordinate 99,171 of CAJWBQ010000012.1, forward strand.
TGATTGGCTTCCAATTCTTGCTTTAAGTTGTCCAGTTCGCTGGTGTCCACCTCAGCGGGGGCTTGGGCCTCCCCTCCAGCAGGTTTGAAATTGAAAAATTGAAGCAGCTGGTCAAATTTGGTTTCTAATATAGTCCAGTTGGGTTTGCCGTTTTTACTGGCGTGAAAGGCTTCTTTCTCAGCAATTAAAATGGCATGTTGCAGGGCGGCGGTACGCCGGGGCAGGGGGTTGTCCAGCCCGAGGTCCAGGGCAATATTCTGCCCGGCATTGAGTGAGTCGTGATGCTCACGTGTAATTTCTATTTGTTTGTCTATGAAGGAGCGTGCAATTTCCGAGGGCGTGTTGTCGCTGAGTTTGGCTTTTGCCTCTTTGGCTTCTTTGCGGGCGGTTTTCACGTCCACAATCATTTCTTCAAGCTTTTCTTGTAGGCGTTTAATGAGCTTTTTGAGGCCGCGGGCGTGAACCAGCAAATAGATCACAAAAGCAATCAGGAGAATATAGAGCTCAATGATACCTAAGAGTACAAAATTGGATATTTCCATAGTTTTTAAATAGGAGGTCCGAGCCTCAGTAGTCCCATAGTGTGTGATAGCCGCTGGGCTGACTTTAACAATCAACTCCGCCACATTAATTATTGTAGTTTATGAAACTTGTAACATCAGCAGTCTTACATACGAACCGACAGGGTTCAAACCTTTCTTATAGTGTTTAGGAATAAGCTGGCCAGTCAAGCCGGGTCTCCTTACAATAGGCACCTTTTGACCCATCAGGATTTTAGTCATGCATGCCTTAGATGCACTACAAAAGCGCGTTTCTTCACCCAAATTGAGTGATCCCGCCCCCACGCTTGAGCAGCGTGAGCACATATATAAAGCGGCACTGCGAGCGGCAGACCACGCAAACTTGCGCCCTTGGCGGTTTTTGGTACTGGAGGGCGAGGACCGCAACAAGTTGGGAGAGCTGTTTCTCTCGGCTACTTTGGCGCAGAATCCCGACATTGAAGAGGCTCAGCGGGTCAAGCTATTGAAAATGCCCTTGCGTGCACCGCTGGTGTTGGTTGCAATAGCCCCCTGTGTGGAACATGCCAAGGTACCTGAGCTAGAACAGCACTTGTCTTGTGGCGCCGCTGTACAGAATATATTAACAGCAGCCTACGCTCAGGGTGTCGGTGCCTATTGGCGGACGGGCGCGCTGGCTTACAATCCAGAGGTAAAGCAAGGTTTGAAGCTCAATGATAAGGACTTAATTGTAGGCTTCATTTATATGGGCACACACGAGGGGCGCGCCAAACCCGTGCCAGCCCTGAGTGCCGACGATTATTTTCAGGCCCCCGACTGGTAAGAGCGTTGCGTTTAAGGGCGCTTTTGTGTAGAGTGCGCCCTCTCAAAAAGTGCATTCGAGTTTTTTGAGTTTACGGTGAGGTGTCCGAGTGGCCGAAGGAGCACGCCTGGAAAGTGTGTAAGGCGCAAGTCTTCGAGGGTTCGAATCCCTCCCTCACCGCCATTATTTTTTGTTGAGCGCTTTCAGCTCTACTCCCTTTTCTTCGTTTCGACCCACTTGCTAACCTTTTGCTCATAGCACCTATAACGTGGCATTACCCAGCGTATAGTTGTTCCGCTGCACCCGTTATCGGCGATAACATTGATTCCCTATTAACCGTCCCCACCATTGCAACTAAAAATAGTTGCAATGGTGGGTTGAATCAATTAATCTACGCATCTAAAGGAGGTGTGGGTGAGTCAACAGGGAAAGTTGATCGCGAAATTCCTGAATGCAAGAACCTTCAGGTGGCCTGAGCTGGCCAGAATGTTAAAGGGCCTCGGCTACAGCGAGATTCAAGGGGAAGGTTCTCGGGTCAAATTTGTGAAAGCTGACAGAGTCATCAGTCTTCACCGGCCACATCCACTACCAGAATTGAAATCCTATGCACTTAGGCAGGTTCGTGAATCGCTGAGGGAGTGGGACGAACTTTAAGACAGAGGGAATTAGGCTTATGAAAAATCTATCCTATCGAGGGTATTATGGCAGTGTCGATTTTAGTCAAGACGACGGTGTTATGTTTGGTAAGCTGCTTTATTTGCGGGGCGTGTTGGTGAATTATGAAGGTGATTCCTTTCCAGCACTTGTCGTTGCATTTGAAGCGGCTGTAGATGATTATCTGGCGTCCTGTGAGGCAGAGGGTGTTCATCCCATGAGACCGTTTAAAGGCTCGTTTAATGTTCGCACGGGAGAAGAGCGTCACACGAAGGCGATGCTTGCGGTTGAGAAGTTGGGTATCAAGAGCTTAAATGAATTTGTTAACCGTGCTATCGACAATGAATTGGAGCGGATCAATCGCGAACAAAATCTTCGTCATGCAGGTTGATTGTTTTGTTCTAGTCGCACTTTGGTATTGAGCACGCATCGCAAGATCGTACCTTTTTACTCCGTGGCCAGAACAAATTGGTTGCGACCTGAAGATTTGGCCTTGTAAAGGGCGGTGTCGGCTTCCAGCATCAATTCTCCACGCTCTGCGTGTTTGCCTTTCTCGTAGAGGCAGGCGCCGGCACTGACAGTCACATACTTTGAGACCACTGAGGCCGGGTGGCTGATGTTCAGTGATTCGATTGCAGGGCATACCTGTTCAATTCGTTTATTTAGCGCTTCGTTATCGCCGTTTGCCTGATAGAAAACCAACAGAAACTCTTCTCCGCCAAAACGCACAATAATGTCGTCTTCGCTCTCCTGCAGTGACTGCAAACCCTTAGATACCTCCATGAGACAGCGGTCTCCAACCAAGTGCCCCAAGTTGTCGTTGTAAGCTTTAAAATAGTCGATATCCAAAATGATGACTGCCAGCATGGCTTTGCCTGATTCGGCTCTCTCCATTAGCGCTGCCAGGCGTTCATCAAATCCATGCCGGTTGTAGAGCCCTGTGAGTTGATCAGTTTCAGCGATACGCTTTAAGAGCAATTGATTGGAGTAATTGGTTTTTGTTTTAGTGTCGTCATTCCGACTGTGCCAGCTACCCGCTATATTGAATATGATCAAGTAAACGATGCTGTTGATGAGCTTCTCAGGGGGCCAGTCCATCTCGATTGCCAGGGCTACAAAAACGGCGCAGATGCTAGCGCCGATTAGGGTTTTAAGCTTTTGCCGACAGCCCGGCACGATGTATAACAAGAATGTATACAGCAGTAGGCCCTCGGCTCTCAAGTCGAAGCCAACACGACCATATTGGTAAATATTGTAAAGAATACTGAGCCCAATCGTAAAGGATGTGAAACCGATCCAATAGTCCAAGTGGCGCACCAGCGAATTGGAGTGGCTACAATAATAGAGCCACACCAATGTGGGAAAGCAAAGCAGCGCGCGAAACAATAATACGTCGGTAATTATCGGGTGAGAGCTGCCAAGAAAGGAAAAGTCCCATGCCATAAAGATACAGATCACCACAAAAACGACAAGCATGGCTTTTCGTTTTGTGCCGAGAAGGCTACGGTTATAGTTTAGTAGGTAGCGTTCGTCTTCTCTCTTATGTAGAGCACTTTTGTTGGTCACTATTGGATTGTAGCAGTCGTTGACAGATTATTCGGGTGAGTATGGGATCTGAATCTACAGGGTTTTCACGCAGAGTCATACAAAAAATTAGTCGACAGCCTTCCGTGTGGTGTTTATCGATTGGCGTGAGTGGTCGGATGTGGGGGCGCAGTGGCCCCTCAATATTCTAGGGATAGGCTTGTCGGTTAAGCCTGTGCAGTTGAGTCTAGGCTGATGGTGCTAGGCGCACTGTTGGCTCTCTAAAGCAATCTCTAGGCCGTAAGTCTGTAGTATATATTGATTCAAGGCGTCCTGTTCCGAGTCAGTCAGCACCAGACCGAGTTTTGTTCGTCGCCAAAGAATGTCTTCAGCGCTTTTGGCCCACTCACTCTCAAACAAGTAGTCGACTTCCCTTTGATAGAGTCCGCCTCCAAGGTGTTCGCCCATGTCGTCTATGTTTTTTACACCTTGCAGGAAGGTCTTGCATAAGGTGCCGTAAGTCCGAGTGTAACGTTCACACAGGCTACTTGGTAACCATGGGAGCTCCCGTGCCAGCGATTGGCTGTGAGCCCTGCGGTCGGAAAAATCGCCCCCCGGCAGGTGTTGAGTGGCGGTCCATGGTGCGGTCATTAGTGGGAAGAATGGGCTGAGGCGGTCTACAACGGCTTCTGCCAGCTTTCTGTACGTGGTGATCTTGCCGCCGTATATAGACAGAAGAGGGGCCTGGTTTCCGTCTGAGCTGAGCTCGAAGGTGTAGTCTCGAGTGACCGCCTGGGCATTTTCTGACTCGTCGCTGATTAATGGGCGAACGCCGGAGTAGGTCGCTACAATGTCTTTGGCGGCGAGCTTCGCTTTGAAGTATTGATTGGTGATTTCGATTAAGTAGTCAACTTCCTCTGTTGAAATCTCTGCCGCTCCGGGGTCGCCTTCATGTTCGACATCGGTGGTGCCAATTAAAGAAAAGTCCTCTTCATAGGGAATTACAAAAACAATGCGTTCGTCCTCATTTTGAAGCATGTAGGCTTCGGTTTGTGTATGTATTTTAGGCACAATGATGTGGCTGCCCTTCACTAATCGTATTTGTTTTTCAGGTTGAACCTTCAAGGCATCGTTGAACAGATGGCTCACCCAGGGGCCCGCCGCGTTCACAAGTGCGCGGGCATAAAGCGTTTCACTGGAACCCGTTAGTTGGTTTTCCAGGGTCACTTTCCAGAGCTCATTCACGCGAACGGCCTCGACACAGCGGCTGCGAGTTTTGATTTCTGCTCCCTGGTTTCTCGCTTCAAAAGCGTTAAGGATCACCAGGCGGGCGTCATCAACCCGAGCGTCCGAAAACTCGAAGCCTTTGCGCAGGGTGTTGTTCAGTGGGTCGCTGTCGCCAAATTTAACGCTGTGAGAACCTTTTAATAGATTGCGCTTGCTCAGGTGGTCGTAGAGAAAAAGCCCTATGCGAATTAGCCAGGCTGGACGGAGGTGAGCTTGGTGCGGCAAACGTATTCGCAAGGGTTCAATGATATGAGGGGCCTTTTTAAGTAACACTTCGCGCTCGGCGAGCGCTTCTCGGACCAATCGATATTCATGGTATTCGAGGTAGCGCAGCCCGCCGTGAATCAGCTTGCTGCTGTTGGAGGAAGTGGCTGAAGCTAAGTCATTCATCTCACACAGGGTAACCGACAAACCTCTGCCTGCGGCATCAGCCGCAATACCCACGCCGTTGATACCACCACCAATCACCAATATATCTCGAATTTCCCCGGACATGTCAAAACCTGCTCAATGTTTGTTTGTGAGTTAAATGGGGGGGTGAAATCCCCTTTTGGCTTACTATAATGTTATTCATCGAACAAAATCAAACAAAAACGAACATTTATGTCGATATTCATGATGGTTCGCGTATAAACGAACATTATCTGCCTGTTAACGACATTGGAGTTGAGGGGCCCACACGGAGTCGGTCAGGGGCTGTCTTCTAGACGATGTGAAGGTTTACCTGATGTTCGTCCAGACAGGTTTTGATACCGGTAGGTGGTTGTTCATCGGTAAAAAAGTGATCGGCTTGGCTGATATTCCCGAGCCTGACAGTGGCGCTGCGGCCAAATTTGGAGTGGTCGGCCGCCAGCATAACCTGGTGGGAGTTAGCAATGATACTCTGGGCGACCTTTACTTCCCTGAAGTCGTAGTCCAAGAGTGAGCCGTCCGGATGAATAGCGCTAATACCAATAATGCCAAAATCCATTTGAAATTGATTGATGAAGTCTCGGGTAGCTTCGCCTACCACACCGCCGTCACGGTGGCGTATCTCACCACCCGCTAGAATAACGGTGAAATCCTCTTTGGCGTATAACAGGGTAGCCACATGGATATTATTGGTAACTACTGTCAGATTCTTGTGGTTCAACAGCGCTTTGGCGATGGTTTCTGTGGTTGTACCAATATTAATAAACAGTGAGGAGCCATCGGGAATTTCCTTGACCAGGGCCGATGCAATTCTTTCTTTTTCACTCAGATTGAGAATTTTACGATCTTGATAAGCCGTATTGGTCACCGTGCTGGATTCCAGCCCTGCTCCGCCGTGGTGACGACGAATCAGTTTTTCCTGTGCTAAAAAATTGAGGTCGCGACGGATAGTTTGCGGTGTCACTTTGAAGTGGTCAACCAGGGCGTCGATGCTCACAAATCCCTGATCTTTGATCATTTCCATGATCAAGTCCTGGCGCCGCTGTTGGGTCATTTCCGTGCTCCGCTTCTGTTTAGGCGGCGATTGTCGCACATTATCAGCAGGAGATGTGTGTTGAGTCGCCGTGGGCATGTTATTGCTGTTCGTTTTCAAGTTGACGAACAAATGAAACGGCCCGGTCTGGGAAATCAGTAAACACACCATCAACTTTCATTTGGATTAGAAAGACAGACAGCAGCTCTTCAAAGTCCTCGGCGTAAGGAGGAATTCTTGTGGGGTCGAGTCGGAAGGTGTAGGGGTGTACAAGAAGATTGGCCGCGTGCGCATCTCTGACGATATTTGTAGTCTTTAATTGCTCGCGTGTAGAACCCGGCATCACAATCATCGATTTCCAGGGACCAATACCATCAGCGTACTCGGCGATCTTCTTCATGCCGCCCGGTTTAAACATCCAGTCATAGTTGTAGGGCTGTGCCTCTCCGTTGGAATAAACCATGGTTTCATTCCAGTCGCTCATGGCAATTAACTGCACGAGATTAATATCCATCTTCATCTCGGGCATCAATACATCATTGATGCGACGAGTTTCAATGGGGTCAAAACACTGCAAAAATACTCTGTCTGTTTTACTGGTGTAACCGTATTTTTTTAGCGTCCGTAAAACCGCCTTGCTAATGTCTTTGCCTTCGTGGCGATGAAACCAGGGAGATTTAATCTCTGGGTAAATGCCAATATTTTTACCGGTGCTGTGGTTCAGGCCCTGAATAAGTTCTATTTCTTCTTCCAGTGTTGAAACTGAAAAGTGAGCCTTAAACAAAGGAAAGCGAGTAGGGTAGTTGGCTTTTAGTGAAGTGCTATCGCCTTCGTCAACAGAAAACCCCTCTGACACTCGCAAGCGTTTTATTTCAGCCAGTGTGAAATCGATAGCAAACCAACGTTTGTTGCCCTCGACTTCGCGGTAGCGATTCGGGAATACCGTCATCACATCAGTAACCCGATCCAGGTAGTGATCATGTAATACAACCAGGCGGTTGTCCTTGGTCATGACAACATCCTGTTCGATGTAGTCAACACCCATCGCGTAGGCCATGGCCTTTGCTGCCAGTGTGTGTTCCGGTAAGTAACCACTTGCTCCGCGATGAGCGATAACCAGCTTCTCAGCGCTGGCAATGGCTGCTGTATTGGAGAACAGCAGCGAAACTAACAGTGTTGCTGTAATTCTAAAGCGCATTAGCTTTCCACCGCTACTGAATCTGTTGAGTCTTTTCGGGCGCTTCGGTCGTGACTTGTTTCGTGGCGCAAGGTCATTGCGAGCAACAAAATCGCCGCGATACAGCCCCCTGTAAGCAGGGTAAAACCACCGTCCCAGCCGTAGGCGTCAACGGTGTATCCCATCACAATGTTGGCCACAACGGCGCCGCCGAGGTATCCAAATAAGCCAGTCAAACCGGCGGCAGTGCCCGCGGCTTTTTTGGGCACTAGTTCCAAAGCCTGCAGGCCAATCAGCATGACTGGTCCGTAAATGAGGAAGCCGATTGCCACCAGTGCCGCCATGTCAATGGTCGGATTGCCCGCGGGGTTAAACCAATAAACCAATACTGCAATTAATACCAGTGTCATAAATAAAATGCCTGCCGGTGCTCGGCGCCCTTTGAACCAACGGTCGCTAATATAGCCACATAATAATGTGCCGGGAATGCCGGCCCACTCATACAAAAAATAAGCCCAGGAACTTTTATCCACTGAAAAATCTTTAACTTCACTTAAATACGTTGGGGCCCAATCGAGAACGCCATAACGTATTAAATACACAAATGCGTTGGCAACGGCGATGTACCATAGCAGTTTATTGTTTAAAACATATTGCAGAAAAATCTCTTTGGCTGAGAATTCAGTTTCATGTTTTTCGCTGTAATCAATGGGGTAGTCGTCGCGATAGCTCTCAATGGGGGGCAAGCCACAGGATTGTGGTGTATCGCGAAGCAGGAACAAAATCAGAACTGCTACAAAACTCGCAACAGCGGCTGGCACATAAAAGGCGCTGTGCCAGTCATTGAACCAAGCCATGCCCAGAACAAACAAAGGCCCAATCAATCCGCCTCCTACATTGTGGGCTACATTCCAGATAGACACTGTGCGTCCACGCTCATTACCTGAAAACCAGTGCACCATGGTGCGGCCGCAGGCAGGCCAGCCCATACCCTGAACCCAGCCGTTGAGAAACAACAGTGAGAACATAATGGCAATAGAGCTGGTGGCCCAAGGCATCAGGCCAAAAATAAACATGACACCAGAAGAAACTATCAAACCCGCCGCGAGGAAATAACGTGGGTTACTGCGATCGGAAACACTGCCCATCAAAAACTTACTTAAGCCGTAAGCAATGGAAACAGCCGATAAGGCAATTCCCAGCTGTCCTTTGGAAAACCCGTGTTCCTCTATAAGGAAGGGCATTGCCAAAGAGAAGTTCTTCCTCACCAGGTAATAACCGGCATAGCCGATAAAAATGCCTAGAAAAACCTGTAGCCGCAGCCGCTTGTAGTCTGCATCGACTTGGTCATCTGCCAATTTTGGCAGGTGAGGGGCGGGTTTAAATATTCCATACATGGCAGTTATCTCTCGTTTCTTACCTGTTATTGGTTTTATCGTTGCCCGGCTAAGGCTTGCATTGGGCACTTAGCGGGATCGAGGAAGTTGATCGCACTCAGGGATTAGATCATAGGGTTAATTCAAAGAACAGGAAACGATCAAAAACGAAAACGAATGGCACTGTCGTTGACGGCGCGGTCAGTGTCGCTTTCAGTAGAGGTGTAGAACAAAAAGTAGTCAGATTGGTGGAATTTAGGATTGTGGTGACCGTTTGTAAGCAGTATTGCCGGTGGTTTGGCTCAAGGGGCGAGGTTCGCTTTGCTTCGAATGCATTCGAGGATCTGGGGTTTATTTTGGAGGTTCTTCCGCGGGGTCTTCCGGGATGTTCACCTGATCGGGCGGCCCGGGTTTTTTAACCCGGCCCGCCTGTCTCAGTGACTGTCGGAGCACATATTCAATTTGAGCATTCACACTGCGCAACTCGTCATCCGCCCAGCTTTGCATTGCCGAGAGGATGTCTTCATTGATTCTTAGTGGAAAGGCTTTTCGCCGTGCCATGTTTGTAGTCTCGAGTTAATAAATGCTGCCGGCATTCACGATCGGTTGTGCGCTGTCATCCGAGCACAAAACCACCAGAAGGTTGCTCACCATGGCCGCTTTGCGCTCATCATCCAGATCAACAATGCTGCGTTCAGACAGCTGGCCCAGCGCCATTTCAACCATGCCTACCGCGCCTTCAACCACCTTTGATCGAGCGGCAATGACCGCACTCGCCTGCTGGCGGCGGAGCATAGCACTCGCGATCTCTGGCGCATAGGCCAGGTGTGAGATGCGGGCTTCGATGACATTAACCCCGGCTTTGCCCAGGCGGTCCTGCACCTCTTTTTTGAGTGCGCTTGAAATTTCCTGAGGGTGGCTGCGAAGTGCAATTTCACCTTCTTCGTGTTGGTCGTAGGGGTAGCTGATGGCCATATTACGCAGGGCGGCCTCACTTTGAATGTTGACGTAGTCTTCATAGTCATCGACCTCAAAGATAGCCTCTGCAGTGTCAACCACTTCCCATACAACAACGGCGGCTATTTCAATGGGGCTGCCAGAATTGTCGTTGACCTTCAATTGGCTGCTTTCAAAGTTTCTCACCCGCAAGGAAACCGGCGTTTTACTGAAGAGCGGATTCGCCCAGCGCAGGCCAGAGTCTGATGCGGTGCCCACATAGGTACCAAATAGCTGTAATACCCGGCCAGTTTTGGGTTGAACCATAAAAAAGCCGAACCAACAGGCAAAAACGACGACAGTTACCACGAGCAGCAGAGCGGCCATTAGAAACTTTTGGCCCATGAGGGCGGTAATGGTGAAGTAGGCAGAGGCGACCTGTGCGAGCAGCAGGATGGGAATAATGCTGTAGCCGCTGGAGGCCTTGCGCGGAATTTCTTTAATCATGTTGTTGCTCCAAACCTAGGGCAGTGAAAAGGCACACGGACTGGATGGACCAGTCATTCAATGTGATATCATTGTGACATCATATTGTTCTGAATCTAGTTGAAATGCAAGTAATAAGATAAATTCGCTTGGGAGAGGGCGTTAATATGGGCTTGCCAGTGACAGGAAAATGTACATTTTGGCGATTTTTCACGCGCATCTATGCGAATTATCGGTGACATCTAAGCTCTTGATAAATTAGTTAAAAACTTAGGTTTAATGTCTTGACTCAGAGGAGATGAATCCATAATATACGCGCCTCTACGCACTCGTAGCTCAGCTGGATAGAGTACTCGGCTACGAACCGAGCGGTCGAAGGTTCGAATCCTTCCGAGTGCGCCATATATATCAAGGACTTACGTGAAAGCGTAGGTCCTTTGTTTTTTCTAACGTAGAGTTTTCGTAGGGTTCAACTCTACGATCTCCATTTTGCGCTCTATTCTGGACGCCGCCGTCGATAAATGCTCCGGTGCTAAATGCGCATACCGTAGTACCATCTCATACGATTTCCAGCCACCCAGCTCCATTAATTCCTGCAAGCTGGTACCACTCATCACATGCCAACTGGCCCAGGTGTGGCGAAGATCGTGAAACCGAAATTCTGTAATCCCTGCCCTTATCAGAGCACGCTTCCACGCTGAGCCAACACGATCCATGCGTTTGCCTCCAAAGGTAAAACACCATTGACGGCTTTTGCCAACGCACTCCCGTAAGGCGAGTACGGCATCGTTGTTGAGTGGTATGCCACGACCTTCTCCATTCTTGGTCGTGCCATGATCGAGCCAAGCCACCCTCCGGTCCAGATCCACCCGTCTCCATTCCAGGTTCACGATCTCGCCCATTCGGCAACCCGTTGATAACGCAAACTGCACCACAGGGCACAGGTGTTTTGGTAGCTCCTCAAGCAAATGATCGGCTTCTTCACGCTGTAAAAATCGAACCCGCTGCTTCGGCTCTTTGAGCATCCGCAGCTTTGAAAAACGTTCCACCCAATTCCATTCATCTCGCGCCAAATGCAAAATACGTCGCACCACTTCCAGTGCACGATTGATTGTGCCGTTGGCAACGCGGTGCTCGGTTTGACGAAGATGAATAAACGGCCAGATCGCATCCATATTCACTTGCTTCAAATTGAGCTCCCCCAAAAAGGGATCCAATTTCTTCAAGTTGTCGATATCTGCCTGAAGGGTACGCTTACCTGAATTTTCAGCCAGGTAGCGCACCACCGCTTCACGCCACGAATGCTCTGTGGGAACGCCATCCCGCAGGGCTTTGTGTGCGCTTGCTTTGAGGTTGATTAAGTACTCGTTGGCGGCGTCTTTGTCTTTAAGCCGAGTGCTGCGACATACTCGCTGTCCACACGGCAGGACGACATCGATCCACCAGTACGGCGAGTCTTTCCGCCGATAGAGTCCACGTTCTCGAGCCATAGTTCCTCCTTAATGGCCCGCCCTCTGGCCTTATAATCGTCTAACCAGCGGTCAAGATCAACTGTATCGTAGACGCGGCGACGACCAAGTCGGACGGCTGGTGGCCCTATCTCAGTCAAAAGTGTGGTTCCTATGCCGAGGTAATTGGCGGCTTGCTGTTGGCTGAGACAGCGAGCGTGGGGGAGAGGAAGTGCAGGTTGCTTAGGGGGATCCATATCTATCCTCGGCTAAATTATGCCCCTGAATAAAATGATTGTTTATCTGATGACTAAATTAGCGCGCCAAATGATTACTGACGATAGCGATTATATTTTTTCAATCAAGAGATAACGTTACATTTTTTAAAGAACCTAAATTTCAAGTTGTGTCACTGGAAAATCTACGGGCGAATACATTCAACATTTATTGTTGGAGATAGTTGGAAGGTATAGGGCCAAAAAAGAATATGCAATAGGAAATCAAGACAGCTTGTGTAGTGGTTTAGTCTTGATGGACTTGAAATTTTAGTCGGTGTCGAGAGGTTTTCTTGGGCGACTTATTTTGTGTCGTTTCTTTCCAAACAAATAATATTTTTTAAATATTGGGAGAAATTTTATCTGGCGTTATCTGAATTCGTTCTGAGTTATCTCGCGCTATCAGAAAGGCTCTGAAAATTTTATAAAGTTTATGTTCGCGATGCATTAACTGAGTGGCCCTGATAAACCAAGACAGAGAGTGTCGCGATAGTCTGGTGTGTAAATTTACAAGTTCCTGTATAACGAATTTTCAGGATTATGGTGATTTTTTTATCAAAATGATTGTCATTTATTAATTGTTATCGAAAAACATCACTGCTAGTGTTTTTGAGGTTAAGAGCTCTTTCGTGTGTGCTATTGGAAATGGTTCAAACGCCGTTTTCGGGGCTTATGATTCTGGCACTGTCGTTGGGAAAAAGAGCAGAAAAAGATGGGTGATCAAAATGTAGTCTGTTTTACGTGTAAACAGGCCACTTTTTGATCAAACAACCACGACAGGCTTTGTCTTGATTTATTTTTGATCAGACGATCATTGCCAATTGACCCTCGAAAAAAGCTTGCCCTGTAGGGACGGATTTTATTTACATTAAACGACAAGTATGACCTACATTTTTCCTCAATGGAAATTTATTTCAGAGTTCTATGCTGACTACGGTCAACGAATCTATCGCAGCCACGGCGGAAATGTGGCAGGGAATATCCACCCGCGCAGGAGCGTGAACGGATTAGCGTTTATGGAGCTTGAAATATTCGCAGTCGGTGCGTGCATCGGTAGCCCCTATGTCACAGAAGTTTTGTGATTCTACTGTGGCCGTGAGGTCATGTTCGACTAGAGGCACGGCGTTTATTCATTGATGCTTGATGACATTCTCCATTGCTTTGTATGGCCGTTGGTAAAACGGCTTGATCTACCTCAGAGGCGTAATGCAGTGGTAGGCAATGTGTCGGTGCAGTTTGCAGTTTAAAATTCGATGCTCGCCGGGGTCGTAAGGTGTTTGACCAAGTTTTCTTGGTCAAATCCTTGCGGCACTGGAGAGGATCAGTTCTTTTTCTGTGTTCGGTTCGTGCTCTGATGCTGGAACCACTTCACTGTTGTTGTTTACGTTTCTGGAAATAAGGTTCTTCGTTGAGTGTAAGCTTTTGGGTAGACGATCATCCAGCGGTTACTTCTTAATGTAGTTACTTTATGTGTCGCCGTTACACCCTTAACGGTACCCCTGTCAGAACTTGCGTAAGCAAGCTCTGACACCTCTGCCAAGAGGTTACTTGGTACCCCCGTCAGTGTTTGTCACAACACGCACTGACAACCCGAGCGCACCGAGACAGACCTTCGGGTGTACGCCAGCGATTTATCGCGAAGCAGTCTCTACATTGTTGACCAGGAAAATACTGGTCAACACCCTTCAACGCAAAATGTTCAAAAACGAAGGAGGTGAACACCCAAGCAGAAGATCAGTACCAAGGAGGTAGGCGTCTCTGTTTTAGCGAAAGCTACACAGAGACGCCTGCCGGCAGCCCAAGAAAAATTCAATCCGTTCAACGCTTTACGACCGGATTTTGCGCTGCCAACCGCTACAAACTGACCATTACCCCAGCTAATGTTATATAGGGGATTATTAGTTCCTGATGTAGATTGCGTCCAAACATTAGCATCATCACTAGTAGCAATAAAACCATTATCGCCAACGATAACATATCGACTACCATTATAGGCAATGCCATGAATATAAGGTTGATTGTCAACAATACTCTTATCCCAAGTTACGCCATCTGAACTAGAAACTATTACTCCCCATCTACCAACAGCAATGAATTTTGTGCCATCCCAAATTACACTTCTGAGTAATAGGGAACCTTCTACTGTGGGCTCTATCCATTTAAACCCATCTGAACTGACTGCAATCGATTTTTCACCCAATTCTCCATTATTTACTGCTACAAACACATCCCCATTCCAAACAATATCACGAAAATATGCTTTGGTTCCTGAGCTTATAGTAG
>CAJWBQ010000013.1 GCA_913020115.1 uncultured Cellvibrionales bacterium
CAAGCTAAATTCCATAGCTAGACAATTAAATGAGCGACCAAGGAAAACCTTGGATTATGAAACGCCAGCTGATAGATCTAGTCAGTGTGTTGCAACCACCGGTTGAACCCACAGCCATAAAGAGACATAAAAAATCATAATTCGATCATCGTCAGATTGCTGACAGGTCCTAAATAGCCGACGACTGGGTATATTTAAATCTTACGACTCCAGAACAACCCGTACGCACTTATACAAGTCTTCTAAGCGATACGGTTTGCTTAGACATCCTTTAGCTTCTGCCAAGATACCTTGCTGTGCTTGCTCCTCACCATATCCTGATGAAATGATAATTCTTACATCAGGATTTATTTTAAGCATCTCTTCAAACACCTGCTTTCCTGACATCTCAGGCATATTTAAATCTAAGATAACCGCGGCGATTATATCCGTATTTTGAGCATGAATTTCCAACGCTTGCTTGCCCTCATTGGCTATTAGTACGGTATAGCCAACAGCACTAAGCATATCCTCCGCCATATTTGCAACCGACTCATCATCATCGACTACCAATAGAGTTTCTGTGCCGCCGTTGATAGTCGCCGTCTTTTGGCTATCATCTTTTACTTCAGTTTGAGCCTTAGGCAGGTGGATATGAACGGTTGTTCCCTTGCCTTTCGCACTCTCTATTTCGATAGACCCATTATTATGTTTGGTGATAATATTATAGACCATAGCAAGGCCAAGACCCTGACCTCGTTTATTGCCTTTACCTTTAGTCGTGAACAACGGATCGAAGGCTTTTGTCAATACATCATCAGACATTCCACAGCCAGAATCTTTAAAGAATATATGAATGTAGTCACCTTCAACTAATCCAGTCTTGTCACCTGCCCGCACTTGATAATTTTCAGCTTCTATTCGAATATAATCGTTAGTTGTGACTTCCCGCTCATCCATGGCATGGATTGAATTAGTCGCAAGATTTAACAGTACCTGATGTAATTCTCCTGAGTTGGCAGATACAAGGAACTCACCCTTATTGAATTCAACTTCTTTTTTTATTAGCCGATTAGTGGTTTCTTCAAGTAAACCCAAAACTTCTTCTGCTATATCATGAAGATCAAGGGACTCTGTATTGGATTGACCTACCATTGAAAGTGTTTGGAGCTGTTTTGTAAGTTTAACAGCACGATGAGTACTACTTTCCGCACTTGCCAGAAACTTCTGCTGCTTTTCGTTTAAATTTTCATTGTGCTGACTCAATAGCTCTAGATTCCCCGACAAAGCGCCAAGTATATTGTTAAAGTCATGAGAGATACCACCAACAAGGGTGCCTAGCGAGTCCATACGTTGGCGAATTTGGAGTTGCAGCTCTACGCGTCTTTGCTCGGTAGTGTCGCGTACGATACCGACAAATTGCCGAACGTTATCAATATCAACTACATTTACCCCTAAATCCATTGGGAAAGTTGAACCATTCTTGCGCCGACCGTAAACCGCTCTTCCGACTCCGATCACCTTGTTTACTCCAGTTACATTGTAATTATGCAGATAACCATCGTGCTCGTCATGGTAAGGCTGGGGCATCAACATTTTCACATTCTGACCAAGTACTTCTTCTTCCCGGTAACCAAAAATTCTCGCGGCAGCCAAACTAAAAGAATTAATCCTACCGCGTTGGTCAATCGTAATAATGCCATCTATAATATTATCGATCACTGCATGAAGTTGCTGCGCCTGCGTAGCAACCTTTTTATTGGCGGTGATCAGCTCTGCTTCGCGCGCCAGGTTCTCTTTGAGCCTAATCTCCAATTGCTTCGATTGTTCTGTATTCTCCATCTCAGCGGAAATACGGCCGACAAAAAACAGAAATATTGTTTTTACCCATTGCGCATCAGGTATAGCTTGTTTATACAAACCAACAACCATACCAAGAACCTCACCTTCCTTGGAGTGTAATGGCGCTCCCACATAGCCCTCTATCCCCATCTCAACCAATAACTGATCTGATGGGAAATACTGACAAATATTAGATTCGAAGATACAAATGCTATCGTCAGTTACTTGCTGGCAAGGTGTGCCTGCAAGCCCATACTCGAAATTGTCCATAAACTGGTCACGCGCGCATAAGACTATCGTTTCTGACGACGTAGTTTCAGGCTTATAGCGAGCGATGTAAGTATAGTCAGCCCCAATAATCGAAGACAAGCCAAGGGTAATAGCCTTAAAGAATTCATCCCCGCGCTTATTACCTAAACTTTCAATAATTTGGAAAATTACAGTTTTAAAACCATCCATTTAGACACCGCGGAAAGTAAATTTTATTTGTTTCAATACAATATTAGCCTAAATAACATGCGTAGCTATAGACTACAACATAAGTCTCTCACCTTAGAAGCCTTCTGGCCATGCCCCCTTTGGGTCACTTTCGACTAAATCCCAAACCTCAAGGCTACTTCTACTCTACGCCCAACTTCAGACTCAGCGGGAATTTTGTATCTTACGATTTCATCAATGGCCGTTGCTATACTCAAAGCGACCAACGTTAACCCTATTGTTGGCACTCTGTTAATGGATTGAGCGACTCAGACGCAAGTTGTACGGCCTTAAGTATAAACGTTGAAATCTCTATGGCACTATTTTTTGCCTGGCTTGATAACTCTGACTTTTCAGGTACATAGGGCCTTACACTACGCTCCATCTGTGAAAAGCATTTTATTAACTAACTTAATTCACGATCTTCAGCTGTCAGGTTTGAATAAAGATTGTGAGAATTCGGCACACTCAAAAAACCTCCAGACTTAAACTATCAGTGCCACTAAGCACGGGAGGTTTACATGTTCTGTACTAAATTTTTATGTATTTGCTCCGAAGAAGTTAAGGTCACAATTGTTCTTTCAAATTCTTATGGAAGTTGACAATAGACTCTTCAAACAAGCCAAAAGTCAGTTCAAAATCTGTTCCCGCGTTGATCGATTCTTGAATCCTACAGGCTGCATCTCGATCCTCATCAAGACCTGCGCCCTTGACAAAATCCGCGTCGTTTTTCGCTTCTTCTAAACTAGTGGTCGAGCCGTCTGCACGCTTATTCGTCACTCGATAGGTCAGTAGACGGGTGCTGGTTGGTGTAATTGGTTCAAAAATAGTGATGGTAGAATGTTTGGACAGTATCGAGACACTTACATTTGGGAACAGCTGATATACCGACGTTACCATGCCATCGATTTTTCGTTTGCTGCGCTCAATGTCTCGCAACTCATTGATTCGCCTAAAGGGAAAAGTAATTCGGGAATGCATACCAAATTTCTCGACTACATTGATATTGTCGAGCCCGTATGGGTAGAATGTTTTTTTATGCAGTCCTTTAATATGGTATCCCTCCATCGTGGTTTCAGCTAACAGCTTCCAGTTTGCTTCATCGTGTAATACTTCTTCCTCCAGAAACTGCTGATCTTGGCTAAAAAAGTCGGGAAACTCATCTAAGTCACCCACAAGGATTGGCGCTTTTTGATTAACATAAACAAGCCCGCCTTTTTCGCCCGCGCCTACTTGAACAAGCCCGTGCGTGTCTAATTCAACACTGGGAAAGCCATTTTTTCCTGGGATATTTTTAAGACATCCATCCAGAGAGTAAGTCCACGCGTGGTAGGGACAAACAAATGCCCGCTTGCAGCCACTACCTTTTGCAACAGCCATTCCTCGGTGCCTGCACGCATTGATAAAAGCACGAACCGTGCCGTCATTTCCGCGCACCACTAGAATAGGAGTGCCCGCGGCGGCTCTAGCAACGTAACTCCCATTTTTCGGGAGCATTGCGGACGGGCAAAACGGAACCGGCGCTCTCCTGATAAGAGCTAATTCTGCATTAAAGCGTTCTTCAGTCAGATAACTAGAAGAAGGCTCGCGCCATACCTCATCGCCGAGATCGGTAGTTTTATTGTCAATGTGACTTAAAATACGGTCTATGAGTTCGTCGGTGTGCAGTATCTTCATCTTAATTATCCATATGTTAGTAAGCCGATTACAGGGGAAATGCAAGTGGACGGTCGGCAGAGCGGGAAATTAAACCCGGTGAGTATGACACGCAAACATTACATATTTATACTTTATTGTATTTATTGTAATGTTACAAATATTGAATTTCAATACTTATTTGTAATATTGATTGCAGCGTTAATCATGAGTAAACAGGTCACTACGAGACCAAATCACTGGGACACCCTGATTGGCTGAGCTATCGACTAACACTAACTCCCTGTAAACTGGCGGCTTTCACCGATCAATCGAAACATCGGAAAAAATGTAATGATAGAAGTAAATGCTAAAAGCTTATTGCTTGACGTCTTAAGGTCAACAAACTCAACCGCATGGCCGGCGAAAAAGCTCATCGAGGTTGCCGACATGTTTAGCATCAAAGAAAGTGCTGTAAGAGTTACGCTCTCACGTCTCGTTTCTCGCGGTCTTATTGAAACCAGCGAACATGGCTCGTATTTAATGAAACGCTCGTACGATCCTGTACGAACCTGGATTGATAGCTGGAAAAAGGGCGAGGATAGGATAAACGACTGGAATGGCTATTGGCTCTGTATTTGCCCTCCGGCAAAGATAAGAAAAAAGGACAGACTGAAGCTGGATAAGGCAGCATACCGATTAGGATTTAGAGCTGTTCAGGATCGGATGTGGGCTCGGCCAGACAACCTCACTATGCCTCTCGAAAGAATGAACGAGCTTCTAGAAGCTATGTCAGGAGTATCCAATCTAGTATATGCCACTGTGGTAAAACTTCATGCTGATGACCAGGATCTCATGTTAGAACGATTATGGAATCGATCGGATTTGGAAAAAGAGTACCGGCAATGCGCTAAACGTTTGAAGCGCTGCATGTTGCAGAAAAAAAATCTGCACAGACTGGCGGCGCTAAAGGAGTCCATTGTGGTAGGAGGGCAAGCTATCCGCCTTTTGGCCCTGGACCCATTGCTACCTGGATGCATGATCGACAAAAATCTCCGTATTGAACTGAATACAACGACCCGCAATTATAATGACATGTATCATGAATCGTGGAAGGTTTTTCTCGACAGTGAATCTATAGAGCGCGTTCCTATAAATTTAAATATTGAAGCAATGAGCAGTCACTCTTTGGATGCCCCCAATAATCTTTAGCAGGAGGCAGAATGCCAACTAGAGGGGTGATTATGGCAGCCAGACACCTCAGCCCTCTACATTCACAAACTTTATTCAAAACTGACAGCTGTTGTCAGATTTGAATAAAGATTGTGAAAAATAGACCACTCAGGTGGAGACCCTGACTGGTCTAGCAACAGGGTGCCTATTATCAAATCAAAGGCGGATACCTGGCTCAACTAGACAAAACTGTCCCCCTATGGTGACTTCTGGTCCGCAACGGAGAGCTTGGTTGCCGCACAGCGAATGTTTAGGGTGGAGCGATCATTAAATTATTATAAGGCATAGCCAGAATAAATGACCTACTGAATCAATGCGCGCTTTTTAATCCACAAAAATTGCAGAACGTAACCAACGACGAAAATAACTACAAACAGTATATAAAATTTCCGTAGCAAGGGGTCATGAAAAGTAGTCAGTATCGGATCGTGAACAGGAAGACGCAGCAAGCCATCTGTAATGGCTGGAAGCATATGGAACAATAAGGTCCCTGAATAGCAAAAAGCCTGTATGTAAGCCGCCACCTTTGAAATCCTCGGTATTTTGGACGTCAAATAACCCGCAAGTAAGGCGAATAAGGTCAAAATAGCAAGAATATGGGCTGGTCCAAATCCCCCTTGGTTGTATATCATCAATGCGCTTATCGCAGCTATCAAGGTAAAGCCCAAATAAACTTGGCCTGTTTTATTTTGGAGACTAATGACTTTATGGGCTGCCAAAGTATAAAAACCCGCCAAGAGAGCAATAATGGCAATAATCGTGTGGAACCAGCCGAGTATAGTGATTTCTGGCACGGTATTTTCCTTTTTTAGTTAAAATTAAATGTTTAATAGCTTAGTTTTCATTTAAAGCATGTCTAGCTTCTGACTAACGATGAGTTAAAGCAGTGGACTTTGTGTCACTCTTTCAAACGCCGCGTCAATTACCCCAGATCGTTGCTGTATGACGGGGCGATAATTGGGGTGGGCAAAAATATACAGCTCTCCATAATTGAGCGCTTCAACCACACGCTTGCCTGCAATCGATACTTCAATCCCACGCTCCATCTCTTTAGCCTTTTTCGATGAGCGGCTTTCACTCGTTGTACTATCGGCATCGGATTGATACTGACTCGGACGATCTCTATGGGAGTCATGAATCCGGGTTTGCACAAACGCGGAGCACAAAATAGACACACTAATCTCGGCCGTTTTTCCTGCAAATTGGGACATCCTAATTTTCCCCTATGGTTCACGAAATATAATTTCGGTACCGTCGTTTAACCCTATGTTTTATTAGCATGTGAGCCGCTTTTAACTCTTTGCGCTTCGATTAGTTATCACCAAGTATGTGATCCAGCATCGCGTTAAATAGCGTATCAAAACTTAGCCCTTGATTGAGTTGTTTGGATAAATCCAAAGACACCAAGCCGTGAATTGATGCCCACAATGTGTGCGCCAACAAGACCGGGTCCCCCTGAATACCCCCTGATTTAACAGCTCGATAGGTAGCATCGAATAATACATTCTGCGTTCTCTGTTGTGCTCGAACGGCTTCAGGGTACGTTTTGAGCTGATCAATGGGAGTCATATAGAGCAATCGATACGCATGGGGCTTTTCGTGCGCGAAAGCGGCATAAGCCTTGGCCAGGTTCCTCAGGTACTCTAATGTTGAAAGCGTATCAGACACGCCTTCTAGAGTTTCTGCTAAACAATCAAAGTGTATTGTTCTAAGAGCAGCAAAAACGTCTTCTTTCTTTTCAAAGTAGCGGTAAGCCATCATAGAGCTACAACCCACTATCTTAGCTGTGCCGCGCATTGTTACCGCATCATAACCTTTTAGCATATAAAGCTCATAAGCTGCCTTACAAAAGCTAATGCGAAATTTTTCAATATCAATCTGGGTCAGTGGCTTTCTTGGCATTTTTTATGTCTGCAATTCTTAATAGTTATTAATTTTACATCGTAAAATTTACAATGTAAACTTTAATCTTTACTGCTCTATCTTGAAAGCTACGAGGGGCGCTAAGGAGGTTTTTTGGGATCATACCTAACCAGGCTTCGACTGCGAAAGCTTAGATAGGGCTAGAGGGTTGAGAAAACATGACCACTTTTGCTCGGGTCGTCTAAGTATCAGCTAACCCTGCGGGCTTATGTGTCAGACAATATCGGCTCAATGATTCTATCAAAACTAGCTGCCTATTGGAGGAATCTGACACGCACCTGCCATCAAAATGGGCGCATTTAATCCAAATCTGTCAGCTCGGCGATCAAAAAATCCACCGCCGCTCTGATTTTTCGGATACTGTATTTGGGGCGGTGATAGAGTAAAAAAATTCCCGAGTTATCATTCCGTGAAATAGAAAGCTCCGTGTCGTTCAACTTTAATTCGATTAATCGACCCGCCTCGAGGTGAGCACCAATCGCCCAGACGGGTATCAACCCAATTCCAAAACCTGTCAGCGCCTCTTCAACCAATGCTTCACCTTCCGTGCTAATAAAAGCTATCGAATGACTCAACTCTTCCCACCCCTCCACAGTTTTGGCGTACCAACTCAGCGGACCGTTCGGCCCCCTATAATGAAGCGTCTTATGGGCTCTTAGTTCAGCTAAGGACTTAGGAACACCATGCGCTTTCAAGTATTTAGGGGAGGCCACCATCACAAAGCGGTTGTTTGAGATTTTACAGGCAACCGTACGTTCGGGTGGACTGGCCGTTGCACGAATGGCGATATCGACTGGGTTCTGGGAAAGGTTAACCAACCTGTCGGTCAACTCAACATCAATCACGATATCGGGATAAAGTTTTCTAAGCTTCCTAAGGGCGGGCATCAGCCGAAAACGACCGTATCCTGGGTTGGCCGTCACTCTTAAAATACCGGAGGGTTTCAAAGCGTGTTGCTGGAGGATTTCATTGGTGTTTTCAATTGTCGCAACCGCGGGGCTTATCTCTTCAAGATAGAGTGCGCCTAGCTCTGTAAGCTTTACTAGGCGGGTGGATCGATGAAATAAAACAGCGCCCAAATCTTTTTCCAAATCTTGAATACGTCGTGAGACGGACGATGCCGGCACGCCAAATTCTTTCGCTGTGCGGGTAAAACTCCCGGTTTCAGACACCTTTAGAAAGTACTTTATGGCTCGCAGCTTATCCATCGTTCATTTGCTCTATTATTGTCAAAAAGGCAATTCTTATTTCTATTTTAGCCCTATTCCAAGCGATGTCGCGACATATATACTACATTTCAGCAACAATAAGTCCAGTGTCTACTTATCTGCTTATCAGGAAAGAGTCATGTCAGGCAGAACATCGAGTATTGAATTAGTCACCATTCCCCTTAAGTCTCAATTGAACAGGAGTGAGCAATGAACCCAAGTCATCAACATGCACTAAAGGTTGTAGCTAAGACCTCAGCGACAATTGCTTTGGTATCCACAACGCTCTCCACTCACGCGGAGCCAGTAAGTCAGTTAACCCCCGCAGGCTGGCTGCCACATTTTGAAAGTATGATTGCCCTCGCCATTGTTGTTACAGCGGCGTTGATCGCCACATTGCTGAACCATCCGCAGCCCAAAACACGGGCAGCCGGAACAGTCCTTGCGGCACTGTCTTGTTTTGGGCTGGTCGCGTGGTTTGTCGCGGCACTCAGTACCGGTGTGATAGCCGAGCCAAAGGCTTTCCAAGTTCCCATGGACGGCGCTAAACCTGCGCTGCTTTGGATTCAAATAGTGCTTGCTTTTGCAGGAGGCGTCGCCCTACTCTTCACGGTAAAGCAGCAACTCAAAACCAGTAGCGAATTAAAACTTTCCCATGCAAATGAAGCCGAACGCTATGGTCGCACTTCTCGAATTCTGCATTGGACTACCGCGATTCTTTTTATCTTTATGATTCCCACGGGAATTTTTTCCTCTATGATTCCGGAGGATGCCTGGTTTCGGACAGAATATAACGTGGTGCACAAGACCATCGGGTTTATCCTGTTTGCGCTAGTGGTGGTTAGATTGATTTGGAACCGACGTTCAAAACGCCCTAGGTTGAGCAAAGCACTAAAACCGAGCGAGCGTACACTCGCTCACATCGCCCATATTATGCTTTATGGTTTAATGCTGGCCCTGCCGATAACCGGCTATTTGATGACGAGTTTTCACGGCTATTCGTCCTATTTCTTTTTTATTGAGATGGAACCTTTTTTACCGGAAAGCAAAGCTTATATCGTGTGGGGTTTGTTTCATAAATACCTATTGCAGTATGTTATCTATATCGTCTTAGGCTCCCATATTTTAGGATCGTTGAAGCACCACTTTGTGGACAAGCATAAGGATGCTTTAGGGCGGATGGTGTCGTGAGCTTTACATAGCCTGACAATGTGTTATCCGGACTCATTCTAGAACGAAAAGACCTATTAATTGCTTAGAGAAAATCATGTGAAATCAATTGCCTGCAATTGGTTTCCAACTTAACTTGTTGCCATGGATTCTGTATTATCACCATTCCCAATAGTATTGCTGTTTGCTCATGAACGTCAGCAAGCAGCCTCTATTTTTAATAGTCGTTAATGTGACAGGTAAATCGATGAAACGAATCTTATTATTTATTATGACCAACATAGCCATTATGGTCGTATTGAGTATTACGCTTAGACTGCTGGGTGTCGACAGCATACTGGCTGAAAACAACTCTGACCTGAACATCCAGGCGCTAGTCATACTTTCAGGCGTTATAGGTTTTGGCGGGTCGTTCATTTCTCTGCTGATCTCGAAATGGATGGCGAAACGTATGACCGGTGCGGTAGTGATTACCAGCCCAAGTAGCAACATGGAGAAGTGGCTAGTAAGCACGGTCGAAAAACAAGCGAAAATTGTTGGTATCAACATGCCTGAAGTGGCAATTTTCCCAACACAGGCAATGAATGCTTTTGCCACCGGGGCATCTAAAAATAAGGCCTTGATGGCGGTGTCTCAGGGCTTGCTGGACAACATGTCGCAAGGTGAGATCGAGGCCGTTGTCGGGCATGAAATGAGCCATATTGCCAATGGAGATATGGTAACGCTGGCATTGATACAGGGAGTGGTTAATACTTTTGTTGTGTTTTTATCTCGTGTTATTGGACATATTGTCGATCGCGTAATTTTGAAAAACAATCAGGGGCATGGAATCGGCTACTTTGTGACGGTAATGATTGCGCAAGTTGTCTTATCATTTCTGGCATCAACCATTGTGATGTATTTTTCCAGAAAACGTGAATTCATAGCTGACACAGGTGGTGCCGATTTAGCAGGGCATCAGAATATGATCAGTGCGCTTAACAGGCTTGGTCAAGTGCAAGCTGAGCCGCTACCGGAACAAATGGCTGCCTTTGGTATCAATGACAAGGGCGGGGTTATGGCATTATTTTCATCACACCCACCTATTGAAGCCAGAATCAAAGCCCTGAAAGAGCGAGCGAAGAGAGGCTCTTGAGGTCATGTGAGCTTCAATCAAACCGCTATTGGGAATTGGTTTTTGTATAGCTAACAAATATTTGAGGCCGGTTCGGGTCAGCTTCGACAACAGTCGCTGCTCGTTCCCTATATCGGCTATAAGTCTGACTACCGACAATCACCTACGACTCGCGATCAATCCCGTAATGGTCCACTAACGTGCTAATAGCGCCCGCCTTCCAGCCAATTCGTCGAGATCACTGCTGCCCGCTCTGTGGTTTGGCCCCAGTTTTACAGACCACCCAACACAATGGCAAATTGTGAGTTGTCACTCAAACATCCACTCGTAATAAAACCCGTGTAGCCATCTTTTCTAGTACAAGTTTTTTAAGTCATGCTTAACAATTGAGGATACGACTGTAGATTTAATTTTTCCGAGCAGGCCTTCCCCATTTATGTGGGCAGACAATGCCTTAGGAAAACTAGTTAATGTTCCCGGTTCTACATAGTTATTACCATCCCAAATAGCGCAATTTTTATCATAATTTCCGACAACAAATATTGCTGAAGAAATACTAATAATAACAGCAAGTTTTGGTATTTTATTCTTAATAGCCAGTGAATTTAGTAACAGTGAGTCGTCACTAAGCTCAGCGGTGCCAGATACCGATAGGAACTTTTCCTGCCCGGGGATTACGACCAACAAACCCACTATTCTATTATTCAATATATTTCGAAGGCTAATGGCAACTTTGTTTCCAGGACGCTCGGCGAATACTATCGTGCGATCATCTTCGCACCGAAGAATGCCCTGAGGGTCGCCGCGAGGAGATAATTCGGTGCCTCCAGCGGGAGTCTCAGTGTGGAGGAAAAACAAAGACGCCTGCTGGAGAAACTCTTGCTTTTCCGCATCCAGCCGGTCTTGGGGACAACTGGCGTCAAGGCCGCTGTTTACCATGCCCT
Organism: uncultured Cellvibrionales bacterium; assembly: GCA_913020115.1. Lineage (GTDB taxonomy): Bacteria > Pseudomonadota > Gammaproteobacteria > Pseudomonadales > Cellvibrionaceae > CAJWCA01. The sequence continues at coordinate 11,526 of CAJWBQ010000013.1, forward strand.
TGCTTTCCACGCTGAGATAAGAAGGATCCCAGAATTTAGCTCGTACAAAAGCTCTAGAACAGTGAAAATAGCTTGAGCGGACCAAAATTTCCATATAAGAGCAATCATCTGAAATTTGGCACTCGCCATTGACTCTGAAGCCGTGTCCCAAACCTGGAACTAAAAAGTAGAGGCTGCATTTAAAAGTAGCGAGTTTGGTGAAATTTGATCTAGAAACGTTGATAGACAGCTTACTCGATGGCGAGGTCTCAATGTTGACGTCTTTACAAGAAAAAATCTTGAAACCTATATTCTGTGACGAGCTAGAAAATATGACAAACGCAGCAGACTCAATAAACTCAAGACTAAACTTGTCAAATGAATCTTTAATCCGATTATCCAACACTGCTGGGTAAGTCGAAATTAATTCACGTAATTGAATTTCACTTTCTATTTTCGAATACATTCGACAACACTCCAGATTCTTGGCCAATACTACTCTAGCTAGAGCTTTTGAGCCCTTTGCAGGATGTATGTTAGACTCGCGGGCCCCACTAGAAAAGCACCCATAGGCTCAAGTTAATGGAAAATCGTCTCAGTCGTCTGAATTGTTCATCGGTGTCGGGGATTGCAGTGATCCACCTCGCTGACCAGCTTATTCAACAAGGCATCATTTCACGCTCTTGGCTTCACACGCATCAACCCTCAACAGCCAACGCGCTAAAAACTCTTGGAAAATCAGTTTCTGTACAAGCGTCGCTCGCAGAGCTACGCCTTCCTGAGCAGTCAATAATTGAACTATGGCGGGCGGCCGATGAGTTCAGCTATGATGCCATTGGTTTCGACATTGGCAGTAACTTAGATCTTCGAACACGTGGAATTCTTGTGAACTGGATTAGCCACAGTGTCAACCTTGATCAAGCATTTGAGCGGTTCAGAAATCACATTGCGCTACTAAACCCATCAGAATTCTGGAGTGCGACAGAACAAGGAGAAGTGAACCTATATACATTTTGTTTTACCAACCCGGAACGGTACCCCAGAGCTGCATTAGAACGAAGTATGGTTGCGGCATTAACATGGGCAAATTATTTGACGGGCAAGCAGGTAAAGGTCAAGTACTGTAAATTTCAATTTGAAGAACCAGCCTATAGCGTCCGATACCGAGACTTTTTTGGCCAGAATGTTCTTTTTAATCAAGCTAATAATGTTATAGCGATAGACAAGGCCGAAATGAATGCCCCCCTTGTTAACGCAAATCCCGTAGTTGAGAAACTAGTTGAAACTCGGGTGGTAGAATTGATGAAGTCGCTTGCGACCTATCACCCATTCATCGAATCAGTCAATAAACTATTAGTTGGAAATTTGACGAAATTTAAACACGCCTCTGCGCTTAGCGAGCACTTGAACATGAGCAGAGCAACATTGTTCCGCAAGCTAAAATCACACGGAGTCACATTGCAGGAGTTACTTGAAGCTACTAGAAAACTGCAATATGAGAGCGCAAAAAACCAAGGGATCTCTACTCAAGAAATAACGCAGATATTGGGGTATTCCGAGCCAAGCGCGTTATATAAAGCTGTAAAACGTTGGAAAACCGACAAGTAATTATCGGGGCCTTCTAGGTGGCAAGACCCTAGTTTTCTGCACCATCGATAGTTTCTGAAAAAACCGCGAATTTCTCAAACAAATCAATATCGACCAATCACCCACCCCCTACTCCTTGTCACTAACCTGCCAATAGCAGACAGAAAAACATTCTTAACAGTGAACCAGCGTGTCGCTCGACGGCCAATTACGTGCATTCAAGTTGAGAGCCGAAGACCTTCGATAAATTGACGAACGGCAGCCTCCTGCTTCGCTACTGATGTAACAGGCTTTCCGTGCAGCATAGCCAATGCAGCTTCTGCGAGCATTGAGTTAATAAGCCGCGCAGCCAACTCAACTGAGGGAACCCACAACTCGCCAGCTGCGACCGCGCGATCAAGACTTAGCTTCATCAAAGAGAAGCTCGAACTGTCTTCCAACTCTCTAGCGCGCGCCCAACCAAGCACTCGAGGTGCCTGGCTGAGTAAAATAGATGCAACCTCAGGTCGCCGAACGGCGCGAAGCCATGCCAAACAAGCGGAAATGAGATTCTCGAGCGACGACTCGCTCTTTTTTCCGTGCTTCACCGCGTATTCGATAGACTCATTTGAAATGTCTATGAATACCGCTTCAAACAAGTCTTGTTTGTTCTGGAAGTGGTGATACAGGGCCCCACGAGATAGCCCTGTATATTTAAGAATATCGTTCGTGTGGGTTTTTTCGTAACCGTCACGAGAGAAATGCTCTCGGGCTGTGTTTATCAATTTTGCGCGAGTTGCGGCGCGTCGTTCAGCTTGTGTAGCCATCGAAATACTTTACAGACCCCGTGTCGGTTTGATAGTGTGTCGCCCACATACCGACCCTTGGTCGGTTTATACAAAATATTGGAGCTCTCTTATGTTGAATTACCCAGCATCACTTGATCACATGCTTGCCGCCTGGAACGAGCCCGAGCCGTCGTTAGTGCGCGGACACCTTGAGCGAGCCCTGACCCCAGGTATCCGGTTTGTAGACCCTTCAATCGATGTCATCGGAATAGATGGGTTCGAGGCAAATGTTCATGAAGTACAAGCCAAAATCCCAGGTGCCGTGTACTCTCGTACGAGTGACATTGACGTTCAACACGGCTTCCATCGGTATCACTGGGCTATTCACCAAGATGGTGAGCTTATCATTCCTGGTTTCGATGTTACAGAAACCAATCAAGCCGGCCTTGTAGTCTGCGTGATTGGCTTCTTTGGCTCTATACCGGAATTGTAGGCAAAGATTTCTCATGCCGGCCAAAAAAATTCAACTGGCAGAGTTTATTTCGAATTGGCTCGACTAGAGCGACCGAATCTAGCAGCATCGAATGAAATTCGAGCGAAAGATCCGTTATCGAAAGCAAAAATGGAGTCATATTTAACGGCTTCTGTGGTCAGGTACAAATTAACACCTCAAATTGCATTGAAAGTCGCTCTGTGCCAGCAGCGGTCATAAGGCAGCGTGAACATCAGAAAAACAGACACTAGCAACGCCAAGCTAGACCGAACGCGCTTTTCGCGCGTCGGCTGAGCTTTTAGTTATGAGGACTGAATTCATGCTACTTTTCATTACAAATCAGATTCATTTGATTTTCCGTGGAACTTCGTCTGATTGATACATTGATGTGTGTTTACTCAAGGCAAGACGTACAGTAGTTCGCAGGATTGGCAATAAGATGCGAACAAAGTTCGTAGTCGATACCGAACTCCTCGTTTGTGGATTGTCTAAAAGAGCCTTTATTTAGCTCTGGGGTTGCAAGGCGTAACCAGCCCCACCGCGACTCCATCATGTATCGAGTCGCGGTGGGGCCCTCAGCAGCGGCGCAAAGATTTGACCTTACTAAAGATTCCATCCTGGAAAGGGGATGACTTTGTCGCTTAACTACGTGAGAATTTACGTGTTTTAATGTTAAGCGCTCGCTTTATCTCTTCCGATACGATGTACCAAGAAATACAAGGCTGGTAAGACAACTAAGGTAAGTAAGGTAGAAGACACAATTCCTCCTATCACAACTGTTGCTAACGGCCTTTGTACCTCGGCGCCGGTGCCAACATTAAGGGCCATAGGGATAAAGCCTAAACTAGCCACTAACGCGGTCATTAACACTGGCCTTAGCCGCTGGCTAGCGCCTTCATTAATTGACGTTAACAAATTCTCTCCTTGCTCTCGCAACTCTCGAATAAACGACATAAGAACAACGCCGTTCAACACCGCAACACCTGATAAGGCAATAAAACCTACCGCTGCCGAAATGGATAAAGGCATGTCTCTTAGCGCCAAGGCAAAGACGCCGCCCGTTAAAGCCAAAGGCACACCACTAAAAACGATTAGTGCATCTCTTATCGAGCCAAAGGCGCCATAAAGTAAGCCAATAATTAGCAACAAGGTTAATGGCACTACAAGCGTTAAACGCTGTGTGGCTGACTGCAACTGCTCAAAGGTTCCGCCGTATCCCAACCAATAGCCACTGGGTAAATCCAGCTGCTCATTCATTAGAATCTGCGTATCGGCAATAAAAGAGCCTAAGTCCCTCCCCTCAACGTTGGAGGTTACCACCACATTGCGCTTACCACTTTCGCGATTGATTTGGTTAGGCCCTTGCAGAATTTTGATAGTCGCCACCTCACCTAAGGGCACATAGGCTAAATCAGGGTTGCTTTGTGCAGACAAGGGAATCGGCAAGCTAGCTAACACCGAAGGGTTCTGTCTAACCCCCTCTTCTAAGCGAACCAGTAATTTAAAGCGTTTGTCACCTTCATAAATTAACCCTGCTTGCATACCACCAATGGAGGTTTGTAAAGCTTGCTGTAAATCGGCAACACTTAAACCTAGTAGAGCGAGATGATCGCGTTGCGGCTCTACCGAAATCATCGGCAAACCAGAGGTTTGCTCTACTCGTACATCTTTAGCGCCAGCAACACTGCCAAGTAGGTCTCTGGCTTTTTCGCCAGCAGCCTTGAGCACCTCTAAATCATCACCATAGATACGCACAGCCACATCTGATCTAACACCTGCAATCAGTTCATTAAACCGCATCTCTATCGGCTGGGTAAATTCATATTTGTTACCCGGTACAGCTTCTACCGCTTTGCGCAACTCCGCAATAAACATCTCCTTGGTTTTATTGGGGTTTGGCCACTCACTTTTGGGTTTTAAAATCAAAAACGTATCGGCAACATTAGGCGGCATAGGGTCAGTCGCCACCTCGGGAGTGCCGATTTTCGAAAACACATGCTGTACTTCTTTAAACTCAGCGATCACCTTTTCCAGTTGCATTTGCATGGTAACTGACTGTTCCATGCCGGTGCCAGGAATACGTAATGCGTGTAAGGCCACATCGTGCTCATCCAATTTCGGCAAAAACTCCGTACCCAAACGGGAAGCTTGAAAGACGCTAATAGCTAGCAATAGCATCGCTCCTACTAACATCCACAAAGGCCTCTTCAAAGACAGAGTTAACAAAGGCTTATACAACTGCCGAGCTTTTAGCATTAAGCGGTTTTCTTCTTCATGCACTTTGCCAGAAACTAAAATGGCAACTGCAGCAGGCACAAAGGTGATGGAAAAAACCAGCGCCCCTAATAACGCTGCCACAACAGTGAAAGCCATAGGATGAAACATTTTCCCCTCTACGCCATTGAGTGCGAAAATTGGCAAGTACACCAGCATGATGATAAACACACCAAACACAGCTGGCGTGAAAACTTCTTTGGTACTGCCCCTCACTTCATCCAAACGCTCCTTCAGCGATAGTAACCTGCCCAGACGCTGCTGCGCTAAACCTAATCGACGCAGCGCGTTTTCAACCACGATAACCGCACCGTCGACGATCAAGCCAAAATCTATCGCCCCCAAGCTCATTAAATTGCCTGACACTCTTTGGTTGACCATACCGGTAATTGCAAACAGCATACTTAAGGGAATTACCAAGGCAACAATAAAGGCAGCACGAATGTTTCCCAGTAGGGCAAATAACACGGCGATAACTAACACCGCACCTTCGAACAAATTCTTCTGCACGGTAGTAATTGTTTTATCAACCAAGTTAGTTCGGTTATAAAGCGCGACGGCAGTTACCCCGTCTGGCAAACTATTGTTGATCACCGACAATTGTTTAGCAACGGCCTGTGATACCACGCGACTGTTTTCACCTAGTAGCATAAACGCAGTACCTAATACCACTTCACTACCATCTTTGGTTGCAGCACCGGTGCGTAACTCTTTACCATAAAAGACCTTGGCCACATCTTTTATTCTTACTGGCGCATCATCGCGTTTAGCCACGACCACATTAGCAATGTCTTCTAAACGACTTAGCTGGCCAGGTGATCGCACCAGCCACTGCTCTCCATTGCGCTCTATATAGCCCGCTCCCGTGTTAATATTGTTTCGTTTTAGGGCCTGAACCACTTCATCAATGGTAATTTTATACGCCAACAACTGATTGATATTTGGGGCTACTTGATACTCTCGCTCAAAGCCACCAATACTATTTATTTCAGTAATACCCGGCACTTTGACTAACTGCGGTCGAATAATCCAATCTTGAATAGTTCTTAAATCTTCTGACGAGTAGGCACTGCCATCGGATTTCATGGCATCTTTTTCGGTTTGCACCACATAGGTAAAAATCTCACCCAAGCCGCTGGCGATTGGACCTAAAGCGGGCTCAACAGTGCGGGGTAAATCTCCGCGTATCGTTTGCAGCCGCTCACTGATTTGCTGCCGAGCCCAGTAGATGTCGGTTCCCTCTTGAAATATCACTGTGACCTGCGACAATCCATAACGAGACAAAGAGCGGGTGTAATCCAGCTTAGGTAAACCGGACATCGCATTCTCTACCAGATAGGTAATACGCTGCTCCGTCTCTAAGGGCGAATAACCCTGTGCCTCTGAATTAATTTGTACCTGCACGTTGGTAATATCGGGTACCGCATCCATATTAAGTTGGTTTAGATTAAATACGCCATAAGCTGCTATTAACAACGTTAACGCCATAACTAACCAACGCCTTTTTACTGAAAAGGCAATTAATGTATCTATCATTATTTACCCCTTAGTGATCGTGGCTGGCGCCAGATTTTAAAATGTCAGCTTTAATTAAAAAACTATTTTCGGTCACATAGTTTGTGCCCGGTTCGATACCGCCTAACACCTCTATGAGGTCGCCATTGGTTTCACCCAGTTCAACCATACGCACTTCAAAGCTATTACCATATTTTGCAAACACCACCGGCATGCCTCTGAAGCGTTGTAGAGCCGATTGTTTAATCACTAAAGGCACTTCTCTCGCGCTGGTTTGCACCGCAGATTTGACATGCATGCCGGGCCGCCAATGGCCACGGTCGTTAGTAATACTTGCTCGGGTCCGAGCGATGTGCCCGCCTGTCATTTGTGGTGCAACATATTGTATGGTACCTACCGCCGATTCATGATGATGTAAATCACTCACTGTCACGGCCTGGCCTACTGCCAACTTTTCAATACTTTCTGGAAACGCTGACATCTCTACCCATACGGTTGATAAATCAACTATCTCCAATAAGTTACCCGTTTCGGCTCTATCACCCTGATTAACAAATCGTTCAGTTACTTCACCGCTGGCAGGACTATCAATGGTATAAATCTGCAAGGTTTTGGTATTTTCCAAAGTTAACAATCGCTGGCCTTTTTTAACTTTGTCGCCTACTTGGACGTGTACTTTTTTAACCAAACCAGGGTAAGGCGCGTTAATGCGGTAAACACTATCAGCCGCCTCTGCAATCACACCGAAAAGCTTTTCAACTTGAGTTAACGTTGCAGCACCCACTGGTTCAATTTTAATGTCAGCCAAATCAATGTGCCTGTCACTAATCACTGTTCGCCCTTCATGGCTTTGATAGTGCCATTGAAAAACTTGTTGCTGATACGTCGCTTTAACGGTTACATCGTAAGAATGTGGTTCAAGAATACTCTGATTGCTCACTCGATAATCGAGTTCTTGGCTAAAGGAAATACGGTCTTGCTTACCTCCTAATCGATCAAGTGTTACCTCAATACTCCACTCCTTCGGTAAGATGGGCTTGCCATCATTAAAGGCAAATATACGCATTTCAGGTGGCACACCGGTTTCAAAAACGGTGAGCTCTACTGAAAAATTATCACTGGATAACAATTTTCCACCATGAGGCCCTTTAGCGTCTTCTGTTTGATGTTCGGCTTCATCTCCGTGATCGTCACCGCCAGCATTAACGACTGAGGTATTGATAAAAAAGCTCACCAGCAGCGCTGTAACAATAATATGTTTGGTATTCATAATCTGTCCTTTAAACTGATCACTTAATAGGTTGATGGCATCAATTTCCCACTAAGGGACTGACCAGTCACACGCTCCAACTCAAGGAGCTGTAAATAAATTTGTTGATGAGTATCGATAAGCTCACGCTCGAGTGTAAATTTCTCTGCTTGCGCGTCGGACCACTGTAAAACGGAGTAACGCCCCAAGCTATAACCCGCCTCAGTATCCGCAAGAAGCTGCCTGGCTTGTGGTAATAACTCCTGCGAAATCACTTGCGCATACTGACTGTAATTCTCCAGCGTTTGCTGCACCGCTAAAAAAGACAGCTGCAACTGCCTTCGGATTTGCTCAAGTTGTAGCTGAGATAACTCCCTTGCGGCATTAGCGGCGCTGATTCTGCCTCGGTTGGGGTTAGCAATGGGGATAGGCATAGAAACATTGAACACAAGCGCCTGGTCGCCAGTCGCTTGAAAGCGCCTTAAACCTACATTCACATCAAGATCCACTTTGCTGTTGGCTTTGGCTAGTTGCACCTGAGCGTCAGCCAAGCGCATCATGGATTGCTGCAAATTCAAAGCTGGTGACTCAGCGATAAGACCTGTGATATCAACTGCGGTAGGCAAGCTTGGCAGCTGCAATAGTTCGCCACTCACTGTGATAAAACTGGGCTTGGCAGCCCACATCGCAGCCAACGCAGATCTTGCCAAACGAAGCTGGCCGCTGATCTGCATAGCCAATGCTTTTGAGCGGGATAAACGCAACTGCATTTTGGAGCTATCCGCTTTGCCGGCAGCACCCGCTTTAGTGCGTTTCTGAACCACCTCCAAAGCTTGCAGCTCTGAGGCAACACGGCGCTCGATCCAGTGCTGCAGGCTTTGTGAGCGCAGCAACTGATAATAGCGCCGACCTGTTTCAGCCAATACATCTAAACGCATCTGCTCATACTCACTCTGCTTACGCGCAGTGGATGCTGTAGCAAAAGCCACGCGGCTATCGCGCTTGCCACCTAACTCAATGGTTTGGCCTAGGGTTAGGGTAAACTCTGCCGAATCCGTAGCGGTAAATTCATCCTGGCCAAAGATATTTTCGGCACTCATAGCCAAAGTAGGTAAAGGCCGCTGCTGGGCCTGGATTAAATCACCATCACTGATTCGTAATTGATAGGGATATTGTGCTAATTGGGGGTTATGCAGCAAGGTTTGCTGCATCGCCCAATTGAGATTTATACTGCTGTTTTGGGCAAAAGCGCTCTGGGGAAAAGCTAGGAAACTCATGCTTACTGCAAGCAGCAAGCTAGCATCAAACTGCCGCGCAGCGAAAAATTTGCTGCCAATAGCTCCGCAGCGAAAAATAAAAACGTTCATGTGCCATACACTCCACACCAACAAGCGCAAGCCTGCCAGTGTTAAACCGGAAAATTAAATCGTTATATAGGGTTTAAAGGAGTTAAGCGTTAGGAGGCGGCACTGCAGGTTGATAACTCAACCCTAGATAGCCCGTCTTGTATTTAAGGTGTTGGGGGGTACTAATTGAAACAGACTCAGCCAAAGATAACGGCGTTTCGTTAAGGTCACAGTGAAAGTGTATATGAGCCGTTTTTTGGTGTTCACCAGCATCTGGTGCCTCATCGGCAGACTGATGCGAGGCGTTTCCATCTAAGTGAATATGAGGTGACTCGAATTGACTATGCTCAAATTGAGACACATGCAAATCTGCCATAGCGCTCAGAACTAGCGTATGGTTCAGCAATATCATCAAGATAACAGCCCAGATTTTGCGCAAAATACCTTCTCAATTAAGGGGTTAAAAGTGTTAACAAGCTCTATGACTTGCAAACAGCGAAAAAGTTTACTGTTTAGCAAGATCTGTAGCAAGCTATATCTCGATGACTAAACTATTGCCATGGTCTAATCCATTGCTGTACAAGCAGCTAACATTGCTTATAGTAAATGTCACGCCTGTCAACAACTACAATCGCTTGTTCCACTTCAACCCCTTAGAACAAGGTGCCCAATAATAGGTACCTGTTCTTCTTATACGCCTCATCCTGTTACTCGCTTTACTTGCATTAGCTTGGTCGCAAAGGGGATCTATTCCGCCTGCACCCCATAATAATTTGATGTGCGTTTTTTTAAGCTGATTCTAGCCAATGTCTCTTGCTGACCTAAAGCGGCTACCGAAGAGATTTTGGGTACGTGTCTGTACACGACCCACAACCGACTTAATTCCCTTCAAGATCTATCTCTTGCGTAACGGGTACATGTCAGTAAACACGCGAAAAAGTAAACGTTGCTTCCTGCAGCGCCAGTAACGGGCATCACGACCGAACACGCACCACAGACGAGCTCTATAGTTTTTCGTTCACATTCACTAGCCTAAATTTGCACGCAAGCTAATGGTGCAAATCATTATGATAACGCACTACAAATGTCCTCGCCGTTATTTTCCAACGGAAAAAACGCATCATAAATTATCAAAAGCACTGTAGTTCGCACCAGCAAAACGCAAACCGCAAAAAACAACTGATATTCAAGCTAAAGCTATTTATTGGCACAGCCGTTGCAAAAGCCCTGCTAACAATCTGCGGAAAATAATCATTCGGCAACGTTGCCTGATATTTTTACAAGAGTAGGAGTAAGCAATGAAACAAGATGGAATCGTTAGAGTACTGATCAAGCGGTCAAAGCTCGCTAAACTGACCACCGCCTTAGCAGTACTAACAATAACTGTTAGCCCATTCAGTCACGCAGAAAAACTCGGTTATCCGGAAAAGGAGGAACTGACATTTGGCTTTATCAAACTTACCGATATGGCGCCGATCGCCATTGCCTATGAGAATGGTTATTTCGAAGACGAAGGTCTGTACGTCACCATCGAATCCCAGGCCAACTGGAAAGTTCTGTTAGATGGGGTGATCGATGGGCGCTTGGATGGCGCTCATATGTTAGCCGGTCAACCGATCGCCGCCACCATGGGCTTTGGTACCAAGGCGCATATTATTACGCCATTCTCAATGGATCTGAACGGCAACGGCATCACCGTCTCTAATGAGATATGGCAACAAATGAAGCCGCATATTCCCAAAATGGCGGACGGCCGCCCGGTGCACCCGATCAAAGCCGATGCGCTAAAACCCGTACTTGAGAAATACAAAGCCGACGGCAAGCCTTTCAACATGGGCATGGTCTTCCCAGTTTCTACCCACAACTATGAGCTGCGTTATTGGCTGGCCGCCGGCGGCATCCACCCCGGTTACTATGCACCGCACAAGGGCGACACATCCGGCAAGATCGACGCCGAGGCGTTTTTATCGGTAACGCCGCCACCGCAAATGCCCGCCACCCTAGAAGCCGGTACCATCTATGGCTACTGTGTCGGAGAGCCATGGAACCAGCAAGCAGTCACTAAAGGTATTGGTGTACCGGTAATCACCGACTACGAAATCTGGAAAAATAATCCAGAGAAGGTCTTTGGCATAACCGCTGAGTTCGCCGAAAAATACCCCAATACTACCATCCGCCTGACCCGGGCCATGATCCGCGCCGCCAAGTGGTTGGATGAGAACGATAACGCTAACCGCCCCGCCGCGGTCAAGATTCTCGCGCAATCCAATTACGTCGGCGCCGACTATGACGTGATCGCCAACAGCATGACCGGCACCTTTGAATATGAGAAGGGCGACAAACGCGAAGTGCCCGATTTCAATGTTTTTTTCCGCTACAACGCCACTTACCCCTACTACTCCGATGCTATTTGGTACCTCACCCAAATGCGCCGCTGGGGACAGATCGCCGAAGACAAGCCCGATAGCTGGTATAGAGATATGGCAAAAAATGTTTACCGCCCAGACATTTATACCAAAGCGGCACAATCACTGATCGCCGAAGGCCTGATGAAAGCCGAGGAATTCCCCGACTTCGCAAGCGAAGATGGCTACAAAGGTCTGCAGGATGACTTTATTGATGGAGTGGTATTCGACGGTAAAAAACCTAACGCCTACATCAACCAATTTCCTATCGGCCTTAAACAAGGTGACGTGCTGTAAGCGCGTCACTCACCGGACGACTAAGGACACCCACTATGAATAGCACATCATCAACCGCCGCGCAGTCACAGCCACCAAGCAGGCTGGCGAATCATTTTCAAACCATTTTTAATTCGTTAGTCAATACCGTTGCCATTCCGCTAACGGGCATTTCGGTGTTCTTAATGATCTGGGCAGCTGGAGCACAGAGTATTGATACTTCGTTAGGAGCATTCCCTGGGCCCGCCGCCGTTTACCAGCAGTTCGGAAAACTTTATCTGGAACATAACGCCGAGCGCGCCAAGGCCGATGCATTTTACCAGCGGCAGGAACAACGCAATAACCAGCGGCTGGATGTAGACCCTGACTATACGGTTAAGGTGCGCAGCTATACCGGCAAGGAAACCTTCGCTGACCAAATAGCTACGAGCCTAGTGACTGTGATCAGCGGCTTTTTACTGGCTGCCTTTATCGCTATCCCGCTGGGCATTGCAGTGGGGCTTAGCAAAACCCTGAATGCCGCCATCAACCCGATCGTGCAGATTTTCAAACCGGTGTCTCCTCTGGCTTGGCTACCACTGGTCACCATGGTGGTGAGTGCGGTGTACGTATCCCCCGATCCGCTGCTAGCCAAGTCTTTTTTAACTTCGATGATTACCGTCACCCTCTGTTGCCTGTGGCCGATGGTCATAAATACCTCGGTGGGGGTCGCCGCGATCGACAGCGACCTAGTCAATGTCAGCCGGGTGTTGCGTCTATCGGCCCTCACTCATGTGCAAAAAATTGTTCTGCCGGCGGCGATGCCGATGATTTTTACCGGCATGCGTTTATCACTGGGCATCGCCTGGATGGTACTGATTGCTGCCGAGATGCTGGCGCAAAGCCCAGGGCTGGGTAAGTTTGTCTGGGATGAATTCCAGAACGGCAGCTCAAGCTCGCTGAGCCGTATTATGGCCGCCGTCATTGTGATCGGTTTTATCGGCTTTTTACTCGACCGGGGCATGCTGCAAATTCAACGCTTGGCGTCCTGGGACAAAAACTCTGCCGCCCGTTAATGAAACCTTGTATTTAAAATAAGGAGAACGACTATGAGTACCATTCTGGACATCACCGGTGTGGATATGGCATTCCCCACCCCGCAGGGAGATTTCACCGCCTTAAAAGGCTTCAACCTGAAAATCAACAAAGGCGAATTTGTATCGCTGATTGGTCACTCCGGCTGCGGCAAATCCACGGTACTGAATATTGTCGCTGGGCTTTACCAGGCGACGACTGGTGGTGTGATACTCAACGGCAAGGAAGTCACCGAGCCGGGACCGGAGCGCGCGGTAGTGTTTCAAAATCATTCGCTGCTGCCCTGGTTGTCCGCCTACCAAAATGTCGAATTGGCGGTAAAACAGGTCTTTGGCAAGCGCAAAAACAAGCAGCAAACCAGAGACTGGATCGAATACAACCTGCGGCTGGTACATATGGACCACGCCATGCACAAACGTCCCAATGAAATTTCCGGCGGTATGAAACAGCGAGTGGGCATCGCCCGCGCGCTGGCCATGCAACCGGACGTGCTATTGATGGATGAACCCTTCGGTGCCCTGGATGCGCTGACCCGCGCCCATATGCAGGATTCGCTGATGGAAATCCAGCACGAACTCAACAACACGGTGATTATGATCACCCACGATGTCGATGAGGCGGTGTTGCTCTCGGACCGGATCGTGATGATGACCAACGGCCCCGCCGCCACCATCGGTGAAATTCTCGATATCAACCTGGAGCGTCCCCGGGACCGGCTAGCGCTGGCAAACGACCCGGAGTACACCCGCTTACGCGCCGAGGTATTGAAATTCCTTTACGAAAAGCAGCGTAAGGTCGAAACCATCCACGACAAAAAAAACACCAAAAGCCAGCCACTCAATGGCAGTGAGCAAGCGGCATAGACTATTTTATTCACCAGGAGTGATCTTCCATGCAGTATCGATTTAAGCGCACGCTGTTGGCGTTCTCAATAGCATTCACCCCCCTCATCGGCGCCGTCAGCGTACAGGCTGACGCGATTGCCGACGCCCTGAGTAGCGGCAAAGCCTCCGGCGATTTCCGGCTGCGCTATGAAACCGTCGAACAGGACAACGCCCTGAAAGATGCCAAGGCGCTGACCTTGCGCTCCCGGATCGGCTATACAACCAGCACCATCAGTCATTTCAGTGGCACCCTGGAGTTTGAAGATGTCCGGGTGGTCGGCGGCGTGGACCAGTACAGCGCCTATCCCTGGATAACGGATAAAGCCTATTCAGTGATCGCCGATCCGCAGGTGACCGAAGTCGACCAGGTCTTTATTCAATATAAAACCGACGCGGCCTCCGGACGTTACGGCCGCCAGGTGATCGCCCTCGACAACCAGCGCTTTATCGGTCACGTCGGTTGGCGCCAGGACCGGCAGACTTTCGATGCCTTCTCGGCGAAACTCACAGCGGTGGAAAACCTGACCGTCAGCTACGCCTACCTATTCCAGCGTAACCGTATCTTCGGTGAAGAAGCGGATATTCACTCCAGGGATCACCTGCTCAACGCTAGCTATAAAACTGCGTTCGGCACCGCCACCGGTTACGGTTATTTACTGGAAGAAGATAACGCCAGCGCTAAGTCCTTCGATACCTACGGTGTGCGCTTTAACGGTTCGGCACCGATTGGCGATATAAAAGTGCTGTATACCGCTGAATACGCAAACCAGGAAAAAACGGAAAAAGGTAGTGAAAAATTCAACGCCGATTACCTGCTCGCTGAAGCGGGCCTGAGCATCAGCGGCATCACCGCCAAGTTAGGTTATGAAGTGCTGGGCTCCGATAATGGTAACTATGGTTTCTCCACGCCGCTGGCCACCGGCCATAAGTTCAACGGCTGGGCTGACCAGTTTCTCAACACCCCCAAGGAAGGCCTGGTGGATACCTATGCCTCACTGGCGGGAAAATTAGCCGGGGGAAAATTGGCATTGATCTATCACGAGTTTGAAGCCGACGAATCCAGCGATACCGTCCAAGACCTCGGTAGTGAAGTGGACGTGATCTACAGTCGCGGCTTTGGCAAACACTATAACGCCGGTATCAAGTACGCCGTCTACCGCAAAGGCGATATCAACACCAATTCCGATAAGTTGTGGGTGTGGGTAGGTGCCAAGTTTTAATCAGCGTCTATCAAAACGAGCCGCCATGGAAGGCGGCTTATTTAATCGTCAAAAGGAGCAATAAAGGGGTTAGTCTTCTTTTCCGGGCCGATATTAAGCCAAGCAAAACTTTTGCACCTCAAGCCCACTTTCTTTATCGCGGTCGCATACCAAAGTTTTTAGTATAAACAAAAAGAAGTGTGAAGATGGGTCTCGCCCAGTGATGTTTTTCTAGGCTATCTGACTCATTTCATTAAGCACGAAGCTGTCAACTGCACCATTGGTTTCATCCATATAGTTTTTTAGGTGATCATTGTTCATGTGAGTTTGCCATAGAATTCGTGACTGCCAACTTTCATAAAACACAAATACATTTGGGTTTTCATTGTCTTGGTGCAAGTCATATTGCAGGCACCCCTGCTCTTGGCGGGTAGGTTCTATGAGTTTTAGCAGGGCAGCTTTAACCAATTCAATTCTACCCGGCTTAGCCTCTATACGCGCGATAATGGTTAATACCTTACTCATGATTATTTCCTCTATCTGTTTGATTATTTAATGCTCTGTTATTAGGCGGATACCTGTTACTTAAAACCCTCAAGCACCACTTTACCCACGGCTTGATTGGTTTCGATATAAGCATGTGCTCGTTTTAGGTTTGCGGCATTAATGGTGCCAAAGCTCTCACCCAAGGTGGTTTTGATACTCCCGCTATCTACTAGATTTGCAATACTTGTGAGCAGTAGATGCTGCTTTTTCATATCACTTGTATTAAACATGGAACGTGTAAACATAAATTCCCAATGAATTGATAAGGATTTTGGTTTTAGCTTCATGATATCGAGAGGCTCTGAAGGGTCATCAATGAGCGCCAGCTTTCCTTGCGGCTCTAGCACCTCTACCAGCTGATCAAAATGCTTATCGGTGTGTGTTAGGCTAATAACATGGCTAACATTATCAATTCCCAAGTCGTTAAGTTGTGGCAGTAGGGGCTGGTAATGATTGATAACATTGTCAGCACCTAGTTCGGCCACCCAGCGTGCACTTTCGGGGCGTGATGCTGTACCAATAACGGTGGCATTTGTTAGTTGCTTAGCTAATTGAACTAATATCGAACCAACGCCGCCGCCGGCCCCTACAATTAAAATACGTGGTTTTAATGCCGATAAACTGGCCTCCTTAGCATTACTCGATAGCAAAGGTGTAAAACCTAAACGATCAAAGAGCAACTCCCATGCAGTGATTGCCGTGAGAGGCATTGCAGCCGCTTCCGCGTTAGAGACCAACAAAGGCTTTTTCCCCACTATCCGCTCATCCACTAGCTGGTATTCAGCATTAGAACCAGGACGGGTAATATCGCCGGCATACCAAACCTGATCGCCTACCTTAAATGACTGTACCAGTTCACCCACGGCCACAACCTCTCCTACGGCGTCCCAGCCCAGTATTTTGTATTGGTCAGCTTCCGGGGCAGCCGTAGCACGCACTTTAGTATCCGCAGGGTTTACCGACACAGCTTGTATTTTTACCAGTAAATCAAGGCCTATGGCCTCAGGGATAGGTAGCTCGATATCTATTAATGCATCATTTTGCTCAATGGCCTGGGGCTGTAAATAACCGATGGCTTTCATACTATAGTTCTCTCTGTTCTCTGAGTGTTAAGTGCCGCGTCTTAGTCGCTATGAATTTGAGTAGCAACGTGCCGTTTAAATCAGTGAGGCTATTATTGACGAGTTAATGTATGCTATGAACCGTGCAATTAATGAAATATAATCAAAAAAAATTTGACAATGAACACTAAAGACCTTGCTCTTTTTATCCGCACAGCCGATAGCGGCAGTATTACCCGAGCAGCCGAGCAGCTTGAAATGACGACAGCCGCCGCGAGTGCGGGCCTTAAACGCTTAGAAAAACAGCTTGAGGTGCAGTTGTTTATACGTTCGACCCGCCAGCTTCGTATTACCGCTGAGGGCGAGCGATTTTTGGTGTATTGCCGTAAAGCGCTGACGAATCTGGATGCAGGTAAAGCATCGATTCAGGCACTAGAAGGCAAAGTTACCGGTGAACTACGGATTTCTGCTCCTTCTGATCTTGGCCGCAACCTACTTTTAGGCTTCATTGACGACATTATGGAGCTTCACCCTAATTTATCCATCAGCTTATTGTTGGGTGACTCTATCGCCGATTTCTATCAAGATCGAGTCGACTTGGCTATTCGTTATGGCAACCAGAACGACTCTTCCATGGTTGCGTTTAAGCTGGCCACGATAGATAGGGTGTTATGTGCCTCGCCAAGCTACCTCGCTACCTTTGGCATTCCGGCAACGCCCTATGATTTACTGAAACATAATTGTTTGTTTTTTCAGCTTAATGGCCGCACAGACAATCAATGGGAGTTTATTCCCACCAACAACAAAAGACATGGCAACGAAAAAATAAAAATAACCGTCGAAAGTAATCGCTGCTCCAATGATGGCGATGCTGTTCGGCTCTGGGCCATTGCCGGGAAAGGTGTCGCGTATAAATCTCGACTTGACATGACGGAAGATCTTCGTCTTGGCAGAGTAGTTAGGGTACTCCCCGAGTATCATTCACCCAGTGTTGATTTAAACCTTATGAGCCCTACTCGTGAACAAATCACCCCTGCCGTATTGCTACTGCGTGACATTCTCAGAGACAAATTCACACAGTTACTAGACGTATAAAACATCTCATTCAAATAATGTGTTGCACTAGGCCAAATACATAAAAGGAAGTTAATGACTGCTGTTGACACAAAGCGACTAGCGAAGAAATTTGGCTCCCTAGTCTGCCCCTGACCCGAAATCATATGAACTTGGAACTTGGCATCACTATTCGCCTCGGCTTAACTTCTCTACAAAAGCATTAATTGTGAAATCTCGCCCCAAGAAATCTTTAACTAATTCAGCCGCCGGCTTAGTTCCGGTTTTAGCCAAAATCCTCTCACGATAGTCTCGTGCCGTTTTGGTATTTCGCAAGCCTTCTTTTTTAAATCGAGATAATAACTCCTCTGCGATTGAATCTGACCATTGATAGGTATAGTACTTAGCGCCATAACCGTAGAGGTGTCCAAACGAGGCATAATCACGTGTACCTTCGATATAACCATAAGGAGAATATCGCTCAAATACATTTGTTTCAAAAGTCTCTAGATCCAAACCCTTCGGGTTTTGATTATAAATATCGAACGCAAAGGCCGTGTAGGTATTATTGCGAGCTTCTTCTATGGCCCGGCCAAAGTGACGGGCAGCGTTCATTTTCTGAACCAATTTTTTTGGGATAACCTCCCCGTCGCTGTTAGTCGCAAAATGACTCAAAGTGTCATAATCCCAAACCCATTCTTCGAGCATGATTGACGGTGCTTCACCAAAATCGAACTCTTCCTGAAAAACACTGTGACCAATGTCGTTTTGGCCAGAAAATATGAAGTGCATCAAATGGCCAAATTCATGTAGAAACGTCTCTACCTGACCATGCTCCATCAATCCTTTCGGAAAATTCATCACCAAGGCCGCGCTAGGTTTTGATACACCCCTCTTGCCAAGCTTGACCCCTAACTGCTCCGCATGAGTATATTTCCCTTCACGTGGATGTGAGTCAAAATAGAATCGACCAATGATTCCATCGCGTACTTTATCGTAGTCAAAATACTCGCGGACTAGCTTGGCATCCAGTTGATAGTCTTTCTCGCGCACAACATTAGATAAGTAAGAAACATCCCAGCTATTTACCTGTTTGGCAGCGGCATCAATAGCCTGCATTTGTTTAAGTAAGCGCGCATTCTATTTTTTCAAAGGTTGTTTAATTGCATCGTTCAACTTCGCCGTAAATTGAGCGACATTTTCAGTAGTCTTCACCATCGCGCCTAGTAGGTTCAGTTCGGCGAAATTATTATTCCCAAGCACATTTGCTAACTCATAACGTTTAGCTAAGAGGTCTAACAACACGGCTGGGTTTTCTTTTGCTGCTCGGTTCATGCTCATTAGAGTAAGTTGTTTGCGTAGCTCCCTATCGTGCGCATATTTAGTGACAGGTGAGATATCCGAATACGAGGTGGTAATGGTTACCAAACCCTCGCTGTTGGCAGGATGCGCGGTTAAATAGTCATCTGGCACACCGGCCAATCGCTCTTGCTTGACCTGAATTGACTCTACTGCATCCGTAATATTCTGATTAAACTCTGTGCCAATTTGACTAATCTCATCATTGAGTGTCTGTATCTGTTCACGAGTCGTTAGATCTTTACCAATCCCCGACTCTCGAAACTGTTGTTTCCAATATTTGACGGTGAATGCCTTTGCTTCTGGCAAACCTTTAAAACCAACCTGAGACATTCTGTCGTATAGCGGGCGATTCGCATTTAGCGCACTCAGCACCTCAAAACCCTTTAGTGTGCAATCAGTGCTCGCTTTACGTACGGCTTCAGCTGACAAAGGCAGTTCATAACACATTTTGGTATTTATAAGCATCAAGATTCACCCCTATGGGTGAATCTTGATGGGCCTTTCCGCTGTAAGCTTAAGCTCTGTCAATGACCTGCAACGCCCCACGGAAAACCACTTAATTTGCTTTAGTAGAGGAGAGGGCGACAGCACGGAATGCGAATATGTTTATTCTTACCTGTGATATTCAAATCGAAAACCAGTATAAAGAAGAGTTTCTGGAGCTCTCTTCTGAACAGATCACCTATGCAATGGAATCCTGTGGGTGCCTGTCGTCCCAGCTCCTAGAGGATCTAGAACACCCTGGAGACTATATGTTCTTCGGGCGCTGGCCGAGGCGCAGAGAACTCCACACCTATGTAGAATCAGAAGAGTGTCAAGCTTTCACGCAGCGACTATCTGAAATGATAAGCCGCACCACAAGCATTGAACTGCACTCTATAGAACTAACGGAAGAAACTGGCCTAGAAATAGACAAGAGATCTGCCTGAGTAAATGCCCCGGTAAGCGCATGGCTTTTAAATCCTCAATATCCGCAGTGTGATAATTATCTAGATTTGATAGAGTGTACAAATTCCATAAGCAAAGGTATTGGCCTGCTTATCTGAAAGTCGATGGATATTCGGCTTAATATACCCTTAAAAACCACCTCATATTTATTGCGGAGTTAAACTATGTCTATAGCATTATGGTGTCTTTTTCTAGCCGGATTACTTCACGTTTTGTCTAAGATACCATTGGCTCATGCGCAGCTTAAGAGTGCGAAAGGCTACGACAATAATAACCCCCGTGAACAGCAGATTGCCTTAGAGGGTTGGGGTAAACGTGCCTTGGCCGCCCACCAAAATCAAATTGAAAGTTTCCCACTTTTCGCCGCAGGTATAATCATCGCAACAACTACTGACACGGGATCAAATCTCGTAGACTATTTTGCCATTGCCTATATTGTCGCAAGGCTTGCGTATATCTATTGTTATCTGAAAGATATAGCGACATTGCGCTCCATTGTCTGGAGTGTGGGCCTTATTAGCTCATTCGCCTTGCTGTGCAGCCCCGCATGGGCATAGTTTATGTACGCCGAATGTAGCACCTGACAGAGCTTGAAATTAAAAAAGAAGAAAGCGCTAAAAATTAAAACCGTTATCCGCAATGGCCATCGGTGATTCCGCACCTGCTAAGGCCGAAACTTTGTGCGCAGCTGCACGGGGTAGCAGCCGCTGTAAATAGAAGTGGTCAGTAGCATACGCCGAACGTCCGGGTGAACAATAATGGGGTCAGCTTCGCCTACCGTATTTTTCACTCCGGAGGGGCGCGCATTTGCAAACGCTCGCGAGTGTATTGCTGCGATTTTTGTAACGCAAGCTTAGAGTGCAGCACTCCCTGCGCTGATGTGCCCAAACGCATAGCATTCATGAAGGTAAACATGTAATTGAGGCCACGATTTTCAGGTTCCAAGAGATAAGCTCTTGCACCGTCGAAATTCATCTCACAGGTAGGGCTAGCATGCAAACCCATCTTTTGTTCAATCGAGCCACAGACAACACTGTTGCGTTCGCCCAGGCTGCCGTCTTCACCGACATGAAACTTCGGCACGATAAATAAGGAAATTCCCTTACTGCCTTTCGGAGCTCCAGGCAGCGAAGTTATCACAGTCGATGCCTAGTCAGTGTCTTTAGCTCTCTGGATAAATAGGGTCTGCCCCTATTTATGTGACCCTATTTATGGTGTTTATTAGGCAACAATTTCCGGTCAATTTACAAATGGCGGTTTCTTTTGCCGTATCCGCCAGAGAAGCAATATATTCGACTAAGAGCTGCTGCCCTCTCAAATCAATCTCCCCAAGGCTCTGAACAAATGTGTCAATGCTCTCCCCACTTAGCTCTGCAGCTTGCCAAAACCTGCCTTTGAGCTCTGCTGGTAATTTCGCATCAATCTCGAGCAAGTCATCTATATCATCACTTTTAGAAATCGAGTCTATACGATTCAGTAAATTCTGAAAATCCTCAGTAAGTAGAGCGTGAGAGCGTTCAATCAGGGCTTCACTACATTTACCCAATGTATTTAAATCGTCAATTAAGCCATCAAGCTGATCAGCATCCATATGGTTGAATTTAGCCGCGAGTCGGCCGACCCTGTCCGCGTCACCCTGATTAAGCTATACATCTTTAGTCAGAAGTTCGATCGTTAGACGCGATGTGCCTTTCGCCCATGCCTGATCGGGCCACCAACTCTCTGGCATTGTAGTCTGAGCGCAGGTTATCAATGGCGTCCAAAGGAGCTGTATCTTCGCTCAAGTCTTGTGGAAATTCGCTGAGGCCGCCGAATAAGGTATTCAAGCCCGTGTGGGTAATTTCGATATGCGCTCGCTGATGAGTACTGCCAAGGCCTTTAAGGTCGTTTGCCATTACTTTTAGCTGCTCATCACTGAAATTATAATTTTCCGTCAGAGCAATTACCTTGTCCACCATACCGAGAACAACCGACTGAGCGGGATCGTCATAGCCCAAGACGGAACCGGCCCAAGTGCCTTCGGGAAGCTTTGCTGGGCTTTCTAGGCGGCTTGTACGGGACGAAAGAAGATTCTCCAATGGCAATAGAGTTGAGCCAATGTTCATTGCAAACCCTTTTTTAAAATTATAATCAGGAAAGTATATCGACCAGTTCGCCTCAAATTTTATACCAAATGTCTATTTGTTGGCGCCAGAGACAAATTGTTGACCACGATTCGACTACAGGCCTTACCGTATCCTAAGGTATATTTCAGCGCGGGATAAACCCGAGAAGAGCTGATGCCATAAGCAATAGCAATGAGTCCTTTAGCGCCCCATAAGACTAATATTTTTTTACGTAAGTCATCGGCCTCAGGGTTGTGCGCCAATACATGCTCGGCAAACTGCACGACCAATGCAATGTCCTCGGGAAGGCTGCCCAGGTCCTTATCAATAATCGCGCGCACAATATCTGGACTCACTTTCGCTTCTAAAGCCATATTAACGATCAACTGTGTACACGGACCGCAATCTTCCCAAATAATTGCCCGTATTCTGGCAGCGAACAGCGGGCCTGCGGGCAAATCACCTGAATGAGATGACATGACCTGAAACGCCATCAACTTCAAAAACGCGCCTAGATCTGCCTCCAGAATATCCTGCTGATAACGAACATCGTAATCGTAGCGATTTCTCACCGCCAATAACATTTTGTTGAACATATATCGAATCATTATTACCTCGTGAAATTATTGATTTCACCCTCTAGGAAACGGACATTATTCCGAGAGAATTAAGTGGGAGACTTGTAACAAATGGAGGCCAATTCGAAAGGCCTCTGGGGTTTTTATTGCGACATCTACAAAGCCGTCCGTTCTTTTCCTGTGCGTGCATAGGCTCAAATTGTAGGAAAAAGCTCAACAGGAAAATCATGGCACAGACTTACAACATCATCGAAAAATTGCCTCTGTCTATCAGACTAGACGCTAGCAACGGCCCAGATGCTAAACCTACGGAGGAAAAAACTGCATACACGCGGAGTAAGACTTCGAGTGTGGGAAAAAAAGTAAACATTGCGAGGCGCCAGCGAATTTGGCCCACTATAAAAATCCCAGCGATACTTCCCACCAGACCGCCATAGCCATTGAACGAAACAAGCTGCCCCGCCTCAGCATCACTGAAACCGATACCTCCTGCCATAGCTATAAAAGCTAGGTAAAAGTAAGCAAGAAGACTATTGGCGGTGATTTTTTTCAACAAGAGTTTGTTATCCGTTTGTTAATCGCGAAGTTCATTAGCTTGGACTTTAAGATGGTGAGAACAAAAGATATATAGGCCCTTTTCCCTAAGAGTCGTGAATATTATTCA
Organism: uncultured Cellvibrionales bacterium; assembly: GCA_913020115.1. Taxonomy (GTDB): domain Bacteria; phylum Pseudomonadota; class Gammaproteobacteria; order Pseudomonadales; family Cellvibrionaceae; genus CAJWCA01. The sequence continues at coordinate 34,891 of CAJWBQ010000013.1, forward strand.
TGTTTTCTTTGATATACTCAGCGAATGGACAAACTTCGATCTTTAGAGATATTCTTGGCGACTTATGATGGTGGCAGCTTCGCGGCCGCAGCTAGAGCTTGTAGTACAGATCCATCTACGGTCAGCAAAGCTATCGGTCGTCTAGAAGCTCAGTTGAGCTTGACCCTTTTTCAACGCTCGACTCGACAGCTACAGATTACTGAAGCAGGAAAACTCTACGCCGACACCGTACGCAAGATGGTTCAAGAGCTCTCCTCCCGCGAAAACGAGTTGAGGCATTTAAATGACTCCCCCAGCGGGACCCTGCGAATTAGTTCCGCTGTCTGCTACGGCCACCTTTACCTACGACCCTTATTGCGGGCATTCTGCCAACAATATCCAGCCATCAAGCTAGAGCTTCAGATCAATGATTTGCACGTAGATATTATTGAGAACAACATTGATGTTGCCCTGCGTACAGGTTACGTCAAAGACAGCCGACTAGTGGCTCGACGCCTCAGCCCGATGGACTTTCTTGTCTGCGCATCGCCGGAATATCTAGATGAATACGGCACACCATCTTGGGGCAAAGATTTTCAGCAGCATCAGTGGATTGGTTTTCGTGTGAAAGAGACACAGCAACTACAACCGATATTTTTACCCAATGATAAAGGTGAATATGTCCCCTATGATTTAGAGCGGAGCCATATCACCGATGATGGCGAAGCGATGGCGTATATGTGTACTGATGGGCTGGGTTTCGCCCAATTACCCCACTTCCTTGCCAAAACAGGCTTGAATAGTGGTGCTCTAGTTTCACTTTATCCTTACTTTAGACCCCCACAAGCCGACAGCGGCGTGTTTGCCATTTATCCAAAGCGTGATTTTTTGCCAGCCAAAGTCAGGGTGTTCATTGAATTCTTGACAGCATCGTTAGAGGCCATGGAGGAAAGCTCCAATTACACATGGGCTGAGAACTGGGCCCCTATAATCAATTTCTCACGGTAACGAACAAGAGAAGTTCATGGCCTTCTCTGAGGCAATAATAGTAGACGCGAGTCTCTCTTAATTGGTTTTCGAAATAACAATAGCCGAGCCATATTTAAGTACATCCGATGTACTACAAGTTATAGTGTTAAATTTTCCCTTTTAGGTATTTTTGCCGCTTCGTCTCAGGGTATTGCTCTATGGCGTACCGAAGCATGGTTCTGGGCATGGCTCGATAATACTGCGTCATAAAGATCTCAGTCCGTTTCATGTCTTTTTTCCCAGCTTCTCTCAACATCCATCCTACCGCTTTATGAATTAAGTCATGTTCATCACCTAGCAGCAGTTCAGCGATTTGAAAGACGTCTTGTAAATCGCCTTTTCTGACAAACCACCAGTTGGTGATCATGGAGATTCTTTTAGTCCATAGATCATCAGATTGGGCCCATTGGTATAAAATTGCCCGATCTCTATCGATTAGATGTTTACCGACGATATGTGGGCAGGTGACATCAACCAGATCCCAATTATTGATATATTTAAAATGGCTGATATAAACCTGATAGAGTTTTTCTCTCTTGTCATCCTGACTGCACTTGGCATACTTATTCACTAGGATGATCAGCCCAAGCATGCGTTCTTCATGGTATTTGGATTTAATTAGAGTTTTCGTATTTCCTAAAGAAAGTCCAATATTGTCTTTGGCCAACTGCCGAATCAGTGGCATTCTAATGCCAAGAAATAAGTCGCCGTAACCGTATTCACCTTTGGCAGTTTTGAAGAATTTTAGATTACTGATTGCTCTGCTTGAATCCTGCAGCTGCCTAAATGTTTTTTGTATTTCTATCATGGCCTGATATTGGTCCCGAGTTAAATCGCTTTGCTATTCAGTTTAAGACTTAAGTACAAGGGTAGAAATCTGACCCGATGAAGCAGCGCCTTTAAGTTTCCCAGCCAGACGATCCGGCTTACCGCAATAGACGATGAACGGCCCTTTCGGGCGACTTGCCACTCATGTCGACCATTTAGCCATTTTATTGGGTTAAAATATGCCACAATCAGCTGTCAAACTAGGCTTCAGTCAAAAAAGCACACCCGCACTATACTTCATACCTACTATGCACCACAATTAGCCGGAAAATGGCGATCCGCCCAAATGGAACAACGTTTATGTCCTCGATCATTAAATACTTAGTGCCCTGGCTTTTTGTAGCTCAGCTTCACGCTAATGAGTTTCCAGTGACCATAGGAAACACGGCGTATAACAATATGCCAGGGCTGGCAGAACGGATCGTTAAAGCCCTGCGAGAGCAGGGATTAGATGCTAAGTTAAAAGTCATGCCGGGCAATAGGGCGCTAAAGCTACTTCAACACGGTAGCTTCGCACTCGACATCATACGACACGCAGAAGTAGTTGAAAACTACTCGCAGCTGAGAAAGATAAACCCCAAAGTCATAGACTTACAGTGGTCACGAATAACTTCCAGTGCGGCAAAAGAAAATTGCATTTTACCAGGAAAAGATCTAACGATTATCGGCGTTGAAGGCATACCCGCATTCGAGGGGGTCATTGTTCCGGAGTTTAAGAGTATTACATGGGCCCCTACAGAAGAGAGCGCATTTCGTATGATATCCGCACAACGCAGCAAGGTAACATACTGGATGAAGAACCGCTTAGACCGCGTTCATAAGGATTACCCCACCAGCCTGACTGTGTGCACGCAAAACGAAATCAACATTCCTTTGCACAGCTATCTACACAAACGCTATGAATGGGCGCTACCGAAGGTTGAGGCTGCCTACGCAAACTTATTTAGTAAGTTCTAGGGCAAGATCTTTCAGAAATCGTATTTACGCCTCCACCACTTCTATTAAATTTTTGAGTGTTTGAAAAGGCAGCAAATGAATGTAGGCATTCGCCAGCCATGGTGGTATATTGCCGCCAGATTCGGCATGCATGACATAGGTAATCAAGGTAAATTCTTTGTCGGCCTGTAACAATATGTACCCCCTAGCATTGCCCATCCTTTGGATGCCATCTATGGGCGGAATGAAATTCGAACACCCATCTAGAACGAGCCTTGTCTCGCCATTGTTACTTTTAGTCGTAGATATTTTATATATCATATCTTCGTTTCGAAAGGGCCAAGGAAAGCTTGTCTCCATGTAGACATATTGTTCGTTTTGCCTTCTTTTTAGGAGCCGCACTGATTTTGAAAAAGCAAACCAATGCCGGTAGTGATCAATATCGTCAAGAACTTTCAGAACCTCCTCGGGGATAGACCGTACAAGCCCTACCGCTTTGAACGATTTATATTCGCTACCGGCTTCCTGCCTGGTGTAGACGGAGACCTTAGGCCCACTCTTCACCAGTTGCCATATTTCTTGCCCTAATACTGGAGGGCTTAGTAAGACTGCAATCTGAAGCCAGAGAAACCTCACCGCTACCCCTCCAGTTGCTCAGCATACATCGTAGCCCCTTTGTAGAGCTGAAAAAAATAATACGCAAACAGAGCTAAAAAGACCGCATCGCCAATAACAACAACAAAAATTATAGGCCCCGCTATCCCGGCGAAGTAAAGTTGCAACAGGGTAACAATAAATCCGAGTTTTCCGATCCCGCCGGTCACTACAATGCCATAGTGTTTTTCCGGATTATAGGATACGAGTAGATAGCCGACAAAATAGGTCAGAGTGGTTCCCCACGCGCCTTTGTACACCGCAAACAGTAGTGGATCTGTTAGTTCTCGATTAAAAATCAATTCGAATGTAAACGAGGTATTAAAAAAACCAAATACTGCGCCAGCTAGATTCCAGAGCGAAGCAAACAGAAATAGCTTGGTAAACGGAGAAGATTTCATGATCTTGTGCCTATGGAGTAAATTGGCACACAGAATGGCGACTTTTACAGTCAAAGGCATTTACATATGTAAATATTTGAAGAAATTTAGCTCAGTTTTTGTCGGATTCGACTGAGCTGAGTTGGGCTGATACCCAAATAAGAAGCAATATGATACTGAGGGATAGTATCTTCAAGCCCTGGATGCTCATCCTTGAAAATTAGATAGCGATCTTTGGCCTCCAATAAAGCCATTTCAAGCTGCTTCTTCTCACCCCATACAAAAAATTGTTCTGCAATTTTTCTTCGCAATCGCTCTAACTCGAAATTAGTTTCAGACAAACGTTCAATAACATCAAACCTAAGTCGCCAAACCACACAATCACTTAATGCTTGCTGTGGCAGCCTGTTTTTTTCTCCACTAATAAGAGATGCATACGAACCAATAATCGCTGGAGCAGTAAAAAACGTTTTATTGTATTCTCTTCCTTGATTATTTATATAAAATGCCCTGACAGCACCCAGTTCAAGAAAGGCGATTTCGTTGGCATACTCGCCTTCGCGTATAAAATAGTCACCTTTTTTTAATTCGCCAGAAACAAAAGCGGGCTCTAATAGTGCCAACGTGTGCTCTGACAAAGGGCTGAATTGATTTAAAAAGGACACTAGATTTTTCATTATTACACCGAACACTGGGTTAAAACCGCGAATTTATACGATGTGCTGCCACCGTTTTCCCTCGATGATCCTCCCTAAGTAGAATCATGTTGACAATTCATGAGGATTATATCAACCACCGCGCTAACAGTCAGCCGCTTTGGTTTTTTAGCCATTGCGGATTTGGCATTTCTCGCTTCTCGTGATTCTCAAAGCCAAGCCTCTTGTGCATCGATGAATTCACAGCCACTAAGAAACCGCATGGATTGCGAAGATAACCCAGCAGCGGCATCCTGGCAATTGAAGCTTGTTGCCCACACTTGACAGCTTAGTATTTTATTATACTCTAGCAAGTCCTATTTTAGACAATTTTGGCGAGTCGTCTCTTGCATATAATAAATAGAATAAAATCACCAATATACAATCTAAATCAGCCATCACCCTATGTATTTCTGCTCGATCTACTTCTCTATATTTCAGCAATGTTTTTAGTAAGGGAAATTTATTTCTCCGAAGTAGGGTTTATTACCAACGGCTTATTTTGGTCATTCACTACTTTAGCTGTCGCAAGCTGGAGAATGCATGCGAGAGGTGTTTCCTGGAAAGACATCGGCATAGGAACACCGAAAAGTTACAAAACCGCATTTATAGGAACTATTTTCATCCTAGGCTTCGCCGTTAGTTCTATTGTCTTGTTCCAGACCCTCAAAGATCAACTGGGCTTAGAAATTGCGTCTGACCATTCGAACAAGAAAGCCGCTTCCAAGTTTGGTGATCTTCAGGGTAACTGGATATTATTTTTTTCCATCATTCCATTTATTTGGCTGCAGTCAATGCTTGAAGAAATTCTAGATCGAGGATTTCTAATAAACTGGATAGAAAGAGCCTTTTCCAATACTTTGTTTGCCACAATGCTCGCGGTGATAGCCCAAGCAATGATTTTCGGCTTTCGACATTCGAACGATTTTTCTGAGCGATCTATCACCGTCGGCCTTATTGGTCTAGCGATGGGCATTGGCTATGTTGTCTTTGGCAGAAATTTATGGCCTCTTATTTTCGCTCATTGCGTGCTTAATACCCTATCGATGCTGGATAGGGTGAGCTGAGCCAAGTTAATATCGCCATCATTCGGAAGCGAGTTGGGCCTCAGGTATTCTCCCAATAGCTTCGGAGCTCGCTGGCGCCGTTGCTGCCCAATAGGGCGTTTGACGGATGCGATCAAAATAGCTGTTGAGGTGCGGGAAAACCGTCCAATCAAATGGAATCATTTCCTTAAAGAACTCTACATGAATCAGTGAATAATCAGCAATCGTTAGTGCCTCCCCCACTACATAGGACCTTCCTCGCATATGTTCATTGAGAACAGAGGCAAATCTACCTAACTGTTCTTTCGCCCAGTTTATAACAGCATCGTTTCCTTGCAGGTTCATAAAATTGGGTTTAGCGACTGACTCAAAGGCTAAGGTTCCGAAAGCCTGATTAAAATGGGCCAGTTCCCAAGATTGCCATCGAACAATGTCAGCCCTCTGCGCCAAATCTCGGGGAAATAGACTTTCGTTCTCGGATTTGTCGGCAAGGTATTGATTGATCGCGTTTGACTCCCACAACTTTAACTCCCCATCAATCAATGTCGGCACCATTGTATTTGGGTTTAAAGCTTTATAGGTCGGTTTCTGGGTGTCACCTGCATAAAGGTCGAGGTACTCAATATCCACATCAATACCGGTATGCTGGGCAACGGCCAGTACTTTGCGAGAATTGGGGGAACCCACAATGGCGTATAATTTCATTTTTTCTCCTTTTTTAGAAATTTACTTAGCGGCGCCTGATACTCCACTCCTGATAATTTCAAGGGGTAACTAACTCCGCAGTTCACTTGTAAATAAGAAGTTAAATCCTAGTCATTTAGCTTCATATTTGCAAGTGTTTTTATGAAAGCTCAGGCTCTTGCCATCGGAAGCGGTTTTAGTTACACATCAATTAAGAAGTTTAATTCAGGTGCCGACTTAGTTGGGATGAACTCAATTATTTCGAATTCGGCTAGCCGCTCGCGATAAAATGGGTCACTCTTCAAAATCGATTCTAGCTCCTGTTTAGACCCTAGCGCTGACAGAATAATGCCGCCTGTTCTTGGTTCTTTCCGACCTGATACTATAAAGTTACCGTGTGAGTATTGTTCATTAAGGTACACAATATGTTCTTCTACAAATTTATCAATTTCTTCAAGACTCGATATATAATTTAGCGAAACTATAAACATTTCATTCCTTTCGAGGTATAGGGGATAATAGTAATCTAACTTACCTAACAGCTTATTCATAACTGTCGCGCGCTGCAGAGAATAGCAACGCATTTATATTCCATATTTTAAACGGCTCCACTATTCCTTGTTAAGCATCTCCAATAAAGCTATATCAAGTTCACTGATGTGCCCTTCTATTTGAGATCTATCTCCATAAATAATTAAGTCACTTGTTTCCGGGCTCGGTATAAACTTTTGAGCGTCACTATATTTCGCCAAATATACAGCAGCGTACTCATCCCGCCCTCTACTGGCCGTATAAAACTTCATAATCCCGAAAAATCGAGTTTCAGAAACAAGATGTCCCGTCTCTTCCTGCATTTCTCGCACGGCAGCTTCTTCAGGCGATTCACCTTCATCAATGAAACCTCCGGGAAGCTCCCAATGCCTCTTGAACCGGTTGTAGACAAGTACGCACCCATCTTCAGCTTGGGATATCATAAGGCTGACCGTTAGGGGCAGGTACTGACTCGTGAGATCACGGATTTTTGTCGCTGGGATAAGCTCTTTAAATATATTTCCACTTCTATCGGTGATCATGTCGGCCATTAATTATAAGCTCCCCGGCTTTGCAGTGAGACGTAAAGCGCCACGCCCTATTAAACGACAATAATACAGTTTTTACACTGACCCTAAATTTCCTGAGCTCTGGTTATTGTTGTTGCATTTGAAATAATCATTTCTACTTACGGCCATTTATCAAACAAACAAGATCCCCTAAGATAACTCCATCAACTACACAAAAAGGGGCTCATTATGCAAATACTATCCAGAGATTCACTAGCACTAGGCGGTTTTGCCGGGATTCAGGAAACGCGCCTTGTGACCGATAGCCGAGTGTTCGGTGAACGTAAACAGCCGCAAACTTCAGAAGGCCTAGGCAGCTTCGTCTACCTTGCTGACGCTCAATATCAGCCCAATGGCGAATCTGGTATGCACCCACACAGCGAAATAGATGTGATATCGATCATTATCGATGGGCGTGTCAGTCATGAAGGTTCAATGGAGCACGGCAAGGATCTTGTGGCAGGAGATGTTCAAGTACAGCGAGCGGGTGGCGAAGGTTTTAGCCACAACGAAATAAACCCAGACGACAGCAAGAATAGAATGCTTCAGGTATGGGCATTACCAGAAGTAAAAGGACAATCCGCATCCTACAAATTTTACCAACCAAGATTAGACGGCGTCACCCGCATTTATGGCGGCAATAATTCTCAAACAGACACCTTTGATAGCCAAACTGTCATTGAAATAGCCCACTTAAAGACTGGAGATAGGCTGCCCTTAGCTGGAGAACAATTAAACTATATCATTAGCGGAGCAGCGGAATTCAACGAAGATAGTGAGCTGCACAATGCTCAAGAGGGTGATCTAATTCGCAGCACGGACGTTAAGATATTCGCGACCAAAAACTTGCACATGCTCATCATTCGCCAGCAATAATCCCCACTAACTTAATAAGGGCATACGCATGAAAATTAATCAACAGACTAATAAGCACATCATAGCTTTGATCACCTTTTTCGCGCTAGTGCCTTTGGTGTACTTTATACCGGAGTTTGTCGGACAATTTTTGCCCACAATCAAGTGGCTAAACGTAGTAGTTGTGGTCGGTATAATTGTGCCGATCATCTCCTATGTACTTGTACCTCTTGTCCACTTGGTTTTACGCCAAAATGGTTCATGACGGTAAAATAACGAATTGTATTCAATTGGCGAGTCGCCGCGTAAATACTGATGCAATAAAGTCCATAAAAGCTTTTACCTTGGGTATCTTGAGCCTGTGTTTAGGGTATAGGGCAAACACATCCACATTGGGCATGCCCCACGTCGGCAATACTTGGACTAATTTACCACTGGCCATTTCTTGCTCGCACATATAATCAGGAATGATCGCTACACCCAGCCCCTCTATCGCCATTTGCTTCAGAATTAAAAAATCATCGACAAGCAGTTTGGGGCTTACTGCGATTTCTTCCTGCTTGTCTCCAGATTGCAACGAAAATCGCCCCCCGCTATGGACGCTGCTCATTAATAAGAAATCACATTGAGTCAGTTTCTTAATCGATTTGATACTACCCTGCTGTGATAAATAATCCGGGCTGACATAAATTTTTCGAGAAATACTACCTAAACGCTTGGCAATCAAGCGGGAATCTTCCAGTTTGCCAATTCGAATTAACAGGTCAAATCCCTCTTCGATTAAATCAACCCGACGGTTTATAAGATTCAGCTGTAAATTGATATCGGGGTGCTGCTGCATGAACTGCCCCAATACAGGCTTAAGAATGTCATGGCCCATACCAACCGAAGCACCTATACGCAGCTGCCCTTCTAGTTTGTCCAGTATTTGCGCAATAGAAGCTTCAGCTAAATCTACTTCCTGGTGAATACGTCGACAGTGCGCAAGATAGCGCTTGCCCGTCTCAGTGATGTGCTGTGAACGGGTTGTACGCTCCAATAAGGTCACGCCTAACTGCGCCTCCAAACGAGAAATTTTACGGCTTAAATTAGCTTTAGGAATATTTAAGCGATCTGCCGCTAAGGTAAAACTGCCTGCGTCGATGACAGCCATAAACAGCATCATATCATTCAGATCTTTTGCATTTGCCATAACGGAAACCGATATTTTGTTGTTGTAAATGAAAAACTGATTTTAATATATCGGCGTATATCAAACAATCACTTTCCCTTAAGCTAGCGCCACCTGCTACCCAAAGTGCTTCACGCACGAAATTTATAGAGGACAACAATATGGCTAAGGCCTTGGTAATTAAGAGTTCAATTTTTTCCGGTCAAGGAGAATCCACGAAATTGGTTAATCACAGCATTGCGGCGTTGAAGCAGCAATTCGGTGATATCGAGATTATAGAGCGGGATTTTTCCAGGGCCCCAATTGAGCATTTAAACGGCGATACAATGGCTGCTTTTATGTCGGAAGATGTCGCTAGCTTGTCTTTTGAGCAGCAGCAGGCATTGACGCTGTCAAACGAATTAATTGGCGAACTGAAGTCAGTGGACTACCTGATTCTGGGCGTGCCTATGTATAACTTTGGTATTCCTTCAACACTTAAATCCTGGATCGATTATGTAGCAAGAGTAGGCGTAAGCTTCCAATATTCTGAGAATGGCCCCGAGGGTTTAATCAAAAATATTAAGAAGGTTGTTGTGGCCGCCGCTCGCGGTGGTGTTTATCAAGGTACGCCTAAGGATACGCAAACCAATTACTTAATTGACGCCCTTGGCTTCATTGGTCTAGATAACATTGAGTTTGTGTATGCCGAAGCACTCAACATGGGCGAGAAAGATACTGCAATGGGCAAGGCGCAGCAAAAAATAACGCAGATCGTTGAAGTTTTCTAAGTGATTTTTAGTCACATAAAATATTGTTGAACACTATGGCTCTAACCCACAGCTTTGGGAGAGCCTGTGGCTTATTGCAGCCAAATTTATTTGTCATCATTTTTGTCCATCAAAAAGTGCTCCCAATAGGGTGTGCCGCCAAAGTTTGAGGCTAGGTAATCGATGAAAGCTCGAACTCGCGCGGGCACATGTTTGGTCTGTGGATACACCGCATAGATGTTCATTGCATACCATTGATATTCCCTTAGAACCGGCGTTAGAAGGCCTCGCGCCACGGCTCCATGGACGATAAAACTGGGTTCACATATTACACCCAAACCCGCTACAGCCGCTTCCACCAGCGCATTGCCGTTTGTCGCGCGCATGCGCATAGGCACCTTAACCTTTCCAGAACTATTATCCTTATCACGATAATGCCAGACATCGGGCTGACTGAGGTTACCGTAACAAAGCGCCGGAAACTCCGACAAGTCCCGCGGTGTATCGGGCCTGCCATAACGGTTTAAAAAATCAGGAGAGGCGCAAACCACATGGCGAACTGACGCGAGCTTGCGCGCCATTAGTGTGGAGTCCTCCAAGGTACCAATGCGGATGGCCAAGTCCAACCCTTCTCCCAATAAATCTATGCGCCTATCGCTCATATCCAGATCTATTTTGATATCTGGGTGCAAATGCATAAACGCGGCAATGGCCGGTGAAAGGTGCGCCACGCCAAAACTTAGGGGCGTAGCAATTTTTAAGGTGCCACTTAAGCTTGTCGCGGTATTGCTGGCCTCCTGTTTAGCCGCCTCCAAATCTTCCAGCAGGCTGCCACAGCGCTGATAAAATTTCTCTCCGGCCTCTGTGAGCTGCATTTTTCGTGTCGTGCGCTGTATTAACTGCACCCCTAAGTGAGACTCTAACTCTTTTAAACGGCGACTGACGGCAGAGACGGCAACACCCAGTTTCTCGGCTGCCTTGCTAATGGAGTGGCTCTCCACCAACGCTACAAAGGTTTTGATTTGGCTAAACTCATTCATTTCAGCATTATATTTCTAATTATCGCAAAAGTCATTTGCGATAATCTATGTTTTTTCAATTATCCGCAAGAATTATAGTGGATGCAGGTTTGGATATTGATCCATTAAACACACTTATAAAGCAAAAAGAGACATTAATATGACAAATTTAGACACGGGAAGAGCTCCAGAGAAGAGCATGACACAACAAATATTAAGAATTGATGCCAGCATGCGTAAAACCGGCTCTTACAGTCGCTCTCTCAGTGAAAGGCTAATCTCACAGCTAAAAAGACAGGCCCCCTCGGAGGTTAAAGTACGGGATTTAGCGGATGGCATTCCTCTTGTCAATGAAGCCTGGATAGAGGCCAACTTCACTGATATCACCACCCGTACAGCTGAACAGAGATCGGTACTTTCCCATTCCGACGCCCTAGTCAGCGAAGTAGAAGGCGCTAATACGCTAGTGATTGGCTTACCCATTTACAATTTCCATGTGCCGGCTGCGTTCAAAGCCTGGATCGACCAAGTCGTCAGAGCCAAGCGCACCTTCCGCTATGGTGACACTGGTCCTGAAGGTTTGCTGGAAAATAAAAAAGCCTATGTGATATTAAGTTCCGGTGGCACACAATTAGGCAGCGATTTGGATTTCGTCTCTGACTACATTCATCATGTCTTGGGTTTTGTGGGTATCAAAGATGTAACTATTATTGACAGTAGCGGCATTGGTCGAGACGAAGAAAAGGTGATAAGCAATAGTCATGCTATCATCGACGAAATTTGACAGCCGCTTGTGGCTAAGAAGTGGGAAATGATAAGCATCGATGTGGCTAAATGACGAGCAAATAAGGGATTCGGCGATACGCGCACATCGAGAGGCTTTAGTGAACTCTTTTCCTAGGCATATCGTAATAGACGGCTTATTTAATGAAGCTAAACTCGACGAGCTCATGAAAATTCTGCAAGAGGCGCACTATTGGAAAACTCAGAAACATACTTATTCTGCTCTATACGCCAATAGGGATCAGTGGCAAAGCGCGAGTACTGATGAGCGCTTTGTACGGCGAGATGTTTGGCAAGCAGAAACTGCTAGCCCCGCTATTAAAAGCCCTGATTTAGCTCAAGATTTTTTGTCTTTCCTGCGCGGAGATGAGTTTATGTCGTTATTGTCACAAATTTTTAAGGTGTCAATAACCGATATGAATGTGGCCGACCCCAAAATTAATACTAATTATTTCCGCTTAGGCGCGGATGATTTCGTTAAGCAACATGCGGATGACTCACCTGGAAGAAAAGTTTGCATGCTCCTGTATTTAAACAAGGAGTGGGATACCAATGCAGGAGGTGAGCTAGTTTTTATCGGTGAGGATAAGGAATCTACAAGTATTCCACCGCTGTATAACCGTTGCGTATTATTTGACCCCTCTTCAAAGGGCTCTGAACACTGGGTGGCGTCGTTGAACACAAAACATTCAGACACATATCGTTATAACGTAACTAGCTGGTATTGGTCTGAATAATACCTTCTCCCAATGAACTCTTCGTTCCAGATATTTAGCGAGCCTGAGGCGCAGCGCTCGCATATGTCCCTATTAAAGCAATAGGTACTTCTTCAGCATATCCTGCAATTCGCTGGCGACAAGCGTGTCTTGCAAGCGTTCAGGCGCGTGCAAGGCGTAGTCATTGATCGTCGATCTCAAGACGCGAGTAAGAAGCTCCACTACGATGGGAATTTCGCACTGGGGTCTTAGGCTATGGCTATGCTCACTCAAGAAATCGATGGACCGCGGAAAATATTCGGAAAAGATTTTGGACTCCGCATCAACGATAACAAATTGTGGGACCTCTCGAATTAAGGCCACATGCAAATCTAGGTTTGTACGGACCAGCTTAAGGTAGGTTGACGTTTGTAAACTCAACATCTCGCTCAATGTTGCCGGAGCAGGCTCCGCCATCAGCAGCTTAAAATGACGCAGGTCTTCTCGACGACGAATCTCCGCAAAAATAGCCTCTTTTCCTGGGAAATACTCATAGAGCGAACCGACACTGACTCCTGCCAGTTCGGCTATTTTGTTGGTGCTGGCGTTGTCATAACCTACCGACAACAAAAGCCGAGCACCTGCCTCTAAAACAGCATCAACAGTGGCTTTAGAACGGTTTTGGAGGGGTGTCTTTCTTAGTGAATACAAGGACTTAGCTTTGCCTAACGACATATCTATAAAACCCGAATAACAAACCCAAATGATAACGCATATTATACGTATCAGTAATCAAAGACCGACGCCGGCCTTAAATCTATAATCGGAGAGAAGATGCAATCTATCAAACTTTACGGCTACTGTACGAGCCCTTACGTACGCAAAACTGGCTGCTTCCTTTACTATAAAGGGATTGATTTTACTCACATACCCGTCAACCCGATCGATCCGCACGCCACCTTAGGAGATGCAAAGGGAACCCAAGTGCCCGTTCTAGAAATAGGCCCCGAGTGGCGTCGCGAGTCTTCCGATCACGCTCGATGGCTGGACGAACTTTTTCCAGAAAAGCCGCTATATCCATTGAAGCATAAGGACAAAATCGATGAAATTGATCGCTGGATAAGCGATACCTTTTTGACGAGTATTTTCAGGGGCGCGATGGGTGAAGGAGACATTAGCCTTCAATTCCGATTCAGAGCATGGCGTCTGGCCGCATTGCTAAGCGCACATACACCACTTCCAGAAAATGTGCGGCACCTATGGCCTGAACAGCTTCGTAAGGCACCTTTCATTCAGCACATGGCAAAACAGATGGACCTGAGCGAGAGCCAAGGTGATATGCAAATTCGAATATTCTCGGAACTCCTCGAGCACCTTGGTGATGGCCCTTATATGGGCGGACTAGATCAACCCACAATGCTTGATTTCGCAATTTTTCCACAACTGGTTTGGGCTTATATGTTTGGCTTAGAAGAACATTTAAGTGCGGCAGGGCACCCAATTGTGAAAGCGTGGCTCAGGCGAGTTTTCGAACACTTACCCGACAATCCTACATTGGTTGCAGACAATATGCAGGTTAACTCTCTCGCTGAGGCGCTGCGCTAACATCCGCATCGCCGTAAATCTGAACCCCACAGAAATCACTGTAAGGTCGCTTATGCCCTAAGCAAGCTTTCGCCAGCATTGGCTAGGCTAACAAAAATTCAGAGCAAGCTGGAAGCAGAGCAAGTATTTTTGATACTCTTGGCGCCATGTACACACTTAGGCCATACCAACAAGAAGCCGTCGACGCCACGGTTCGCTATTTCCGCACACATACAAGCCCGGCTTGCATTGTGTTGCCTACCGGTGCCGGAAAGTCGTTGGTGATCGCTGAGCTTGCGAGAATCGCCAATGGCCGGGTTTTAGTTCTCGCTCACGTTAAAGAACTCGTCGAGCAAAATCATGACAAGTTTTCGAGCTACGGACTAGAATCCGGTATTTATTCTGCAGGCCTTGGCCGCAAAGATTTTTCGCAAAAAGTGATATTTGGCAGTATTCAATCCATCGCTCGATCGGACGATGATTTCTTCAAAGATTTTTCATTACTTATCATCGATGAATGTCATCGAGTGTCCTTAGAAGCCTCGAGTCAGTATCAACATGTGCTCTCAAACCTGCAGAAAATGAACGAGGGCATTTGCATACTCGGGCTCACGGCAACGCCCTATCGCCTAGGTTTGGGCTGGATCTATCAATACCACATGAAGGGCTTGCTGCGAACCGACAAAGAACGCTTCTTTTCCCACTGCATCTATGAATTGCCCTTGAGCTATATGATTCGTCATGAGTATTTAACCTCTCCCGTTCTCATTGACTCTCCTGTTGCGTGCTACGACTTCTCTACTTTAGAGCTAGGCAAAGATGGCAAGTACGCGACGCCTGATGTTGAGAGCATCCTACAGGACCAAAGTAGAATTACGCCCTCCATCGTCGCTCACATTGTAGAATTGTCGAAAGACCGAATGGGGGTTATGTTGTTTACCTCCACCGTGCGACATGCGAAAGAAGTCCTTGAGTGTTTACCTACTGGTGAAGCTCTACTGGTAACCGGTGAAACACCCATAGCTCAACGGGACCACATTATTGCGCGGTTTAAAGCTCAGGAAGTAAAGTATTTGGTGAACGTATCAGTTCTCACCACGGGCTTTGATGCACCCCACGTAGACTTGATCGCTATTCTTCGACCGACGGATTCTGTTTCACTCTACCAGCAAATTGTAGGTAGAGGCTTGCGCCTCCATGAGAAGAAAATAGATTGCCTAATTTTGGATTATACCGGCCTGGGGCACGATATATTTTCACCCGAGATTGGAGAGAAAAAGCCAAATTCTGACAGTGAAGCAGTGGATGTCATCTGCCCTCAATGCGGTCACGACAATGTATTTTGGGGCATCAAGCTCGGTGACGTTGTTGTCGAACACTACGGTAGAAAATGTCTTGGCGCCCATGAGGATATCGACACTCAAGAGATAGTAAACTGCGCTTACCTCTTCCGCTTTAAACGCTGCCCCTCGTGCCAGTGTGAAAACGATATATCAAGGCGTTACTGCTCAACCTGCAATGAGATATTGGTTGACCCGGATACCGTATTAAAAGAAGCCATGAGCCTGAAAGACGCTCACATTCTCCGCTGTGATTCAATGACCTTTGAGAAGAATACCGACAAAAAAGGAAATTCGAGATTAGAGGTTCGATATTATGATATCGACGGGGAGCATCTGAGTGAATACTTTTACTTCGATACCTATTCCCAGAGGCAAGGATTTTATTATAACTTTGTTCGAGCACACATTAGAAACCCTGGGCCAAGGTTTGATGTGCAATCCTTAGAACAGGTTTATTTGTGCATTAAACTTTTTGCAAAACCTAGGTTTATTGTGGCCCGTAAATCTCATAAGTTCTGGACGGTACGCGAAAAAATCTTTGACTGGGAATCTAACTTCCCTCGCCAAGAGGAGATTCATTTTATCGATTAATGACAGGCTCAGAAAGCCCCAAAATATTCAGCGCTCCGCCAACGTTTAGCATCATTGCCTGCTGGGCATTGATTGGTGTAGATTAGCAGCCAAGGCACGTTCACTACACCTACACCTACACTTACACTTAGAACCTGAAATTAAACGGATTATAATAAATGAGCGATCGAGCACCGAAATTTGGCTGGGGCCATATTAACGTTAATGTCAGCAATCTAGAACAATCAATTGCGTTCTATGAAAAACTCGGCTTTCAGCAATTTATTCCGGCAATCCCCTATCTTGGCTTAAGCGCAAAAAAGGCGTCTGCAGCTCTTCCTAAATCCAGTGCTTGCGCCTTGGGTGTCGCGGAAAACACCCGTGGTCGTGCTTGCATAATGCAATTGAACGATGGTTTTCCTAAGCTGGATCTCACCGAGTTTGATGGCGCAGAGCAACGCAGCCCACTTACGAATTCCGACCTTGGCTTGGTGAGGATTTGCCTAGGGTCTCAAAACCTCAAGCAGGACTATGAACAATTAAGAGCGCAGGGAATCGAGTTTATTTCGCGTCCACAGCGCGATGATGGCAGCCTTGCCGATATTGCAGTTTGTCGTGACCCCGACGGCACATTGATCGAACTGTTACAAGTTTACCTAGAAAACTGGAGTCTTTGAGACCTTACTCTGCCGTCCTTTTAGTGCAGGTATCCCGAACTAATATTGACGGCAGTAGGGCTAAGTGAGAAACCCAAGATATAAAGCTCGCTTTTACCTTGCCGATTTTAAGCAATACTTAGCTTTTAGCCTGCAAGTCGATACAAAACTCAGCGCCCGGCTTGTGATTGACGAGCTCCAAACGCCCACCCATGGCCGTGGTTAACTCGCTGACCAAAGCTAGGCCAATACCCGTGCCAGGGGTGGTACGGGTCATTTCATTGCCGGCGCGATAAAAGAGATCGAAAATCTTCGCACTATTGGCCTTGTCGATACCGGGCCCGTAGTCTCGCACGCTAAATCGAACCTGCTCCTTTCCGGAACCCGCCGATAATCGTTCGAAATAGACGTCGATACTCTGTTGCGTGCCGTCTTTATTTTTCGAGAACTTTATCGCATTGTCCATGAGGTTGATGACAATTTGGGAGAAAGCATCTGGATCAATTAGAACCTTCATCTCTGCGTCAGTATTGGCCGCAAGGTGAATATTGAAAACGATGCTATTTTTCTCAACCAAGGTAGAAACCTTAGATTGAATTAAATCGATAGCCGAGCCAATTGTGGTGTATTCCAATTGAATGCCTTGATTCTGCCGACTGAGTTTAGACAAGCGCAGTACATTTTCAATCAAGCGCCCAAGACGCTCGCTTTCAAAGAATATAAAGTCATAGTAACGCTTCTTTTTATCATCATCACTTACCATGCCCTCCCTCAACATATCTGAATACATAATTATCGAGGTTAGTGGTGTTTTCAGTTCATGACTGACAGCGGAAACAAAATTGAGCCTCTCTTCATTCAGTTTTAGTTGACGCAGGCCGAGTCGATAGATGACCCACATTCCTACGAACACTATCACGATAACCGTCGCCATTAAGTAGATAGCCAAGGCGGATGTGGAACTCATAGGTATTTTATTCGTGGAAAATTTTAAGCCTACATGCTCGAGGGGAGCGTAGAGCTCACTGAAGAGGAATTCTTCTTCAAAATTTTCAAGATCTTCTTTGACAAGCTTAAACGTCTGCCTGCCATTGGTCATTTCTGGCAGGACGGCTGATATATTCCCATCACCATGATCGATCTTTACCATAACTGGCGTTTCAAAATCGACAAGGTATAACATTTTGAGGAGAGTTGATTCAATGAGATCGTATTTATTAATCGCAAATCCTTGGGTAATTTCTTTCTCACCCATCCAAACCCTTCGAACGGCCAGTAGATGGCTCGCACTACCTTCAATGATGCTAAATTCACCAATTTCCACTTTACTTTCTATGAATTCAATATTTTCTTTATACGATTTGGACCCTGCAGGCTCATCCTTGTTTTCGCGCACATAAGAATCACCAATTTTTAGAGGAGTCCAGCCACTCTCTGTTCGCGAGTTTTCTGCCGCCTTTGGTGGCCTTGGAGGCTTTGGTATGCGAAGCGGTGTTCTTTCATTGTCTACCTTTCTATCTTCTCGGCTAGAGCCCGTTGCAATAAACTCGACTCTCTTGCTCGCCAAGATCGCGGAAGGATCATTCATCATACCTTTATCAACGAGGATTTTAGTAATCTCGTGCAGCGTTCGAAGTCGTTCATCCACTTCACCGGGTTCAAAATGCAAGCCCGTTTCTATGAGTTTTTGCTTATCTTCGAAGGGCAGGATGGGAGAGGAAAGCTCGCCTTTCTCATCGATTTGAAAATAACCCAAAAGGCCTGGAAAAGATTCACCCTCAACAGGATTTACCAAAGGCGAAAGCATAACGCGTTTTTTATCTAACATGGTATTACTGGAAAGCTTATAAAACTGATAATCAGAGAATGGCCGAGCCTCTTCCTTGGCAACGAAGCTCTTAATTTTTTTGCCGTAATCTTTAACCATGTGCTTTGCGGTCCAGCGATATTCGTAATACATTTCCCACTGGAACTGGGTGTAGGCTTTTATCACCAAAAAGATCAGCGGGATAGATATACAAACGATCAAGCCCGCCAACAGCGCGCGCAAACGAAATTTTGGATCCTCAGAAAATCGGGGTTTAAGCAGAGACATAGGCGGCATTCAATTCCAGTTTACTTGGAGCTAACCAATTGGTAGCCCTCTCCTCTTACTGTTATCAGATATTTTGGTTGCTTGGGTTCAAGTTCAATTTTCTTACGCAGTTTGGCAATGTGAATATCCACTGTACGAGTGTCAACGTCACTGGTTTTGCAATAACCCCAAACTTCACCCAGCAACTCTTTACGAGAAACTGGACGCTGATGATTGTGGGACAGAAACTGCAGGATATCGAGCTCTCTGCGCGTAAATAAAAGGGTTTGCCCCTCTCGCTCGCCGCTGAGCGTATCCATATTAATCGAAATGTTATCAGCCACAACTATTTCCTGGCGTTGCCGGTCGTGGCCGCTGCGGCGCAAGATAGCATCAACCCTCAACACCAACTCTCGAATTGAGAAAGGCTTGGATATGTAGTCATCGGCACCCAGTGAGAAACCATTGATGATGTCTTCTTCAGAATTTTTAGCGGTAAGCATCACAATCGCTTGCTCTCGGGAGTGCTTGCGAATTTCATTGCAGACAGTAAAACCGTCCATGCTGGGCATCATTACATCAAGTAAAATACAGTCATAACGATTATTCAGCGCGGCCTCTAGACCTTCCTTGCCATCCATTCTCGAATCTACTTCATAGCCATTGAAGACAAATAAATCTTCCAGCCCCTGCAGGATGGCTTTTTCGTCCTCTACGATCAGTAATTTCTTTCGCGCCGTCATCTCAGTATTGAGTCTCTTGTGAAAGGGGGTCAGGTCTAGGCCTGCCCGTGAATTTAAGGGGCCGATCATCAAGACTATAGCAAAACCAACGGGAGAATTGTAAAAGCTTTGTAAAACCTGAGGTCGCTGATTTTACCTTTTGATGTCTATTAGAAAGCCCCTCCCAAGCCTAAGATTATCGATAATGAAAAATAATTCGAGTGCGGCTCCAAGAGGGAAAGACTCATGTTAAAACAAATTGCCTATTCTGCATTAACACTGCTGAGCGTCAGCACCTACGCTAACACTGACCTCGAGGGTCGCGAACACTACGCCCCCGATTACTTTGCTCGCTACGGCCCTCAAAACGCCGAAGATATGGTTTCGCAGGTACCAGGCTTCACTCTGGCAAACCGAGATGGCAACAACAGCCAGCGGGGGCTAGGCCAGGGCTTGGGGAACCTGCTGATTAATGGTAAGCGCCCTAGCACCAAGGATGATGGCCCAGTCGCACTACTGGAGCGGATTCCAGCAAATCAAGTTCTGCGTATAGAGGTGCTCAACCAAGGTTCAGCCGAGCTCTCGGGGCAGTCGGGTAAAATTGTGAATGTGATTGCAGCCGAACCCAAGGCCTTAAGTACAACCTGGAAATATGAATATCACGCGCTAGAAGATGGCTTTGATACGCCAAAATTCGATATCTCTATGACAGGGAAGCTGGGAACTGCAGCATTTACCGCCGGTATTGACTGGTCTGGAGATCAGTTCCCTCAGTGGGGTCGTGAGCGTTTATACACCCCCTTGAATACCGTGTATGAATTTCGCGACGAAACGTCTAACTATTTTACCCGTGCTAGCACCGCCAACCTTAGCTTGGCTTGGGACACTGATGATCTCATTGCCAATGTTTCTTTGCTGATCACACAAGACAAAAGCACCTATGAAGAATCTTCAGATCGCTTTTCGGCAAGTATAGATGGAAGTATTGGGGCACAAACCAACGCCGTCGACTACAAAAATATCGAAGACCAATTTGCCTATGAGCTGGGTGGGGACTACACCCAGGCGCTAGGCAACGGACAATTGAAAATCATCGCCTTGCTACGTCGCTCCTCCAATGACGATCACGCCACCTTCACAGATCTACCAACAATAGGCGACCATTACCTGTATCAATCATTCTCTAAACCCAAGGAGAGCGAGAATATTCTCCGGACGGTCTATTCCTTTGAGCTTTTTGATGGGCACAACTTTGAATGGGCAACTGAGTTGGTCGAAAACACCCTGGAAACCCACTCTACTTATCTTGAAGACAAGGGCGCTGGTTTTACCCCTTTAGTTTTCGATGGCAGCGACACCGAAGTCAGCGAAGAAAGAGCCGAGCTGTCTCTACAATACTCAAGAGCTTTAAGCGAGCGTTTAAGTCTGCAAGCCTCTCTGGGCAGTGAGTATTCTCAGATCTCCGTAGCTGGTGATGAAAATCGGAGTGAATCTTTTGTGCGACCCAAAGGGTTTCTGGCCCTTAGCTGGACACAAAACCAGAATTTGAGGATTCGTACACGCCTGGAGCGCAGTGTTGGCCAGCTGGATTTTTACGATTTTGCCAGCTCCAACAACGCCAATGATGGCACCGCACTGGGAGGTAATACGGCCTTGGTCCCTGAGCAGACATGGCGAGCAGAGCTTTCTTTTGAGCAGCAGCTTGGTTTGGGAAATAGCGTGACTTTGACGGCATTTGGCGAGCGAATCGATGATTTCATTACTTACATGCCAATGAGTGGAGGCGGAGAAGGTAAAGGTAATCTTGAGTACTTGGACAGCACTGGTATAGACCTAACAGCGACTTTCAATACAGAGAGCTGGGGTATCACTGGAGGTAAACTTGACCTTACCGCCGAGATCCACAGCGATGAATTTGAAGACCCCTTAACAGGCAATACTCTTGAGTATCGTCGCGACGGATACCGTCCAGAATATTATCAGCTTAGCTTTCGCCAAGACCTCCCACGCACTCCTTGGGCATGGGGAGTGATACTCGAAGAGAGAAGCGGCAACATCACCTATCGTCGCAACAGTTTGCGAGACCAGGACCACAGCGGTTTGCAAGCACATCGAATCTTTATCGAGCACAAGGATTTGTGGGGAATGGTGGCAAAATTTGAAGTGGAGGATTTATTTGGTTTTACCTATGAAAACGATCTAACCTTTTTTACCGGCGACAGAGGGGGAGAAGTCGAACGCCGTGAAACGAATAAACGCCATTCTCCCTGGGTTGCTCGCATGAGTATTTCCGGGACTTTTTAACTAAGGTCTTGCCAGAACAGGGGGAAAAAGATAGCTTGGTGCGATACTAATAAGGACAATAAGCGCCATGGCAAGAGAGCTAACTTGACCAACAGCAATGATACAGAAAGGAGTACAGGCCACGCAGCGCCAATAAGCCTTGGGACCAAGCTTGCGTATGGATTCGGTTCAGTAGCCTATGGGGTAAAAGACAATGGCTTTAGCTATTTTCTACTGCTCTTCTACAATCAGGTGTTAGGGCTGGATGCCCGCTTGGTTGGCCTTGCTATCACCACGGCACTGATAATTGACGCAATTTCAGACCCCATTGTTGGCTATTGGTCAGACAACTTACGCTCCCGTCTAGGTCGTCGGCACCCCTTCATGTACGCATCCGCCATTCCGGTGTCGCTCAGTTACTATTTGCTGTGGAGCCCCCCTCTGGAATGGTCACAAACTTCACTGTTTTGGTACCTGCTGCTGCTAACCGTGTTTATTCGCTCCTGTATTACCTTGTATGAAACACCGAGTACGGCACTGGCCCCCGAGCTCAGCGAGGACTATGTACAGCGAAGCTCTCTGCTGAGCTTTCGCTTCTATTTTGGCTGGACCGGCGGCGTCGCCATGACGGTGTTGATGTTCTTTTTCTTGTTTCCAGGGTACGCCACCAGCGCTATCAGCGATGGACGATTTAACCCCGACAGCTACGCCCTTTACGGAATAATTGCCTCGGTGCTGTTGTTTGTCTCGATTATGGTGTCCTCTTTGGGCACTCATTCACATATCTCAAAGCTGAAACCAGCACCACCGAAGCGCAAGCTTCCGCTGCGGGTAATTCTTAAAGAGGTTGTAGAGACACTATCAGACCGATCGTTCTTTGCGCTGTTTTTTGCCTCCCTGCTAGGGGCCGTGGCTACTGGGCTATCAGCTGCACTGCTGTTCTATTTTTACACCTACTTTTGGGGCTTCAGCTCGACGGAAACGGGGCTGATGACTATGGGGGTCTTTCTCTCGGCGTTTATTGGGCTTTTCCTGGCGCCTGTGGTCACCAGTCGAATCGGCAAGAAGCGCGGTGCCATGATTGTGGGCCTAGTGGCGTTTATTGGCTACCCTCTTCCCATGACACTACGCTTGCTTGGTATATTGCCAGAGAGCGGTGAGCTAGTATTCTGGTTTGTATTTACCACCAGCGTAATTGATACCGGCCTGATTATCTGCTTCCAGATATTGACCGTCTCAATGCTGTCAGATTTGGTTGATCAAAGTGAGTTAAAAACAGGGCGCCGATCGGAGGGTTTGTTCTTCGCCGCCTATACATTCATACGCAAGTCGACCCAAGGCATAGGTTTAATGGCAGCATCAATGATGCTGTACCTCGCAGATTTCCCGGAAGCTGCAGAAACCTCACAGCTTACCAAGGAGTCCGCCAACACTTTAGTAACGATGTTTATTCCGTCGATTGTGCTAGTGTGGACCGCCATGTTAGTAGTCATTTCCTTCTATCGGCTAGACCGAGAGCAGCACGAGGAAAATTTGCGCCTGCTGGCAGCACGCAACTCAACTGGTTGATTTCCACCCAGCTTAATTATAGCGATACCGACCTAGAATATATGGAGCTTTAAACCAACCATCATGAGTACTCAAGCTACAATACTTCGAAATATTGAAGACGGTGATATCACACGATGCGCAGAGCTATACTCACAAGTATTCTCATCAAAACCCTGGAACGAAGCGTGGAACACTGACTTAGCGATGGAAAGATTATCCCATTTCTACCACTCTAAAGGTTTTGTCGGTGTTTTAGCCGAAGAAAAACAAGATGTTATAGGGTTTGCCTTAGGCAATACAGAGCCGTATTACTTTGGTTCAATATTTTACTTACGAGAAATGTGTATTAAGGCCAAGCTACAAAACCAAGGCCTAGGCAAAAGAACCCTCTTGGCTTTAGAGAAGGAATTATCTGCAAAGAAAATAGGTAGGCTGTATCTGACAACAGAGCGTGCTATTCCAGCGGCAAATTTTTATCAACAGAATGGTTTTAAACACAGTGAAAAAATGGGCTTTTATGCAAAGCAAATACCCTAGTCCGCATTCATCACGGAATTTTTTTAAACGCCAACGATCCGCCGTGAACTCGGGCAATAAAATGCTATTATTTGCGATTTGTATCTTAAGTGGATTTCCTGTCATCGCGGGGGAGTTTCAAGCCGGAGTTTCAACAATTGCTATCACTCCCGAAGCCCATAAGGACGTCGTGGACACCTTGCAGGCGGGACCTAAAACCGTCGAGAACATTTCAGACCCTTTGTACGCAAAAGCGCTGGTGCTGTCTGACGGGCACAGCCGCATCGCCATGATCTCACTAGACCTTATGCACATCCCGCCTGCGGCCTTCGGGAGACTACTGGCCGATCTAAGAGAGAAGTGTACATTCGAGCAAATTTTTCTCAGCGTAACCCACTCTCATTCAGGCTATGTAGGAAATAATGACCATGAGGCTTTGAGTGAAAAATTATTAACGGTCATCAAAGCGGCCGAAGCTAAGCTGCAAGCCGTCAAAATTGGTGCAGCCACAGGTACACTGGATGAAGTCTATAACCGCATCATTCGCGATTCGGTCGGTGGTGCAGAAATGCTATGGACAAATCCAGATCGGAAAAAAAGTCACAATATCGACCAATCTATGGGCGTAATTAATCTAAAAAAATCAAACGGCGAAACACTTGTTAATATCGTCAACTATAACGCCCACCCTGTCGTCACAATGGACTTGCATAAGGTTGTCATTTCGGCGGATTATCCGGGCGAGCTGGCAAAGAGCCTTAAGCAGATAGGTGAAGGTGAGACACTATTTTTTCTGGGAGCAGCCGGCGATGCAAACCCCTACTTCGCAGGAACCAAGCCCACTTCAATAGCGCTTGAAAAATCTAAGGAGCTGGGTGCTAAACTCGCGGCAGAAGTCGCCAAGAATGTTCAGAATATAAGAGACTATCAGGCCCATGGCAAATTTAGTTTTAACAACTTTCGCCACTCCTTGACAGCTGCTAAAAAGTCCGCGATGGGCGTTGTGCCAGCTGAGGTTAACACCCTATTGCTCACAGACAATATTGCAATTACAAGTTTCTCTGGTGAGTTTTTTAATCAATTTGGCCTGGCAGTCAAACAGCAGAGCCCCGCCAAACACACCTTATTCCTGGGGTACACCAACGGATCAATTGGGTATATACCTACAGAAGAAGCCGTTCAATTTGGCGGTTATGGTGCTGAAAGAAATGATATGTGGTTTGAGATAGGAACTGGAGAAATCCAGATCAATGAAGCCATTGAATCCCTGACAACTCAACACCTGAATCGAAGAACTAAGATTCAAGCCGGACAACGATAAGGCGGTGAGGGCAAGACTGGCACAGAAAACGTATTAATAAATTCGAGGAATGAACCCCTGTTGAACACTATCGTTTGTCGCACAGATCGCGGCCTAAAAGCTACCTCCTTAACCTTCGCCCTTTAACCGAATACTAGAGGAAGAACTGGGGGCAATCAGCCCCGCCGCCAACTGTTCTTGCCCGCCTCCTTCGCTTTGTACATAGCAGTATCAGCTCGCTTAATGAGTTCGTCCTTACTCATGCTTACGTCACAGTGGTCGGCAACACCTACACTGCCGCCTATATTCGCTACCGTGCAAGCCAAATCAAAGGGCCTACCCAGTTCAGCGATGATTTTCTCTGCCATCATATCAGCATTCTCGGCTGCAGCTATATCATGCAGAATTACGGCGAACTCATCTCCTCCTAGCCTTGCCACAAGATCACCTTCGCGAGTGGAAGCAATAATGCGTTCTGACACCTGAACCAACAGTTGATCGCCCGCCTCATGACCCCAGGTGTCATTAACCGCCTTGAAATCATCTAAATCAATAAACAGTACCGCTAGAATACTATTCGTTCGTTTTTGTCGTTCCATGGATTTATGCAGGGAAACATGGAAAAGGTTTCGATTTGCAATACCCGTTAAGCTGTCAAAATTCGCCATGAACTTTAGGCTTTCTTCCAACTCCCGTCGCCGTGATATATCCTGAAACATAACCACCGCCCCCGTTGAAACTTCATTGCTCTCAACGATTTCATTACAGCTATACTCAATATAGAACGATGTGCCATCAAACCGTTTCCAGCGAGACGTATTGTACTGACCTGCATTCTGCTCGTGAAATAGGTCAGAGAATCGCGTCGTTCTAGCTGCCGGCTCCTTAGACTTTGAAGACTCTTCATCTTTCAGAAAAAAATCGCGTATGTTTTTTCCGTGAAGCTGTTCAATAGGCGCCAACAATAGTTCACTCGCTTTTGGATTCGCGAGAGTAATGTCTCCACGGTAATCGATACCCAATATTCCCTCACCAGCTGAGTTTAATAACATATTGATTCTGGCACCAGCATCTTCCAAGGCTTGCTTTTGCTCTCTAAGAACACGTTCCTGCTCTTCTAGTACAATATTCTTTTCAACTAACTCTTGCTTTGACAACCAAAGATCTCTAAATACCTTTACCTTTCCCAACAATATCTGCGAGTCAACAGGCTTATAAATATAATCCACCGCTCCCGAACCATAACCCTGCATAACAAAATCGTCACTCTTACTGATGGCTGTAAGAAAAATAATGGGAACGTGCGCCGTTTTTTTATTGTTCAATATTAATTCAGCGGCCTCAAAGCCATTCATTCCTGGCATTTGTACGTCCATCAGAATCAGGAAGAAATCATGCTTAAGCACGGCCATCAACGCAGCATCACCGGAAAGCGCCTCAATAAGCTCAACATCGTTCGAGTCAATAATGCGTTTTATCGCATGAATATTGTTAGGTTGATCATCTACTACTAGTAACTTAGGTTTACCCGACATCATCCGCTAGCCTTAATATAAATTCACCCATTTCATCCAATGGCACTATATGCCTCACTTCCGCTGCTGCTATAGCCGCTTCTGGCATCACTTTCGCTTCTGCCGTGTTAGGGGCCTGCACAACGGTCAGGCCACCGTGCTGCCCAACAACTTTAAGCCCTTGACTGCCGTCAGCATTCGCGCCGGTTAATATAATACCAACCAAGCCATCACCATAGGCTTCTGCTGCCGACTCAAACAAGACGTCGATAGAAGGGATAGAGAAATTTTCGGGAGGATCTATAGAGAGAGCGAAAGTTTTGTCTTGCTCTATCAATAGGTGGTAGCCCGGAGAAGACAAGTAGACATAACCCGCCTCAATTTTCTCATTTAATTCCGCCTCTTTAACGTCAATTTCAAACATTCCATTCAACAAAACAGCTAAAGAACTATCAATGGTTGTTGATTGATGCAAAACAACAATGACAGGAATAGCAAAGTTCTTTGGCAAGCGGGGCAGAATAACCTTTAGCGCCTGCAAGCCTCCCATCGAAACACCGATAACCACAGCATCAAACATGGAGGACTTTTCTATAGGTTTTCAGCCTTTCACTAACGGCTTCAAAGTCATCTTTAACGATACTGTATTTAATAGCCTCTTTGTCGCCTAGCACTAGAAAACCCCTCGACACCAAACTGTCTGAAAATAGCTCCAAGACTCTGTCCTGCAAAACCTTGTCAAAATATATAAGTACATTCCTACAAAGCACCAAGTTCATTTCTGCAAATACTTGATCTGAAATTAAGTTATGGCTGGCAAAGGTAATTTTTTCTCTGAGGGAGTCTTTCATTTTCGCCGACTCATAGTTGGCCTGATAATAATCCGAGAAAGAACTTTTTCCGCCCGCCTTTAGGTAATTCCTAGTATATAGCTGGACATTCTCAGCCGGGTAAATTCCTTCTTTAGCCGTCGCCAATGACTTGGCATTGAAATCCGTGGCATAGATGTGGGCGCGACCTAATAACCCTTCCTCTTCAAGCAAAATGGCCATGGAGTAAACCTCCTCTCCAGTGGCGCAGCCCGCATGCCATACATTTATTCTAGAATAGGTTTTCAATTTTGGTAAAATATCTTCTCGAATCGATTTGAATACGAGCGGATCACGAAACATTTCAGTGACAGTAACAGACATATTGCTAAGAAATTTAGCAAAGCACTCCTTATCATGAAGTACCTTAGGAATGAGTTCAGAGACATGATTACAATCTGATACTGTTAAGTAATTTTGTATTCTCCTTTTTAGTGAAGCGCGCGCATAGTTGCGAAAGTCGTAACCATAACGCTCAGTTATAGCAGACAACAAACAGTCAATCTCAATATCTAGCAGAGACTTAATCATAGTTTCACTTGGCCACTTTATAGAGCCAAATTCGCAAAATGGACACTAACTTATTTACATCAATAGGTTTCGTTAAATATTCGGATGCACCCGCACTGATACATTTCTCTCGGTCTTCCTGCATGGCCTTCGCGGTTAAAGCTATTATTGGTATATCTTTATAGGGTTTCATCTCGCGAATTTTACCCATGGCTTCATATCCATCCATAATTGGCATCATGATATCCATTAGAATCAAGTCATAGCCGCCCACACCACCACTTTCATATATAACATTCAGCGCTTCAATCGCCTCTTCACCATTGCTTGCCACATCAACATCTAAACCCATATCTTCCAATTGACGAGACAAGGCAAAAAGATTTCTCATGTCGTCATCAACAAGAAGCACTTTTCGGCCCTGTAGCATTGCGTTTTCATTATGCAAAGAACCAATCACATTTAAATGTTTGGCCGAAAGGTCAGCGGTAACCCGATGAAGGAAAAGAGACACATCGTCCAGCAGACGCTCAGGAGATTCCGCGCCCTTAATAATGACATTATTGGTGTATTTCGTAAGAGTTTTTTGTTCATCGTCAGAAATTTCCTGCCCGGTATAAACAATAACTGGGGATCTTTCTTCTTCAGGCAGATCAGCCATATACTCCAATATTTCGTAGCCGCTCATGTCAGGCAAACCTAAATCCAGAATAACGCAATCAAAGTTATCGTTCTTAAACAAAGTTTTTGCATCCATTCCCGTTGCACATGCCGTAATCTTAACTTTATCACTGCTAATTAGACGCTCAATGGCTTTGCTTGAACTCTCATCATCTTCAATCAGCAACACAGATTTTTGCTGCCCCTCCAAAGTTTCAGTGATACCTGATAAAATTGATTCAACTGCGCTGGCCTCTATGGGCTTTTGCAAAAAGCTTACAGCTCCTCCCGTTAGAAATTCGTTGTTATTGTTATCTCGTCCAGAAATAACATGTACCGGAATATCCCTAGTTTTCAAATGGAATTTAAGCTGATCTAAGACGGCCATTCCATCGATATCTGGCAGCCCTACGTCCAATAGAATTCCACTCGGAAGGTAGTGCATTGCTAAATAAAGCCCATCACGCCCCTTGTTTGTCACCAGGCCTTTATAGCCCTTGTCTCTAATGATCCCCAAGAGTAACTTCGCAAATACGGGATCGTCTTCAATAATTAGTATCGCGTTATCATCTTCATGGGTTCCTCGTCTGTCATCATCAATAAATATCTCCATGGCATGAAAAGCTGTAGCATCTACAGCAGGTTTATCAACAATATCGTCAGTCTGGTTTTCCGGGATAAGATCGCGACTACTAGAGGAATCTGACTGCTCAGGCGCTTCAACACCGGGCAAGGAATAGGGAAGATATAAAGTAAACGTACTTCCTTTCCCTTGCTCGCTGCTCAAGCTAACTTCGCCACCCAGCAGACCAGCCAGTTCTTTTGAAATAGACAAACCCAAGCCTGTGCCTCCGTATTTACGGCTAGTAGAACCGTCTTCTTGTTGAAACGCTTCAAAAATAGCCTGTTGTTTTCCTTCAGGAATACCAATTCCGGTATCGACTACTGAGAACGCAATTACTGACCCGTGCTGCAGGGTGTCACGCGCAAACTGAACATCACTATTGGGTTGATGAACTTTTATGCCGACTGAACCTTCAGAGGTGAATTTGAATGCATTCGAAAGAAAATTTTTGAGAATTTGCTCTATTCTCTGGCCATCACTATAGATAAGCCTCGGTTGCTCCTCGTCCTGATCAATATATAGGTCCACCATTTTTTCGGCCGACACATGTGCGAATAAACCCTCCATAGAATTCAAAACACTGGCAACATTAACGTCCTCTGCATGAACGCTAAGCATTCCGGCTTCCACTTTTGAAAGGTCCATAATGTCATTAATTAGCACCAACAAGTCTTTTCCGCCGTCATGAATAACCTTGATATCTTCCTTCTGTCTATCGCTAAGATTACCCTCTTTATTTTCGGTCAACATTTTCGAAAGAATCAACATGCTATTTAATGGCGTGCGCAATTCATGAGACATATTAGCCAAGAATTCTGTTTTGTATTTACTCGCCAACTGTAAATCTTCTGCCTTTTTCTCTAGCTCCTCTTTAGCTAAGGAGATTTGATTTTTCTGCACTTGCAAAAAATCTTGCTTTTCCAACAGTTCCTCATTGGAAACATTAAGCTCTTCTTCCGAAGCTTTTAACTGCTGGGCCTGCTCTTCTAGCGTTTCGTTTGCGGCTTGCAATTCTTCCTGCTGAACCTGTAGCTTTTCCGACATTGCTTGCGCGTCTTGCAAAAGTATTTCTGTTTTTTGGCGCCCAGTAATATTATTTATAATGATGCCCAGCGTACCGGATGTCTGACTGATAAGTTCACGCTGAGCTTCATTAAAAGGCTGTGCAGACGCAAATTCAACCACACCCAGCAAAGCACCTTCATTTAGCAGTGGATATACAATAATATTTGCTGGCGTCGCCTCGACCGTTCCAGAGCTAATTTGAATATAGTCATCCGGCGCACGTTCCAGTAGAATATGCTTTTTTTCCAGCGCGCACTGCCCAACCAAACCTTCACCCAATGATATTTCATTCGATATATTTTGGCGCCTATTAAATGCGTAAGACCCAGCCATGTTCAGCACAGTCTTGCCTTCACGCCCCTCCTTAACCTGGTAAAAAACTCCTACATGTGCACCAACCTTGGGGGTCATTTCATTCATCAATATCTCAGAAAATTCCTCTATTGTCGTAATACCCGTCAAGTTTGATGTCACCGAAGCAGCATTCGTCTTAATCCAATCCTGCTGTTCCAGCTTGTTTTGTTCATTTTCCAAAGCCAACGAACCATGATGCATTCTCCTGTTCGTTCGGTAGACCAATATAGCGAATAGGACAATTATAAACGTGCCAATGGCATTGACCCACAGCGTCGCCACAGCCATTAAATCAGCGCTATTCTGCCTCTCTAACATCAGGTTTTTTTCGGTCTGAATAAAGTGCGCTATAGAATTGTAAATACTGTCCAATAGCGCTTTACCGTGCCCCTCTGAAATTAGCATAACGACATCTGAGATAGTTGTTTGGTTCTTATCCTTAGCTCGACGCAATTCGATTTCGAAATTTCCTGCGCGGGCGTCCCACTGAACGGCCTCCTTAGTGATGGCGTCTAACAAACGGCGAGCCTGAGGAACGCTATAAGCCTTCGACAGAACTTCGCGCAATCGAGAAGCGTGATAATCGAATGCTTTCTGACCAGCAATGTAGGGTTCAAGAAAATTTTCTTCTCCTGTAAGCAAATAACCTCGAAGACCGGTTTCCTGGTCAACCAATGCCTTCATTACTGAGAGCAGAGCGAGTTCTCCGCTGGCATTATCCGAGCGAACGAATTGCTCGTTCATCTCATCGCTTATGGACCTTATTCCATCCAAAATAATTTTCCCGCGATCATCGATTACCAAGTCTTTAAGTCCCTGCATTCCTAGTTGGTTGCCGGCCTGTTTTCTTCGTATTAGTATTTCGGGTTCGGCCACACTCACTTTCCACCGTAATGCCTGAGCTTCAAGGGTTTTCAAATTTTTCATCATATACTGACGGTCGTAAGATTCATCGATCAATTTGTGCAATGATTTTATATCGCGCTCAAGGAGTTTTTTTCCCCTATGGTAAGGCTCGAGATAATTTTCAAGACCTGTCAACAAAAAACCCCGCTGCCCCGTTTCTTGGTCAACTAAATTCTTGGAAATTTCTAATAAGAGATTGTTAGCTAAATAATTTTCAGAAAGCGTAAACATAATATTCAGTTCGTTTAGATAAGTACGAATTCTATCGAGTATAACTTTCCCTTGCCCTTGTTCAATCGCACTTTGAAACGCTAAGGCACTAGTCTCTCCATTTTTCACAGATTGACGCAATTTAATTTCTGGACCAGCTATTTCGCTTATCCATCGCTCTACAAGCCCTTCAACAACTTCCAGCTGCTTGACCTGCTCACGGTTATCATTTACTAGCCCTTTAGTCTCACTAATACGCCTAAACAATAGAGATTTTGCGCTGCTATAGCCTTCAAGAAATTCGGGCTCTCCTGATATGAGAAAGCCGCGCTCCCCCGACTCCAGATCGATGGTTAGTTTTTCTAGTTCAACGGCAGCATTAATCACTTCCTGCGTATGCTGAACCCATTGGGTGGTATTTTGGAGCGTTGATAGGGCGTAAAAGCTAAAGAATCCGTACATGGCAACAAACAAAATTGGCCCAAGCCGCAGAATAGCGGCTAAATCAAATTTCTCGTCTTTATGAAGCATACAGAATAGGCCCTAATTTATTAGTCTAGCTTGCCGATGAAGCGCGCATGTTTTCACCCAGAAGTTGATCTAGATCAATAGGGTATATAAGGACTAAATATAGACGGTTAAACCGAGGTTAACAATATCTTGAATCGCAGGGGCTTGAGTGTGGCTTAGCTAGGGTTTGGCTAGGGCTTGACCATTAA
The DNA here is from genome assembly GCA_913020115.1 of uncultured Cellvibrionales bacterium. Taxonomy (GTDB): domain Bacteria; phylum Pseudomonadota; class Gammaproteobacteria; order Pseudomonadales; family Cellvibrionaceae; genus CAJWCA01. The sequence continues at coordinate 67,525 of CAJWBQ010000013.1, forward strand.
TTTTGATTCAGCCTTACCCATAAACAATTGCCCTCGATTGTGAGCAGTCTCGGGCTAGGTGGAGAACAACCAAACTCATGACAGCCTAGCTCCCTGAATCGCCATCAGCCACGGCCATTAGGGTGACTCCCTACCCAGAACACATCAAGCTCCGTATTTACCACGCAGTCATCCAGGAAAGATCCGTTAACCTACCTACTCTAACCCGGATTCGTGAGCCTGAAGTCAATGAAGCCAAGGGTAAATGGCACTAAATAGGGCAACATAAAGATGGTGGAATATAGAAAGCTACTTTAGTGCTTTAAATGAGGTAGAGCTTTCGCGCCAGCTATAATTTTCTCATAGCGTCCATCAGACAGCATGCTCGCAAATTCTTCGTTGAAATGTACCATCAAAGCATCAAAGCGAGAATTAGTAAGTGACGTCGCCAAATAGGCACCTTTAATTTCGACCGTAAATTGAAATAATTCAAACTCGCCCTTAAAGTCATCCGATCTTGATATCAGGTAATCAAGAGCCCCTTGCTCACCAAAGACTAAATCAACACGCCCAGCCTTCAAAAGGCGAAGATTTTGCACCTGAGAGGTATTTTTACTTATTCTCCATCCAAGCTGTTCCACTATGGGAGTGATATACGTGCCACGCTCAATACCAAGCACTAAGTTCGTATTATTTTTATCTATAACTCTATTCCGCTTTTTATAGAGGCTAAGCCTTTGTTTGGACAAGGGCAGAGTGGAGTAGTTAAAGAACCGGTCACGATCAGGGCCGCGCCATATTCCAACGATTAAGCAATCGCCATTCACGCCCATTCTAAGCAAGCGAGACCATGGAGCATAAATGGTTGAAACGTCAACACCAATACCTTGAAAGGCCTGCCTGATCACCTCAACACTTGGGCCACCGCCTGCAAAGTTCTTTCCCATATAGGGCGGGGACTCACCTACACACAAGGGAACAATTTCCTCGGTCCAGGCATTTTCACTACTGCACCAAAATGACAGCAATAACATAAATTGGTACGCTAAGTGCCGAATATCAGGCCCTTCAAATGGCATTTGGTGCTCCCGAATATCGCTCAATATCGTGAATTTTTCGACAGTTAAAACAATAGTGCCTACTCTCAAGGTCTGCTTTGGGTGTGAGTTATTCAAAACTAAGTAAATTTGAGAGGGTGTATTCGCCTAGGAAAGATCAATATTTTTGGCATTCTCACGCCACAAGGCTAGAAACCGCTCCCATTCAACTGGTTTGGACAGCAAGTAACCCTGTGCGCGGGCACAACCAATTGTTTTCAAATAATCGAGTTGCTCTGCAGTCTCGACGCCCTCCGCAACAACTTGCAACTTATAGAGTTTTGCCAATGCCATGATTGTGTCAATCATGGCGGCTTTCTCTACCGCTCCCGTACCTATAGCACTAATAAACGAGCGATCAATTTTCAAACAATCTACCGGGTAGTGAATCAGCTGATTAAACGCCGTGTAGCCGGTGCCGAAGTCATCCAAAGACAAACCAAGCCCTAAATCTTTAATCTGCTGGAGAATGATCGCGCTATTATCTGTATTCGAAACCAATGCGGTTTCCGTGAGCTCAATTTCCACGCTGGCCGGATCAATTGAATACATTTGTATATATTCATCAACCTTTTGAGGGAATTTCTTACTGTGTAATTCAACACCCGAAATATTAATGGCTAGGTAACCAGAAAAGCCATGCTCTGTTTGCAAACATTTTAAGCAAGCCAAGGCGCTATCTAATACCCACAAATCAATTTTTCTTATTAGCCCAGTCGATTCTGCAATGGGTATGAATTGGTCGGGGCCTATACCCTGTCTTTCAAGCGTCGGGCAACGCAGCAACACTTCCACGCCGACTATTATGAGTGTCTCCACTTCATATATTGGCATAAATACTAAGCGTAAGTCTCCATTAACAAGCGCCGATGAAAGGTCGTTTGCAATTAAAGTCTTTCGCCGTATGGCTTCAGCAATGTCAGCAGTAAAAAACTCACAACAGTGCTTACCATGGGCCTTAGCTTTATACAAAGCCGCGTCGGCATGGCGCAATAAGGTAGTGGCATCGCCGCCATCTTCTGGTGAAATAGCGATACCTATACTGGCACACACACCATATTGAACACCTGCCACTTCGAATGCAGGGTCGAACAGCTCTAAAATTCTATTCGCTACAGCCAAGGCTACATCTGGGTTAGGAATATCATTAAGCAAGACTACAAATTCGTCTCCACCCAATCTTGAAAGGCTTACGCCTCCCGGAACTCCCGTAACATCTTCCAGCCGTACCACATCATTAAGACGACAACCAAATTCCTGTAAAACTAAGTCGCCAGCAGCGTGGCCGTGATGATCATTGACCTGCTTGAAATTATCTAAATCGATATATAGGAGCGCTATATTCTTATTTCTCTCTACATTCCTTTGAATAGCACGAGACAATGTATTTTGGAAATTTCGCCGGTTACCCAACCCAGTTAAAACATCCCGCGATGCGAGCCGTTCGACATTATTTAACAGCTCAAGGTAACTATTGTTAAGTTCGGCCACTTCATCATCGCTTTCAATATAACTTAATAATGATTCTTGTTGTTGACGGGATTTCTTAACTCTTTCTTTGAGCTGCGTGATCGGGGATATAATTTGCCGGCGAATTAGGGTACTCAAAACCAGGAAGGAAATTAAAATCACTGAAAGTACTGAAAGGTAAATATCACTACGCACTGCAGACAGCCTAGATGCGATGGATGTTTTCGGAACAACAATATTAATAGCAAATAACTCCGTAGATAAGCCTCCGACCAAGCCACCATCACTTCCATCGACAACACGTATATCACTTAATTCTTGTGCGTCATTCGCAGGCGGCATCACGCTAAATTGCAAAGTGACTCCAGCTCCAATATGGTTTTTTATACGCTTTTCAAGCTGAGAAAAATACGTCAACTCCCCCACCAGAAAAATGGTGTAATACTCAGAATTCGGGTTATTCGCTCTGTCATCTGATAGAAGATGAGGCACAATTGTGCTCGCAATGCCAAAGCGAACCGTGTTCGGATCAATACTAGGATATATAAACCGCTGTATCGATTTTCCAGCCCCTCTAGTTTCCCCAAATCTTAACGCTCTACTTTCTTGCAAAAAAGATTTTACTTCGAAGTCAATTTCAGGCGTATCAAAAGGATTACCAACGGGAATCGATATCAGCGGTTTGTCGTCATTACCCAACAATTGAATCTGCTGAATTTGGCTAGTATTGCGCCGAACTCTAGCAAGCATTTTCATCAGTCGCGATTCAAACACAAACGACTGATATCTCGAGTCATCCGTACTGGTATACTGTAATAGTTCTTGGCTAATGCTGATCTTATTCAAGATCGATTGATATGAATTCCATTCTAGGTGCATTTGTTGCTGCACATAGGAAAGCTCTTGCTCAAGGTAGCCTTTCAAATACGTTTGAGAAGCGCGATAAAACTGCTCATAAACGATCCAGCCCATGAAGGTAAACACCGTTATAATGACCGGCATTAAAATGTAATTGACTCTGGGCAAAAGCCTCATTGCTACTGACTCTGCAAGCTAGTAATCATACGTTGGCGCAGTTTTTCGCTCTCGGGGTCAAGTATTTGATAGTATGACCCTCGGTCTTGGATTGCCTTGGACGGGAAAAGCACTTTATTCGAGCGATAGTCATTATTAACTAAAGCCAGTGCTGCCTGATTGACTGTAGTAAAACCCATTCTTTCCGCGTTCATGGCTGCGATATCAGGGCGATTAATAAATTTCAAAAAAGCTACTGTGGCGGGCTTTAGCGTTTTTCCATAGGGAGCTGCCCAGCAATCAGCCCAAAGCAAAGTACCCTCTTCAGGCACCACATATACCCAATCGTCTTGCCCCGAGATCTTAATCAGTTCGGAAAGGTCCGACGAAAAACCATAAGTCAGTGACATTTTACTGCTTGTGCCATGAATCTGCGCGTAGGCCAGGCCGTATGTTTGAGCTAATATCGACGCCTGCTGCTTCTGGAGTAGATTAAACGCCTGCTGAAGTGCGACCTTATCGACCGCGAAGGGGTGGGCACCTATGGCCATTAATGCAGACGCCACACTATCTTGATGATCCAAGTGTGTGACTAGGCGGCCCTGATGCTCTGCTGGCACTTCAAATAATTGCCGCCATGAATGAATCGGCTCAACGGCAACAGAGCTGCGATACATCAGCCCGCTGGTGCCCCAGCTATAAGCTACACCGAAGGGACCGCAGGCCTTGCGCCAGAGTGGTTCAATTCCTTCGATGTCACCATTGATGCTCTCTAAATTCTGAAACCTATCAAGTCTGTCCATGAGCCGCAGTGTGGAGTCATCCATCATAATCAAATCAAAGCCCTGACTTCGACCGCTGCTAATCACGGCATCACGCACGGCTTCCTCATCGTAGTACATTTGGATAAGCGTATGGCCTGATTCTTTTTCAAATGTTTCAACTACCTGATCCGCCAGGTAAAGGCGCCAATTATAAATTCTAACTTTTTCAGCCGAAGTGGGAAGACTGAGCACTAGTATCAATAATACGACAGCAGGCTTAATGATCTTCATGGCCAATCATCCCTAAGAAATTATGGATAAATCGTTATCATCTTAGATGAATATATCGGATCAAAAAATGACTGATTAAGGATAAAACACAATCGTGCATCCTGCAATTTTGTAGAACGGCGCGCCAAAAGATTGCGTATTCTGTTAATTGTGCTAGCAACACCTCAGACAGAGCTTGATTGAATGTCAATCACAACAAACGCCTTGATCACGACAATACTAAGAGGAGGTCACTCATTCAGATGTTCTAGAATAAGTGCGCTATAATAGACGGCCTAAATAGTTTAATAGGTCACTCTTTATGAGCCTGCAAGATTTATACATTGCCAACAACCAACGCAAGAGATTACTTAAAGCCGTAGCGGACGAAGAATTGCTTCAGCTAGATGAAGGAGCGTTAGTATTAAACGTGGCGGCCTACCTTGGCTTTAAAGCTTTGAGCGGGGAGTCTCCCATTGAAGAGATACTCGGTGACGTTGAACTGGACTACAGCGCTGAATACATTGTTTTTAATTGATCACAATCCTATGGGCGAATTTCTTTAACCTCTCCAAGCATTTTGTCGCAAACATCTAAGGTACACCTGTTACAATGTCCATTTGGAAGATCATATGGGCATTGCCAAGCAGCCGTCAAAACTCAGCCTTCCACAACAGCCCGCTGGCATTGCTACGGTGCTCGATTATCTGGTTGAAAAGTTCCCTCGCATTGAGCCTCAGGTTTGGGCGCAACGCATGATCGATGGCAAAGTGCACTGGCACAACGGCAGCCTCATTAAACCCGACACCCCTTTCCGAGCACAGCAACGCGTTTACTACTACCGAGAAGTTGAACACGAACCTTCTATCCCCTTTACTGAAACGATCCTGTTCCAGAACGAACACCTGCTAGTCGCTCATAAACCTCACTTCTTGGCATTAACACCTGGTGGAACTTTTGTGAATGAATGCCTGCAGAATCGCCTGCGACTTAAAACGGGCATAGAAACATTGCAAGCACTGCATCGATTGGACAGGGTCACCGCGGGCTTGGTGCTATTCTCCACCAATCCCGCGACACGCCACCTTTATCACCAGCTTTTTAGCCAGCGTAAAATTGAAAAAATCTACCACGCCATCGCCAAAGTAGGTAGCGAGCAAAAAATTGAGGGCGGCGCATGGCAAGTAAAAAATCGCTTAAGCTCATCTAAGCCTAGCTTTCGCATGCAGGTAGTAGAGGGAGAAGCCAATAGCTACACTGAGATTCGCGGCCTACGCAAGTGTGGGGACAAAGCGCTTTTCGAACTCAAACCCATTACTGGAAAAACGCACCAGCTACGTGTGCACATGCAAACTAAGGGCTGGCCAATATTGAATGACAAGTACTACCCAGCGCTAGAAGAAGAATCTGCCGATAACTATGAAAAACCCTTACAATTGCTCGCCAAACAGCTGCGCTTTACTGACCCGGTGTCACAAGTAGCGCGATATTTTTGCAGCCCCGAAAACTTAACACTGGAATCAATTTGAAGATTCTGGCCTGAAATACGCTATATTCTTGCGTAAAATCAACGCTATTCCTGTTGAGTTAATGCTCATTACCCACCGATTTAAATCGGGTTCTATAATGACTCGGAGGAAAGCCAGTGCGACGTTTGAACAAACGAGTAAATGAACTGATGTCGGAATACCCTACTAGGGTGGTTATTTCCTCAATGGTTTGTTTCGATTGAATCAACAAACGGCTAGCCGCATCTAGACGAACCTCTTGTAGATAATTTAGCGGCGTACCACCTGTTGCTAATTTGAAACGCCGGATAAGCGATCGACTTGATAAACCAAACCGCTCACCCGCCTGCTCCATCGTTAAGGGTTCACGAAAGTGTGCCTCCATCCAGTTTTGAATATTTAGAACAATAGGGTCTCCATGGTGTTTCTTACTGACCAGCGGTGAAAAAGATAATTGTGCTGAACGCTCTAGATCCACCATAAAATACTTGGCGGTGTCCATTGCCGTTTGATGATCACAAAATAGTTCAATTAAATACAAACCTAGATCAAACCAAGAAGAACCGCCCGCATCACATAAAATATTGCCATCGTGAGTCAAAAATTGTTCCGGTCGCAAGTCCACCAGTGGGTAACGCTTGCGAAATAAATCAGCCTGGCGCCCCAGCGTAGTGGCTTTTTTGCCATTGAGCAGGCCAGCCTCCGCAAGAAAAAAACTACCGGCGCTGTTACCGCCAATTAAACTCCCTTGGTCCGCCGCTTTTTTCAAGGCCTGAATGACCTTGGCGTTCTGCTCTAGTGTTGCTTCAACATCCCCCGTGATGGTGGGCACCAAATATACATCGCTGTGATTGATGTCTTGCAAGCTACAGTGAGGAGTAATAGCCAAGCCATTCATCACGTTCACAGGGCGACCGTCCCAGCTGGCTAAACGAACTTGGAACCCCGGCTCGGCCTGGCCTGAATGCCGCTGATAAGAATTACCCGCGAAATACAGTAAATCATTAATTCCAATAAATGAGGCTGCCAAGGCCTTGTCAAATATCACGATTGTCACTGTTACCATGTTTACCCTCTTCAACATCTGGCGAAAATGACCAATATTGTGTCGTTTATTACAGTTACATAGTCAGGCATCGCCGGTCAAACTGAGCACCTTTTAACAAATAGGCGATTTCAATCCGCATAGGGGCATCAGGAAATGACCGAAGTGAACACTCACTACCGGAATTGCAATATCTGCGAAGCAATGTGCGGCATCGAAATCAAACATAAGGGTGAGGAGATTATCTCCATAAAACCAGACCCCAAAGACCCTTTCAGTCGTGGCCATATATGCCCAAAGGCGGTTGCACTACAAGATTTTTATAAAGACCCAGACCGAATTCGTGCTCCCATGAAGCGCACCATTGAGGGCTGGCAAGAGATCAGCTGGGAAGAAGCCTTCAGTGAAATCAGCCGCAAAATACGTGGCATTCAAGCGAAATATGGCACCGACGCCGTGGGCGCTTATGCTGGCAACCCCAACGCACACAACTTAGGAAGCGCACTGTATCTGAAGCAGTTCTATAAGGCGCTGGGCAGCAAAAACCGTTTCAGTTCTGCATCCGCTGACCAATTACCACACCATGTGGCTTCCAATTACATGTTCGGCGCTGGCATGGCCATTTCAGTTCCAGATATCGACAACACCGATTACATGTTGATTATCGGCGGCAACCCCGTGGTTTCAAACGGCAGCATGATGTCTGCAGCGGGCGCTCCAGGGAGAATAAAAGATATCAAGAAGCGAGGCGGCAAGGTTGTGGTCATTGACCCAAGAAAAACCGAGACCGCAGCGCTGGCCACTGAACACCTATTTATTCGCCCAGAAAAAGACGCCTTGTTATTAATCGCTATGATTAACACCATAATCAGCGAGGACCTGGCTGATCTAGGTCACTTGCAGAATGCGGTCACAGGTTACAGCGAAGTAATAGAAGCCGTGCAGGGCTTTACCGCAGATGCTGTGGCCGATGCTACCGGCATCAGTGCAGGAAAGATTCTCGAAATTGCCCGAGACATAGCGAGCGCGCCTTCTGCAGTTTGCTATAGCCGTATGGGGGCCTCAACGCAAACATTTGGCGGTCTGTGTCTTTGGCTCACCAACGTGCTCAATATTATCACTGGAAATTTCGATCGCGAGGGCGGCGCGATGTTCCCACTTCCTGCGCTGGATTTACTGCAAGGAGTGCCAAAAGGCCGGCCAAACAATTTTGGTCGCTATCACTCTCGCATCAGCGGATTGCCTAACAATCACTCTGAATTCCCAATCGCCACCCTTGCAGAAGAAATACTCACCGAGGGTGAGGGCCAAATTAAAGCCATGTTTACCATCGCGGGCAATCCAGTATTGTCTGCACCGGGCGGTGATGAACTTACCTCCGCGTTCCAAAGCCTTGAATATATGGTTTCGGTTGATATTTATCTCAATGAAACCACCAAACATGCCAACATTATTCTACCCGCCACCACTGGATTAGAAATCGCACACTACGATGTGTTTTTTAACAGTTTTGCCGTTCGCAATACGGCCAAGTTTTCTCAGCCCATGTTTACAAAGAAGCCAAATCAAAAGCACGACTGGGAAATTCTCAAGGCACTGTCCAACTACTTGTGTGATAGAGAAGATGACGGCATGACGCCAGAAATTATGCTCGACATGGGTTTAAAAACTGGTCCTTATAAAGACCAGGGCATGAGCTTACAAAAACTTTTAGACAACCCGCACGGCATAGATCTTGGCCCCTTAAAGCCCTGCTTAGCCGAGCGAATCAAAACCGCCGATGGCAAAATTCAGCTGGCGCCAAAAATTTATCTAAACGATCTGCCCCGGCTAAAGAATGCACTCAACAGCGACTCGGAAGTTCGGAAGATTTTTCCTTTTGCCATGATTGGTCGCCGCTTAGCACGCAGTCACAATACCTGGACTCAAAACTCCCGACGCTTGGTCAAAGGAAAGCCGCCCTGTACGCTGCAACTGCATACCCTAGACGCCAACAACTTGGGCTTAAGTAAAGGAGACAAGGCTAAGGTTCGGTCGGAAACAGGCAGCGTGATTTTGGAAGTCGACATCAATGACAATATCCTTCAAGGCGTTGTCAGTATCCCCCAAGGCTGGGGGCATAACCACGAAAACACAAAGATGAACATCGCCGCAACGCAACCGGGCATAAGCATCAACACTCTCACTAACAGTAAGCGGGTAGATCCACTTACGGGTAACGCGGCCTTTAATGGCACCCCTGTTGCCATTGAATCTGTTTAAGGAAAACGAAATGTTAAGGTACTTTAAACCACTGACGCCCTTCTTAGCTGGATGGGCCTTACTTTTGATCAGCGTTAATTTCAGTGAAATTTCACTCATTAACGGCATAGCACAATTAGTATTGTTTGCCTTGGTAGTGTGTTGGCCTGCCTGGAAGACCGGCCGTCTTTCATATGTGGATATTGGCTGGCCACTGGGCCTAGCGGTCATTGGCATTGTCAATCTTTGCCTAAACGATGGTTACTGGGTAAGAAACTTAGGGGTCAGCCTAGTCTATCTTTTTGTGGGACTTCGCATGGGAGGCGGAGCCCTCCGCATGTGGCAGCTTGGCTTGCTCAAAAAGGAATTTCCTCGCTATCAATACCAACGCTTGCGCTGGCAAAAATCAGGCAAAGACAACCTGCCTCTGGCAATCCAGGTAGAGGCGCTTGTACAGGGTATTGCCAACGCCTCTTTTTTGGCATTTCCCGCTTTTATTATCGGCGCAAATACTCAAACTGAAATTTCAATTTTTGAAATTATTGGTCTTGTTTTGTGGCTTTCGGCCTTTGCTTTGGAGAGCACGGCCGACAGTCAGAAACAGAGATTCCTACGCGAAATGAAGGTTCTGGGAGAAAGAAACCGAGTGTGTAATGTGGGCCTTTGGCGCTACAGCCGTCACCCAAATTATTTCTCCGAGTGGATGGTGTGGAACGCATTGATCATTGCATCAATTCCTTCTTGGCTAGCACTGCAATCGTCCACACCTATCGTAATTTGGGCGCTCTTAGGACTGGGGCTGCTCTTCGCCTCGAAAATGATGTACACCACCTTGGTCTACTATACGGGAGCCGTACCTTCTGAGTTTTATTCTGTTCAGAAACGTCCAGAGTATAAGCACTACCAACAGACCACCAATATTTTCTTTCCTGGCCCAGTGAAAAAAGCTAAAGAAAAAACTGAGGAAAGTCTTAGCTAAGGGGAAAACCGATTTATATTGACTCAAGAGCACGTCGTGTAAGGGGTGAACTTTCATTCACCCCTCCGCTCCAAACTTAGGCGCCGAAGCCAAATCTAAGACCACCATCAACTCGCCCAGACGTAAACTGTTTCCGATAAGTACTGGGCGACAGTCCCATATACTTTCGAAAATTATGTCGCATCGCCATTGCCGTTTCAAAGCCGGAGTGGTGGGCAATTACATCGATGTTTTGCTCGGTTGATTCAAGTAGAGTTTTGGCCCTTTCTAAGCGCTGACAAATAAGCCACTCCTTCGGGCTCATGTTAAGGGTTTTTCTAAAATGCCGGTCAAAGGTCCGTCGAGTCATATTGGCTTGATCGGCTAGCTGGCTCACCTCAATGGTGTCGCCGATATGCGCAATGGCCCAGTCCAGCGTTTCAGAGAATTGACTCGCCGGCTTTGGTACTGGCGCTTCAACAAATTGGGATTGACCACCACTTCGGTGAGCCGCCAATACCAAACGCCGCGCTACTTGGTTGGCAATTTGGTAACCATATTGGGAACGGATAACTTCGATGCCTAAATCAATGGCAGCAGAGCTACCGGCCGAACAACCAATATTACCTTCATAAAGATATAAAACGTCTTCGACATACTCGGTTGCCGGAAATCGCCGTTTAAACTCATCCGCATAACGCCAGTGGGTAATGCTGCGCCGACCATCCAGTAAGCCCACCTCCCCCAGGACGAACGCTCCGGAGCAAAAGGACAATATCTTCCCTCCAGAGCTAAAGAAAAGTTTCAGCTCACGAGACAAAGGGTCAGGGACGGACCTATTAATGGGCCAGCTAGGGATGACCACCATGTCGTAGTCCGACAAACTACTAATAACCATTGGCTGAACTAGAAGCCCGCCCGTTGCGCTCAGGGGCTGGGTCGAAAAGCTGACCACATCCGCTTGATACCAGTTGGGGATCTCGGGGCGTGGAAGCGCAAACAGCTCGACCGCACAGCCCAACTCAAAAAGAGCAAGGCCCTCATCAACCAATATCGCCACCCGGCTTGGTTTGCCATTCATACTCATCCCACTCAAAAAGTAAATATGGCCTGATATTAACGAACATAGTCCTTAAAGCCAATATTCACACCCAAGAAAGATCCTTAAAATGACCCATCGAAATCAACCCAGGAAAGCTAAATAATGAGAGACTCCGAGCTATTTACCGCCATAAACACTTACTTTGATGCCATATACCACTGCGACGTGGACTTACTCGACAAGGTATTCCATAAGGACTCTAGCCTCTTTGATGTTGACGAAGGCGCACTGCTGGTAGACCCCATCGCCAGCTTTCGCAATGACGTCGCCAACAGACCATCCCCTGCCAGCCAAAATCAGGTGCGGGAAGAAGAGATTATTTTGATTGATTGGCTGTCAAAAAACTGTGCCACGGTTAAAGTGCGCCTAAGAGCCCATAGCAATGTATTTGTCGATCATTTGAGCTTTGTTAAGGATAGTGACGGCTGGTGTATCGTCTCCAAGGTTTGGCACCTTGAGCGAGTGATAGACTAGGTTATATAGCCAGCTCTGAGTCAGAACTCAGAACAAGTGTTCAGAGCTCAGACCGGCTCTGAAAACCAGCGCTCCAGAAACTCAATACACTGGACAATTTTCACCGGCACGAAATGTCGTGCCGGATACAGTGCATACAGCGACAACTTAGGTTTACTAGAGCCTTCCAACACTTCCACTAGCTCGCCGCTCTCAAGGGCCGAGCGGCAAACAAAATTGGGTAAGAACGCCACGCCGAGATCAGCTTTTAAGGCCTCCATCATGAACAACACACTATTCACCCGCAACGCGCCGCTAATGGCAATACCGTCCTCTATGGGCCAAACATTTTTCCCCTTGAAATAGCTATACACAAGGCAGTTATGGGACTTTAAATCGCCGGGCAAGCGTATCGGCTCATGAGCCTCTAAATAGCCTGGTGATGCACACACGTGATAGCTGAAGTCAGTGAGCTTTCGCCCCACATAATTCGAATCTAAAGGTCGACTGGAGGCGCGAAAACCCAAATCGAAACCCTGCTCAACCAAATCTACGTCCTCGTCACCCAAGTGAATGTCCAGCTCAATATCCGGATAGGCGCGCATAAAATCCGCAAACATTTTTGACAGCTCAAGAATACCTAAGGCCATTGGCGCATTGATTTTAAGTTTACCGCGGGGCGCATGCTGATGCTCACTCACAAAACCATCAGCGTCTTCGAGTTTGCGGAGAATTTCCCTCGCCCGTTGCAAATAGCCTTCCCCCAGGTGGGTAAGTTGAACATTTCGGGTAGAGCGATGTAATAGGCGTGCACCAAGATCAAGCTCTAAGCGACTAATTTCTTTACTGATCATCGACTTTGACACGTTGGTTTGCTCCGCAACCCGCGTAAAGCTACCGAGGTCGGCCAGTCGCACAAAGAGCCGTATAGCTCGTAATTTATCCATCTAGGTAGGCTCCTCTGAATTTCAACGGCCTCTAATTAGTTTCCACCATGGAAACAATAGGTTCTTATTATAGCTATATATGTAAACCAATCGAAACCCTAAACTAGCTTCATCGCATTGAGGCCACTCACCGAGAAGGCCAGCGACAATCCCGTAGCGTGCCCAAAAGCACTGCGTAACAACCCCGAAACAGGAAATGAACGTTATGTATAAACTCTATTACCTACCCGATGCCTGCTCTCTCGCAAGCCAAGTTGTATTGCGAGAGCTTGAGCAAGACCTTGAGCTGGTCAACATACAAAATTGTAATGATTTTGCAGCGCTGAACCCCGTGGCTACTGTGCCGGTATTATTAGACAAAAACCTCACCCTCCGAGAAGGCGCGGCGGTGATAATCTATCTGTTGGAGAAACACAAAAGCCATATGCTTCCTAGCGAGCCAATAGCGCGCAGTGTGGCTATACGAGATATTATGTTCGCAAACGCCACCATGCACCCCGCTTACAGCCGCTTGTTTTTCATTGCAAATACTTCAGCCACTGTTGAAGCCAAACAAGAAATGTTTGATTCGGCGGCGCAATCAATAACGGCTCTGTGGGATGTAGTAGAAGATCAACTCCAAGGTCAGGCGTTTCTAGGCGGCAATAATGTTTCAGCCGCAGACATCATGCTCACTGTTTACTCTAGATGGGCGGCATCATTCCCTGTAAACATTAGTCTTGGCGTGAAAACGAGCCAGATGATTGAGGCAGTGCTAGCTCTGCCAAGCTTTCAACAATCTCTGCATGCGGAACACCAGCAATCCGCCGCATAAATCAAGAAGTAAAAACTGGGAGTGAATCAATGTGAGTAAACAGCATTTGAGTACCCACGAGAAAAACCTATGTGAGCAGCACCCCGTTGAAAGAATTGTTAAAGACTATTTTTCTGGCCTACACCATGCAGATTTAACAATACTGAGGAACATCTTTCACCCAGACGCTTATCTAAAAGCACCTGGCCTACGCCGCAATCTGGATGAATGGCTAGAGCTCGTAAGCAAGCGCGAGGTTCCAGCGCAACGGGGAGATCCCGAAGGATTTAAGATACTGTCCATGGATGTTATGCATGAACAGGCCATGGTAAAAGTATTGTGCCCTTTACTCGGCAGAATTTATGTCGACTTCCTTGGGCTACTGAAAGAAAATGGGCAATGGCTAATCGTTAACAAAATGTACGCGGATCAATAAACTAGGAGAACACTGCAATGCCTTATATCAATATTAAAGTCACTGACGAAGGGGTAACGCCCGATCAGAAACTCGCGCTTATTAAAGGCGCAACTCAATTAATGGTGGACGTGCTGGACAAAAACCCGGCGACCACAATAGTGGTAATAGATGAGGTGAATACCGACAACTGGGGAATTGGCTACGACCAAGTGACCAGCCTCAGAAAAAAGTGAAAGCCCGTCTAAGCCAGTAGACAGTATAAATACCAAAAGGAGTAGAGAATGAAAATATGGTTATTACTACCGCTCATGGCCGTTTTTGCAGGTGCTTTAATTCCTGTACAGGCGGCCGCCAACGCCAGCTTAAGTAAATCTCTAGGCAGTGTAGTTTATGCCGCCCTATTCCTGTTTATCGTTGGCCTGGCGTTTGTCGGCAGTTTTGTCGCGGCAAACCGCCTGCCCATACCCGCGCTGTCTACTTTCCTGAATGCGCCTGCCTACAGCTACATAGGTGGCCTAATCGTGGGCACCTATGTACTGTCGATCACCTATCTTGCGCCGAAAATGGGCGTAGGCAATGCGATTTGTTTTATCGTAACCGGACAAATTATTGCCGCCGTGGTAATCGATCATTTTGCGCTCATGGGCTCCGCGAGCTCTCCTCTAAATTTACAACGTTTTGGCGGCGTTGTGCTCATGATTACTGGGCTATTTTTAGCGCGCAGCAATTAGGGTATAGTTCGTTTAGGTAACTTTAGTCCCGTTTAATTTGAGTGAATTTATGTCTTTGTTAATTGCGATGTTTTCTTTTTCCTTGGTTATGTCAATTTCTCCCGGCCCCGTAAATATGGTGATCCTTTCATCTGGGGCGAGTTACGGCGTTCGAAAAACCTTTTCATTCGTATCGGGCGCAAGCATCGGTTTCACCTTACTGCTGCTATTCATTGGTTTAGGGTTTCATAAAATAATCGCCCTATACCCAGATTTCCTTAAATATCTCTCTATAGCGGGATCTATGTTGATCATTTATATGGGCTATCTAATCGCGTCATCCAGCTCAGAAATCAACATTGAAAAGCAGAACTTACCCACTTTTACGCAAGGTTTTTTATTGCAATGGTTAAACCCTAAAGCTTGGCTTGCCAGTGTTGCCAGTGTCTCCTTGTTCTCAACGCCCGATAGCCATCGGGTTTTTTTAACCTTCTCTAGCGTCTATTTTGTGGTGTGCTACTTATCATTATTCTCTTGGTCAGTGCTTGGGAACAAGGCCACACTTCTTCTCAACAGTGAGTTTAGATTAAAGATATTTAATCGCTTTATGGGAGGGCTATTAATAGCGACAGCTTGTTTTTTGCTTTACTCTCAGTTTAATTGAGAACATAAACGGACGTTTACCCATGAACTACCCAGCCGCCCTACCCCACGACCCGATCAAACAAATTGCAGAAGATCTGTTTGTTGTTCACGGTTGCGTGAAAGCAAACCCTGTTGTGCGTTTCACCAGGAATATGACCGTTGTGCGCGATCAAGGAGAACTAACCCTTATTAACCCTGTGCGCCTGAATGAAGAGGGTCTTTTGGCTCTGGAGGCACTCGGAAAGGTCGGCCATGTACTGCGCCTCGGGCCCATGCACGGCATGGACGATTCATTTTATGTCGACCGTTACAAGGCCGACTTCTGGTCCTTCGAAGGCGGCACCACATACACCACGCCAGTCATAGCACATGCATTGTCTGAAGGCGGGAAGCTGCCCTTTGCCAATGGGAAATTATTGGCTTTTAAACACGTGCGGGAGCCAGAAGGCGTCATTTTGCTCGAGCGCTCAGCAGGAATACTATTAACTTGCGATGCCATCCAAAGCTATGCCACATTCCCATATATGCCTCAGACCAACTGGTTAGCTAGGCGCCTATTGCCCCTGCTTGGGTTTAATCGGAAAACACTCATTGGTCCCCTATGGATTAAGTTATTAGTCAAAGACAAGGTGAGTATCCAAGCAGAATTTGAGCGTCTGCTGAGCTTCGATTTCGATCAGCTTATCGCCGCTCACGGCACCTTCCTTCCAGAAAATGCACATGCAGAGGTAGCGCAGGCAATTGCCAAGACCTTCGAGTGAGGGTCCATTTTTGCAGGGTCCATCGATTGGTCTGAATCTACAGACAGCTAAAATAGCTCAGGGCTCAATAATGCCCGGCTTACTTAGGCCCAAGTCCGCTTCGAAGCCCATTAATCCACTCCACGTGCCCCCTGCCGCTCTTTACGATAGAATGCTTCGACAGTGATTGTTGGTAATTAGCGAAATACCTCTCTATTGAGACTAGTACGACCACCACAGGAAGCTTTTCAAGATGAAAATGACAGTAATTTTAGCCTTTTTACTCGCCGCCTATATACCTGTGGTTCAAGGGACTGTCTATAAAGTTGTCGACGAAAATGGCAAGGTAAGCTTCACTCAAGTGCCCCCTTTGCCCAAAGAAGATTCCACTTCCAAAGTTGAGAAAGTTTCGCTCGACCACTCAAGTGAGGCCAGAACAAGAATAAGCACCGAGTTTGGCCAAGAGTATTGCGGAGAAATCTCACTCCCTAGACAATCCAATGCAAGCTCGTCCTCCAAAAGACATGTACAAAGTATCCTCAAATCAAAAGAGCGTTGGGAAGAATCTCTCACCCGCATCAGCCGGGACATGGAAAAGTCCAGTCAGAATCAGATCAACTCAAGCGGGCGTTATAATTCCCGCCCTGGTTATAAAACTCAGCAGAATCAGAAGTATCAAAAGAAGTTCAGAGAAACCACGCAGAACATGAGAGATTTGCGCTGCGCCATTCATTGGGCAAGTGCGAAACATGAGCAAATTGAACTTCACGAAGACTCTGACAAATCTGAAAGACTGCGGCTCAAGGGAATCATTGCCACACTGAAAAATACGCTTTCAAAACAATGTGGAAAATTACCGGCCTTAGACCCAACCAACGAAAGAAATGAGAGCATGCGGAAAAAGTGGCATTCCTGCAGCAAACATTACGTTCGTGACCTAAATAAGGTTCAGAACAAGCTTAATCGGCTGTAGAAAAGACCTTAATACATGCCAAAATCTATTCGCTCTAAGGCGTCAGGAAATAGTGGACAAGATTCAACCTTCTAGACAATTTCTGATCGGCGCAATGCTCGCATTGTATGTTGGCCTAATTGGCTACAAATTACTGTCAAAAAACCCTGAAGAAATCGCTCAAGACTTACTCGACAAAGAGCGTGAAAAGATCGCACTATCACTGAGCCAGCTGTCAATTACCGACCCTAATTTACTGGCCTGTATTAAAAAAGCGGCGGCAAAACAGCCATCACTCGCCCGCCAGAACCCCAGTAGAACAGTTCACGTTCTCGAGCTAAAGTCTTTGTACTGCCGACAAAAAAATATTCAGTCCTTGGCTGGAATCGAGGCGTTTGAAAAACTGGTATTTCTGAATATCAGCAACAATCGAATTGCGGACATTGCCCCGCTGACATCCAGCACCCAACTGAAAACATTACATCTGGCTGGAAACCCTTTGACGGGTATTTCCGCCCTTAAAAACCATACTTCGCTTAAAGTACTAACTTTGCCAAAACTACCGAATTTAGACTGTAACAAAATTAAATCAATATTGAAGAATGCACAAAAACTACGACTTCCCCCATGCAAACAATCGCGGAGTCGAATACTCATCACCAGCAAGCAAGATGCGAGAGACAAAGCTGAGGACCTTCTCGAGGAGTCTCGTCAACTTAGCAACAAAGAAGAAAATGAGATATTAGACTATGAATATGAGATGCTCAGACGAATAGATTAAGTCCTCTTAGCAGCGTCACATTAAAAAGGAAATTTAGATGATTTTAGAAGTCGCCATATTGGATGTAAAACCCGGAGAAGAATCAAGATTTGAAGAAACATTTGGTCGAGCGCAAGCCATTATATCCAGTATGCCTGGCTACCTCTCACATCAGTTACAGAAATGCATTGAAAACCCCAAGCGTTATATTCTATTGGTTAACTGGCAAACACTAGAAGACCACACGGTTGGCTTCCGGGAGTCAGAACAATATCAAGAGTGGCGCTCTATGCTGCATTCCTTCTATGACCCCTTCCCCGTAGTTGAGCACTATACCAGCGTGTACCCAACAGGCTGTTAAGCTCTCATTTAAACATTCCAGCCTAAATGGACGCGGGCTCTGAGCTCGCTCACCCAAGGTTCATCACCGCATACATGGGCTTTTAAGCGTAAAGAAATATCACCCACCCTCGGTTTCAGGTAAGCTGCGGGGCTTGAACATAAGACAGAACTAACAACCCAGACGAGGTACTCATGGCCAGCGCATTGGCACGACATATTTTGGTTAAAACCAGCGAAGAAGCGCTGCAGCTTAAGCAGCGGCTCGCAAAAGGTGATGACTTTGGGAAATTGGCCAAAAAACATTCGTCCTGTAAATCGGGGCGCAGGGGCGGCGACTTAGGGGACGTTCGTCCCGGACAAATGGTCAAAGTCATCGACCAGGTTATTTTCAAGAAAGCTCTGCTAGAAATTCACGGCCCGATTAAAACCCAATTTGGCTTTCACTTAGTACAAGTCATGTTTAGAGATTAATAATGCTGCTCAGTTGCTACCCAAAAGAACCTAAGAGACTAAAAGATCTCAATGGCTTTGGCCCTCGAAGTGAGGAAATTTTAGCCGAGTTTGATATTAATAGCGTTGAGGACTTCATGGCCATCGAACCCTACGCGCTCTATGCCAAGCTTAAACCCATGAAAGGGATGGGTTTAAACTCGATCTACGCCATTATTGGCGCTAGAGAAAATGTTTCGTGGATAGAAGTCAAAAACACCCGAAAAACAGAAATACTGATGAGGTTGGACGATATGGGTTTATCACCCAAGTAAACGCCCTACAAGGGCATTCCAGTAATACCACCATGGAAGTAAATAAACACCGCGTAAAGAATCAGGCCCGCCGCCACTACGGCAAGATCCCATAAGAAGCTAACGGCTTCTTTCGCTTTATAACGCCCGCCCACAGTGACCAGAACTAAGTCGAGCAAAGCAAATAAGCCAAAACTGAGAAACAAAATTGTACTGGCGAGATCACCATTTGCCGCCAGATGGGTACCGCTCCACAAGATCAAGCCAATCAACATTGGGTGTCGAACAAATCGCTTAATGTTGTTTGGCATATCAGCTGCGCACATCATAATTACCGCCAGAGGCATGACTGAAAACGCAAGCGTACGCCCCCAAGCCAATGGCTCCCATAAAGGTACAAAGTGCGAGAGACTAAAACCATAAATAATAAGCCCTAAACCCAAGAGGGAAATAATACTGAATATCCCTTTGTATCGATTCGCCCCCAAACTCGCCACTAGCGTTTCCTTGAAAGGCGCAGACGGCACCAAATGTATTGCAAAAAATATGATCGTACCAACAATGAGTAATGTCATAACTGAGTCTCCTTCTGTAAGTCTAGATTTTCAATAATTTTTGTGAGCACCTGTGCGGTAATATTCAAATCGGCTTCGGAAATACCCTGCACAAGACAGCCTTCAACCGACATAAGAACATCATCCACCTTGGTAATTTTTTTACTGGGAACAAGATGAAGAAAATTGACTCTTTTGTCCGACTTGCTAGGCACGCGTTTAACCAGACCCTGAGCTTCAAGTTTTGAAATAGCAACAGACAGCGTGGCGGCTCTTACAGAGAGCTTTTCCGCCAATGCTTTCTGCGTCAGGCTCTCTTCTCCCATCAACAAACCCGCAATGCGCATTTCTTGGTAGGTGATGCCAAGCGGGGTGAGCTCACGCTCGATTACCTGCCCCATCAATCGATTAATTTTGCCAAAGCGACTGATGAGCAGTTGATGGGTTTTGGCTATAACAGAGGCCATAGGCGTGCACATCTCAATAAAAATAGATGGTTAGTCTAACTAACTAAATTGAAAAAAGCAAGAAGCAGAGATATTCGTCAGATACAGCACTTAGATTCTAGGCTTTGAACCGCCCTAGAGGTTTTCTGCCTCAAGCCGCGAAACTAGATCGCGAGCCAAGTTAGAGACTAGATGACGCATTTGAACAATCGAAGGTTCATAACCATCGGCACGCAGGTTTTGTTCGAATGTAAAAGGCTCGGCAAACAAAATTTCCTCACCCTCCTCTTCTGCAAAGCGGTATTGCCCTGACAATATCACCCGTGAATCACTCGTGGCATGAAAGTAATCAATCTGTACGGCTAAATACGCCAAGGGTTCTCCCCTTGCGGTTCGCGCCTCTATAAAGCTCAAGGCGCGGCCCTGCGTATTTAAATCCAGCAAGAGTGACTTAGTCGCCCCTAAGAGCAGGGGCTCTGCCCAGACATGAAACAGCGAATAGTGAATTTGGTGTTCCTTTACCTGCATAACCAAGGACGGTTGATTAAGATATTCAGCCAAACTAAGCGACACCCTTACTTGTCTTTTTTTAGCCGCTTGTACGCCCAGATGCGCTTCGGCCGCGGGCTCATCAAGGGCCTGATAATTGTTTAACAAGTAGTATTGCGTTGTATTCGGCACAGAACTGCAAGCCTGTAGCAAAAGCACGCTGACCAACAAACACCCAAACGCTATTCTCATCACTTTACTCCCGAATGTTTTGTGGGCTCTACGAGGTCTGACTGACCCGCATTAAATATAAGACCATTGGGCTGGTGCTTGAGTTGATTCAGTAGTGGCTTAAGCTCGCCCATAACGTCTGACATTGACTCCATGGCGCGTTGGAGTTGCTCGTAGCCCGGTGATCCCTCTGAAAAACCTTCACTTAAGGTGGAAACTTTTTCCAAGCTCAGTTTTAAAGTTTTGCTCAGCGCTTGTTGGTTGGCGCTGGCCAACAACTCTTCAAGATTCTTACTCACGCCTTGCAAATCTTCACTTAAAGCTGAGACACTCATCAATGTAGTGTTAGCGCTTTCAGTGAAATCAATTAAAGGCAAACTATTAAGCGTGTCGACAAACTGCCCTATCTTGCCCGCGATTTGCGTAAATTGGTCGCCACTTGTTGGAATAATTGGATAACCTTCGAAAGACTCTATCTCACCCACTTGCTGGCCCTCGAAGTGTTGTAACTCAACAAATAAACTGCCAGTTAATAAGTTACCTGTCTTGAGCGTCGCCTTTAAACCTTGTCTTACCCAATAACGGTTTTGCTCATCCATTTTTTGCACACCCGACTTATCGTCCGGCAAGCCAACACGGCCAGGCTGGAGATTGATTAACACCGGTATTTTTACCGCATCGGTGAAAAAATCAGATGCCGCTCTTGACAACATATTGGTTGAGGCTACATGCCCCAGCAAAACCCCTCGATATTCTACTGGCGCTCCAACGTTCAAGCCGCGAATGGTATCGCTCACCAAGACGACATACTGCAATGAATGTTTGTAACGCTGATCACTCGCCACTTCATAATTAGCGTATATATCAAAATAAGCCCGCTCGGTAATTTGTTCGCCGATCAACATGCCTTTTGGCACATCAAAGGTAACCCCGTTGGTTAACATGGTCTCTAAATTACCGGTTTTAACCGACACTCCATCGGCGCTTAAACCCACACTCAAGCCACTGGCGTCCCAAAATTTTGTATTGCTTGTTACTAACTTATGGTAAGGCGCTTTAATAAATGCGTTGTAATACACAACCCGCTCTTCGAAATTAAAATAGACGTCCTCGAATTGCCCTACGGTTAATCCTTTATAGATAATAGGGTCGCCTTTTGCATAAGCAAATTGATCGTTACTATTTAGAGTAATACGTAAGCCCGGAGTGCCTTTAGGTGTAACCGGTGGTTCTTTTAGAGCTTCAAATTCCAGCTGATTTTCTCTAGAAGTGCCTTGTGCCACTTCGATAAAAACCCCTGATATAAGAGTGTTTAAACCAGATACACCTGCAAGAGATATTCTTGGTGATACAATCCAAAACTGGGTATCCTCAACCAATAATTTTTTGGCACTTTTCGACATTCTCGCCGTTACTACAACACCATCGACGCTGTCGTTGAGGCTTATGCTTTCAACCTCGCCAATATTAACGCTGCGCGATTTTAGCTTCGTTTTACCCACCTCCAAGCCTTCCGCCGAGGAAAAATGAATGGTGACGACGGGCCCTTGATTGTACCATTGGTAGTACACCATCCAGGCGCCAATCAAAATTGCAATTAGGGGTAAAAACCAAATGGCCGAAAAAGCTCTTACCGGCACAATGCTAGCGTCAGCTTGTGATCGAGGATTCATAGTCACTCTTATTATCGTAAATTAATGTTGAATCGAAACTCATTGCCGCAAGCATGGTAAGCACCACAACACCCGAGAAGGCCAAAGTAGCCGCTCCCGGAAATATGCTCATAGCATTACCCAACTGAACCAAGCTCACCAATATAATTACCACAAATACATCGACCATTGACCAGCGCCCAACAAACTCTGCCATGCGATAGAGCCCTATACGTTCGCTCTGAAAATGGCTTAAGTCGTTTTGCACACTGAAGTTCAACCAAGCGAGCACAACAATTTTGCCAACAGGCACCAAGATACTGGCCACAAAAATTACGGCTGCAATAGGGTAAGAGCCATGACTCCACAATAACAACACCCCACCAATAATTGTGCTGGGCTCATCCTGCCCCAAAAAACGCGTATTCATAATGGGCAAAACATTTGCCGGAATATACAAAATAACAGATGTTATAATGAGCGCCCAAGTATGCTGGATGCTCTGTTTGGTTTTAAGTTTTTCACTCTTCTCGATCGGGGTAGCTTTCGCCTGTTCGGGAACAACAAGATGAGAATCTAGCGCTTGAAAAAGATGCCGCCTGTCCATATGAAGCATGGTTGCTATCATCGCCATTGAAAATAGAATGTAGGCATAAAAAGACAAACCTAAATTTATGTCCGCGAGCGAAACAACCTTAATCAAGCTGACTAATACGCCAATTAAAAATATCTCGACCATGCTCCAGGGCATTAAGACAAACAAAATATGTAGAATTGTATGCCCATATTTTGGGTATACACCTTTTCGCAGAAAAAAGAGGAGGTAAACAATACCCAGCAATAAAACGGCGGGAATCGCAAAGATTGTGATCACTTCAATTATTGCGAGCAGTGGATAGCCATTATCGAAGAGAATATTGACACTCGCCGCCATATCGATTTTCCGTTCGATACCATTGGCTTTAAACGTGAGAAAATCGAAGAACAAAGACCCTGCTAGAAAAGTCAGGGCAGTAATAGCAAAAACTAAAATTCGCTCAGAGGCGTTAACATGGCAGGTAGACAAAACGAAGCCACATCGCGGACAAAGCGCCTTCTGCCGCTCAACCAAACTCGGCACAGCCACGCGTAAACCGCACTCATGGCACGTTTCTACAGAATGTTTACTGCTGTGGTATTCACTCACTGTTTAGTACTCGTTGCTCGCTATTGCCCCTTGTTAACTCAATGTAGCGAATTGGTCCGAACGAGTAAAGGGCGACTACAGCGCCTAAACGAAGTCTTATGAGCGATATTCTTTTAGGATATTCATGTAGCTGTTTATTTCCTGCGACACATTGCTCTGAGGGTTCAGCTTTTTCGCAATATTCATCGCTAATTCGAGTTCCAACATCGACTTTTGATCACTGTGATCCAGAGACTCCAATTCTGCTGAGCCGTTAAAGGTCGCCAATTCGGCAATGACTTGTGTCAGCTCTGTCATTGGCGCCGGATCATTGTCTTCCCAAGCATCAATAATGGAGTGAGCCTTATTCAGCGTAGTAATTAACGAATTATCTGGATCACTTTCCGCAAGCTCATCACCAAAATCCTGAGTAAACAAGGAAAGTTCGTCAAGACTGCTTTCAGCCTCGCTGCTGCTTGCTCTAGCCGCGGGGCTTAAGGAGTCTGCATCCGCCGCAGAGATTAAGCCATATTCATGTAGGCGAGCCACGAAATCAGGGGTAATACGAATGCTCTTAGGCCCACCGGGGAAGAATTCTTCGTTTAATTTCTGTATTTTTTGCGCTCGGGTTGAAAGCTGAATATTGTCGTCATCAGCTTGTTTGCTGCCTGTCGCTGCCTTTTCCACTTCTTTGGTGCTGGCAACGGTTGACGCTGTCGTGGCCTTGCCGCTCCCCTGAGAATAGGTGGTGTCACTGTTACTGGAACTGATTGTATTCATGTCAATAATCCGTCAATTAGGCGTCCTTTGCGTACCTGATGACGTATTAAGCAAATTTCATTCCCTTTATGCCAGGCGAACCGAGAATAATATGGCGTATAAGGCGTGAAATTACTGAGACAATCCTTGATCTAGAGGAAGGCTCTCCGGGGCAGACACCCCCAAAATCGAAAGCGCCAAGGCTTCAGCGACCTTTATGCCATCAATACCCGCAGACAGTATGCCACCCGCGTAACCCGCCCCTTCTCCTGCCGGATATAAGCCATATGTATTGATATTTTGAAAATCTCGCCCGCGTTTAATACTGATGGGAGAGGACGTTCGGGTCTCAACGCCGGTTAACATCGCATCGCTCATGGCAAAACCTTTAATTTGCTTATCAAATGCAGGAATAGCTTCGCGAATAGCGGCGTTGGCGAAATCGGGCAGCGCTTTTGAGAGGTCACCCAAACTGACTCCGGGCTTATAGGACGGCTGTACCTCGCCAAGATTTTCTGACGGTTTGTTTTGCAAATAATCACCCACAAGCTGAGCAGGCGCGCAGTAATTACTACCACCCAATTCATAAGCCCGTTTCTCCAGCGTTCTCTGTAGGTCTATACCCGCCAGAACATGCTCTGGGTAATCAGCTTCAGGGTCAATACCGACTACAATGGCGGCATTGGCATTGCGCTCGTTGCGCGAATACTGCGACATGCCATTAGTCACCACACAGCCTTCTTCTGATGTTGCCGCCACTACTGTGCCGCCTGGACACATACAAAAACTATAAACGCTACGGCCATTATCACAATGGTGAACCAAAGAATAATCTGCAGCCCCTAAAATGGGGTGGCCAGCCTGTTCACCAAAGCGCGCACGATCAATCACCGACTGCGGGTGTTCTATGCGAAAGCCAATGGAGAATGGTTTTGCTTCAATGTATACACCTTGCTCGAGCAGCATCTGAAACGTGTCGCGAGCACTGTGGCCAATGGCCAAAACGATGTGGCGACTTTTAAGAGTTTCACCTGAACTCAGCGTTACGCCCGTCACTTGTCCATGGCCGTCACCTTCTCCACTCGCCTCTCGGTGGATGCAGTCCACTTTCTGCTGAAAGCGGATTTCGCCCCCTAGGCGTGTAATTTCGGCTCGCATATTTTCAACCATTTTCACCAGTTTAAAGGTGCCAATGTGAGGCTTACTCAATATGAGAATTTCTTCAGGCGCGCCGGCTTTAACAAATTCATTCAAAACTTTACGGCCTAAGTGCTTCTTGTCTTTCACTTGGCTGTAGAGTTTGCCGTCTGAGAATGTTCCAGCTCCACCTTCGCCATATTGAACATTTGACTCAGTGTCTAATTCGCCTTTTCGCCACAGACCCCAAGTGTCTTTGGTACGCTGCCGAACATCTTGTCCGCGCTCCAGCACAATAGGTTTCAAACCCATCTGTGCGAGCACTAAGGCGGCCAATATGCCACAGGGACCAAAACCAATGACGAGCGGCCTAGCCTGAGCTTCACTGGGAAATTCAGCCGGCGCTTCGGCAACAAATTTATAACGAGTATCCGGGCTTTGACGAATAAAAGACTGTTTGGCAAATTTTACCAACAGCGCTTCTTCCAAGGCGTCTGGGAGACCAACATCCAGCTGATAGATCAGTAGTATTTGATTCTTTTTACGAGCGTCGTAGCTGCGTTTAAACACCTCGACGCTCAAAAGATCAGCCTCGCCAATAGCTAATTTGTTTAGAATCGCCTGCGTAAGATCGTTCTCACTGTGATCGAGAGGTAACTTAATTTCATTGAGTCTTAACATAGCAAGCCGACTAAAATAGTGAGGTTAATGAGTGATACTGTGGTGAGCATTTTAGCATGAGCAGAAGAGCAAGGTCCAAAGTAAGGAGAGTGCCAAAGCGCTTAATGACTCCCCTCGCTTACATCAGATTCGGTGTCGCGACCCTCAACCAACTCGGCAACCAACATGCCCCCCACTATCAGCGCTGCTCCAATCCACGCATACAAGCTTAGCGTCTCTCCCAGCAACCAAAAGCCGCCCACCGCGGCAAACAGCGGTTCAGTGGCAAAAATCAAGGCAACTCGCCAAGCCGCCAAGCTTTGCTGGCCAATGGTTTGCGCCACAAAAGCTAAACCCGTACCCAGGGTGCCCCCCACCAAAATAGCCGTCCAGGCAAGCGCCCCAGAATTACTGGTCGCGTCGGCAATGAGCACCTGTGGTAGGCCGAGCAAAGATTCCGTTTCAAAGGCAAGCGCCGCGATAAAACTAAGCAACATAACCGTAATTAATTGCACTTGCGTCAGTGCCAGCGGATCAACTTCCGCGACGTAAACACCTGTATAGACAATATGAATAGCAAACATGAAGGCGCACACTAAAACCCAAACTTCCCCCAGAGATATGCCGTTCAAGCCTCCGGTGAGCAGCACCGTACCCGTCGTGGCCATTGCCACACCAAGCCATACAAACCACTGCTGCGATTCTTTCAACCAAGCCCAGGCAATCACTGGCACCAAAACCACATTCAAGCCGGTAATAAAACCAGCATTACTCGCAGATGTGTATTGTAAGCCAATGGTTTGCGTTGAAAAAGCCGTGAATAATAATAGGCCCAATATAGCCCCGTGGTGTATCACCGAGACATTGAGACTGTGTAAAAATTGAAATCCGGAATAGCTGAAATAGGCCAGCAAAGTGAGTACTGCCACGGCAAAGCGCAGGGTATTAAAGGTATTGGGCCCCATAGAGTTGAGTGTTTCGTGAACCAGTGAAAATTCAATACCCCAAACAAAACTAACAAAAAGAAGTATCCAACCCCAAAAATGTGCATTTTCTTTCATACGACCTCATCTCTCCCGCGAAAAATCCGCGCGAGTATAGCAGCCGCCTCTGCTTCAAGCTTGCAAAACTCCACCCAACTGGCCCATGCAAAGTAGTCAGACGATTTTAACCCGCTATAATTAGACATACTGTTATGCATTGTTATCAACTCAGGAGTTAAATGTGGATTACATTAAAATCTGTAAGGTGATGCTGGGCCTGTTTCTAAGCCCCCTTGCTATAGCCAGTGGCGACGGCGCACCCGCTCTCTCTCTTATCAACCATACTGTCGGATATTTAGCCCTTGCGGTATTTGTGCTTGCCTATGCCGTGGTGATGTCTGAAGAAGTTTTGAATCTGAGGAAATCCAAACCGGTAATCTTGGCCGCTGGAATTATTTGGGCCATGATTGCCTATGTATACGCCGAACACGGTATGCCACACGCCGCAGAACAAGCCGTGCGCCACAGCCTGCTCGAGTATGCTGAGCTCATGCTGTTCCTATTAGTTGCCATGACTTATGTAAACGCCATGGAAGAGCGCAAAGTATTTGATGCCCTTCGCTCTTGGCTAGTGGCAAAAGGTTTTGGTTTCCGACAAATATTTTGGCTGACGGGTTGTCTAGCATTCTTTATTTCGCCCATTGCCGACAATCTCACTACATCCCTACTCATGTGTGCTGTGGCGATGGCCGTTGGTGGCAGCAATACCAAGTTTGTCTCACTCAGTTGCGTCAACATTGTAGTCGCCGCAAATGCCGGCGGCGCCTTCAGCCCCTTTGGCGACATTACCACACTCATGGTATGGCAAAAGGGAGTTCTCCCTTTTGTGACATTTTTCAGTCTATTTTTACCTGCAGTCGTGAACTACCTAGTCCCGGCCGCAATCATGCATTTTTACGTCCCCGATGAAAAACCCCAGAGAAATAACGAAATTGAACGAATGAAACGCGGTGCCAAACGCATTATCGCCCTGTTCCTCTGCACGATTACGCTGGCCGTATGCTTCCACAATTTTTTGCACCTCCCCCCTGTTGTAGGTATGTTTACCGGCCTATCGCTACTGCAGTTTTTTGGTTTTTATCTCAAAAAAACCCACGACCAAAACACCGTTGCTTACGACCCACAAAAAGCCAAACAGCGTGTAGGCGATGTTGTGCAAGTACCAGACAAAGAAGAGTTTCGCAAAGGCGATGTCATCCCATTCGATATATTCAATACGGTTTCGCGGGCCGAGTGGGACACCTTATTTTTCTTCTACGGAGTCATTCTCTGTGTGGGCGGTCTCGGCTTCATAGGTTATCTCGGCTTGGTATCTGATGTGATGTACAACGAGTGGGGTGCCACCAATGCCAATATCGCGGTAGGGGTGCTTTCAGCCATAGTCGACAACATTCCGGTCATGTTCGCGGTACTCACCATGATGCCAGAGATGTCCGATGGGCAATGGCTGCTGGTGACACTCACCGCCGGAGTTGGCGGCAGTATGCTGTCAATTGGTTCGGCGGCCGGCGTAGCCTTAATGGGCATGGCAAAAGGCCAGTATA
The DNA here is from genome assembly GCA_913020115.1 of uncultured Cellvibrionales bacterium. GTDB lineage: Bacteria > Pseudomonadota > Gammaproteobacteria > Pseudomonadales > Cellvibrionaceae > CAJWCA01. The sequence goes on from CAJWBQ010000013.1 coordinate 96,156, forward strand.
CATTTTTTGGCCACCTAAAATGGGCGCCGGTTATCGCCTTAGGTTACGCGGCCAGTATTGCTTGCCATATGTGGGTGAATGCCCGATATTTCACCTAAGTAGAACAAGTAATGCCCTCGAAACGTACTCGCTTAGACCGTTTAATTAGTGCCGAACTGAAAGTAAATCGTGGCGAGGTGCGACTAATGCTCGCGCGCCAACGTATCACCGTGAACGGTGTTTTAGCCACCGCGGCCAATCAAGTGATTGAGGAGTTTTGTCACGTCACCCTCGACGGGAAAACACTGCGGGCGAAAACACCCCGCTATCTAATGTTACATAAACCTAAAGCTGTTGTCAGTGCCACGAGCGACGATGAGCACACCACCGTAGTAGATCTGCTCCGCGATAAAGACGGTGAAGGTTTACACATTGTGGGCCGACTCGACTACAACTCTACCGGCCTCATTCTACTCACGAATAACGGTCGCTGGTCCCGGCAATTAACCGCACCGGAAAGCCGCGTACAAAAACACTATCGAGTTACTCTAGAAAACCCGATCCAGGAGGAGTACGTCGAGGCGTTCAAAAAGGGAATGTACTTTGCCTATGAGCAGATCACCACAAAGCCTGCTAACTTGCGTATTATCCACTCGCATCTCGCCGACGTTTCTTTGACTGAAGGTCGTTACCATCAAATTAAAAGAATGTTTGGCTACTTTCAAAATCCGGTGAGTGACCTGCATCGAACAGCCATAGGCAGCCTGTCATTAGACCCGGCATTGGCAGAAGGGGAGTACAGAAATTTGACAGCACTGGAAGTTTCGGAGCTTACAGCGCTGTCTGAAGGTCTTTCGATATAGAGTTTAACCGCTACTTGCTGCCCAATTCCTGACTGGCAAGAAACTCTTCGTAGGTGCCTTGGAAATCAACCAATGATTGGTCTTTGATCTCCACAATACGTGTTGCCAGCGAAGACACAAACTCACGATCGTGACTGACAAAAATCAAAGTGCCTTCATAGTGCTCCAGCGCCATGTTTAAGGCTTCAATAGATTCCATGTCTAGGTGGTTTGTAGGTTCGTCCATCAACAAAATATTGGTATCTTGCATCATCAACTTACCAAATAAAAGACGATTCTTCTCGCCACCGGAGCACACATTAACCTGCTTTTTGAAATCGTCTGACGAAAACAACAAGCGGCCCAGAGTAGCTCGCACTATTTGATCGTCGTGATGAGGCTTTTGCCACTGGCTCATCCAGTCAAACAAATTCTTATCAACATTAAAGTCAGCATTGCTGTCTTGCGGACAGTAACCCAATGTCGCATTTTCAGACCACTGAATTGTGCCACCATTAACTGGCATTTCATCCATCAAACAGCGTAAAAAAGTCGTTTTACCTACGCCATTTTCACCAATCACCGCCACCCGAGAGCCGGCCTCTATTATCAGGTTGCCATCATCGAATAGCGTTTCGCCGTCAAAACCGTGGGTTAATTTTTCCAACACTAAAGCCTGACGATGCAGTTTTTTGTCCTGACTGAAACGAATGTAAGGCGTCACACGACTAGAAGGTTTGATATCTTCAAGCTTGATTTTGTCTATGCGTTTAGCGCGCGAGGTAGCTTGTTTCGCTTTCGATGCATTGGCTGAGAAACGGCTTACAAACTGCTGTAACTCGGCGATTTGGGCTTTTTTCTTGGCGTTTTCAGATTGCATACTTTCGCGAGCTTGTGTCGACGCACGCATGAAATCATCGTAATTGCCTGGGTACACACGCAATTCACCGTAGTCTATATCAGCCATGTGAGTACACACTGAATTGAGGAAGTGCCTGTCGTGCGAAATAATAATCATGGTGCTTTTGCGCTCGTTAAGCATGCCTTCCAACCAGCGGATGGTATTAATATCCAGGTTGTTCGTGGGCTCATCCAGCAGCAGAATATCGGGATCGGAAAACAAGGCCTGTGCCAACAATACGCGTAATTTCCAGCCAGGTGCAATGGCACTCATGGGCCCAAAATGCAGATTTTGATCGATACCGGCGCCCATGAGAATTTCACCGGCACGGCTCTCTGCACTGTAACCGTCCATCTCGGCAAACTGGGTTTCCAAATCTGCCACCTTCATACCGTCTTCTTCAGACATTTCAGGCAAGCCGTAAATACGATCGCGCTCTTGCTTCACTTCCCAGAGCTCTGCGTGACCCATAATTACCGTATCAATCACTGAGAAATCTTCAAACGCAAACTGATCCTGACTCAGTTTGCCCACTCGTTCACTGGGCGTAATGGTCACGTTACCGGCACTGGGCGGCAAACTGCCGTCCAATATCTTCATGAACGTGGACTTGCCACAGCCATTGGCACCAATTAGACCATAGCGGTTGCCATCGCCAAATTTTACGGAAATATTTTCAAAGAGTGGCTTGGCGCCAAACTGCATGGTGATATTTGCTGTGGAGATCAAGGGGCGTTTCCTGAGTGATTAGCGCTAGCTGTTGAATTTTGGGGCCACACTATATTGATTTGCGGTGCAAACGTCGAGCGATATTGTATGAATTTCACTCGTTATTGAAGCTTACTTGAGGCTTAGCCCGCTATTCTCGGGGCTTTTAATCCCTTTTGAGCCTTGGGCTTAATCGCTTAGCCCCGTATAATGAAAGGCCAAAAAATCAGGAACAAAACCGTGTTAAGCATCTCGCTCGCCGTCTCACTCCCCGATGAGGAAATAGAACTCACTGCCATTCGAGCTCAAGGGCCCGGCGGGCAGAATGTAAATAAAGTGTCGTCGGCTATTCACCTACGCTTTGATATTCGCGCTTCATCACTGCCCGAGTTCTACAAGCAAGAGCTGCTTCGCCTCAAAGACAGGCGTATTAATAAAGAAGGCGTTGTGGTTATCAAGGCACAGCAGTTCCGCACTCAGGAGAAAAACCGAGATGATGCGCTGGAACGCCTGCAAGCCCTAATTAGAGGTGTGGCGGTGGTACAAAAAACTCGACGCGCCACCAAACCGACTAAAGGCTCACAGCAAAAACGGCTCAACGGGAAAACCCTTCGGGGCCGCACAAAATCGCTTCGCGGCAGTGTTTTTGAATAATTACCAGCAACGAGCACCAGAATTCGCTTCTGAAAACACCCCCATAGAATCACTCGACCCACGTTCGCCAGTGTTAGTGATCGTTAGGCTTACGCAGGTCTGGTCGCTAGCTCGTTGAATGCCTAAAGCAGACACCTTTACTTGAAAGCAGTTAACAAGATCACCGTCCTCACAGGGGCCTACCGAACCAATGTAGAAGCGCTCTTGGCTCAAGACTGAGCCATTTAAGCCTGATTCTGTTTCCAAATCGCTAGTATAAGAACCATTGCGCAAAAAATAAGCTTCTTCTCGCGCCGCAAGATCCAGAGCAAAAGCTCTGCCATCTGCGCGGCGCCCTTGACTAATACCCGCCTGATACGAGGGCACTGCGATTACTATAAGCACCGCTATAATAGCCAGCACTATCAGCACTTCTATTAGTGTAAAACCTCGTAGGTATTCGCTGAATTCAGTGCTGCAAGACATCAATCCATGCCTCTCTACGACCACTGCGAGAAATGATGGTTTGTAGCCTCTTCACTCCACCCCGTAAAAGTTGGCTGCGAATGGAAACCCGGTAAATTGACTCTTCAATACCCAGATGCACTCTATGCCCTAAATATTCCACAATATAATCGTGATGCCCCTCTACTCCCAACAAGCTTTCATTAGAGCTAATAACATTCCAATTACTCAAATCGAGTAAGCGCGCTGAGCTGTCGTAAAAACCATCACTGGACAGTGAAAAGTCGAAGCTTCCCAAATCCAAGGGAACAGAATCAATAGACTGCTCGGCGAGCAAGAGATTGCGTTCCGCCACGGCTTCCAATTGCGCCTGACTTTGATAATGAGCCGCCATCTTGATTTCGAGCAAGGCCATGGACATGGCGTTGAGCCCTAACATGCTTACAATGACTAACACTATCAGGCTGATCAACAAGGCCGCCCCGCCTTGGCAATATGCTCTCATCATTAGCCAGAATTCCGAATGGGCACTACGCGTTGATATAAACGCCTGCGGTAGTGACTTTCTTTGAGTGTAATATTGGGTGTGAAACTATGGTCTCCGAGAATGTAGGTCTGCTGATCAACAAAGGAAGGGTCTGGGCACTCAGTTCGAACTAACAGCCACACCCTCACAGCCTGCACATCAGCCCACACGCCCACACCATCGGCATTGAAATACTGCCCCGATACCTGATACTGAAATTGAATGTTTTCTACCCCCGACACGAGCTCCTCTCGCCTTGGCCGCCCCGAGGCGCTGAGCGTTTCACGAAAGAGCCCTGGTATGGGCAAACCTTGGCACTTTCTGCCCGAATCGCTTACGTAATAGGCGTAGCTGTTCAAGGCGTGATCACTCAATGGCGACGACAGTATTTGATTGTCGGCCTCATCTCGTTCACTGCCACTAAAAATCTTACCTTCGCTAAGCCCCGCTCTAAAATAGATACGGGCTCTATCATAGTGTTGACCCTGATTGACGGAACCGTTACGCGCCACAGCTTGCGGCGATAGATAGCGCGCAACCAAAATATCTCCCCTTAAATAATCTCGCTTGGGAATGCAATCGTAGCCATCATTGGTATCATTCAGACCAAAAAGGGGCTGTTCAATCATCCGCCCCCAACTGCTATCGCTCGACACACAGCGCGGTGCGCTTGCAGAGGGCCCTAGGCTGCCTGTTACCGTCAGCTTAGCTAGATGATTTTCACGCAGCTGCCCGTAAATACTTAGATAGCCAGAGCGCTGAACATCGTTACTCAAAAGTTCAAGGCCAAAACGGCCACTGGCGCCCAAGCGACTTATTGTTTCGCTAAGCTCTAGGCTGCGTTTTGCACTCAGCAGTACATGCATCATCAAGGTAACTAACATCAGCCCCAATGCGCTGGCGACCATTAGTTCCACCAAACTAAAACCTCTGAGGCGCAGGCCTCTCAACACAAGCCCCTCCACTTAAAACCCCACTCTTGTTTGCCAGCAGCCCGAATTTCCCACTCGGTGAGTTAATTCTGTGCAATTGCCTCTTCTCTTGCTTTCACGACCCCAGCGGATACGCAATAAAAACCCAGATTCGGTTCCGGGGATCGCTCGCAGGGATGTACTTACTGACTGCCATGTGAGATTCACTTCGCCTAGCCACTGGCTTAGTTCGTATGCCACTAGCTGCTCCCGCGAGCAAGATTGAACCGCACAGTTTCTTGCAAACTCAGGCTTATCACCGTCACCTTCGTGCCCATACATCGCCAATATTGCTAGGTCGCTCGCATTTGCGCGCATTCTCCCTATTAGGTCTCGACTTAGTAGAACTGCTGAGCGTTGACTATCCGCCATGTGCACGTATCGCAGAGCCTTGGCTTGCAGAGAAGCCGCCCCTAAAATGCCCAGCGAAAGAATTCCCATAGCCACTAGCACTTCAATTAGGGTAAAACCCATGCCTTTTTTAAAAGCCAGCATCTGATAAATCTCCCTCCTTGGCAGCAAGGAAACAGGTTAAGCAATGCACATTAATAAAACAGACACTTGCCGATTAACGGCTATAATTTCTGATGAGCGGCCAAACTTCTCAATATCAAGCAGCCCATCCAAAGTAATAAGACAGTCTGGGCAAAGCGATCAATATCTGACAGGATACGGCCTATACTTTGCTATGGAGCCTGCGGTGTTTGCTGCCCAACTATTGAATCGACTGTCTACGAGTGTCACAACGCTCACAATTGTTGGAGCTGCGGCCTACTTTCTAGCTGCTTTAAGCAGCCAGTTTCTGTCAATACCTCCCGGTTTATCCAGCGCCGTTTGGCCTGCGGCCGGCATTGGACTAATAATGGTGCTGCACTTTGGCAGCAGAGCCGTCATCGGAGTTTTCATAGGCTCACTTGTCTACAACTTTCACGCGCGCTACGCCCCAGAATTAAATCTAAGTGTCGTAGTCAACATAATGTTGATGTCCGCTGGAGCCAGCGTTCAGGCCTATGTGGGCGGGCGGCTGATTGGTCCTATGGCCAATCGCGCCGAAATTCTTCTGAAAGAGAATGAAATATTTAAAATATACATATTTGCAGGCCCTCTAAGCTGCCTAATTTCAGCCACGATCGCCTGCACTACCTTGATGTCACTCACCTCAATCGAACATACAGTCCTGTTTCGCACATGGCTCACTTGGTGGGTGGGGGACACTATTGGCGTGCTGACTGTGCTGCCAATTTATCTACTTTTGTTGCACGGAGGCAATGCCAACAACCCAAAGCAATCTCTACGGGTAATAACGCCTTATCTCGTTATCTTCCTCGTCGCTGTCGCCATTTTTGATTACACCCGTGATATAGAATCGGATAAAGAGGAAAGAAAACTCCAGCAACGCAGCCGCATGTTTGCTTTTGCCATTGATAAACATATCAAAAACATGAATAACAGTGTGCACGGACTTCACGCCCTAGCGAGTACCTATAGTGAACTTCACTACTCTGACTTCCTCCTTTATGTGGAAGGGATATATCCCAACTACCCTGGCTTGCGCGCTCTAGAATGGATCCCTTTTGTACCCCACAAGCAAAGGGAAAGTATTGAAGCGGCCATGAAGAACATAGTGCCCAACTCGTCTGGGCTTACTGAGCGCGATAGCAATGGTGCTTTAGTGAGCGCCGCAAAACGGGATTCATATTTACCGGTGCATTTTATCTTCCCCCTGCAAGGCAATGAATCTGCATTTGCTTATGATTTAGCCTCCCAAGAAACTCGCAAAGCCGCCTTACTGTTAGCTCGCGAGACGGGTAATGAAATTGCAACAGGGCCAGTACGACTAGTGCAAGAAAAGGGTGAAGGGGATGTTTTTGGATTTCTTTTAATCAGAGCTCTCTACGACAATCAGGCCGGCCATAAAAAGGTCAAAGGCTATGTGATTGGAGTCTTTGATGTAAACACTCTAATTCAAACTTCGCTGGCAGGACTAGACAGCGAAGCTTACGACATTGAACTGCTGGATGTTACCGACGCCAGTCGACCCGAGCGCCTCTACAGCCGAACTAGAGTGCCACTTGCGGAATCGGCGATTTCCCAAACTATCTCTGTTAATAGTCGAGTCTGGCAGTTCAAAATTCAATCTTCGAGCGAAAATGCATCAGCCGAACAGGAGTGGAGTATTTGGCTGGTGCTCATTGGTAGTTTGCTAATGGTTAGCGTCTCTGGTGTCTTTTTTCTCACAGTCAACGGCAAAGCTACTTCTATTCGCCGACAAGTTATCGAAAAAACCCGCGAATTAAAACTGGCAAAAAATAACGCTGAGGCCGCAAACCGAGCGAAAAGCGATTTTCTGGCCAGCATGTCACACGAATTGAGAACACCATTAAATTCTATCATTGGTTTTACCAAGCGCTTACTCGCGCGCGCCGACCAAAATAAAAGTGACGGCCTAGACCCTCGCAACCAAGAAGCCCTGGAAATAGTTCATCGCAATGGTGTACACCTACTATCACTTATCACAGACATTCTTGATTTGTCTAAGATCGAAGCCGGAAAAATGGCCGTGCAGCGGGAATTCGTTATCCTTGATGACTTAGCTCTATCGCTAGAGCAGCAACTTTCGGGCCTTATCCCCGCCGAAAAAAGACAAGCTCTTATTTTTCACTGCGAAGGTGAACGATGTTATGCCGATTCAAAAAGGCTCAAACAAATTCTCATCAACCTAATTTCAAATGCAATAAAATACAGTTCGCAAGGCGACATACTCATCAATATTACGCCAGGAACCATCAATGAGCAGCCTGGAATTATGTTTTCAATACAGGACCATGGCATGGGAATTAAAGAAGCTGACATTCCCCAACTGTTTCAGAAATTCAGCCAGATAAAAACCGACAATAGTAATCATATTGAAGGCACAGGCTTGGGCTTGGTGTTGGTGAAAGAACTGGTTGAATTACACGGCGGCCAAGTTTCACTTTCAAGCATCTGGCAAAAAGGCAGCACCTTCAAGTTCTGGCTGCCCGACTATGTAAACCCACAAGAGCAACAATAGTGATTTACCGTTTTCCTATAAGCACTCTGAGCCGAATATGTTTAAGTGCTATTTGTTTTCTGAGCAGTGCCCACACATTAGCCAACAGCTATAATTTTTCAAATACGCGCTCTCCCTCCCTGCGAGATGACAGCCCAACGCTCTATGGCTTGAATATTTATCAAGCCAAACATCAGACTAGCGCAAGCGAAATTCATAAGGGCAAGACTGATAGGGCGCAGAACAAAACCTCACTCTCCAAGTTTTACAATGCTATCGATACTCTCGAAACGGAAATGGGGCCCTTTAATCCAGCGCTAAGCCAGGCACTCAATCAACTCGGAGAGACCCTACAAAAGCAAGGGCAACACAGCGAAGCCATCCGCATATTTAGACGCGCCATTCACGTTGATCGCGTCAATCAAGGCTTAGACACCCTCAAACAAATACCCGCAATAAAACGAATCATCAGCAGCTATCTGGCTCTGAATAATTTTTCCAAGAGTGACGACGCCTACGAATATCTTTATTTTATTGAAAACCAAAACAATCAGCGAGATGAGGCGGAATTACTTGACAGCCAAAAGCTTTATGCACGCTGGCAGCGCACGGCCTACCTCCTCGAACGTCATGACAATCAGCATCGACGACTGTTAAGACTGTATGAACTGCACGCAAAAAATGTACAGGCGTTAGAATCCAAAGACCTCACCAACGACGTGCTCGTAGCCCACTACTACCAACAGCTCGACACCTTGTATTTACTGGATCAGCACCCAGGTATAGAGCCGCTACCTCTGAGCCTTAATGCCGAAGAAGAACGCCGTATGGCCTTGGAATCTCGAGAAAAAACCCGGCTTCGACAGCTCAATAGAAACCCCTATTCTCAGGGTCTTAAGATTCTCAACAAAATTGCCGCAATTGTTGAGAATAAAGAACCTGCACAAAAACAAAGGCTAGCCCTTGCCAATGGAGACTGGCACACTTGGTTCGGTCGCAGTTATAAGGCCAAGTCGGAGTATGAAAAAATGGCTCTAGCCAGCGAGATCTCGAGCAGTGAGCCTCAGGCCTTACCTTTAAGCCCCCAAGCTTGGCCTGAGCAGTTTAATAAGCCTGATACTCGTCAGGGTCGAGTAAGCCTTGCGCTTAACATTAACAAGCAAGGTGAAGTTAAACATATGGAAGTAATTGCTCTGCATGCGAAACAGGGAAAGGTTTCAACTCTCGCCGTAAAACGACTGGTGCGGCAGTTGAAATTCCGCCCTAAGCTGAAACAGGGAATAAGCGTCGACTCTCTAGTTGTACGCGAATACAATTTTCGTTACTGAAACTCATAACATAGGACATTATCATGAGCACTGGAAAGATCGTTGGCGGTATCGTATTAGGCCTCGTAGTGATTGTAGGCGGCGTGCTTTTTGTTGGCCTAAGTAACCTAAACGCGCTCATTAAAACCAACATTGAAACCGTGGGAAGTGAACTAACAGGCACCTCTGTGACCTTGGCCGAGGTAAATGTGAAAATTACCGAAGGTCACGGGGCATTACACCGCCTAGTTGTTGCCAACCCAGCAGGCTATAACAGCCCCTATGCATTCTCCATGGACAGTATTTCATTAGACATAGATCCACGGTCAATTACGGAGTCTGTGATCGTGATCAATAATATCAGTATTGATGGCGCCAGCATCATTGCTGAACAAAAGTCCTTATCAGAAAATAATCTACAAACCATTTTAGACCAGCTTAAATCCAATGCTGGTAGCAGCAGCGCCAGCTCTGAGGAGGCTGCCGGCGGCCCTGATGTGAGGTTTATGGTTGAGCAGTTCAACTTTACCAACGCCAAAGCCCAAGTAATTTCCCCTCAGTATGGTGAAAAAGAACTGAGCATGCCCGCCATCAAGCTAAGAGATATTGGCGACAAAGCCACAGGGCTTACATCAGAACAGCTTACACAGGCGCTGATTAGCCCCATCATTGCCAGCGCCAAAGCCCAAGTGAGTGGTATTATCAAAGCAAAAGCTCAAGCCAAACTTACGGAAAAGCTCAATGAGAAACTTTCCGACAAAGACAAAGCCAAAATTGATAAACTGAAGTCTCTATTTAAACGTTAACGCTCTACCCGGTAGCAAGGTGAATAGGCGCTGCCGGGTAATTTCATACGTCCCTGATCCACAAATTGCAGTAAGAGCTTATCCAGATACGCCATTAGTTCTGCATCACCTCGAAGCACAAACGGGCCCTGTTTCGCAACAGCCGACAAACCTTCTGGTTTTATGTTACCCGCCACAATACCTGAAAAGGCACGCCGTAAATCGGCAGCCAGCTCTCCCCGATCACCGCCCTTAAATAATTTTAAGGCTGCCATATTTTCGTGATTAGGAACAAAGGGTTGTTGCAGGCTTTCGTCGATATGCAGCGACCAGTTGAAGTGATACGCATCTCCCGATAGTCGACGGGCATCGCGCACAGCCGCTATCCCCTTTCGCAGAGTTTTTGCTACCTGGATTGGGTCTTCAATCACAATGTCATAACAAGCTTGCGCCTCGGGCCCTAGCGTTGCACCAATAAAGTCATCCAGCACGGTGAAGTAGGCCTCCGCAGACTCGGGGCCTGTGAGAACAATCGGCAACACCAGGCCATCATTGCGACGGTCGAGCATCACTCCCAAGATGTACAAGAGTTCCTCAGCGGTACCCACCCCACCAGGGAAAATAACAATTCCGTGAGCCATGCGCACGAAGGCCTCTAAACGTTTTTCGATATCCGGCAAAATTACCAGCTGATTCACAATCGGGTTCGGGGGTTCCGCGGCAATAATACTCGGCTCGGTAAGGCCAATATAACGCTTGGGATAAAGACGCTGTTTCGCGTGCCCTATTGTGGCTCCTTTCATCGGCCCTTTCATTGCGCCAGGCCCACAACCCGTGCAGATATCCATGCCTCTTAGGCCCAGTCGATAGCCTACTTCTTTGGTGTAGTTATATTCGTTATCTGAGATAGAATGACCGCCCCAACAAACCACCAAACCCGGCTCTTGACTAGGCGCGATTGCCTGCGCGTTGCGCACAATTTCAAATACGATATCGGTAAGGTCTGCCCCTGGGCTTGCGCTCGATAGGGCGTCGCCATATTTCACTGCCACAAACAGAATATCTCGAAGAACTGCAAACAAGTGTTCGTGAATTCCCTGAATAAGTTCCCCGTCCACAAATGCCTGCTCAGGTGGGTTAATGAGCTCAAGCTTTACACCCCGATCTCGCTGTAAAACATTGATCTCAAAATCCAGATGCTGGCCCAGTATGGCTTCAACGCTGTCGGTATTACTCCCAGAGCTAAGCACAGCCAAAGCGCACTGACGAAACAACTGATACAGCTGACTGGACGAAGACTGCCTGAGCAAACCCACTTCCCGCTGAGAGAGTAGGTTCATAGTGCCAGTAGGGTTAAGCTCGATAATATGCACTGTGGTTAATTTCCTTATCGCAAGTGATTAAGCTAAGTCTGGCCTATATTCCCTCATATTGACAAGCTAGGCACACTTAAGGCCCGCAGACTGTCGCCTTTTCAGGCAGACTGATTACCAAGAAACAAGGTTAGTCTCTGGAATTGTTAAAATTGGCAGACGAACTCGTCCATCGAGGTAGCGTGTATTCGCTGATTTTTGACTAAGCGGGCGACTCTGCGCCCTTAATTTATTGACAGGTTCAAGCGATGCCAGCACCTTGCGCAGGTTCCAGCGCGCACTCCAGGCCTGCTCAACACTCACCACTTGGCCAATACTGCGACACTGGCGCAGCTGCTCGATAGCATCCACGCCCAGTTCACTGTGATTGGCGCTCAACACTTTCTTCACCGATTCACGTAAAATCGCACTAGGCTGACTTAATAGAGTCTGAATAGGATATCCAGCAATCCAAGGCCAGCGATCCAAGGCTTCTAACAAGCTAGCATTCAATTTACCTGAGGGTGTTAAACGCTTCAAAATATGGGGTTTGCTAAAGAGGTGCTGTAAGCAGGAAGTGCTATCTATACTCAGAGCATCAGGGCTCAATTCCTTTACCATTCGCAAAGCCAAACGACTGCTGTCGAGCCCCATCATAGCCATTATCTCTGCCTGACCCGATCCCAGAATTCTCATCCGCTGACAAGTGCTCAGGCGATGTTCTTCGCAGTAATTTAGCCACATAAGCAGTAAGTTAGCATTCACTAACAGCAGCGAAGTAGCCGCCTCACTCGACGCGCTCAAGGCCATCACTTCCGCTTGACGAAATTTTAATCCGCGCAAGGCGTCCAACACACCGAGAGGAAAGGTTTGCTGCCAGTGGGCGACAGCCGAGTGAGGTTTTAAAGACAAGAGGTCGAGCCGTGTGTCCGCAAGAGACAAGTTGTCTTCCTTACCAAACAGATAATCACGCACGCCCAGACCGCTGCTCCAGCCGCCAATAATTTGCTGACAGGAAACACCCAACTGTTCAGTCCAATCCACTACCAGTGATTGATGGCCTGGGTTCCAAAAGTATTTATCATTGATCAACTTCATTGTGTGTTCCCTCTGCTAACTCAGTAAGCTGCGGCCAAGGCTTGGCCCGGTATGGGAATCACTATAAACTAGATTTTCGAAGACATGTAGCCACTGGCTACATGCGCATGTAGCCTTTTCAGGCAGACACGATATTGACCAAACAGGGGAATACACCGTGAGCAAAGAGTGGCCATTTCGTTGGGATTTACTGCTTCGTTACCGACTTATTGAGATTGTCGCGCAATGGGAGGGGCGGCTCACCACCAACCACCTATGCAACAGTTTTGGCATTGGCCGGCAACAAGCCTCAAAAGATATTAATGCTTACATAACAGACATCGCCCCAGGCAATCTAGAGTATGACCGACAGTTGCGTGGCTACAAACCTACAGCGGAATTCAAGCCTGTACTCACCTCAGGTATTGCCGATGAATATTTACATGTTCTTGACAGAAACCAAGACATCAGCCACACCTTTGAAGGGCTGGATTTAGGCGCCGCTCACACCAGTGTGCTGCAAGTGCCTACCCGCCACGTTGAACCAGAAATACTCAGGGCAATTATTCAGGCTTCAAGGGAGCAGCGGCGCTTGGAAATTGCTTACTTGTCCTTGAGCAGCCCCGTTGCCGAAGAACGGATTATTGACCCGCACACACTCGTTTTTACAGGTTTGCGCTGGCATGTACGTGCTTATTGTGAAAAAAATCGAAGCTTTAGGGATTTTGTACTGAGTCGATTTCGCGGCACGCCAGAGATTATGGACAAAGCCCTTGTATCAGCGGAAGAGGATGAGCGCTGGCAAACGCGAATAAATATCATACTGACTCCAGACACTCGCCTCAGCGAAGCACAGAGCGATATTATTGCCGCCGACTACGGCATGAGCAATCGAGAACTCTCCATCAGTACCCGAGCATCGCTGGTGGAATACGCCTTGCAAGCCCTCAATGTAGACCCTCGAAAAATCGAAGCAAAACCGGAAGCTCAGCAGATCGTGGTGAAAAACTTGGCCGACATCGAGCAATGGCTATTTTAAAACTAGCACAATGCTCTTGTTAGACCGCGGGTGCCAAATATATTTCAGCACGCAATGGCTGGCGAACACTCGCCACTCGACTCAAAGTGTCTACTACGGTGGGATCTTTGGCTAAGCTGTGAAATAAGGCTAGGGCATCAAAGTCCTCGCCCTTATTTTCCAGTGAATCTAAGGTCGCTTCGAGGCTCTCATCTATGTCATCGACCAAATCATAAAAGCAATCGGCTATATCTTTTGCGCCCATATTTTCATGCACCACCACCAAGCGATCACACACTTCAGCCCATTTAGCCACTGACATAGAAGTTTGGCGGGCAAAACCATCAACAATAGATTGGCTAATTGCATCAACATTCTCAACACGGGCGTGCTCTCGAAGTTCTGTAATTATTTCATCGCTGAGTTCGACGCCAATTTTTTCAGCGATTGCCTTCACTTCTGGAGAACGCAGTTGCGGTTCTTGCCACAACCACTCGCTATATTGCTCAAAGCAACGTTGATAAAAAGCTTTAACCTGCTTAAGAGGGCGAATTTTTTTGCCCGGCGGTATGTGGGTTTTCAAGGCGGCAAATAAATCTGGCAGAGCGCTTGAGGAAACGTGGATGAGTGGACTGTGCTCAGGCCTGGGAAGTATATTGGCGTCAGGGCCATTATTAATGGTCAGTTGCGTGTCGTCATCAAATCGTACAAACACATCACTGATGATCTCAGTAGTTTCAATGTCTTCGCCTGAGGCTTCCATAAACGCCACGACGATGCCTTTTAAAGGATGATTCCACAGAGCAACTTCTATAAGCGCATCACCAGCATAAGTGGTGAAATATCCGTGATTTTCGAAACCCGATTTTTCGAGTAACCCCTCGTTCTTGCCCAGTTCATCTAAACCCTGCCAGTTGTCTCGCCCGCTCTCGTCCAAAATGCATTGAAATGGCGGCAGTATATCCACCAACGCACTGATAGGGGCCGCCTCCCTAATCGCCGACTTTACACGAAGATAAAAACGAATACCGAAGAAGCCTAGCAACAAGACCAAACCTAAAAATAACATCCCTAGCGTTTCTAACATGACGCATTCCTTAGTGGCTGGACAAGAGTTTTTTAGCGTTAC